>CAVYCK010000034.1:0-61973 GCA_963767095.1 uncultured Actinomycetota bacterium | reverse complement strand
AGTGTGGTCGCCCATGGAGGCCACCGAGCCCGGGCCGACGCCCGGTCAACGGCTGGCCGCCGCATCGGTCCACCTCTACACCGCCACCGGCTCGGTGCTGGCGCTGCTGATGGTCCACTACTCCTACCGCGGCGAGGTGGAGACGGTCCTGTGGCTGTTCCTGGCCGCGATGGTGGTCGACGGGACTGACGGCATGCTCGCGCGCCGCTTCCACGTCAAGCGGGTGATGCCGTCCTTCGACGGCGCCCTGCTCGACAACATCGTCGACTACATGACCTACACGCTCGCCCCGATGGCGCTGCTGTGGAGCAACGGCTACCTGCCGAGCGGCGTCCTGGGCGGGGTCCTGGCGTGCGCACCGCTGCTCGCGTCGTGCTACCAGTTCTGCCGCAGCGACGCGAAGACCGACGACCACTTCTTCCTGGGCTTCCCGAGCTACTGGAACATCCTGGCCTTCTACGTGATCGCCATCGGCCTCGGCACCACCGTCACCGCCTGGATGATCGTGGTGCTGGTGATCCTCGTGTTCGTGCCGATCAAGTACGTCTACCCCTCGCGCACCGAGCCGATGTGGCAGCTGACGTTCCTGCTCACCGGCCTGTGGTTCGTGGCGTACGCCGTGATCGTGGCCGGCCTTCCGGACCCCAACGAGCTGGTGGTGGCCGCCTCGGTCGGCTACCTCCTCTACTACACCGCGCTGAGCCTCTACCTCACCTGGCAGTTCCCGCGCCGGGCCGCGAAGGCCGCTGCCGCCGCTGCGTGAGACACCCTCCCGGGGGGTACCGCATCGAGCACCCCGGTCGACAGACTGCGGATGACCACCGATGCACCGATCTCGAGGAGGAGCTCATGACCACCACCCCTGACGAGCCGCTCAACGACGACGACATCACCACCGGCGCGGTCGGCGGCGGTCTCGAGCCCGGCGGCGACGCGGACGGCACCGACGGCGGCGACGCGGACGGCACCGACGGCGGCGACGCGGACTCGACGCGACCGACGGCGGCGACGCGGACGGCACCGACGGCGGCGACGCCGACGGCACCGACGCCTGACGACCGACGAACGCCGCACGCAGGTGGGCGCTCTCGACCTGCTGAGCGGCGACGCCCAGACCTTCCTGGCGAAGGTCTGGGCGTCCCGCGTGCACCTGCACCGCGCCGACCCCGACCTGCTCGTCGGGCTGCTCTCGCTCGACGACGTCGACCACCTGCTCACCGAGACGGCGATCCGGACGCCGGCGATCCGGATCGCCCAGGACGGCGGCGTGCTGCCCGAGGCGTCGTACACGCGCTCGGCGAGCCTGGCCGGCCGACCGCTCACCGGACTGGTCGACGCGCGCAAGGTCGCCGCCCTCTTCGACGGCGGGGCGACGGTCGTGCTCCAGGGCCTGCACCGCTACTGGGCGCCGCTGACGCGGCTGGTCGCCGACCTCGAGGTCGAGCTCGGGCACCCCTGCCAGGCCAACGCCTACCTGACCCCGCCCGGCTCGCAGGGCTTCGCGGTGCACAGCGACAGCCACGACGTCTTCGTCTTCCAGACCCACGGCACCAAGCTCTGGGAGGTGCACCACGAGGCAGCCCCGAGCGGTGCGCGAGGACGTGCTGCTCGAGCCCGGCCTGTCGATGTACCTGCCCACCGGCACCCCGCACGCCGCCCGCGCGCAGGAGGGCGCGTCCCTGCACGTGACGCTCGGCATCAACCAGCTCACCTGGCGCGGCCTGCTCCGGCGCACCGTCGACGCGGCTGGTCGCCGAGGTTCCCGACGACCACCTGCCCGCCGGCTACCTCGACGACCCGAGCCTGCTGGCGACGCCGCTGGCCGGCCGGCTCGCCGCGCTCGCGGACGACGTCCGCGGCCGTGGACCCGGCCGGCGTGGTCGACGCCGAGGCCGAGCGGTTCCTCACGACCCGGCCGACCGCGGCAGCGCGGCGGCCTCCTCGACGTGCTCGACGTCCGCGACCTCGACCGACGACACACCGGCTGCGCCGGCGGCCCGGGCGGCCGTGCGTCCTGGTGGCGGGCGCGACCGCCGACCGGGTGCGGGTGCTGCTCGGCGACCGCGTCCTGGAGATGCCGGCCTGGCTGCGCCCCGCCCTGGAGGACCTGCGCGTGCGCCGTGAGCTGACCCCCGGCGACCTCGACGATGCTCGACGCCGCAGTCGCCGCCTGGTCCTGTGCCGCCGGCTCGTCCGCGAGGGCCTGCTCGAGATCGTCGCGGTGAGCACGGCGCCCGTTCCGCTGTGCCGCCGCGAGCCTGGCCCGCGGCGACGACCTGGCGGGCACGGCGTCCACGGTGGCGGCGTACCTCCTGATCGAGCACGCCGGCCCCTGGGGCAACGACGCGTTCCGCGACAGCCGGCTGCCGGCGGCGCTCGGGCCCGCGATCAAGCGGTACGCCGCCGCGTCCGGCGTCCGGCCGCTGCTGGCGCGCAGGTCGGGCGCGGCACGGCGACCGAGGGCGGGGCCCGGATCATCGCCGTCTCGGCGAGCGCGGCGCGTCCGTGGGCCGAGACGGCGGTGCTGCCCGACCTCGAGGCCGTCCTCGACCTCGACCTGAGGCGCCTGCGCGCGGGCGAGAGCCTCGGACTCGAGCGGGTCGAGGGCCCGGTGTACGCCGTCTGCACGCACGGGCGTCACGACGCCTGCTGCGCGGAGCTCGGCCGGCCCGTCGCGCTGGCGCTGGCGAAGGCCGAGCCCGAGCGGACCTGGGAGTGCTCGCACATCGGCGGCGACCGGTTCGCGGGCAACCTGGTGGTGCTGCCGCACGGGCTCTACTACGGGCGCCTCGACCCCGGGTCCGCCGTCGAGGTCGCCGGACCACGGCCGCCGGCCGGCTCGACCTGGACCACCTGCGCGGCCGCTCGACGCTCGCGATGCCGGT
This sequence comes from uncultured Actinomycetota bacterium, assembly GCA_963767095.1. Lineage (GTDB taxonomy): Bacteria > Actinomycetota > Actinomycetes > Propionibacteriales > Nocardioidaceae > Nocardioides. The sequence goes on along the minus strand of CAVYCK010000034.1, from coordinate 59,088 downwards.
GCAGGCGGCCGAGCTGCACCTGCGACGGCACCTCGGCGAGACGCGCATCGACGCGGTCGGTCTGCTCGACCGGCCGGACTGGGCCGACGGCCTGACGACGGCCCGCTTCGGCGTCGACGGGGTGGCGTACGCCGTCACCGTCCACACCACCGTCGATCCCGAACCCCGGCGCCGTTGACCTGCCAGGCCGGCCACGCGGACCCCGTCCGCGCCACGAGCTCGTCGCATCGAGCTCGTCGCAGGAGTCGTACTCGTAGTGTGGAGCGATGGCCGACGCCGTCGAGCAGCTCGCGGACCGGCGCTTCGCGCGGATGCGTCCCTTCAGCGGGCGCCGGCTCCCACGCAACGCCGTGCGCGGTCTGCCGCCCGGACCGTCCTGGCCGGCGCTCGCGCAGACCGTCGGCCTGCTGCGGTTCCGGCACCGCTTCGTGCCTGCCATGCACCGGAGGTACGGCGACGTCTTCACGATCCGGACCGTCCCGCACGCGCGGCCCCTCGTGCTCGTTCACCCGCCCGGAGCACGCGAAGGAGATCTTCGCCGGCGACCCGGGCGTGTTCCACGCGGGGAAGGGCAACGCGATCCTCGGCCCGGTCATGGGGGAGCACTCCCTGCTGCTCCAGGACGGCGCCGAGCACCAGCGCGCCAGGCGGCTGCTGATGCCGGCGTTCAACGGTCAGGCCCTGCGCGGCTACGAGGGGCTGGTCACCGAGTTCGCGAAGGCCGAGGTCGGCGCGCTGGCGTGACGGCGAGACGTTCAGGTCGCTGGACCGGATGAACGCGCTCACCCTCGACGTGATCCTGCGGGTCGTCTTCGGGGTCACCGACGAGCGGCGGCTGGCCGCGCTCCGACCGCGGGTGAACCGGACCGTCGACGTCGCCGCCGCACATCCTGCTGGGCTGGACGGTGCCGCCGCTGCGGAGGGTGGGGCCCTGGAAGCGCACCAGCGAGAACGCCATCGCTCTCGACCGGCTCATCTACGCCGAGATCGCCGAGCGCCGCGCCGCGCCGGACCTCGCCGAGCGCCCCGACGTGCTGTCCCGGCTCATGACCGTGCAGGAAGGGCAGGACCGGCTGAGCGACGAGGAGCTGCGCGACCAGCTCGTCACCCTGCTGCTCGCCGGCCACGAGACGACGGCGACGGCGCTGGCCTGGACGCTCTACGAGCTGGGCCGCGACCCGGTGCTGGCCGAGCGCGCCCGCGACGCCGCGCGCACCGGTGACGACGACTGGCTCGAGGCGGCCCTGAAGGAGTCGATGCGCCTGCACCCCGTCATCCCGATGGTGGTGCGCACGCTCACCGCGCCCGCCACGGTGGCCGGCTACGACCTGCCGGTCGGCACCACGGTGGGGCCGTCGATCCTGCTCGCGCACTCCCGCGAGGACAACCACCCCGACCCCGACGTCTACCGGCCCGCGCGCTTCCTCGGGCATGCGCCGCCGACCAACACGTGGATCCCCTTCGGCGGCGGCGTACGCCGCTGCATCGGCGCCGGCTTCTCCGTGATGGAGGGCGTCGCGGTGCTGCGCGAGGTCTTCGACCAGGTCGAGGTGCGCACGGTCGGCCCCGACGCTCCCGAAGGTCCGCAACATCACCAGCGTGCCCCGCGGCGGCGCGCTGATCAGGGTGTCGCGCGCCGGGTCGCGTTAAATTCTCGCCCGTGACCTGGGCCGACCGCTTCCGCGCCGTGCGGATGGACACCCGGCCGCTACGCGAGTCGCGCGACTTCCGGTTGCTCTTCATCGCCGGCACGGTGTTCTACCTCGGCGGGATGGTCTCCTACGTCGCGATCCCGTTCCAGATCTACGACCTCACCGGCTCGAACTTCGCCGTCGGCGCCGTCGCCCTCGTCGAGCTGGTGCCACTCATCGTGTTCGGCCTGTACGGCGGTGCGCTGGCCGACCACGTCGACCGCCGCAGGCTGCTGATCTGGACGGGCGTGGCCCAGGCGGCGTTCACCGCGATCCTCGCGGTCAACGCGTTCCGCGACGAACCCAGCCTGTGGGTCATCTTCGCCGTCGCGGGGCTGCTGACGTCGTCGTCGGCGCTGCAACGGCCCTCGCGCGAGGCGCTGATGCCGCGCACGGTCAAGCACGACCAGATCCCCGCCGGGCAGGCGCTCACCAGCCTCGGCATGCAGATCGGGGTGCTGATCGGCCCGGCCATCGGCGGGCTGCTGGTGGCGTACGTCGGCATCGGGTGGTGCTTCCTCGTCGACATCTGCGCCCTGATGGTCGCGACCGTGATGTACGTCGCGATGCGCTCCTACCCACACATCTCCGAGACGACCCCGCCGTCGCTCGCCGGCATCGCCGACGGGATGCGCTACGCCCTGAGCCGCCGCGACCTGCTCGGCACCTACATCGTCGACCTGGCCGCGATGATGCTCGCGATGCCGGTGGTGCTCTTCCCCGCGCTGGCGGCCGAGGTGTTCGCGCGGCCCGAGCTGCTGGGCCTGCTCTACACCGCCGAGACCGTCGGGGCGCTGGTGGCGACCGCGTTGTCGGGCTGGACCTCCCGCGTGCACCACCACGGCCGCGCGATCGTCGTCGCCGCGGCGGCGTACGGCCTGATGATCGCGCTGGCGGGTCTGATGCCGAGCGTCTGGCTGGTGGCGCTCTTCCTCGCTCTCTCGGGAGCCGCCGACATGATCTCGGCGGTGTTCCGCGGGACGGTGTGGAACCAGACGATCCCCGAAGGGATGCGCGGCCGGCTGGCGGGCATCGAGATGCTGTCGTACTCACTCGGCCCGCTCGGGGGCCAGGTCCGCTCCGGCCTGGTGGCCGACCTGTGGACCGTGCGTGGCTCGATCGTCAGCGGGGGCCTGGCCTGCGTCGCGGGTGTCACGATGACGGCGTTCTGGCTGCGGGACTTCTGGGACTACGACGAGCGCACCGACCCCTACGCCGTCGCCGAGCGCGAGCTGAGGGCGAGCCGCGGCGAGTCCTGATCCGCTGCCGGATCGGGCGGCTCGAAGGTGTCGGCCACTGCCTCGAACAGGTCGCTGTAGTCGGCGTAGTCGGCCCACCCGACCGTGCAGGTCAGCGTGTAGCCGCGGCCGTCGACCAGCCAGGCCCACTGCTCGCACAGGAGGTCGTCGTCGCCACGGCGGAACGCGAAGCGCCGGTAGGCCACGGCGCGCCCGTGCAGCTCGAAGTCGTCCTCGTCGTCGAGCTCGAAGTCGACGCGCCGTGACGAGACGACGGTGAGGTCGCGCTCGCGCCAGGCGTGCAGCGTCCCCGTCACCGCGGTGACGTCGAGGCGGATCAACGGGACGACGCCGGTCGCACCCGCCGTCGGCGACCGGGCCGAGACGAGAACGCCCCGGTCGGGGTCCGCCGAGCGACGCCACCGCGCCGGCAGCGCGATCACGGCCGGTCTCCGAGCGAGCGCTCGACGCCGTGGCGGGCCTCGCGCTCGGCGGTGCGAACGGCGGTGACGAGCTCGTCGGCGTGGCGCCAGGCCGCCCAGACGGCGGCGGTGCTGCCGGGGCACGGAGGCATCAACCGGTTGCCGGACAGCAGCTGGTGCTCGGCCGCGACGTCGCGGGTCTCGGCGAGGTCGCGCTCCGCGCCGTCGAGCAGGTCCGCCGCCGCCTCGAGCGCGGTCGCGACGCCGCGACACCGGCCCGCCAGCTCGTCGGCGAGGTCGATCGCGCGCCGGCACCTGGCGCCGTACGCCGCGGCCCACCGGCCCGAGCCGTCGTCGAGGTCGCGGCGCGAGAGCAGGTACGCCGCCACCTCCTCGGTCACCGTGCGCAGCGCCCGCACGTCGGCCGCGGAGGCGCGGCAGCTGTCCGGATCGCCGCGCAGGGTGAGCGAGCGCGACTCCGGGCCCGGCTCGTCGGCGATCACCCGAGCTCCCGCTGGAGCAGCTGCGAGAGCGCGGCCGCGTCGCCGTCGGCCGCGGAGGTGCCACGGGTGACGGCGAGCAGCGCCGCCGCCAGTGCGCCCACGAGCCGGGACAGCTCGCCCGCCGGCAGGCAGATCGAGAGGGCCAGCCACCCCTCGACGCGGCGGCGCTGCCCGATGTCGGGCTCGCTGGGCTCCGCGACCGCCTCGAGATCACCGGCCAGCCGGTCGAGACGGACGGCGGTCGAGCGGACCTGCCCGTCGGGCACGCTCAGCAGGCGGAGGTCCACGGGAAGGTCAGGGGCGGACAGCTGGCTGTCGGCGGGTGTCGTCATGGCGGAGAGCATCGGCGCGACCGGCGTGGGGTAAACCGGGCGCTCTCCGGCCTGTGGATCACCGCCTGGACCGGCTGCGGTTTGGGAACCTCGGCCCGGTCCCGGAGAATGGCGGCGTGGCCCCCCGCAATGAGCACCCCATCGTCCACGGGCTGGTCGCGCTGGTGACCGTGGCCGTCGCGATCGGCCTGCTGTTCGGTGTCGCGACGCTGGTGGCCACCAAGGGTCTCGGTCTCGGCGACGGCGGCGGAGCCGTCGCGGAGGACTCCGCGGGCGGGGCCACGATGTACCTCCCGAAGCCGAAGGAGACCGACACCGACCCCGGCCCCCTGGTCACCCTCGGCCCGGGCGAGGAGGAGACCCCCGGCTCGACCGGCTCCGCGCAGGCGGCGACCGGCATCGTGCTGTCGTCGGACCAGACCGAGGTCGCGCCGATGCAGCAGATCGACCTGAGGGGCACCTACGCCGGCGGAGACGGCGCCTTCCTGCAGGTGCAGCGGTTCCAGGACGGCAGCTGGCGCGACTTCCCGGTGACCGCCCGAGTCAGCGGCGGTCAGTTCACGACCTACATCCAGACCGGCCAGACCGGGGAGAACCGGTTCCGGATGGCCGACACCGACTCGGGCGCGACGTCGAACGAGATCGTCGTCAGGATCGGCTGAGCGCCTCGGCGACCAGTCGCCGGTCGAGCGCGCGGGTCCAGTAGGCGACCCAGCCGCTGCCGACGAGTCCGAGCACGCCGACGACCACCGCAACCGTCGCGAGCGGCGCGACCAGGCTCAGAGCACCGACCAGGAGCGGGCCGCCGGACATGCCGACGTCACCGCACAGCCGCCACGCTCCGAGGTACTGCGCGCGGCCGTCCGCCGGCGCTGTGTCGGCTCCCATCGTCATCACGATCCCCGAGCCCAGCCCGTTGGCGACCGAGATCAGTCCCATCAAGGCGAACAGTCCCGCGGCGGCCGAGACGAGGGGGAGCACCAGGCAGGCGAGGGAGACGCCCACGACGATCGGGACGGCGACGACGCTGCGGCCGTACCGGTCCATCACCCAGCCGCCCGGGTAGAACATCGCGATGTCGACCAGCGCCGACAGCGCGAAGATCAGCGAGGTCGTGCTCGCGGCCAGCCCGATGTGGTCGGCCCACAGCGGCAGCAGGCCGTTGCGCATCGACCGGGACGCCCCGATGACGATGACCGCGACGCCCACCGTGAGCAGCGTCCGCCGGTGCTCCCGCACCACCGACCGCACCGAGGCGAAGCCGACGGCGCGCTGACGCTCGCGAAGCTCCGCCGCCCAGGTCGGGCATGGCGAGCACGAAGACACCGGCGGCGAGGGAGCAGGCCGCGGCCAGCAGGAACACCGAGCCGATCCCGTAGGAGTGGATCAGCAGGGCGCCCAGCAGCGGGCCGACGAAGATCCCGATCCGGAACGTGCCACCCAGGGTCGACATCGCCCGGGCGCGGTAGGCCATCGGGACCGCGTCGATCATGAAGCCCTGCCGGGCGATCAGGAACGCCGTCCAGGCGGCTCCGCTCAGCGCGATGGCCGTCGCGAACGCCACCACCGACTCGGCCAGGCCGGCGGCCGTCATGGCGACACCGTCGAACACGGCGGCGAACACCAGGGTGCGCCGCTCGCCCAGTCGGGCGACGACCGCACCCGCGGGCAGCGAGGTGGCCAGCATGCCGAGCCCGAAGAGAGCCACCACGAACGCCGCCGTGCCGACGTCGGCACCCAGGTCCCGGGCGCGCAGGGCGATCATCGGGGTGACGGCGCCGTAGCCGATCGAGCTCACCACCGAGGGTCCGTACGCCGCCACCGCGATGTCGCGCAGGCGGAAGTCGGTCACCTGGCCCATCTTGGCAGCGTTGTTCTGACAGGCTGCGGGACATGAGGTACGTCGGCGTGGACCTGGCGTGGGGCACGCGGCGGCCCACCGGGCTCGCGGTGCTGGAGGCCGACGGCACGTTGGTGCACCTGTCGACGGTGCGCACCGACGAGGAGATCCTCGACGCGCTGGCGCCGTACGTCGAGGGCGACTGCCTGGTCGCCTTCGACGCCCCGCTCGTCGTCACCAACCCGACCGGAAACCGGCCGTGCGAGGCCGAGCTCAACCGCGACTTCGCGCGCTTCCACGCCGGCGCGCACCCGTCCAACACGAGCAAGCCGGAGCTGGGCGACGACCCGCGAGGGGCCCGGCTCTGCCGCGCTCTCGGGCTCGACATCAACCCGCGCTCCGGGCGGCGGCGGCGCGGCATCGAGGTCTACCCGCACCCGGCGACCATCGCGCTGTTCAACCTGCCGCGGACGCTGAAGTACAAGCACAAGACCGGCCGCACGTTCGCGGAGCTCAAGGGCGCCCTGCTCGAGCTGATGGCCCTCCTGGAAGGACTGGCCACGGCCTCGCCGCCGCTGACGCTGACCGATCCTGCGTGGGCGGCCCTGCGGGCCGACGTCGAGTCGGCAGAGCGCAAGAGCCAGCTGCGCGTCGCCGAGGACCAGGTCGACGCGGTCGTCTGCGCCTACGTCGCGCTGTTCGCCGACACCCACCCCGACCGCACGACGATCTACGGCGACGCCGCGTCCGACTATGCCGGCGGCTACATCGTCACGCCGGCCCTGTCGGCGCCGAACCCCGTCGACCAGTACGCCGCCGACGAGCCCGCCCGGATCGCGGCCGGTCGCGAGTTCGTGGCGCTGGTCACCGCGCTGCTCGACGAGGCCGGCATCAACTACCTGACGGTCACGGGCCGGACCAAGAGCGTCACGTCGTTCGCGGAGAAGGCCACCCGCACCAGCGGCGGCGCAGCTCGAGTTCCCCGACCCGCTGCGGACCATCACCGACCAGATCGGCGTCCGGGTGATCACCTACGTCCAGTCGGACGTCGCTGCGGTCGTCGAGCTGCTCGACGACGAGCTGCTCCTCCTCGACGACCGCGACATGGGCCAGGAGACCGCCAGCGAGGGGCGCTTCGGCTACGCCAGCCGGCACCTGCTCATCGCGGTCGGCCCCGAGCAGTCCGAGGACCCGGCGTACGCCGCGCTGGTCGGCCGGGTGGCCTCGGTGCAGGTGCGCACGGTGCTCCAGCACGCGTGGGCGGAGTTCGAGCACGACATCCGCTACAAGGGCTCGATCCCCGACGAGCACGCGCGCGACCTCGATCGCCGGTTCACCCTCGCCGCCGGGTTGCTCGAGCTCGCCGACCAGGAGTTCACGACGATCCGCGAGCGGCTGCGCGCCCGGCCGGCCGGATCCGACGAGGATCCCGCCGAGGCCGACGAGGGCTCCGAGATCACCGCGCGCGAGCTGGCCGCCTTCCTCGCCGGCCAGTACCCCGAGGCCGAGTGGTCGCGGCCCGACCACTACGAGTGGATGGCCGGGCTGCTCGCCGACCTCGACGTCACCTCGATCGAGGGGCTCGGTGAGGTGCTGCGTCGCCTCGACACCGACGAGCTGATGACCCGGATGGCCTACCGATACCCGCCGGGAGCAGTCCGTCGCCTCGACGACGCGCTGCTCGCGGCGTACGGCGACACCTATGTCGAGCTGGCGGGCAACGACCACCGCACCGACGCCCTTCGGCGGCGGCTGGGCCGGCTCGTGGGATAGAGGGGACCTAGATCGCCTGTGCATGAGGCGGCGCGCGATCTACCGTCGAAGTGCTGTTCGGGCAGCGCCTGTCCCAGACCTTTGTCGCCACGAGGCGACCCCTAGTCGCTGGGATCATTGCCCGGAGGACCCGTGAGGAAGCAGCTGCGCACGCTGGTGACATTGGTCGCCGTCGTCGTCAGCGGGCTGGCCATCGTCGCCGTCGCCCCGGCCCCGCCCGCGGCCGCCTGGGTGACCAAGCTCTTCACCCAGGGGCCGCTCGACGTGGAGGAGGGGCGCACGTCGATCTGCACCAACAGTGGTCGGCAGACGGAAGCGTCGTGGTTCCGCCGCTTTCACTTCGGCAAGCAGGAGCTGCTCGGCGCGTTCGCTCTCGATCAGGTCAGGTTCGGCGTTGACCGCCTGCAGGTCGCCCCCGGGAGGACCAGTGTCCCGGTGCAGGTCCGGGTCTATCGCTACCCCGCCGACGACCCGACGCTGACCTGGGCAGAGCTCCAGGCGACCCCCTACTCCGAGGACACGGTCAACCTGGCGGAGCTGCCCCAGGACAGGCTGGCACTGGCTCATCCCAGAACCCCGCAGGGCCTGCTCACGCTCGACCCCGAGACACAGGATGCGGTCGTAGAAGTGCACTACGCCGGCAACGTGTCCGGTGAAAGGTTCAATATCGGCAGCAACTCCGGATGGCAGAGCGCGGACTCCTCCCGACTCCTACCAACGTGTAGTGAACCTGAGATCAGCCCATGGTCAGAGCTCAAGTCCGTCATCGCCCTGCAGGCGAGGGACACCGGGAGCTCCGACTTGGACGGGGATGACATCCCCGACATCCCGGCCCTGGATCCCTGCCCGCGCCGCGCCCCGGGGACCTATCTGCCGCTGTTGGCCGGGTGTCCGACCATCGCTCAGCAGGTGAGTGCGACCTACGATCCGGTCCACGATGCCGTCGTGGGCGAGGTGTCGGCCAGCACGCCCGACGGCGCGCATGACGGAATTTCGTGCCTTGAGCCCACGACCGTGACCCTCTATGACGCGAACACGCGCCGGGTGCTCGGGACCGCGCCGACGGCCGGTAGTCCCCCGACCTATTCGTGGAGCATGAAGGACACGGGGTTGGGCAGAAGCGTGTTCGTGCGCGTCGAGCAGCGCTTCCATCAAGACCCCGTCCTCGGGGGTCTCGCGATGTGCACAGCGGCGTCATCGCAGGATGTCGCCATCACGGGGCGAGATGGCGACCTGGACGGTGTCATCGACGCTGAGGACTCCTGCGACACCCGGAAGGGGACCACGCCGACGGCCGGGTGTCCGTTGGTCGCGAGGACGATCCCCCCTCTCGAGCTCGGCGCCGGCCCGGTGTCCGGCGTGCTCAAGGTCGCCGACCCGGCGACCTTGCCCGTCCCCGACGCGTGTCGGCAGGCGAGCGAGGTTCGTCTGACCGTGCGGTCCGGTACGGCGGCAGGCACGTATGCCACCAATGCCTCGACGCCGTCGGGGCTGTTCGCGTTTCCCGTGCACCTGACGGACCTGGATGAGTACTCGCTGAGCGTCGAGCCCTTCGTCGATCGCGACGTGGCGTTGTGCGGTGGGGTGGAGACCGGCACGGTGGCGGCGTACGTCGACACCGATGGCGACGGGGTCCGTGACGTCGATGACAGGTGCGTCAGGCTGCCCGCCGATGGTCTGGGACGGCGCGGGTGTCCGCTCGTGGACATGGTCATCGACTCGGTCTACGCGAAGGGCGTGATGTCCGGCACGCTGAAGGTGGCCGACCCCGCCGTTGGTGCCCGTGGGTTCGTGCCAGGCCCTCGACCACCCTCGTGCTGGCCTCGTGGCGGCCCGGGGGACCTATCTCGAGGCGCTACGTCCCGACCGAGGCCGGGCCGTTCTCGTTCACCGTCGACCTCGCCGATGGCGACCTCTACACCCTCGACGTCGATGAATACGCCGATCCCGAGGCGGGTTGGTGTGGGAATGCCTTGACCGGCGTGCAGAGCGTCGTGCTGGACAGCGACGGCGACGGCATCCGGGACCTGCCCGATGAATGCGAGAGCGTCCGCGGCGGCGACAACGGCTTCGCGCTCGGGTGTCCCGTCCTGGGCCGGCAGGTCACGGCGTCGTACGCCGCCGGCTTCGTCTCGGGTCGGGTGAGCTTCAGCAGCGCGGGGGTCCCGTCCGGGGCGTGCGCCCAGCCGGACCACACCCGGATCTTCGTGTTCGAGGTCGCCTCGGACGGGACGGACCTGGACGTGCTGGCGCAGGGGCGCTACACGCCCGGCGACGGCAGGTACGCCATCGGCGTCGACCTCCCGGTCGGGGCCCGGTACCGGGTCTATGTCGCCGACGCGCTCGACCCGGACGCTGGCTGGTGTGGGCTGGCGGAGTCCGACCCGATGACCGTGTCGGGGTCGGAGGTTCCTCCCGACTCCGACGGCGACGACGTGGCCGATGCCTCGGACTCCTGTCCCGACGTCGAGGGCTACGCGGAGGATCCGGTCTACCGGGGCTGTCCGTTGCTGACGCCGACGCTGACGGCCACCTATGCCGGGTCCGCGATCACCGGCCAGGTGGGGGTGTTGGGTCCGACCCTGGCCCCACCGGGGGCGTGCCTGTCGGCGTCGGTCACGGCCTACAACCTCGTGGCTGGGGCCTGGATGCCCGTCGGCGCGACCACCAGCGACGCGGAGAGCGGCTCGTACACGATCGCGGTGCCGGAGGCCCTCGCGGCCGGCTCGACGTACTACACGACCACCGACCGCCATCTGGACGGCAAGGCGGCCATCTGTGAGGCGGCGCAGTCGGCCAGGCATCAGGTTCCGCAGCCGGACCCGGACCCCGACCCGGACCCCGACCCGACGCCGGACCCGACGCCGACTCCCGGACCCGACCCCGACCCCGACCCGGACCCGACGCCGGACCCGACCCCGACCCGGACCCGCCCGACGCCGGACCCGACGCCGGACCCGACCCCGGACCCGACCCCGGACCCGACCCCGGACCCCGTCGCCAACCCACCCGGCGGCAGTGTGGATCCGGTGCCGCCGGTGCCGTCTGCCTGGTCGCTGCCGCCGGTGCTCTCGGGTGTGGGACTGACCAAGAAGGTCATCCGGGTGGTGACCTCGCGCGCCGCGCCCCACGCGACCAAGCTCACCCTGCGCCTGAACGTGGCGGCCACGCTGGTGGTCACGGTCAAGGGCGCCAGCAAGGCGACCGGCAAGAAGGTCGTCGCCAGGCTGTCCAAGGCGGTCGGGGCAGGGCCCACCACCCTCAAGCTGACCGGCAAGGTCGGCAAGAAGCGGCTCCCGCCCGGCACCTACCGGGTCAGTGTCCGAGCCACCAACCCTGCAGGCTCGACCGGCGCCGCAGCCGGCAGGCTCACGATCAAACGCTGACCTGCTTGCCGCAGCTCAGCCTCCTGTGGCGTTCGGGTCGCGCCACCGCGACTCATAGAGGGGACCTAGATCGCCTGTGCAGGAGGCGGCACGCGATCTACCGTCGAAGTGCTGTTCGGGCAGCGCCTGTCCCAGACCTTTGTCGCCACGAGGCGACCCCTAGTCGCTGGGATCATTGCCCGGAGGCCCCGTGAGGAAGCAGCTGCGAACGCTGGCGACATTGGTCGCCGTCGTCGTCAGCGGGCTGGCCGTCGTCGCCGTCGCCCCGGCCCCGCCCGCGGCCGCCTGGGTGACCAAGCTCTTCACGCAGGGATCGCTCACCGTTGAACCCATGCAGACGAACGTCGGCGGTTGCTTCGACGCTGCCACTGGCGCCCGAAGGCCATCGTCGTGGCTGCGCCGCTTCCAATTCGGCCAGCAGGACTTGTTGGGAGCGTTTGCTCTTGACCACGTCAGGTTCGGCGTCGACCGTCTGAGGGTCGCTACTGGCAGGGCCAGCGTGTCGGTGCGGGTCCGGGTGTATCGCTATCCCGCGGACAAACCGCTGACGTTGTCGGAGCTTCAGAACGCTTTCTATGCTGAGTCCACCGTCGACCTCGCTGCGCTGCCTCAAGACAGGCTGGGGGTCGCTGCGCCCAGGACCCCTCAGGGACTCCTCACCCTCGATCCAGCGACCGACGACGCCGTCGTGGAGGTCTTCTACGCGGGCAACAAGGTTGGTGAGGACTTCACTATCGGGAGCAATACACAGCACAGCGCGCCCTGGTACTCGTATACGTGCTCCCCGACGATGAAGGAAATGGAGACGGCCTTTCGTCCTGTGATCGCCCTGCAGGCGAGGGACACCGGGAATCTCTCGGACATGGACGGGGACGACATCCCGGACATCCCGGCCCTGGACCCGTGCCCGCATCGCGCCCCGGGGCCGTATCTGCCGGTGGTGGCCGGGTGTCCGACGATCGCTCAGCAGGTGAGCGCGAGCTACGATCCTGTCAACGAGGTCGTCTCGGGTGAGGTGTCGATCAGCACGCCTGACGGCGCGCATGACGGCATTTCCTGCCTCGACCAGGTGGCGGTGACTCTCTACGACGGGGACACCTTGGTGCCGATCGGGACGTCATCGACGCGGCAGACCGGTGACGCCCGGATCTTCTCGTGGGATGCGGAGGGCATCAAGGTAGGCACCCAGGTCTCTGCCCGGGTCGATCAGCGACTCCATACCGACCCGGCCCTTGGAGGCCTCGCGATCTGTAGGGCGGCCTTCTCCCAGATAACCACGATCACGGGGCCTGACGATGATCTGGACGGTGTCCTCGACCCCCAGGATCGCTGCGACACCCGACCAGGGATCCCGGTGACACAGGGGTGTCCGTTGGTCGCGAGGCAAATTCCCCCTCTCGTCGTCGACGTCGACAATGGCGTGGTGTGGGGGGTCCTCAAGGTGGTCGACCCGCAGGCCCTGCCTGAGCAGGACGCGTGCTCGCGGGCGAGCGAGGTGGTCCTGACCCTTCGGGGCGCGCACGTATGCCACCACCGTCTCGATGCCGTCGGGGCAGTTCGTACTTCCCGGTCAGGTTGAACGACGGGATGAGTACTCGCTGAGCGTCGAGCCCTTCGTCGATCGCGACGTGGCGTTCTGTGGTGGGGTGGAGACCGGCACGGTGGCGGCGTACGTCGACACCGATGGCGACGGGGTCCGTGATGTCGATGACAGGTGCGTCAGGCTGCCCGCCGATGGCCTGGGAAGGCGCGGGTGTCCGCTCGTGGACATGGTTATCGACTCGGTCTACGCCAATGGCGTGATGTCCGGCACGCTGACGGTGGCCGACCCCGCGTTGGTGCCCGCGGGTTCGTGCCAGGCCCCGACCGACGTCGTGCTGGCCTCGTGGCGGCCCGGGGGACCTATCTCGAGGCGCCTGGTCCTGTCCGAGGCAGGACGATTCTCGTTCACCGTCGACCTCGCCGATGGCGACCTCTACACCCTGGACTTCGATGAGTACGCCGATCCCGACGCTGGCTGGTGTGGGAATGCGTTGACCGGCGTGCAGAGCGTGGTGCGGGACAGCGACGGCGACGGTATCCGGGACCTGCCCGATGAATGCGAGGGCGTGCGGGGCGGCGACAACGGCTTCGCGCTCGGGTGTCCCGTCCTGGGCCGGCAGGTCACGGCGTCGTACGCCGCCGGCTTTGTCTCAGGTCGGGTGAGCTTCAGCAGCGCGGGGGTCCCGTCCGGTGCGTGCGCCCAGCCGGACCACACCCGGATCTTCGTGTTCGAGGTCGCCTCGGACGGGACGGACCTGGACGTGGTGGCGGAGGGCCGCTACACGCCCGGCGACGGCAGGTACGCCATCGGCGTCGGCCTCCCGGTCGGGGCCCGGTACCGGGTCTATGTCGCCGACGCGCTCGACCCGGACGCTGGCTGGTGTGGGCTGGCGGAGTCCGACCCGATGACCGTGTCGGGGTCCGAGGTTCCTCCCGACTCCGACGGCGACGACGTGGCCGATGCCTCGGACTCCTGTCCCGACGTCGAGGGCTACGCGGAGGATCCGGTCTACCGGGGCTGTCCGTTGCTGACGCCGACGTTGACGGCCACGTACGCCGGGTCCGCGATCACCGGCCAGGTGGGGGTGTTGGGTCCGACCCTGGCCCCACCGGGGGCGTGCCTGTCGGCGTCGGTCACGGCCTACAACGTCGTGGCTGGGGTCTGGATGCCCGTCGGCGCGACCACCAGCGACGCGGAGACCGGCTCGTACACGATCGCGGTGCCGGAGGCCCTCGCGGCCGGCTCGGGGTACTTCACGGTCACCGACCGCCATCTGGACGGCAAGGCGGCCATCTGTGAGGCGGCGCAGTCGGCCAGGCATCAGGTTCCGCAGCCGGACCCGGACCCGACCCGGACCCCGACCCGACGCCGGACCCGACGCCGACGCCGGACCCGACCCCGACGCCGGACCCGACCCGACGCCGGACCCGACCCGACGCCGGACCCGACGCCGGACCCGACGCCGGACCCGACGCGCCGGACCCGACCCCGACGCCGGACCCGACCCCGACGCCGGACCCGACGCCGGACCCGACGCCGGACCCGACCCCGGACCCGACCCGGACCCCGTCGCCAACCCACCCGGCGGCAGTGTGGATCCGGTGCCGCCGGTGCCGTCTGCCTGGTCGCTGCCGCCGGTGCTCTCGGGTGTGGGACTGACCAAGAAGGTCATCCGGGTGGTGACCTCGCGCGCCGCGCCCCACGCGACCAAGCTCACCCTGCGCCTGAACGTGGCGGCCACGCTGGTGGTCACGGTCAAGGGCGCCAGCAAGGCGACCGGCAAGAAGGTCGTCGCCAGGCTGTCCAAGGCGGTCGGGGCAGGGCCCACCACCCTCAAGCTGACCGGCAAGGTCGGCAAGAAGCGGCTCCCGCCCGGCACCTACCGGGTCAGTGTCCGAGCCACCAACCCTGCAGGCTCGACCGGCGCCGCAGCCGGCAGGCTCACGATCAAACCCTGATCGGGCATCAGTCGATCCAGCCAGGGAATGGTCCGTCGCCCGTCGGCGGTTGGGTCAGCATGGCGATGACCGGCCGGGTGGCGCAGCTGGTGGCGTCGTGCGCCGTGCTGGGCGCAGGCGTGGCGCTGCTGCTCGACGCCCGGTTGGGCTCAGACGGGTACTCCATGTTCGTCAACGGGGTCTCCCTGACCACCGGTGTCGCCTTCTGGATCGTCAACACCGTGCTCGGCGCGATCCTGGTCGCGATGGCGTGGCTGCGCGGACGGCGGCCCGGGCTCGGCACCATCGCCCAGCCCGTCGTGGTCGGCGTGGTGGTGAGCCTGCTGCTCCCGCGGCTCCCCGCGCCCACGTCGATGCCGCTGCGGTGGGTCGAGCTGCTCGCCGGCTTCGCCGTCCTCTGCGTCGGCGTTGCCGGCTACCTCGCCGCCGACCTCGGCGCCGGCCCGACCGAGGCCGCCGCCCTCGCGTGGGACCCGCCCCTGGCGTTCCGCTGGTCCTACTCCGGGGTCCAGCTCGTCGGTGCGGTCGCGGGCTTCGCGCTCGGGGCGTCGCTCGGCGTCGGCACCGTGCTGGTGGTGCTGCTGATCGGTCCGGTCGTCGACCGGCTCCTGCCGCCGTTCCGACGCGGTGTCAGCCTCCCGTGGCGTTCGGGTCGCGCCACACCCGCTCGAAGGGAAGCCGCCACGTGAAGGGCGCGACCAGCTGGTGGATCTGGTTGGGACCCCAGGACCCCTGCCCGTAGGGGCGGACGATAGGCGGGTTGTCCAGCAGGGGCTGGGAGATCTCCCAGAGCCGCTCGATGCCCTGGGCCGACGCGAACAGCGTCCGGTCACCGCGGGCGGCGTCGTAGATGAGGCGCTCGTAGGCCTCCAGGACCGACCCCGCCCAACCGGTGTCCTGCATGGCGAACTGCATCGACAGCTTGTCGAGCTTCATGCCCGGACCCGGGCGCTTGCCGTAGAACGACAGCGACATCTTCGCCTTGTCGGCCAGGTCGAAGGTGAGGTGGTCGGGGCCGTGGTCGCCCACACCCGACCCTGGCGCGAACATCGAGCGCGGCGGCTCCTTGAAGGCGATCGAGATGATCCGGGCGCCCTCGGCCAGCCGCTTGCCCGTGCGCAGGTAGAACGGCACCCCCGCCCAGCGCCAGTTGTCGACGAAGCACTTGAGCGCGATGAAGGTCTCGGTCTCCGAGTCGTGGGCCACGCCGTCGATGTCGCGGTAGCCGACGTACTGCCCCCGGATGACGTCGTGCGGCTCCAGCGGGAGCATCGAGCGGAAGACCTTGAGCTTCTCCTCGCTGATCGCCTCGGGCTCCAGCGACGTCGGCGGCTCCATCGCGGTGAACGCCAGCACCTGGAAGAGGTGGGTCACGACCATGTCGCGGAACGCTCCGGTGGCCTCGTAGAAGCTGGCCCGCTGCTCGAGGCCGAGCGACTCCGGTACGTCGATCTGGACGTGGTCGATGTGGTGGCGGTGCCAGATCGGCTCGAAGAGGCCGTTGGCGAAGCGGAACGCCAAGATGTTCTGGGCCGCCTCCTTGCCGAGGAAGTGGTCGATCCGGAAGATCTGCTCCTCGTGGAACACCTCGTGGAGCTTGGCGTTGAGCGAGACGGCGGAGGCGAGGTCGGTGCCGAACGGCTTCTCCATGATGATCCGGCTGCGCTCGACCAGGTCGGCGTCCCGGAGCTGGTGGACGACGTCGAGCGCGGCCTTCGGCGGGACGCTCAGGTAGTGCAGGCGGTTGGCGCGCTCGGTCCACTGCTGCTCGACCTCGTCGACCTTCTCGCGCAGGCCCCGGGGCCCGCCCTCGCCCGGCGCCCAGTGCAGCACCTTGGAGAACTCCGGCCAGGCCTCCTTGTCGTCGTCGTTGCCGCCGAACTCCTCGATCGCCGCGCGGGCGAAGTCGAGGAAGGAGTCGCTGGTGTGCGGGTCGAGCGAGGTGCCGATCACGGCGACGTCGCGCAGCAGCCCGGTCTTGAACAGGTGCAGGAGCCCCGGGAGCAGCTTGCGCCGGCTCAGGTCTCCCGTCGCCCCGAACAGCACCACGGTGGTCGGGGGCAAGCTGGTCGTCGCCATGGGGACAGACTGCCGGTCAGGACGGGATCCAGTCCATGGTGTCCGGATTCGCGCCGGTGCGGCCGGACGCGCCACGGTCGAGCGCCGTGAGCTCCTGCTGCTGCTCGTCGTCCAGCTCGAAGTCGAAGAGCGCGAAGTTCTCGCGCATCCGCTCGATGCGGTTCGACTTCGGGAAGACGATGTCGCCGCGCTGGAGGTGCCAGCGCAGGGTCACCTGCGCCGGCGTCCGGCCGACTTCCGCGGCCACCTTCTCGACGGTCGTGTCGCCGAGCACCGCGCCCTGCGCGATCGGCGACCAGGCCTCGGTGGCGACGCCGTGGCGCAGGTTGGCGGCGCGAACGGCCTCGTTGCCGAAGTAGGGGTGCACCTCGACCTGGTTGACGGCGGGGACGACGCCGGTCTCGGCCACGATGCGGTCGAGATGGTCGGGCTGGAAGTTCGAGACGCCGACGCTCGTGGCGCGGCCCGAGTCACGGACCTCGACCATCGCCTGCCACGTCGAGACGAAGTCGCCGTCGTACTTCGTCGGCAGTGGCCAGTGGATGAGGAACAGGTCGACGCGGTCGAGGCCGAGCTTCTCGAGCGACTCGTCGATCGAGGTGTGCACGTCGGCCGGTCGGTGGAAGCCGTTGTTGAGCTTCGTCGTGACGTAGAGCTCCTCGCGCGGCAGGCCGGACGACGGCGATCGCGTCGCCGACCCCCTGCTCGTTGCGGTACATCTGCGCGGTGTCGAGATGGCGGTAGCCGACCTCCAGCGCGTCGGTGACCACCTCGGCGGTCCGGGCGGGCTCCACCTGGAACACCCCGAAGCCGAGCTGCGGGATGGACGTGCCGTCGTTCAGGGCGATGCTGGGAACGGTCATGTAAGGCCTACAAGGCCACGGCCCGGACTATTCCCCTTGGATGGGCGATCAGTCCCCCGGTGGTCGAGCAGCGAGCGGAGCGAGCGATCAGTCGAGACTCAGACGGCGCAACCGTCGGCACCACACTCGCCGTCGGCGTCGCCGCCCACGTTGACCAGCGGCTTCGCGTCGGCGTCCGCGCGGGCGATCACGTCCCGGAACACCTCGACCGGCTGGGCGCCCGAGATGCCGTAGTGCTCGTCGACCACGAAGAACGGGACGCCGTTGGCGCCGTACGCCCGTGCCTGCCGGACGTCGGCCTCGAAGGCGGCGGCGTACTCGTCGGAGGCCAGCACCTCTTGAGTGCGGCGCGGGGTCGAGCCCGACCCGCTCGGCGGCGGCCGCGAGGACCTCGTGGTCGGCGGGATTCTGGGCGTGCAGGAAGTACGCCGCCAGCAGCTCCTCCTTGAGCCGGCCCTGGAGCTCTGGGCCGCCCTCGTCCAGCGCCAGGTGGAGCAGCCGATGCGCGTCGAAGGTCCCGGCCCACGGCGCCTCCCGGTGCTGGAAGTCGAGCCCCTCTGCCCTCGCCAGACCCTCGACGCGGCTGAACATGTCCTCGAGCTGCGCCGGCGCCGCGCCGTACTTCGCCGCGACGACCTCCTGCGCCGGCCGCCACCCGTCAGGTCCCGGCTCGCTCGGCGCCGTCGGGTCGAGCTGGAACGAGTGGTAGACCACCTCGACGTCGTCGCGACCCGCGACCGCCTGCTCGAGCCGCCTCTTGCCGATGTAGCACCACGGACACACCACGTCGGACCAGATGTCGATACGCACGGGGGCTCAACGCGGACCGCAGTCCGGATGTTCCGGTTCGGGTCGTGAGCTGGACGACGCATCTGTTCCGCTGGTCGAGGAAGGCCTCCAGCCCCTGCCGCCGCTGGTTGAGGAGGCCCGCCAGCGCCGTGTCGAAACCAGCGGCCTGCATGGGGTCGGAGGTTTCGAGACAGGACTTCGTCCTTCCTCAACCACCGGGAGGTGTGCACGTGCCGGTGGTTGAGGAGGCGCGCCAGCGCCGTCTCGAAACCCCCGGCGACCCGAGACGCCGGCGCCGCTGGCCGAGGAGGCGCTTCGGCCCGCGCCGCCGTGCCGGTGGTTGAGGAGGCGCGCCAGCGCCGTCTCGAAACCCCCGGCTTACCCAGCCACGCCGCCGCTGGTCGAGGAGGCGCGCCAGCCCGCCCGGCCGCTGGTTGAGGAGGGCCGCCAGGCCCGTGTCGAAACAGCCCCCGGAGGTTTCGAGACAGGACTTCGTCCTTCCTCAACCACCGGGAGGTGTGCACGTGCCGGTGGTTGAGGAGGCGCGCCAGGCCCGTGTCGAAACAGATCCCGGAGGTTTCGAGACAGGACTTCGTCCTTCCTCAACCACCGGGAGGTGTCCCGTGCCGAGACAGCCCCCGGAGGTTTCGAGAGACGGATTTTCCCGTCCTTCCTCAACCGCCGGGAGGTCTGCACATGCCGGTGGTTGAGGAGGCGCGCTAGCGCCGTCTCGAAACCCAACCCATGCACCCGAACGCCGGCGCCGCTGGCCGAGGAGGGCGCATCGGCCCGCGCCGCCGTGCCGGTGGTTGAGGAGGCGCGCTAGCGCCGTCTCGAAACCCGCGGCGACCCAGCCACGCCGCCGCAGGTAGAGGAGCGCGCCAGCCCGCCCGGCCGCTGGCTGAGGAGGCGCGCCAGGCCCGTGTCGAAACAGATCCCGGAGGTTTCGAGACAGGATTTCTCCGTCCTTCCCTCAACCACCGGGAGGTGTGCACATGCCCGGTGGTTGAGGGAGGGCCGCCAGGCCGGTGTCGAAACAGCCTCCGGAGGTTTCGAGACAGGACTTCGTCCTTCCTCAACCACCGGGAGGTGTGCACGTGCCGCTGGTTGAGGAGGGCCGCCAGGCCCGTGTCGAAACAGATCCCGGAGGTTTCGAGACGGACTTCGTCCTTCCTCAACCACCGGGAGGTGTGCACGTGCCGGTGGTTGAGGAGGCGCGCCAGCGCCGTCTCGAAACCCACCCAGCCACGCCGCCGCTGGTAGGGGAGGCGCCAGCCCGCCCCCCGCTGGTTGAGGAAGGACGAAGTCCTGTCTCGAAACCCGCCGAGGCTTCGAGACGGCCCTGGCGCGCGTCCTCAACCGGCGCGCGACCTCACCGACACCCGAGCCGCCTGAGCTGCGCCGGGGTCGGCTCAGGCGAACAGCGCCTGCCCGACGTACTCACCGGGCTCGATGCCGGGCGGGACGGCGAAGAGCGACGAGGACGTGAAGCGGAGGTACTCCATGAGGGCGTCGCTCGTGGCCATCGCGTTCTGCACGGGGATGAACTGGGTGCGTGGGTCGCGCACGTAGGCGAGGAAGAACAGGCCGGCGTCGAGACCGCCGATGGCGTTCGAGCCGTCGACGAAGTTGTAGCCACGGCGGAGCATCCGAGCACCGCCGTGCGAGGAGGGATGCACGATCCGCACGTGGGCGTCGTCGGGGATGATCGGCCCGGTGCTGCCGGGCAGGGAGAAGTCGGGCTCGGTGAGCTCCTCACCACCCGAGAGGGGCGCTCCGGTGTCCTTGGTGCGGCCGACGAAGTCCTCCTGGTCGGCGAGCGGCTGGCGGTCCCAGACCTCGATGGTCATCGCGATCCGACGGGCGACGAGGTACGACCCGCCCGCGAGCCAGGACGCCGGGTCGTCGTCGACGCCGACCCAGACGTGCGCGGCAAGCGCGTTGGTGTCCTCGGCCAGCACGTTGGCCGTGCCGTCCTTGAAGCCGAAGAGGTTGCGAGGGGTCGCCTGGGACCGCGAGGTCGTCGACGTACGCCCGAAGCCGAGCTGCGACCAGCGCACGGCGACGGTGCCGAAGCCGATCCGCGCCAGGTTGCGGATCGCGTGCACGGCGACCTGCGGATCGTCCGCACAGGCCTGGACGCACAGGTCCCCACCGGAGAGCGCCTGATCGACGACATCACCCGGAAAGTGCGGCAGCCGTGCGAGCGCCGCCGGTCGACGTGACGCGAGGCCGAACCGGTCGCGGCCGCCTGCATCCTCGAACAGCGACGGCCCGAAGCCGAAGGTCAGCGTCAGCCCCGACGCCGACAGGCCGATCGCCTCGCCGGTGTCGTCCGGCGGCAGGTTGTCGGCGCCCTGGGTGGGGCCGACCGGGCCGGCCGGCTCTCCCTGCGTCATCCGCGCGGCGGCGTCCGTCCACGCCCGCAGCAGCGCCACGAGCTCGTCGCGGGAGGTGGTGGTGACGTCGAAGGCCGCGAAGTGCAGCCGGTCCTGCACCGGCGTGGTGATGCCGGCCTGGTGCTCGCCGTGGAAGGGGTACGACGGCGAGCGCGCCGCATGGGCGGCCGGCTCGTCCGTCACCCGACCGACCGCCACGCCCGCCACCGCGGCGCCCGCGACCGCGGCGCCGGCTCCGCCCAGGAGCCTGCGCCGCGAGACGGTGCGTCCGGTGCTCAGGCCAGCACCGCCGCGGTCAGCTGCGACAGCGGCTCCGAGAGCGCGTTGACCGCGTCGGAGAACGCCTTGACCTGGTCAGGCGTCAGCTCGTCGTAGAGCACGAAGCCCTCGCCGTCGCGCTGCTCGTCCAGCAGCGCCTGCAGCTCGGCGAACCGGGTCGTCAGGGTCTCGGCGAGCTCCGGGTCGTTGGCCTCGAGGATCGGCTGGACGCCCTCGTACGCCACGCGCGCTCCGTCCACGTTCGCCTGGAAGTCCCACAGGTCGGTCCGCGACCAGTACTCCTCCTCGCCGGTCACCTTGCCCGTCGCGACCTCCTCGAGCAGGCCCCGCGAGCCGTTGGCGATCTGGTCGAGGGTGTAGTCGAGCTCCTGGATCCGCGCGTCGAGGGTCTCGGTGTTGCCCAGCAGGTCCTCGGCGTACGCCGTGCGCTCCTTCGCCGACAGCGGCTCGTAGTCCTCGGCGCGCGCGGGCCACAGGTCCTTCTCGATCAGGTGCCATCCGGTCCACTGCTGTCCCGGCTCGAGGTCGGCCTCGCGGGCGTCCATCTTCGGGTCGAGGTCGCCGAAGGACTCGGCCACCGTCTCGATGCGCTCCCAGTGGGTGCGCGCGACGGGGTAGAGCGCCCGCGCGGCGTCGTCGTCGCCGGCCTCGTAGAGCTCCACGAACTCCTGGGTCTTCTCCAGCAGCTGCGCCGACTGGTCCTCGACGTACGCCGCGTAGTTGGCCGCCGCCTGCTCGACCAGGGCGTCGGCGTCGCCGGACGACCCAGTGGTCTCGCCGTCGGCCGACTCGGTGACGGTGAACTCGCCGCGGATGCCCTCGCCGAGCATCCCCGGCTTGCAGGCGGTGACGTAGGACCCGGCCGGCGCGGACAGCACGAGCTGGCGGTCGAGGGCGGGGCCGATGTTCTCGACCTCGCCGACGATGCGCAGCCCGTCGTCGCCGAGCAGGTAGAACTCCGTGACATCGCCACCGGCGTTGGTCACGTCGAAGGTGAGGGTGCCGGCGGGCGCCTCGGTGGCCGACAGGTCGCACGCCTCGTCGGTCGCCTCGACAGCGATGCGGCGCGGGTCGCCGGCGTCGTCGGCGGAGCTCGGGTCGGCGTTCTCGGTGCAGCCGACCAGTGCCGGCACGGCCACCAGGGCCAGCAGGGCCAGCACGGCGAGGGGACGGGTGGGGCGCATCAGGATCCTTCGGTCAGAGGGCCGGAGTCGGTTGGGCGGCCGGTCGAGGGACGGCGCGACGACGCGTCGCGACGATGAAGAGGGGCAGCGTGACGGAGACGTAGAGCACCCAGACGACGGCCTCGAGCCACGTGGTCTGCGGGGAGAAGTTGAAGACGCCCTTGAGGACGGCGGCGTACCAGCTGGTGGGGTCGACCACGTGGGACACGTCGAAGGCCAGGCTGTGCAGGCCGGGCAGGACGCCGGCCTCCTGCAGGTCGTGGACTCCGTAGGACAGCACGCCGGCGGCGACGAAGATGAGGAAGATGCCGGTCCAGAAGAAGAAGCGGCTGAGGTTGATCCGGATCGCGCCGCGGTAGAGCAGGTAGGCGATCACCACGGCGGTGGCGATGCCGAGCGCGGCGCCGAGCAGCGGCTCCCATGTCGGCGTGACCGACGCCGATCGAGTCGCGGGTCGCGGCGTTGGTCGCAGCCCACAGGAACAGCGCGGTCTCGAGGCCCTCGCGGCCGACGGCGAGGACGGCGACGACCACGAGCGACCAGCGCCCGGCGTCTGCGGCGCGGTCGACGGCTCCGCGCAGCTCGCCGGCCAGACCGCGAGCGGCGGACGCCATCCAGAAGATCATCCAGGTCACGAACGCGACCGCGATGATCGAGAGCGCGCCCCCGATCAGCTCCTGGGCCTCGAAGGTCAACCCGCGCGGACCGTAGGTCAGGGTGAAGCCGAAGGCGAGGCTGACCGCGACCGCCAGCCCGACCCCGGCCCAGACGCGGGGAAGCAGGTGGCGGCGGTCGGTCTTGACCAGGTAGGCCACCAGGATGCTGACGACCAGCGAGGCCTCGAGTCCTTCGCGCAGGCCGATCAGGTAGTTGCCGAGCACGAGAGTCAGCCTAGACCATAAGTTAGGCAAGCCTTACCTCAGATAGAGACTTCTCGGGCCGACCTCGTGCGCCGCACGGTCGTGGTCCTGGCCGGCCGCGGGCGTGCCGGCCACCCGACCCGGGGAGGTCGGCCTGGGCGACGCGCGTGCGCGGGTCCGGTTCGCGATGCCGTGGTGGGCGCCGGCGTACGACCCGGCCGTCGAGCCGGCCGTCGAGCCGGGGCTGCGACGGCTTCGTGCGCAGGCGTCCGGGGTCCCGGACTCGGGGAGCGAGGGGCCCACAGCAGGTGCGCCCCGAGCATGAACATCGCGACGGACACGTGGACCCCGTGCAGGATCCAGACCGGCCCGACCGGCAGGCTCACGATGTAGAGGGTGTGCACGAGGTTGCCGGTATTGGTCATCACGAGGTGACCCCGGCTGTACGACGCGACGTCCCTGGTCGTCGCCGCCCGCCAGACCATGGGCAGCGTGCTCCCCACGAAGAGGACGGTCGAGGCCGACCCGGCCAACAACGCCGGGCTCATGACCTGCGTCGGCGCCGGCGGCGCCGCCCCGTGCCACGCAGTCCGGTCCCCACCGAGGCGAGCCCCTGGGAGACCTGGCGGGCGATCTGGTCCTCGCGCTGGCGGGCCTGGTGAACAGCGAGTGTGTAGTCGAGCAACATGGTGATGCCTTCCGTCGATGAGGCCCTTGGTGGGCCTTCCATCGAAGGGTGCGGGCACCCGCTGCCACGCCGCTGTCGGCGGACTGTCGCCTCAGGGACCGGCGCTGACACCCGCCTGACGGGCCGACTCGAGATCCCTGACCACGCGGCGCGCGACGGTCTCGAGATCGAGCCCCTGCCCCCGCCGCCACGCGACGTCGACCTGCTCGCCACCCAGCACCGAGCGAGCCCTGTTCATGGCCCTCGACATCCGCTCCGCCTCGATGCCGTACGACGGCCGGTCCGGTGTGTGCGCCGTCGTCGCGGCCACGACCTCGACGGCAGTCTCGAAGAGGTGCAACCGGTCCAGCAGCGAGACGGCGTTGCGCAGGCAGGTGACGAAGAGGTTCTGGTTCCCCGAGCCCAGCCAGTGCTCGACAGCACTGATGGTCTGGGTGAGGGTCACCTCGTCCAACGTGCCGACCCGCCCACGCAGGGCCGTCTCGGCCGCCATCGACACCCCCACGACCAGCCGGTTGCCGGTGGCGGCCGCGATGGACCGCGCCTGCTCGAAGAGGCGTAGCGCCTGGTCCGGCTCCTCGGCCGAGACCGCCTCCGCCTCGGCGTACAGGGCCATCGCCCGGATCGAGGGATTCACGACGAGGCCCTCGTGCTCGCGCAGCAGGGCGAGCTCGGCGGTGACCGGACGCTCGGCGTAGGTGCGCGCGAGCAGCATGCCCGCGATCCCGAGCACCGCGTAGCTGTGCTGCCCCGACTCGACGCTGTGCCGGACCGCACGCTCGTACACGGCGTACGCCCGGTCGAGGTCGCCGGTGGCCAGCGCGATGTCGCCCGCCGTCGCCAGAGGGAGGTACGCCGCCGGGTCGTCCGGACCCCCTGCGGCCTCGATGCCCTGCTCGCACAGCGTCATGGCACGCACCTGGTCGTCGGCCATCCACCAGTACGCCGCCGCCGTGGCCAGCACCTGGGGCGTCGCGACCCCGGCGTGCCCGGACTCGAGCAGCAGCGCCGCCCAGCCGAGCACGTCGGCGCGGACCCGCCAGTAGCCCCACTCGTAGAGGTCCGGCACGATGTCGACCGCCTCCTCCGTGCGGCCGCTGTCGACGGACCACAGCACGGCGAGGGCGAACTCGGGCAGCAGCCGCTCGACCCGGGCGCTCCACCAGCCGGCGTCACGTCCCGACAGTCCCGCGCGGGCCAGATCCGCCTGGGCGCGCGCCCAGCGGGCGTGGGCGAGGCTCGCGGCCCCGGCCTCGTCGCCCTCCAGCCGGCTGCGCGCGAACGCGCGGACCGTCTCGAGCAGGCGGTAGTCCTGCTGGTCGGCCGACCCGGTCGACGGGCGCACCACCAGCGAGCGCTCGACGAGCCCGAGCACGTGCTCGGCCGAGTCGGGCCCGAGCAGCGCCTCGGCGGCGTCGAGGTCGAAGGGGCCGGCGAAGACCGAGAGCCAGCGCAGCGCCCGTCGCTGGTCGTCGTCGAGCAGGTCGTAGGACCAGTCGATGGTGTCCGCCAGCGTCTGGTGCCGGGCCGGGCCGCGGCGGTGGTGCGACCGGAGCAGGTCGAGGCGGTGGTCGAGCCGGTCGCGGAGCGTGCGCAGCGGGACCACCCCCACCCGGCTGGCGGCGAGCTCGATCGCGAGGGGGAGCCCGTCGAGCCGGCGGACGAGCTCGTTGACCTCGCCCAGCACGCCCGGAGTCACCTCGAGCTCGGGCGCCGCGGACCGGGCCCGGTCGAGGAAGAGGGCGACGGCCGGCACGTCGGGGTCCTCGCTGTCGTCGGCCGGCAGCCGGAGGGGCGACAACGGGTAGACCTGCTCGCCCGGCAGGCCCAGCCGCTCGCGGCTCGTCGTCAGGACGCGGATGCCACTGCCCACCTCGACGGCCCAGGTCACGAGGTCGCCGGCTGCGCCGAGGACGTGCTCGCAGTTGTCGAGCACCAGGAGACCCTCGACGGCGGCCAGCCGGCCCTCGAGCGCCGCCTCCAGGCTGCCCCCGACGAACACGTCGACCTCGAGCGCGCTCGCCACCTGGGCCCGGACGCCGGCGTCGGTCGTGACGCTGGTCAGGTCGACCCACCACGACGGAGCCGCCCGGGTCGGGTCGGTCAGCACCTCGCGGGCGAGCGAGGTCTTCCCGACACCACCCGGGCCGAGCACCGTGACGCAGCGGTGCAGGGTCAGCAGGCGGCGTACCTGGGCGAGGTCGGAGTCCCGCCCGACGAGGCGGGAGGCCGGCGGGGCAGCCGCGATCGTCGGCGCGGTGGGAACCGCGGCCGAAATGCGCTCGAGCACGTCGCGCTGGGCCTGCACGAGCTCCGGCGACGGGTCCAGCCCGAGCTCGTCGGCGAGCGCCTCCCGGTGGGCGGCGAAGACCGCCAGGGCGTCGGCCGAGGCGCCCAGGCGATGCAGCGCGCGGATGAGCAGCAGGGCGGGACGATCGCGCAGCGGCTCCTGGGCGACCAGCGGTCGCAGCTCGTCGGCCGCCTCCTGGGCACGACCGAGCTCGAGCAGCGTCGCCGCGTGCTCCTCGCGCGCGGCGAGCAGCGACTGCTCGAGCTGCAGGGCCTCGCCCTGCGCGACGTCGTCGGCCAGCCCCGCCCAGGCCGGGCCCCTCCACAGCGAGACGGCAGCGTCGTACGCCGCCAGCGCGCCGACCGGGTCGCCGGCCGCGAGCCCCCGGGCGCGGGCGAGCGTGGCGGTGAACTCGTCGGCGTCGAACCACGCGCCGTCCAGGTCGAAGCGGTAGCCCGCCGACACCCGCTCCAGACGCGATGCGGCGGGACCGAGCGCCCGCCGGGCCCGGCCGACCGTCGTGTGCAGGGCTGCCCGCGCGTCGGCCGGAAGGTCCTCGCCCCAGACGTCGTCGACCAGGCGGTCGTCGGTGACGACCCGGCCGCGGGCGACCAGGAGCGTCGCGAGCAGTCGACCCGGGCGACCCGGCGGCAGCGGCCGCTCGCGCCCCTCGATCACGAGGACGGGACCGCCGAGCACGCGCAACGCGAAGCCGTCGGGCCCACCTGACCCCGTCCCCTCCATGGTCGCAGGATGCCCACCCCGGCCGGGGGTGTCCATCGCCCCGTCCGTCCGCCGCCCGCGCCCGGCGCCCCTGTCAGTGTCGTGACTGCGGCCTGTCAGTGGGGGCGGCGAGGGTTCGGACATGACGACCTTCACGCCTGGGATCACGCCTGAGATCACCACTGAGATCACCACCGACACCAGCACGGACACCAGCACGGACACGTTGGCCGACCGGCTCTTCGGCTCCCTGCTCGGCACCCTCGACGTGCTCACCATCCACGTCGGCGACCAGCTGGGCCTCTACGACCTGCTGCACCGGCGCGGCCCGCTGACCGCAGCCGAGACCGCCTCGGCGGCCGGCATCGACGCGCGGTACGCCCGCGAGTGGCTCGAGCAGCAGACCGTCGCCGGCCTGATCGCGACCGACGACGCCAGCGCACCGGCCGACCAGCGTCTCTACCACGTCGACGCCGAGCAGGCCGCCGTGCTGTGCGACCGCGACAGCCTCGCCTACCTCGCGCCGTTCGCGCGGATGCTGGCGGCCGCGGCGATGCGGCTGCCCGAGCTGCTCGAGGCGTACCGCACCGGCGGCGGGGTCGGCTGGAGCGACTACGGCCCCCTCATGCGCACCGCCCAGGCCGACGCCAACCGACCGCTGTTCCTGCAGGTCCTCGGGTCGGACTGGCTGCCGTCGGTCCCCGGCCTCGATGCGGCCCTTCGCGACGGCGGCAAGGTCGCCGACCTCGGCTGCGGCGACGGCTGGTCCTCGCTCGGCATCGCCCGGGCGTACCCGCAGGTGACCGTCGACGGGTACGACGTCGACGCCGACTCGATCGACGCCGCTCGGGCCCAGGCCGAGGCCGAGGGCCTGGCCGACCGGGTGCGCTTCGTGCTGGCCGACGCGGCGACGGTTCCGGCGGCGGGCGACTACGACCTGGTCTCGATGTTCGAGTGCGTGCACGACCTGCCCGACCCCGTCGGCGTGCTGCGCTCGGCACATCGGATGGTCCGCCCCGGCGGCACCGTGCTCGTGATGGACGAGCGTGTCCCCGACACCTTCACCGGACCCGGCGACCCCGTCGAGCAGCTGATGTACGGCATCTCCCTGCTGGTCTGCCTGCCCGACGGGATGTCACACCGCGGCTCGGTCGCCACCGGCACGGTGATGCGCCACGACACGCTGCGCGGCTATGCGCGCGAGGCGGGCTTCGCCGACGCCGAGGTGCTGCCCGTCGAGCACGACATGTTCCGGTTCTACGGCTTGGTGGGCTAGCGGCGCCCCCACCCCTTCGCCACCTCCCCGCGTTGGGTTGCTGTCCTGCGCCTGCCCCCGGTTCCCACGATCCCGGGTGTCGCGGAGGTGTCAGCGCTGGTCGAGCAGGTGCTCGCCGCCGGACCGCGGCTCGGCGCGCTCCTCGGCAAGCCGACCGGCTGGTGCGCGCGATCGACCGCCTGCTGGCGGAGGTTCGTCGGCCGGATCAAGAAGCGGGTGGACGAGCAGCAGAGCACCGACGCCGCTGATTCGAGATAGTCCCTCACGTATGGCACCTTCCGAGGGCCCGTGTCGGTGCCAAACGTGAGGGACTATCCGAAAAAATGGGCCGCCGATCCGGGAACAGGCGCCCAGGACCGTGCGTTGACCAGCATGAACAGACTTGAGTTGAATCGGCTCAACTTGTTTGCCAGACTCGCCGCACCCGGTCGAGGATGGCCAGGCACATCCACGGGCACACCCACGCACATCCACGCACGTCCGAAACCACCAAGCAATCGCAGTTCCTGGAGGGACATCACCATGGCACGAGCCGTCGGCATCGACCTGGGCACGACCAACAGCGTCGTGTCCGTCCTGGAGGGCGGCGAGCCCACCGTCATCGCCAACGCCGAAGGCGCGCGCACCACCCCGTCGGTGGTCGCGTTCGCCAAGTCCGGCGAGGTGCTGGTCGGCGAGGTCGCCAAGCGCCAGGCCGTCACGAACGTCGAGCGCACCATCCGGTCCGTCAAGCGCCACATGGGCAGCGACTGGAGCGTGCAGATCGACGACAAGGCCTTCACCCCGCAGCAGATCAGCGCCTTCGTGCTGCAGAAGCTCAAGCGCGACGCCGAGGCCTACCTCGGCGAGACCGTGACCGACGCGGTCATCACCGTGCCGGCGTACTTCTCCGACGCGCAGCGCCAGGCCACCAAGGAGGCCGGCGAGATCGCAGGACTCAACGTCCAGCGGATCGTCAACGAGCCGACCGCGGCCGCGCTGGCCTATGGCCTCGACAAGGGCGACGACCAGACGATCCTCGTCTTCGACCTCGGTGGTGGCACGTTCGACGTCTCCCTGCTCGAGATCGGTGAGGGCGTCGTCGAGGTCAAGGCCACCTCCGGCGACAACCACCTCGGTGGCGACGACTGGGACAACCGCGTCGTCGAGTGGATGGTCAAGACGTTCAAGTCCAACTTCGGGGTCGACCTGGCAGCCGACAAGATCGCCAAGCAGCGCCTCCAGGAGGCCGCCGAGAAGGCGAAGATCGAGCTGTCGTCGTCCAGCGAGACCACGATCCACCTGCCCTACATCACCCACGGCGAGTCCGGCCCGCTGCACTTCGAGGAGAAGCTGACCAGGGCTGAGTTCCAGAAGATGACCGCCGACCTGCTCGACCGCACCCGCGAGCCGTTCAAGTCCGTGCTGAAGGACGCCGGCGTCAACGTCAGCGGCATCGACCACGTCGTGCTGGTGGGTGGCTCGACCCGGATGCCCGCGGTGACCGAGGCCGTCAAGGAGCTGCTCGGCGGCAAGGAGCCCAACAAGGGCGTCAACCCCGACGAGGTCGTGGCCGTCGGCGCCGCGCTCCAGGCCGGCGTCCTCAAGGGCGAGGTCAAGGACGTGCTCCTCCTCGACGTCACCCCGCTCTCCCTCGGCATCGAGACCAAGGGCGGCGTGATGACCAACCTCATCGAGCGCAACACGACGATCCCGACGAAGCGGTCGGAGATCTTCACCACCGCCGACGACAACCAGCCGTCCGTCGAGATCAAGGTCGCCCAGGGCGAGCGCGCCATCTGGTCGGAGAACCAGCCGCTCGGCAACTTCGAGCTGACCGGCCTCCCGCCGGCGCCGCGCGGCGTACCGAAGATCGAGGTCACCTTCGACATCGACGCCAACGGCATCGTCAGCGTCTCGGCGAAGGACCACGCGTCCGGCCGGGAGCAGTCGATGACGATCACCGGTGGCAGCGCGTTGGGCAAGGACGAGATCGACCGGATGGTCCGCGAGGCCGAGCAGTACGCCGAGGAGGACGCCAAGCGTCGTCAGGCCGTCGAGGCGCGCAACCAGGCCGACGGGCTCGTCTACTCCACCGAGAAGTTCCTCTCGGAGAACGGCGAGAAGATCCCCGACGACGTCAAGACCGAGGTCCAGTCCGACCTCGACGGGCTCAAGGCCACCCTGGAGAACGCGGACGCGACGCCGGAGGACATCGAGGCCGGCACCGCCCGGCTCAACGCGTCCAGCCAGAAGATGGGCGCGGCTCTCTACGCCGCGGCCGAGGCCGAGCAGGCCGCGGCCGGTGGGACCACGGGCGCGACGGGCGAGGCCGACGACGACGTCGTCGACGCCGAGATCGTCGACGAGCCCGCCGACGATGCCGCCGCCTCCGGCGGCAGCGACGCGGCTGGTGAGGGCGAGAGCAAGTGACGAGTGGGCGACACGAGGCGCGGGAGCCGGCGGAGGAGTCTCCGCCGGGTCCCGACGGCTCGTTCGGCGACGCCGCTGCCGAGATGGCCAACGAGACCGAGGTCGAGGGCGGCGAGCCTGACGCCACTGCTGACGACGCCGCCCCGGACGACGACGAGCTCGTGGTCACCCGGATGGCTCTCGCCGAGCGCACGGCCGACCTGCAGCGGCTGCAGGCGGAGTACCTCAACTACAAGCGCCGCGTCGAGCGCGATCGCGAGCTGATCCGGGAGAACGCGACGTACGTCGTGCTCACCCCGATCATCGACGTGCTCGACAACATCGACCGGGCCCGCGAGCACGGGCCGCTCGACGACGGCTTCAAGGCCGTGGCCGAGCAGCTCGAGCGGGTCGTCGGAGGGCTGGGACTCACGAAGTTCGGCGAGCCCGGCGACCCGTTCGACCCGACCCTGCACGACGCCCTCTCGCACGTCGGCGAGGACCCCGAGGTGTCGGTCCCGACAGCCAAGGTGGTCGCCAAGGCGGGCTACAAGATCGGTGACCGGGTGGTCCGGGCGGCGCAGGTGCTGGTGGTCGACCCACCGGCGTGAGGAGCGCCGACGTGACGAGCGACTGAGGAGGCAGAGGGCGAGCAGAGGGGAGGTGAGCGCGTGGCTGACGACAACGGTGGCGCGGGGAGCTTTCGCAACGACTGGCTGACCAAGGACTTCTACAAGGTCCTCGGAGTCGGCAAGGAGGCGAGCGCGGAGGACATCAAAAAGGCCTACCGCAAGCTCGCGCGCGCGAACCATCCCGACTCCAACCCCGGCGACACCGCCAAGCACGACCGCTTCAAGCAGGTGGCCGAGGCCTACGACGTCGTGGGAGACACCGAGAAGCGCAAGAAGTACGACGAGATGCGGGCCCTGGGTCCGGCCATGGCCGGCGGGCGCGGCACCGGCTTCGGTGGCGGCGGCGGGTTCGACATCAACGACCTGCTGCGCGACCGCGCCGGCGGGTTCGGCGACATGTTCGGCGACCTGTTCGGCGGGGGTGCGGGCGGCGGTCGCGCCCGCAGCCAGGCTCCGCGTCCCAGCCGCGGCGGCGACGTCGAGACGAGCGCGACGATCTCCTTCACCGATGCGATGGAGGGCGTCACGATCAGCCTGCGCCTGAGCTCCGACGCTCCCTGCGGCACCTGCAACGGCACCGGCGGCAAGCCCGGCACCAAGCCGCACATCTGCCCGACGTGCGAGGGGGCCGGCTTCGTCGTCTCCTCCGTCGGCGGAGCCTTCTCGCTCAACGAGACCTGCCCCGGGTGCGGCGGCCGGCAGCTGGTCTACGACGAGGCCTGCCCGACCTGTCACGGCTCCGGTCGCGGTCTCTCGGCGCGCACCATCCAGGCGCGCATCCCGGCCGGCGTCAAGGACGGCCAACGGATCCGGCTGCGCGGCAAGGGTGGGGCAGGCGAGAACGGCGGCCCGGCGGGCGACCTCTACGTCTCGGTGAAGGTTGCGCCGCACCGCCTCTTCGGTCGCAAGGGCGACAACCTCACGCTCGACGTCCCGGTCTCCTTCGACGAGGCCGCCCTGGGCGCGGACATCAAGATCCCCACGCTGTCCGGCAGCCCGGTCACCTTGAAGATCCCGGCGGGCACTCCCAACGGGCGCACGTTCCGGGTCCGCGGCAAGGGTGCTCAGAAGCCCGACGGCACGCGCGGTGACCTGCTCGCCACGGTCGAGGTCCAGGTCCCCGGCCACCTCGACGCCACCGCTCGCGAAGCGGTCGAGGCCTACCGGGCGGCCACCGCGGGCCGGCCACTGCGCGCCAACCTCTTCGAGTCGTCGTGATGCCCGCCCTGACGCCGGGCGCGCCGTTCGGCGCGCCCGACCCCGACTCCGCCGTCTACGTCATCTCGGTCGCCGCCGAGCTGACCGGACTGCACCCGCAGACGTTGCGCGCCTACGAGCGCCTGGGTCTGATCACGCCCGGCCGCACGGGTGGTGGCGGTCGTCGCTACTCCCACCGCGATCTCGAGCTGCTGCGGGTGATCGCCGACCTGACCGCCGCCGGCATCGGTCTCGAGGGCGTCCGCCGCATCCTCGATCTCGAGCACCAGGTCGCCGCGCTCCGCCAACGCAACGGCGAGCTGCTCGCCGAGGTCGGGGCCCTGCGTGACGCCCTGGGCGAGGCCCTGCGGCAGGCTCCGACCGGCGCCCCGTCCGCCGTCACCGACCGGCTGCCGGTCCTCCGGCAGGCCGGGCCGGGTCAGTCCGTCGTGGTCTGGCGCCGGCCGCGATAGTCCTCGGCCAGCTCGTCGAGGTCCAGCGCCAGCAGCTCCTCGGGCGTCCCGTCGCGCAGGGCGGCGAGCTCGGCGTACGCCGGATCGTCCGGCTCGAGCCGGGCCAGCATCCGGTGCAGCCGCACCATCACCGACAGCACCGCAGCCATCTCGGCGCGCACGTACGGCTCGTCGCGCCCGCGCCACGAGACCCCGCCGTACGTCACCTGCGCCACCTGCTGTCCGGCCCCCGTGCAGTCGAACGCCACGCAGCCCGGCCAGCCCGTGGCGGCCAGGTCGGCGTGGATCCGGCAGCGGTCGTGGCCGTCGAGGTTGCCGCACGGGTCGCCGCCCGCCTTGTCGATGCCGAACCCGTCGGCCGCCCGGAAGGGCAGCAGCACGCAGCACAGCCCGAAGCAGCGGTCGCAGTCGGCGACCAGCTCGATCTCGGGCACCTCCACATCCTGCCCACCCGGTCAAAGAAGCGCCGGGTCGGCAGACTTGAGGGGAATCGACTCAACTTCTGGCGCGTTGACCCAACAGCCACAAGGGTGGTCCCGACGCCGCTCGACGAGCGAGGATCCCGACCACCGACCAGCACACGGAGGACACCGCGTTGAGCCAGTTCGGAGCCGAGAAGTTCACCACGCGCAGCCGCGAGGTGATCGAGGCCGCCCAGCTGTCCGCCACGACCGGCGGCAACACCAACACCGAGCCGATCCACCTGCTCGTCGCGCTGCTCAAGCAGGCCGACGGCACTGCGCGCACCCTGGTCGCCAAGGCCGGTGTCGACGCCGACGTCCTGACGGCGAAGGCGCAGTCCGCCCTCGAGGCGCTGCCGCGCGCGACCGGGCAGACCGTCCAGCAGCCCGCCGCCTCCGCCGCGCTGACGCGGGTGCTGGCGAGCGCGCTCGACCTGGCCTCGTCGATGAAGGACGACTACGTCGCCACCGAGCACCTCCTCATCGCGCTGGCGACCGTCGAGTCCACCGCGCAGAAGGTGCTCACCGACGCCGGGCTGACCGCCGACGGCCTGCGTGAGGGACTCACGGCGCTGCGGGGCAACCGCCGGGTGACGAGCCCGGAGGCCGAGTCGACCTACGAGGCGCTGGACAAGTACTCCGTCGACCTCACCAAGGCCGCCGAGGACGGGCGCCTCGACCCGGTGATCGGCCGCGATGCCGAGATCCGCCGGGTGATCCAGGTGCTGTCGCGGCGTACCAAGAACAACCCGGTGCTCATCGGCGAGCCCGGGGTCGGCAAGACCGCGGTCGTCGAGGGCCTGGCCCAGCGCGTCGTCGCGGGCGACGTGCCCGACTCCCTCAAGGGCCGCCGGGTGCTCAGCCTCGACCTGGCCGCCATGGTGGCCGGCGCGAAGTACCGCGGCGAGTTCGAGGAGCGGCTCAAGGCCGTGCTCGAGGAGATCAAGGACGCCGGTGGCCAGGTCATCACCTTCATCGACGAGCTGCACACGGTCGTCGGTGCGGGGGCGGGGGGCGACTCCTCGATGGACGCCGGCAACATGCTCAAGCCGATGCTGGCCCGCGGAGAGCTGCACATGATCGGCGCGAGCACGCTCGACGAGTACCGCGAGCGGATCGAGAAGGATCCCGCCCTCGAGCGGCGGTTCCAGCAGATCTTCGTCGACGAGCCGAGCGTCGAGGACACCATCCAGATCCTGCGCGGGATCCAGGAGAAGTACGAGGCCCACCACGGCGTCCGCATCACCGACGCCGCGCTCGTGGCCGCCGCCACCCTGAGCGACCGCTACATCACCGGGCGGCGGCTGCCCGACAAGGCGATCGACCTCATCGACGAGTCGGCCTCGCGGCTGCGCATGGAGATCGAGTCCTCCCCTGAGGAGATCGACCAGCTCAGGCGCGCTGTCGACCGGCTCAAGATGGAGGAGTACGCCCTGGCCAAGGAGACCGACGACGCCTCGGTCGAGCGGCTCGACAAGCTCCGCAAGGACCTCGCCGACGCCGAGGAGCAGCTGCGTGCGCTGGACGCCCGCTGGGAGCGGGAGAAGACCTCGCTGGAGGGCGAGGGCGAGCTGCGCCGCCAGCTCGACCAGCTGCGCATCGAGGCCGACCGCAAGCTTCGCGAAGGCGACCTCGCGGGCGCCAGCGAGATCCAGTACGGCCGGATCCCGGAGCTCGAGAAGAAGATCGCGGACGTCGAGTCGGCGGAGGCCGACGACAGCTCGGGCCTGGAGAAGCTGGTCGGTGAGGAGGTCGGCGCCGAGCAGATCGCCGACGTCGTCGAGGCGTGGACCGGCATCCCCACCGGCAAGATGCTGCAGGGAGAGACCGCCAAGCTGCTGGAGATGGAGACGGTCATCGGCCAGCGGCTGATCGGCCAGGCCGCCGCGGTCAACGCCGTCAGCGACGCCGTACGCCGCTCCCGCGCGGGCATCGCCGACCCCAACCGGCCGACCGGCTCGTTCCTCTTCCTCGGCCCGACGGGCACCGGGAAGACCGAGCTGGCGAAGTCGCTGGCCGACTTCCTCTTCGACGACGAGCGGGCGATCGTGCGCATCGACATGAGCGAGTACTCCGAGAAGCACTCGGTCTCGCGGCTCGTCGGCGCACCTCCTGGCTACGTCGGCTACGACGAGGGCGGCCAGCTCACCGAGGCGGTCCGCCGCCGGCCGTACTCCGTCGTCCTGCTCGACGAGGTCGAGAAGGCGCACCCGGAGGTCTTCGACATCTTGCTGCAGGTGCTCGACGACGGCCGCCTCACCGACGGGCAGGGCCGCACGGTCGACTTCCGCAACACCCTGCTGATCCTGACCAGCAACCTGGGCTCGGCCTACCTCGTCGACCCGACGCTGGACCCGGAGAAGAAGAAGGAGTCGGTGCTGGCGTTGGTGCGGGCGAGCTTCAAGCCGGAGTTCTTGAACCGGCTCGACGAGGTGGTGCTCTTCGACGCGCTGACCAAGGCCGAGCTCGCCAGGATCGTCGACCTGCAGCTCGCGCTGCTGGAGAAGCGGCTGGCGGTCCGACGGATCACCATCACCGTCACCGACGCGGCGCGGGGCTGGCTCGCGGACACCGGCTACGACCCGGCGTACGGCGCCCGCCCGCTGCGTCGACTGATCCAGACGGCCATCGGCGACCCGCTCGCCAGGCTGCTGATCAGCGGCGAGGTGACCGACGGCGGCACCCTCACCGTCGACCGCGTCGAGGGATCCGACGGGCTCACCCTGACCACCGGCTGATGGGGACCGGCTGATGGGGTTGGCGACCACCTAAATGGTCCAATGAGCAGGTGACCACGACCGTCGAGCGTCCCCGCCAGGTGACCCTGGCTGCCTGGACGATCATGGTGGGCTCGGCGTTCGTGGTGTTGCTGACCTTCGAGATGATCAGCAACCTGCACACGCTGCAGACGCGCGAGGCGGTGCAGGGCTTCCTGTCCGAGCCGCCGGGCGACGGTCTGGGCCTCTCGGTCGACAGTGCGCTCGCGGTGATGCGGACCCTCGGGATGGTCGCGGGGGGCTGCGCCGCCGCGGCGGGCATCCTCGGCTACCAGGTGCTTCGCCGCAGCAAGCCGGCGCGGATCGCCCTGACCGTGCTGGCCGTGCCCCTGCTGTTGAGCGGCATGGTGACCGGCGGCTTCTTGTCCTCGCTGGTGGCTGCGTCGGCGTTCCTGCTCTGGCTCCCGCCGGCCCGCGACTGGTTCGCGGGCCGCGAACCAGCCCGGCGGGCGCCGATCGAGGCAGACCCGACCCGGGGGTCGAGCGGCGAGGGCAGCGAGCGATCCGGCGAGACCCCGTCGTGGCCACCGCCCCTGCCCGCGCCGCCGCCGCAGGCAGCCGAGGCTCGGCCGGTGAGCGGGTTCGGCGCCGCGCCGGTCGGTCCGCCGGCTCCGACCACGCCCGGGTCGCGGTCAGGAGCCTGGACGCCGGCGAGCACCCGCCCCCCGCCCGTGATCTGGGCCTGCACCCTGATCTGGCTCTTCGCCGGCCTGAGCGTGGTCGTGATGGTGGTCGGCCTCGCCTACCTCGCCGTCTCGCCCGACGCCCTCATCGCCGACATGCGCGCGCAGAACCCGGAGATCGCCGAGGCGGGCCTGACCGACCGGATGATCCTCGCCGTGGCCTTCGTGACCGGCGGCGCACTCATCGTGTGGGGCGCTGGCCGCGATCGTGCTGGCGTTCCTCCTCTACCGCGGCATCGGCTGGGCGCGCGTGGTCCTGCTGGTCTCGACCGGCGGCGCGCTCGGCCTGCTGGCCCTGGCATCGCTCAGCCAGCTCGTGCTGATGATCCCGTTCCTCGCCGCCGCGATGACCCTGACGCTCCTGCTGCGGCCCGAGACGGCGGCCTGGGTCAGGCGCTGAGCCCGGCCCACACCTCGTCGGCGTCGGGCATCGCCTCGATCTCCGCCTGCACGCGCCGCGCGTTCTCGGCGTACGACGGGTCGCCGGTCACCTCCGCCACCGCGGCGCGGATCGTGGCGGCGGCGTAGTCCTCCGGCGGCACCACGACCCCCGCGCCGGCGCGGGCCAGCAGAGCGGCGTTGTCGGGCTGGTCGGTGCCCCGCGGCACCGCTACCTGGGGGATCGCGTGGCAGAGGCCGCCGAGCATCGTGCCGGAGCCGGAGTGGGAGACCAGCAGGTCGACGTGGGGGAGCACCGAGGCCTGCGGCACGAACTCGGCGAGCACGACGTTGGCCGGCACCTCGCCGAGCTCGTCGCGGCTCGATCGCGCGGCCGGTCGTCGCGACGACGTCGCCCGTCGAAGCCGGCGAGAGCCTGCAGGCCGGCGGCCAGCTCGGCGGTCTCCTGGTTCTTGATCGTGCCGAGGGTGAAGTACGCCAACGGGCGGCTCGTCGCGGAGCAGCGCAGCCACCTCGGGGGGCACAGGTCCGCGCTCGCCGGCGCTGGTCCGCAGCGGCATCGACGTCGCCCACGCGGGTGGCCCGTCGGGGCGCAGCGCCGGCGGGCAGATGTCGAGGTAGGTCTCCGTCGAGAGCGTGGCCCACAGCTCGGGGTCTCCGGCGGCGGCGCCCGCCGGCGCCGGACAGCACGGCGTAGAACGGGAACATCGGCCCGAAGCCGTGCACCACGCTGCGGCACGCCCAGCCGGTTGGCGAGGATCGAGCCCGCCGAGCTCGAGCACCTCGTGGACGACGAGGTCCGGGCCGCCAGCCCTCCGTCAGGACGGCAAGGTCGGCGACGCGGCCCGCAGCCGGGTGCCCGAAGAGGGCGAGGACGCCGTCGAGCATCCGGTCGCCCGCATGGTCGGCGTCGGCCCAGATGCGGTTGTGCTCGGCGAACGACTCGGACCACGGCGGCCCCACGGGCCTGACGTCGAGCCCCCGGTCGCGCAGCGGGCCGACGAGGTCGGGCCCCGTCGCCACCCGCACGTCGGCGCCGGCCCGCGCCGCCGCGCGCATGAGCGGCAGCATCGGAAGTGCGTGTCCGTACGCCGGGCACGAGGTGAACAGCACCCTCACCCGGCTCAGCGTGCCAGGTCGGACTCCTGGAGTCGACGCACGCCGTCCTCGATCACCGCGGACTCCTTGCAGAACGCCCAGCGCACGAGGTGGCGGCCCGCGCCGGGCGCGTCCGGGTCGTCGTAGAAGACCTGCGTCGGGATCGCCACGACACCGGCGCGCTCGGGCAGCGCGAGGCAGAACTCCAGCCCGTCGTCCCAGCCGAGGTGGGACACGTCGGTGGCGGCGAAGTACGTGCCCTCCGGCACCCGCGGCGTCAGGCCCGCCTTGGTCAGGCCGGCGCAGAGCAGGTCGCGCCGCCCCTGGAGGTCGGCCGCGAGCTCGCGCGGGAAGTCGGGCTCGTGGTCGAGGGCGTGCGCCACCGCCGGCTGCAGGGGCGAGCCGGAGGTGAACGTCAGCCACTGCTTGGCCGCGAGCAGCCCGCCCACCAGCTCGGCGGGACCGGTGGCCCAGCCGACCTTCCAGCCCGTGAAGGAGTAGGACTTGCCTGCGCTCGACAGGGTCAGCGTCCGCTCGCGCATGCCCGGCAGCGTCGAGATCGGGACGTGCTCGTGGTCGTCGAAGACGAGGTGCTCGTAGACCTCGTCGGTGATCACCACCAGGTCGTGCTCGATCGCCACGGCGGCGACCGCCTCGAGCTCGGTGCGGGTCAGCACGGTGCCGGTGGGGTTGTGCGGGCTGTTGAGCAGCACGAACCGGGTGCGGGCGGTGACGGCCGCGCGCAGGTCGTCGGGGTCGAGGCGGAAGTCGGGTGCGCGCAGGGTCACCGGGCGGCGTACGGCGCCGGCCATCTGGAGCATCGCGACGTAGGAGTCGTAGTACGGCTCGAGCACGACGACCTCGTCGCCGGGGTTCACCAGCCCCAGCAGTGCGGCGGCGACGCCCTCGGTGCAGCCGGTCGTCACGACGACCTCGGTGTCGGGATCGAGCTCGATCCCGTAGTGCCGCTGCTGGTGGCGCGCGATCGCGTGGCGCAGCTCGGGCACGCCGAGGCCCGGGGCGTACTGGTTGCGACCCCGACCGCAACGCCGACACGGCCGCGGCGATGACCGACGGCGGGCCGTCGACGTCCGGGAAGCCCTGGCCGAGGTTGACCGCGCCGGTGGAGACGGCCAGCGCCGACATCCGCGAGAAGATCGTCGGGGCGATGCCCTGGAGCCTGGTGGCTAGCACGACTGCGAGACTAACGACCATGGACGACGCCGCACCGGACCCCACCCTGGCCGGCGACATCGACGCGATCTGCCGGCTGTCCGGTCAGTTCACGCTCCGCTCGGGTCAGGTGTCGTCGGAGTACTTCGACAAGTACCTCTTCGAGTCCCAGCCGGCCCTGCTGGCCCGGGTGGCCGCCCAGATGGAGCGGCTCCTGCCGGCGGACACCGACCTGCTCGGCGGCCTCGAGCTCGGCGGGATCCCGATCGCCACGATGGTCAGCGCGCGCACCGGACTGCCTGCGCTCTTCGTGCGCAAGAAGGCCAAGGAGTACGGCACCTGCAAGCTCGCCGAGGGTCCCGCACGTCGCCGGCCGGCGGGTGACGCTCGTCGAGGACGTCATCACCACGGGCGGCGCCGTCCGCGACGCGACCCGCGCGCTACGTGACGCCGGCGCCGTGGTCGAGGTCGTGGTGTGCGCCATCGACCGCAGCCCGGCGGGGGAGAACCCGCTCGCCGACGTGGGCCTCGAGGTGCGGCCCGGTGCTCACCAAGGCCGACCTGGACGCCGCCCGCTCCGCCGCTGGTGGTCTCGACTGATCGCGTCCTGGTGGTCGAGCTGAGTCGAGACCTCGGAGCTCAGTCGACGTCGAGCCCCATGACGTCGCGGTCGGGGCGGCCGTCGCGGTCCTGGTCGGCGGCGGCGGCGACGACGTACGCCGGTGCCGCCACCACTCGTAGGCGATCGGGATGACCGAGAAGGCCAGGATCACGACGATGGCCGTGTCGATGTTCTCGCCCAGGGACGGGAACGCGCTGCCCAGGAAGTAGCCGAGCAGCAGGATGCTGGAGACCCACAGCACCGCGCCGACGAAGCTCCAGAGGAAGAAGCGGCGCCGCGGCATCCGGGTGACGCCCGCGACGACGGTGATGAACGTGCGCACGAACGGGACGAAGCGCCCGATCACCAGGGCCTTGTTGCCGTGCTTGTCGAAGAAGGCCCGGGTCTGGTCGAAGTACTTCTGCTTCAGGACCCGCCCGTCGCGCTCGTAGAGCGGCGGCCCGATGGCGCGGCCGATCTCGTAGCCCACGACGTTGCCGAGGAAGGCGGCCGCGGTCAGCAGCACGCATCGCGAAGACGAGCTCGGCGACCGGGCCACCGGGGAAGACGTCGACCTGCTCGCCGGCGATGAAGAGCCCGAGCGCGAACAGCAGGGTGTCTCCGGGGAGGAACGGGAAGAACAATCCGCACTCGATGAAGATGATGAGCAGGCTGATCCAGAAGAACTGGGTGCCGAACCGGTCGAGGAGCCAGTTGGGGTCCATCCAGTCCATGCCCAGGAGCAGCGGCTCGACCACGCTGGACTGGAGGATCGAGTTGAGCAGGCCCGTCACGGCGCCACCCTAACCGGCGTACCTGAGCCCCCGGGGTCGGCGCGCTCGTCTGCGCGGCCGACTAGCCTGCCGCCGTGGACGGGCTCACGGAGGGGGACGACGAGCGGGCCCCCGTACGACCCGATGCCGCACGGTCCTGCCGAGGTCGGGGTCGGGCCGTGGGAGGGGCCGTGGCCCGACGGCGAGCAGTACGACGCCGCGCTGCTCGCCGGGGGCGATCGGCGCAACGTCGTCGACCGCTACCGCTACTGGACGATGGAGGCGATCGTCGCCGACCTCGACGCCCGCCGGCACGCCTTCCACGTCGCGATCGAGAACTGGCAGCACGACTTCAACATCGGCACGATCGTGCGCACCGCCAACGCGTTCCTCGCCGCCGAGGTGCACATCGTCGGCAACCGCCGCTGGAACCGTCGCGGCGCGATGGTGACCGACCGCTACCAGCACGTGCGGCACCACGCGACGCCAGCCGACCTGGCGGCGTACCTCCACGCGCGGACGCCGACCGGTGCGACTGCTCGGCATCGACAACCTGCCGGGCAGCGCGCACCTCGAGACCACCGCCCTGCCCGAGCACGTCTGCCTGCTCTTCGGCCAGGAGGGACCGGGCCTCTCCGACGCCGCGCGCCGGCGTGCGACGGCGACGCTGTCGATCGCCCAGTTCGGCTCCACCCGCTCGATCAACGCCTCGGCCGCCGCCGCGATCGCCATGCACACGTGGATCCGCACGCACGCCGACCTCGGTGACGAGTCCGCCTGGCGCGGCTGACCTACCTCGACGAGCGCTTGTAGCAGGTGATGGCCCGCTCGCCCTGCTTCCAGACCATCTTGCTGGGCCAGGTCAGGTAGGCGGTCTTCTTGCCGTACGCCGCCCGGCACTTGCGGCCGCCGATCGAGGTGAAGGCACCGTCGGACGGGTAGCGCTTGCGATCGACCGCGACCGCGCCGATGGTCCGGAACACGTGCCGCTTCGTGCAGGCCCGCACGCTCCCGCGGCCGTCGAGGCACGCGGCGACGCCGTCGGCCGGCGGGTCGGTCAGCGCGTACGACGGCGGCAGCGCCGCGAGGGGTCCGACGCCGAGGATCAGGTCGCATCGGATCCAGCGTGCGCCCGCCTTGCGCTGGGCCTTGCTCGGCACGAAGTAGGCGAGCCGGTACGCCGACTGCGCCCGCAGCTCGACGGTGCCGCCGAGCGCGGCCGTGATCGTCGGGTAGCAGTCCTTCAGGGCGACCTTGGCGATCCGCGCGATCGACGCCTTCTCCACGACAGCCCGCCCGGCAGGTAGGTGACCCCGATGACCTGGGAGGTGTGCTTGGCCAGGCAGTCGACGGCCGCCTCGCCGTAGGACGCCTGGCCCAGCTCCGTGGTGGACATCCGGTAGCAGGTGCCGACCGCGGGCTGGCCGGCGCCAGGGTCGAGCGCGGCGTCGAGCGCGGCCTGGGCCGGCTGGATTGTCAGGGCCGTGCCGACGAGGGCGAGCAGGGCGACGAGCAGGGGCGTACGACGCATGGAGGCTCCCGAGATCCGATGGTGGGTCCGTTTCTAGGCCCAGTCCCGACCTCCGTCAAGATCTCCTTTCGGGTGGGGTGAGCGGCGTGGATGGTCTCCTACCCACTGAGACGCGGCCCGTGGCCGTCCGCTGGTCAGCCACTAGGGTCGGTGGCGTCGTACCGCAGTCAATCCCGCAGGAGTCTCGTCATGCCGATCGCCACCCCCGAGGTCTACGCGCAGATGCTCGACACGGCCAAGGAGAAGGGCTTCGCCTTCCCGGCCATCAACGTGTCGTCCTCGCAGACGCTCAACGCCGCCCTGAAGGGCTTCGCCGACGCCGGGTCCGACGGGATCATCCAGGTCTCGACCGGTGGCGCGGACTACCTCTCCGGGCCGTCGGTCAAGAACATGGTGAGCGGGTCGGTCGCGTTCGCGGCGTACGCCGCCGAGGTCGCGAAGAACTATCCCGTCCACATCGCGCTGCACACCGACCACTGTCCCCAGGACAAGCTCGACGGGTTCGTCCGGCCGCTGATCGACATCTCCGCGGAGCGGGTGGCCCGCGGTGAGGCGCCGCTCTTCCAGTCGCACATGTGGGACGGCTCCGCCGTGCCCCTGGAGGAGAACCTGCAGATCGCCGAGGAGCTGCTCGCCAAGTGCGCGGCGGCTCACATCGTGCTCGAGATCGAGGTCGGCGTCGTCGGCGGCGAGGAGGACGGTGTCGCCAACGAGATCAACGACCAGCTGTACACGACGCCCGAGGACGCCATCGCCACCGTGCGTGCACTCGGCTCCGGCGACCGCGGCCGCTACCTGACCGCCCTGACGTTCGGCAACGTGCACGGCGTCTACAAGCCGGGCAACGTCAAGCTGCGCCCGGAGATCCTGCGCGACGCGCAGGCGGCCGC
Source organism: uncultured Actinomycetota bacterium (assembly GCA_963767095.1). Taxonomy (GTDB): domain Bacteria; phylum Actinomycetota; class Actinomycetes; order Propionibacteriales; family Nocardioidaceae; genus Nocardioides. The sequence continues at coordinate 15,893 of CAVYCK010000034.1, read as the reverse complement.
CGCCTCCGAGCTGTCCCTCGGTGCCGACGCCCGGCCCTTCGACCTGGTCTTCCACGGCGGTTCCGGCTCGACGGCCGACGAGATCAGCGCCGCCGTCGACTTCGGCGTGGTGAAGATGAACGTCGACACCGACACCCAGTACGCCTTCACCCGCCCCGTCGCCGCCCACATGTTCAGCAACTACGACGGCGTCCTCAAGGTCGACGGCGAGGTCGGCAACAAGAAGGCCTACGACCCCCGCGCCTGGGGCAAGGCCGCCGAAGCCGGCATGAGCGCCCGCGTCGTGGAGGCCTGCGAGAACCTCCGCTCCACCGGCACCACCCTCTCCGCCTGAGGTCGGCGCGCGGCGACCGACTACCGCGGTGCTGTGGCCGCTTAGGGCGGGGCTAGCCACGTCCTAACCGTCAAGGGCACCGCGCTAGTCAGCTGCCATCCGGCGCCGGCGTACGTCGGACATGCGCTCGGCGAAGTCGTCGAGGTGGACCGGTCGGCTCGGACCGAACCTCTCCTGGGTCAACGCGATCTCGGAGCGGAGCCGGGCGCGGGCCGTCGTCCGCGCTGCCCCCCAGAAGTCGGACCAGACGACGCGGGAGACGCCGAAGCCCTCGGCTCGGACCAGCCGCTCGCGTTCCTTCTCCGCCCAGACGATCTCACCGGCTTGCGTCGAGGCGTGGTCGCTGTCGAGACGCAGGTACTTCGCGTGGCCGTCGAACTCGACCACATGGTTGCCGACGACGAGATCCGCCCAGGCGACGCGCCCCGTGACGAGCTGGATCGGGAACTGGGTGCGGACGCCGGGGACGTCGCACTCGAGCAGCAGGAGCCGCGCCATCGACTCACCGGCGTTCTCGGCCCCGGGATCGCCCAGCGCGAGGCAGGTCCGCCCCGTCGTGACGTGGGGCCAGTGTCTCATCGGACCGAGGTGTCGGGCGAAGTCCCCGTGCTCGGCGCCCAGCCGCAGTGCGCTGTCGACGGCGGCGACCCCGCGCCAGAGCCCGTGCTCGCGAGCGATGTCGAGCGCCGTGCGGGCCAGTGGCGTGACCGGCAGCCCGGACGCGTAGCTCGACAGCCACGGCAAGCCTTGGCTCAGATGGTGCTTCACGCCGTGCTCCGTGCGTGACCCTCCGACGCCGGGCCTGGTGATGTGGATGAGCGGGGCGGCCGGCCGCAACATCGAGAGGCCATACGCACGGCCGGCCGAGTCGTGGCTCAGCACGTGCTGGCGCGTCATCGTGAGGTGGGCCGCCCAGTCACGGGCGACGGGCCGCGTCGTCCACTCGTCGAGGGCCTCCCAGGCCTCTCGGTCGGCGTACACCCCGCGCCTGACGACGACCCACGGACCGTTCGGCCTGGTCAGCGTGCGGATCACCCGCGGCGTCTGCCCGACCTCGAGGGCCTGCTGGCGCGTGAACACGCCACCTTGACGTGCAGCGATGGCGACGAGCGCCGGCAGCATGAGAACCATGCCGAGATGGTGACCCGGCCAGCGGTGCGGCGTGGTTTACCCGGGTGCGGCATGTGGAGGGCGACCGTCTGGTGCGGTGCTGTGGACTCTTAGGGGGCCGGCAGCCCCGTCCTAACCGACCACAGCACCGCGGTAGTCAGTCGCCGAGCAGGGCGTCGTACGCCGCGGGGCTGCTGTCGCGGAGGAAGGCCGAGCAGCGCTCCCACTCGTCGGTCTCGCCGATCGCCTGCGCCGAGAGGGCCAGGGTGGCCAGGCAGCGCAGGAAGCCGCGGTTGGGCTCGTGCTCCCACGGCACGGGACCGTGGCCCTTCCAGCCGTTGCGGCGCAGCATGTCGAGGGAGCGGTGGTAGCCGACCCGCGCGTAGGCGTAGACGGTCACGTCGTCGGCGCCGCCGGCCTTCGCCGCGTCGGCCAGCGCGGCCCACGCGACCGGCGAGGCCGGGTGGGCGCGGACGACGGCTTCGGGCGGCTGCGTGTCCAGAGCGGCGGCGGCGGGGTCCTCGGGCAGCAGGGTCGGCGGGGGACCGGCCATCAGGTCGGCACGGACTCCATCGTCTGGTCGCTCGCTGCGCTCGCTCATGTGCCCAACCCTCTCACCGCCAGGTCGGTGCGGTTGCGCAGGCCCCGCTTGCGGAAGACCGAGGACAGATGCGTCTCCACGGTCCGCGGGCTCAGGAACAGCTGGGCGGCGACCTCCTTGTTGGAGAGCCCCTGCGCGACGAGCAGCGCGACGCGGGTCTCCTGCGACGTCAGCGGCTCCTCGACCACCGGCCCGCCCCGCGGCCGCGCCCGCTCGCCGGTGGCAGCGCGCTCGGCACGGGCCCGAGCGACCCAGGCGGTGAGGTCCATCCGCGCGAACGCCTCCTCGGCCTGCGCCAGCTCCGCACGAGCCGCGACCCGGTCGCCGCGGCGCCGCAGCCACGAGCCCAGCAGGAGCCGGGTCCGCGCGACCTCGAACACGTCGGGCATCGCGGCGTACGCCGCCAGCGCGGCGTCGTGCGCAGCACGCGTCGCGACCGGGTCGTCGGCCACGAGGGCGCGGGTGCGCTGACGCGGCGCCTCCAGCACCGGTGGCGCGTCGGGCGCGGTGGCCGCGTCGAGCCGATCGGCCAGCTGACGCGCCTCCTCGGGACGGCCGAGCCCGACCAGGGCCTCCACGAGCAGCGGGGCGACCCCCAGCGGCTCACCCATCGAGCCGACCCCGCCGTCGAGGTCGAGGCGCGGCTCGAGCACGGCGACCACCCCGTCGAGGTCGTCGCGGCACAGGGCGCAGAACGCGGCGTTGAGGGCGTGGTGGGCGGCCGCCGTCGAGATCCCGGCCCGGTCGAGCAGCGCCGCCGACCGAGCCAGGGCGTCGGCGGCGTCGTCGTGGAGTCCACGCGCGGCGGACTGCCAGGCGAGGGCCTCGTGCGCCGTCGCGGCGTCGGCCACCTGCCCGAGATGTCGGGCGAGCTCGACGGCCTCGCCGGCGTCGGCGAAGGCTCCGGCGTGGTCGCCGACGCCGGTCCGGACGAAGGCCCGCATGGTGAGGGCGGAGACGAGGATGCCCGCGAGCCCGTCGCGGCGCAGCTCGTCGATCCGCCGATCCGTCTGCTCGAGGAGACCTTCCGGGTCGGTGTAGACCGACCCCAGGTAGACCGTCAGGGTCTGGGTGTCGACGACGGGCAGGCTCGCGACGAGGTCAAGTGCCGCCGCCAGCAGTGGCCCGCCCGCGGACGCGTCTCCCGCGAGCATCGCGGCCCAACCCTGCGCGAAGTCGGCGAGCATTCGCTGATACGGGTCACCGCGGTCGGCGACCGCGGTGATCTGGACCGCACAGGCGGCGTGGCCGACGACGTCGCCGAGGCGGAACCTCGTCATCGCGAGCTCGGCGAGCACGCGCACCGCCAGGACTCCCTCGGCCAGGTCGGCCGCCTCGGCCAGCAGGGCGGCCGCGCGGGGCACGGAGCCGGCGTACTCCTCGACGACGCCGAGCACGTAGAGCACCTCGGCCCTGGTCGCCGGGGCCGGCCCGGCGCCGAGCGCCCGCTCGGCAAGGGCTCGGGTGCGGGGGAGGTCGCCCGAGACGAAGGCCGCGCCCGCCGCGCGAGCCAGCCAGGCGAGGCCCTGCTCGGGGTCGACCGTCAGGGCCTGCGCCCGCTCCAGCGCGAGTGAGGCGACGGCCCGGCCGCCGGAGGACTCACGGTCGGCCAGCCCGGCCAGGTCACCGGCCAGGGCCTCGTCGGGTCCGACCGTGGCGTCGGCGCGATGCCAGATCGCCGCCGCGTGCCGACCTGCACCACCGGCCGCGGCCGCCAGGTCGGCGTGGGCCCGACGACGCGCCGCCGGGTCCGCACCCGCCAGCACCACCGACCGCAGCAGTGGGTGGGCCAACCGGGTCGCGCCGGCGGCATCCTGCGCCAGGGCGCGTGCCCGGAGGCCGTCGTCGAGCGCCTCCTCGACCGGTACGCCGCCGGCGCGGGCAGCCTCGATCACGAGCGCGTCCTCACCCGGCCCGGCGCAGGCGTACAGCAGGACCAGGCGGCGGGCGTCGGTCGACAAGCCCGCCAGTCGGGCGCTGAGCGAGCCGAGCGGGCGGGCCCCGACCGGGAGCGGGGCCGGCAGCGGAGCGGCTCCGCCCCGCTGTGCCGGTGACAGGAGGGGGACGACGTCGCCCAGCACGAGCGGGTTGCCGAGCGTCTCGGCCGCGAGCGTCGCCGCCACATCCGGGACGAGCTCGGGCCAGTGCTCACGGACCTGCTCGGCGCTCAGCCCGCTCAGCGAGAGGGTCGGCAGGTCTGCCAGCTCGGACGCCGCCGGCGACTCCGCGCGGGCCGCGAGGAGGAAGACGACCGCGTCGTCCCGCATCCGGCGTACCGCGAAGAGGAGTGCGCTCGCGGACTCGTGGTCGAGCCAGTGGGCGTCGTCGACGACGACGAGAAGTGGTCCCTGGGCGGCAGCCGTCGAGAGCAGGGCGAGGGTTGCCCCGGCCACCAGCAGGGGTGCCGGTGGCCGGTCGGCGGTGCTCCAGCCGAGGGCGCGCGCGAGGGCCGCCGCCTGCGCCTCCGGCACCTGGTCGAGCAGGTCGCGCAGGGGCGTGAGCAGGGGCAGCAGCCCGGCATGCCCGAGCACGGCGTCGCTCTCCACGCCGAGGGTCCACAGGGTCCGGAAGCCGGTGGCGTCCGCGGCTGCACGCTCGAGCAGGGTCGACTTGCCGATGCCCGGCTCGCCGCTCAGGACCAGGGCGCCGCTGCGGCCCGCCCGCGCGTCCGCGAGCACCCGCGTGATCGCCGCCAGCTCGGCGTCGCGACCACTGAGGGTCACCGATCTACGGGATCTGCCGGACGCGACCGATCCGCCTCCGCGGCGAGGCTGCGGGGACGACGAAGGAGGTCCCGATGCGGACATCGAAGCAGATCCTAGAAGCATTCGGCCGGGCCATGGTCCGGACGCCGTCGCTGTACTGGACGGTCCCCGTCCCGCCGCCCTACTGGCGGACGTCGACCGGGCGTGAGCAGGAGTCGCGGAGATGAGCCGGCCGGTGGCCGAGCGGGTGCTCGCCGCCCAGGGCGCCCACGACCCGGAGGCGCTGGCCTGGTGCTACGCGCCGGAGGCGACGGTGTGGCCGACCGGCTGGCCGGCCGCCGCGCCGGCAGCCGAGTGGATCGCCGCCGCCCCGGTCATCTTCGAGCGCTTCCCGGACCTCGTGTTCGAGCACCTGAACACCATGGTGGACGGCGAGCTCTGCGCGCTCGAGCTGCGCATGACGGGCACGGACCAGACCACGGGTGAGCCGATGACGGCCAGCGGTGTCGTGGTGCTGGAGACCCGCGACGACCTCGTCGTGCGGGAGCGGCACTACTGGCTGTACGCCGACGCGCCGGCCACCGTCACGGTGTGAGCAGCGAGCGCACCTTGTCGGCGCCCAGCGCCATCACCAGCGTCGGGAGGCGTGGGCCGCGGTCGGCAGCCACGAGCAGCTGGTACAGCAACCGGAAGAAGTCCCGCTGGTCGGCCTTCACCTCGTCGGTCGGCGCGTCGTCGACGGTGAGCCCGCGGGCGAGCTTGGGTACGCCGTAGACCAGCGCGGTGACCAGGTCGAGGTCGGCGGCGTCGCCCAGCTGGTCGAGGAGGAGCGTCAGCCACGTCGACTCGCGCTGGGTCAGTGACGCCAGGCGCTCGCGGTCGGGCTCGGAGCGGACGTTGGTGCGGTCCTCGGCCGGCACGTACTCCGCGGTCCAGGCCATCGCCTTGGACAGCCGCGGCTCGAGCTCCTCGACTCCTCGGTGCGGGTAGCCGATGTCGCCGATGATGCGGCTGATCTGCTCCGCCGAGCCGGCGGTCACGTCGGCCACCGACGACAGGGTGCGGAAGGGGACGACGACCTCGGCGGTCGGCAGGGCCACCGTCGCCGTCGCCGCCGCGCGCTCGTAGGCGAGCACCTGCAGGTCACGCTTGGCGGGGTCGGCAGCCTTGCGGGCCAGGGCGTCCCACTCGTCGTAGAGCCGCACGACCTCGGGGCCGAAGTCGATGTCGAAGGCCTGCTTGTAGCTGCGGCGCACGTACAGCCAGCGCAGGATCGGCGGCTCGAGGATGCGCAGGGCGTCCTCGGCGGTCGGCGCGCCACCGGCGGACGACGACATCTTCTGCACCCCGGCGAACCCCACGAAGGCGTAGCCGAACCACGACGGGCGGGCCATGCCGAAGACGCTCTCGACGAGCTCGTGACCGACGGTGAACGACGAGCCGGGCGTCGCGTGGTCCATGCCGGCCGGCTCGAAGTCGACGTGCTCCTTGGCCCAGCGCATGGGCCAGTCGACCTTCCAGACCAGCTTGCCCTCGTCCTGCGTGGCCAGGTTGGTCACGTAGGACTCGCCGCACGTGTCGCAGGTGTAGCTCAGGTCGGTCGTGTCGTCGTCGTACGCCGTGACCGTGGTCGTGTCGCGCCCGCAGCCGCGGCAGTAGGGCTTGAACGGGAAGCGTGCGAGCGCACCCGACGCGTCGCCGTCCTCGTCGGCCTCGGCCACCGAGTCGGCCAGCGCCTCGGCCTCCTGGTCGGAGGCGGCGTCGACCGCGACCTTCCTGGTCCGGTAGCGCGCGAGGACCTGCTCGATCTCGTCGCGGTGCCGCACGGCGTGCAGCACGTCGGCGCGGTAGAAGCCGCTGCGGTAGCGCTCGGTCTGGGAGATCTCGTCCATCTCGATGCCCATGGCGTGCAGAGCGTCGCGCAGCGGCTCCTTGTAGTGGTCGGCCCACGACGGGTGGCACTCCCACGGGTCGGGCACCGCGCTGAGCGGCTTGCCGATGTGCTCGGCGTACGCCGCGTCGATGCCGACCGGGACCTTGCGGAAGCGGTCGTAGTCGTCCCACACGTGCAGGTGGCGCACGGGTACGCCGCGCCGCCGCAGCTCGTCGGCCACGAAGTGCACGGTGAGGAACTCGCGCATGTTGCCCAGGTGCACCCGCCCCGACGGCGAGACCCCGGAGGAGCACGTGACGATCTCCGCGTCCGGGCCGGCGTGGCGCACCGCCTCGTCGGCCGCCCGGGTGACCCAGTCGACCGGGTCGCCGCCCTGCTTGCCTCGTGCCACCGCCACCCTCTTGTCCTCGCTGCGAGCGGCCAGGCTATCCAGAACGGACGAGGACCCCGGAATCGTCCCCTGTGGCGATTCCGAGGTCCTCGACGAGGCCAGAAACTGGCATCTCCAGTCTCACATGACCGCTCCCTGCCACCTGGCTTCCGGATGCCGGTGTCACTAACCTGCCAAACATGCCGCTGCGACCCGTTCCGAGCACCCTCGCCAGCCTCGGCCTCACCGGACCCGAGGAGCGGCTGTACGCCCGGCTGCTCCCCTTGTCGGGCAACGACGTCTCGGCAGTCGCGTCGGCGCTGGGCCTGCCCACCACCGAGCTCGCCGCCGAGATCGAGCCGCTGCGCCGGCTCGGTGTCTGCCGGATCGAGGAGGGCAGGCTCCTCGTGCACTCGCTGGCGGAGGCGGTGGCCATGCTGATCGGCCAGGAAGCGGAGCGGGCCGCGCGCGCAGAGCGGCGCCTGAGCCGCCTGGCCGCGGCCGTCCCGTTGCTGGCAGCGGCGACGACGCGACCGAGCATCGGTGAGGTGGACGACGTGCACCCGATCGACGGCGAGGTGACCTCGGGCGGGAACGCCCTGCGGCTGCTCTCCAACCTGATCGTCGAGAGCCGTGGCGACCTCCTCTGGCTGCGACCGGACGCGTGGCGGATGCCGCGCGAGGCGGCGATGGTGGAGGTGATCAGGACGGCGATCGCGACGGGTCGTCGCTCCCGCGCGATCTACCCGGTCGTGGCGCTGCGCGAGGCCCCCGACGTGCTGCGCGCGCGGGCGCGGGCCGGTGAGCAGATCAGGCTGCTGCCCGAGCTCCCCACCCGGTTGATGGTCATCGGCACGACCCACGCCGTCGTCCCCGAACCCCTCGGGTACGCCGACGAGCCGCGGCTCCTGGTGCGTCAGGGCGCGCTGGTCGAGGCGTTGATCATGCTCTTCGACGAGCTGTGGTCGCGCGCCGCGCCGGTGCCCGAGCTGGACCTCGGGGCGGCCCGGCCGGACCTGCGCGGCTTCCTCCTCCGGCTGCTCGCGGCCGGCCACAAGGACGAGCAGATCGCCCGCACCCTCGGGATGAGCCTGCGCACGGTACGTCGCCGCATCGCCGACCTGATGACCGAGCTCGGCGCCGACTCGCGGTTCCAGGCCGGCGTCGAAGCGGTCCGGCGCGGCTGGGTCTGAGCCAGGCTGAGCTGGACGAGGACCGGGCCGCCCAGGAGGGGATGCAGGTCCCTGTTGCTGCGCGGTGTCACGACCTAAGTTGCCGTCGATGACCCTCAGCCCGGCAGCCTGGGTGGGTTTGCCTGCGGGCGGGGTCGTCGCTCCCGTCGACGGACGCGATTGCTGACCGCTCGTCGACATCCGCCCGCGGGGCCGGCCGACCAGGGGGCTGGCAGGCAGGCCCCGCGGGTGCGCGAGCGCTCTCGGGATCCCATGGGGGGAACCCAAGAAGGGATCAGATCCCTTCAAGCCCCGGGGGTCCGCGGGCTAGCGTTTCCGGAGTCGCCTGCCGGGGGGTGGGCGACTCGACAGGATCAGGGGGGTGCGTGCAGTTGTCGCGTGCCCTGCTGTTCCTGGGAGCGGTCCTGATCGCGCTCGGGCTGGTCGGCGTCGTCGCGCTGCCCCTGTGACTGATGCCGAGGCCCGGGCCTTCAGGCCCGCTTCACCCGCCCGCGGGCCGGAGGGCCCCAACCCTTCGGCCCCGCGGTGCCGGGCCCCACGGCACGTGGCCCACCAGCACGATCGACACGCAGCACGCCTTGATCAGGGCAGCACCATCGAGTACGCCGCCGGCTCCAACCGCCAGGCGCGCTGCCGCTCCGGTCCGGTGATCTCGCCGTCCGCGGCGCAGTAGAACTCCTCACCCGACACCGACACCCGGGTCCCGCGCACCTGCAGGACGTCGTCGCGCTCGAGGTGCGTGCGGCGCAGGACCTGCACGGCGTACGCCAGCTTGGCCATCGGCCCGACCGACCGGCTGACCATGACGTCGATGCGACCGTCCTCGGCGTCCGCCTCGGGGGTCAGCTCGGCGCCGCCGCCGACGCTCGTGCCGTTGCCGATGGCGACCATCAGCACCGGCTGGTCGAGGCCGTTGACGACCTCGCCGTCGACCTCGACCCGGAGGTGCAGCTGCGGCGGCCGGAACGCGGCCTGGACGGCGCCGATCGGGTAGCCGATACGGCCCAGGTTGACCTTGCCGACTCCGACGGAGCCGAGGCGCTCCTTCCATCGCGCCCCGCGGCGGCTGGCCTGCGCGCCCGCTCCGACGTGCACGTTGTTGACCACCACCTGGCCGGTGTCGTCGAGGATCAGGTCGACGCGGCGGACCTCGCCCTCGAGCACGACCCGCGCCGCCTCCTCGATCTCGAGCGGGATGTCCATCGCCCGCGCGAAGTCGTTGCCGGTGCCCATCGGGAGCAGGGCGATCACCGCGTCGGCGAGGTCGTGGCGGCGGTGCAGCGCGGCCACGACGGCGTGCAGGCTGCCGTCGCCGCCTGCGACCACGATCCGCCGGGAGCCGGCCCGGTGGAGCACGCCGTCGAGCTCGCCGGGGTTGGAGGTCTGCGCCACCTCGACCGACGTGCGCTCCCGCAACACCTCGAGACCGCGCTGGAGGGTCTCCTCCGCTGCCGTCCCGGCGTCGGCGTTCATGATCACCAGCAGCGGGTCCACGCGCGGAGCCTATGTCACCCGATCCGAGGCGGGACGTGCGATAGCCTCGGTTCGCAAGAGCCCCGCCGCCGCAGATCGTGTCGAGGGGCTTCGGTCTTCGGTGCAGGTCGCACCGCTAGGAGACACGCGATGCCCGCCATCGTCATCCTCGGCGCCCAGTGGGGCGACGAGGGCAAGGGCAAGGCGACCGACCTGCTGGCCACCACGGGCGAGGCCGGGGACATCGGCTATGTCGTGCGCACCAGCGGCGGTCACAACGCGGGCCACACCATCGTCATCGACGGCGAGAAGTTCGCCACGCACCTGCTGCCGAGCGGCGTCCTGACGCCGGGCTGCACGAGCGTCATCGGCAACGGGGTGGTCGTCTCGCCCGAGGCGCTGTTCCGGGAGGTCGACGCTCTCGCCGCGCGCGGGCGCGACGTCGAGGGCCAGCTCGTGGTCTCGGCGAACGCCCACGTCATCGCGTCCTACCACTCCACGATCGACAAGGTCGCCGAGCGCTTCCTGGGCAAGAACAAGATCGGCACGACCGGCCGCGGCATCGGGCCGGCGTACGCCGACAAGGTCAACCGGCTCGGCATCCGCGTCGCCGACCTCTTCGACGACAAGATCCTGCGGCAGAAGGTCGAGGGCGCCCTCGAGGTCCGCAACCAGCTGCTGCACCAAGGTCTACAACCGCCGGGCCGTCGAGGTCGACGCCGTGGTCGAGGACCTGCTGTCGTACGCCGACCGCCTGCGCCCGATGGTCCAGGACACCTCGCTGCTGATCAACGCCGCGCTCGACCGCGGACGAGACGGTGCTCTTCGAGGGCGCGCAGGCGACGATGCTCGACGTCGACCACGGCACCTACCCGTTCGTCACCTCGTCCAACGCGATCGCCGGCGGCGTCTGCACCGGCGCCGGCGTCGGGCCGACCCGCATCGACCGCGTCATCGGCGTGATCAAGGCCTACACCACGCGCGTCGGCTCGGGGCCCGTTCCCGACCGAGCTCTTCGACGAGGACGGCGAGAAGCTCTGGAAGATCGGCGGCGAGGTCGGCGTCTCGACCGGGCGCGACCGCCGGTGCGGCTGGTACGACGCGGTCATCGCCCGCTACGCCACCCGCGTCAACGGCCTCACCGACCTCTTCCTGACCAAGCTCGACGTGCTGTCGAGCTGGGAGCGGGTCCCGGTGTGCGTCGCCTACGAGGTCGACGGCGTGCGCCACGACGAGATGCCGATGACCCAGACGGAGTTCCACCACGCCAAGCCGGTCTACGAGTACCTCGACGGCTGGTGGGAGGACCTCTCGGCCTGCCGCACCTTCGCCGACCTGCCGACCAACGCGCAGAAGTACGTCACCGCGCTCGAGGAGATGTCGGGCACCCGCATCTGGGGCGTCGGGGTCGGTCCGGGCCGCGAGGAGACGCTGCTCGTCCACGACGGGTAGCCGGCCGGAGGTCTACGCTCCGAACGTGCTCGACCCCGAGGTCGCCGATCGACCGGCTCAACGCGGTCGTACCGCAAGCCGACCGGCCACCGCGTGTCCTGCACGCCAAGGGCCGCCTGTACGCCGGCACCTTCACCGCGACCCCCGAGGCGACCGAGCTGTGCCGCGCTGCGCACCTGGGCGGCGACGCGGTCGAGGTGCTGGTGCGGTGGTCCAACGCCGCCGGCAGGATCGGGTCGCGACAAGGCTCCCGACGTGCGCGGGATGGCCGTGAAGCTCCAGGACGCTGCCGCGGCGACACCGACCTGCTCGGCCAGACGGCGCCGCGCTTCCCGGTGCGCACCCCCGAGGACTTCGTGTCCATGACCGAGGCGACTCGCTGACCCGAAGCGGCTGCCCATCTGGCTGGCCCGGCACCCGGTGTCGGTCCCCGCCCTCGCGGCGATCGCCGCCGCCAAGGCCGCCGGGACGCCGCGCTCCTTCGCCGAGGTGACCTACTTCCCCATCCATGCCTACGGCTGGCGCGACGCAACCGACCACCTGCGGTGGGTGCGCTACCGCCTCGAGCCGGTCGAGGCCGTCGCCGGCCGGCCCGCGGCGAGTACGACGGCCGCGACCGGCTCTTCGACGAGCTGGCCGACCGGCTGGCGGCCGGCCCTGTCCGCTACGACCTCCGCGTCACCGTGGCGCGGGCCACCGACGACCCGCACGACCCGATGTCGGTCTGGCGCGGCGCCCGCGAGCTCAGCGCCGGCCATCCTGACCGTGACCGAGGAGGCCCCGGACCCGGAGGCCGACGGCGGTCTCGTCGTGTTCGACCCGACCCGCGTCGTCGACGGGATCGAGCTCTCCGACGACCCGATCCTGCGCTACCGGCCCTCGGCGTACTCGGTCTCGATCAAGCGGCGCTCGACCTGAGTCGTGTGCCTGACGCCGCTCCATGGCGCGTTCTCAGGCACACGACCCGACGATCCGCCCCCGCATCCGTAGGATCGTCGCCCGTGAGGATCCTCGTCATCGGCACCGGCGGTCGTGAGCACGCACTCGTCGAGTCGCTCGCCCGCGACCCCGGGGTCACCGAGGTGCACGCGGCCCCGGGCAACCCCGGGATGGCCGCCCGCGCCACGCTCCACCAGGTCGACCCGATCTCGGGCAAGGCGGTCGCCGACCTGGCCGAGCAGCTCGGCGTCGACCTGGTCGTCGTCGGGCCCGAGGCGCCGCTGGTCGCCGGCGTCGCCGACGCCGTCACCGGGCGGGGCATCGCCTGCTTCGGCCCGTCCGCGCGAGGCCGCCCGGCTCGAGGGCTCGAAGGCGTTCGCGAAGGACGTCATGGCCGCGGCCGGCGTCCCCACCGCCCGGGCGTCCCTCTGCACCACCGCCGAGGAGGCCGAGGCCGCGCTCGACGAGTTCGGCGCGCCGTACGTCGTCAAGGACGACGGCCTCGCCGCCGGCAAGGGCGTCGTGGTCACCGACGACCGCGCCGAGGCGCTCGCCCACGCGGCGGCCTGCGAGCGGGTCGTGATCGAGGAGTTCCTCGACGGCCCCGAGGTCTCGCTCTTCGCGATCACCGACGGCGCGACGGTCTACCCGCTGCAGCCCGCCCAGGACTTCAAGCGCATCTTCGACGGCGACGAGGGCCCCAACACCGGCGGCATGGGCGCCTACACGCCGCTGCCGTGGGCGCCCCCCGACCTCGTGGCCGAGGTGCTCCGCGACGTCCTCCAGCCGACCGTCGACGAGCTGGCCCGCCGCGGCACGCCGTTCGCCGGGCCTGCTGTACGCCGGGCTCGCGCTCACCTCGCGCGGGCGTCCGGGTGATCGAGTTCAACGCCCGGTTCGGCGACCCGGAGACCCAGCCGCTGCTGGCGCTGCTCGACTCGCCGCTCTCGCCGCTGCTGCTCGGGTGCCGCGACCGGCACGCTCGCCGACGTGCCGCCTCCTGCGTGGAAGCCGGGCGCCGCGGTCGCGGTCGTGATGGCGTCGGCAGGGCTACCCCGCGTCGTCGTCCTCGCGGCGACGTGATCACCGGCACCGAGACCCTCGACGTCGAGGACGACGTGCCGTCCTCCACGCCGGCACCGCGCTTGACGCCGACGGCCACCTGGTCACCGCCGGTGGGCGCGTGCTCGCCGTCACGGCGGTCGGCGCCGACGTCGCCGACGCGCGCGCCAAGGCCTACGAAGGCGTCGCGACCATCTCCTTCCCCGGCGCCCAGTGGCGCACGCGACATCGCCGCTCGGCCGCCGGGCTGCCGTGACGCCTGACGGCTCGACGACGACGACACGCAGGTCTCCGACAGCGGCGGCACCATGGTCGCGGCTGACGCGGGCCGACGCGCCCCGCCACGCCCGACCTCGCTCGTCCTCGAGCCGCTGCGCCTCGACGCGGGCGAGCCGACCCGACCGGCCGGCGCGGCGCCGTACCTCGCGCCCGGCGAGGTGGTGACCTACCGCTACGGCTACTTCGCCGCGCCGCTGCGGGTGGTGCGCGACGACGAGCGGGGTCTCGTGGCCTGGCTTCCGAGGGATCGGAGCAGCTGGCCGCGACGCCGCGCGACGGTCGTGGACTGCGCGACCGCCCGCTCGCCGACCGGGCGCGGCTCTTCGTCGAGCGTGACTTCGAGCTGGTCGTGACCCTGTGGCAGGGGCCGGGGATCCTCCGCATCGTGCCCACCGGCGTCCCCTGGTCGATCTGGTACTTCTTCACCGACGACGGTCGCGTTCGACGGCCACTACGTCAACCTCGAGCTGCCGCACCAGCGGGCCGCCGACGGTGGCGCGCGCACGTACACCCGCGACCTGATCCTCGACCTTGGCTGGACGTCGACGGCGACGCTCTGGCTCAAGGACGAGGACGAGCTCGACGCGGCCGTCGCGGGCGGCGCCTACACCGCCGAGCAGGGCGCGGCCGTGCGCGAGGTCGCCGAGCAGGCCCGGCACGAGCTCGTCGTACCCCGCGCCTGGCCGCTCGACGAGGGCTGGGAGACCTGGCGTCCGCCGCCAGCCTGGGACGAGCCGCTCGCCTGGCCGCATGGGACGATGGAGGCGTGAGCGTCCCCAACGTCCTGGCCACCCGCTACGCCGGCGCCGACCTCGCCGCGATCTGGTCGCCGGAGCACAAGATCGTGCTCGAGCGGCGGCTGTGGATCGCGGTGCTGAGGGCCCAGCGCGACCTCGGCGTCGCCGTGCCCGACGGGGTGGTCGAGGCGTACGAGGCGGTCGTCGACAAGGTCGACCTCGACTCGATCGCGGCGCGGGAGCGGGTCACCCGCCACGACGTGAAGGCCCGGATCGAGGAGTTCAGCGCGCTCGCCGGCCACGAGCACGTGCACAAGGGCATGACCTCGCGCGACCTGACCGAGAACGTCGAGCAGCTGCAGATCCGGGCCTCGCTGGAGCTGATCCGCGACCGCGCCGTCGCCGCGCTGGCCCGGCTGGCCCGGCTCGCGGCCGAGCACGAGACGACCGTGATGGCCGGCCGCTCGCACAACGTCGCCGCGCAGGCCACCACGCTGGGCAAGCGGTTCGCCACGCGTCGCCGAGGAGCTGCTGGTCGCGTACGAGCGGGTCGAGGACCTGCTCGCGCGCTACCCGCTGCGCGGGATCAAGGGCCCGGTCGGCACCGTCCCAGGACCAGCTCGACCTGCTCGACGGCGACGCCGACCGGCTGGCCGAGCTCGAGCAGCGGGTCGCCGCCCACCTCGGCTTCGACCGGATGCTGACCAGCGTCGGGCAGGTCTACCCGCGCTCGCTCGACTTCGACGTGGTCTCCGCGCTGGTCCAGCTCGTCGGCGGCGCCGTCCAGCCTGGCCACCACGATCCGGCTGATGGCCGGCCACGAGCTGGTCACCGAGGGCTTCGCCGAGGGCCAGGTCGGCTCGTCGGCGATGCCGCACAAGATGAACACCCGCTCCTGCGAGCGGGTCAACGGGCTGGCGGTCGTGCTCCGCGGCCACCTGTCGATGGTCGGCGAGCTGGCCGGCGACCAGTGGAACGAGGGCGACGTCTCCTGCTCGGTGGTACGCCGGGTCGCGCTGCCCGACGCGTTCTTCGCCGCCGACGGGCTGTTCCAGACGTTCCTCACCGTGCTCGACGAGTTCGGCGCGTACCCGGCCGTGATCGAGCGCGAGCTCGACCGCTACCTGCCGTTCCTGGCCACCACCAAGATGCTGGTGGCCGCCGTGCGCGCGGGCGTCGGCCGGGAGGTCGCGCACGAGGCGATCAAGGAGCACGCGGTCGCGGTGGCGCTGGCCATGCGCGAGAAGGGCTCGCCGACAACGACCTGCTCGACCGGCTGGCCGCCGACGCGCGGCTGGGGCTCACCCGCGCCGAGATCGACGGCGCTGGTCGCCGAGCCGCTCGCCTTCACCGGCGCCGCGGTGGCGCAGGTGCAGGCGGTCTGCCGCCGGGTCGCCGAGGTGGTCGCGCGGCATCCGCGACGCCGCGGCGTACTCGCCCGGCGGCATCCTGTGACCCGGCCTCCGACCTGGACATGACGGCTGTCGACGTCACCGTCCAGGGTCGCGTGCAGGGCGTGTCCTTCCGCTACTACGCCCAGCGCGAGGCCGGCCGGCTCGGCGTCCACGGCTGGGTGCGCAACGAGCCCGACGGCTCGGTCGCCGCTCACTTCGAGGGCGACGCCGACGCCGTCGACGCGCTGGTGGACTGGTGTCGTCGCGGCCCGACCGGCGCCCGGGTGACCCACGTGGCCGCCCGCGAGGGTGCCGACACCGGGGCGAGCCGCTTCGACGTCCGCTACTGA
>CAVYCK010000033.1:0-146992 GCA_963767095.1 uncultured Actinomycetota bacterium | reverse complement strand
GGATCAATGGATGGCTTATGTTCCTGGACAACGTTTTCCCACTTTTTACTTCTATGAGTTTCGTCTATTGTTAGTTGTGCAAAAAAAGGCTGACCAGCCTTACGCTGATTCCAGTCATTACCATCGAATACCGGATGATCAGGTTGAAAGTTAAAGTCGGTCTTTGGTGGGGTTGATACCCCTTCGGCAGGAGTTGTTGCGTTGACAGTAAAATAACCAGCTTCCCTTAGATAATCAGTGATTGGTTTTATGCGGCCGGGCAGCCTGTATCCATCATCGCGGTGGCTTCGGTGATTATGAGCCCCTATACTGGTTTGAAACATGCCGGTGATAATCGCCGATCGGCTTGGAGAGCAAACAGGAGCTGTGGAATACGCGTTTATAAAACGAATTCCATTGGCTGCCATATTGTCGAGGTTTGGTGTCTTCACTAAAGATCTACCATAACAGGCAAGGTCAACCGAAATATCTTCCGATAAGATCCAGATAATATTCGGCTTTATCTGTGCATGTAGTACGAGGCTGCTTAATCCAAAAAATAAAATAACAAGTGTCTTTAACTTTTTCATTACAACAGAATGCCGTGATTATATGTCGGGATTATATATCGTGGTATACTCCAGTACCGCTTTTACATTTTGATATCCCATTCCTGTTTTAATTTTCGACCAAGCATTTCGTTTGCTTCTTTATCGTTTTTAAAAGATTCTTTTTTGGGATTCCATTTCAGTGGCCGTTTTGTATCAAGGGCGATGTTGCCAAGATTGCAAACAGTAGCAGACCGGTGCCCTGTTTCTATATCGCAGATGGGTTTTTTTCTGACCTGATTGCATCGGTAAAATCACGGTAATGATTTTCGCTTTTGTAAACTCTTTTTTCATTCGCACCTATTACCCTGGTGGCAAGTTCAGTTTTTGAAGTTTCAAGTTTGGTGCGCTGCACATCCAGCTGACCTTCTGTTCCGATAAATCTAATCGCATGATTTTTTCCAAAATTCTCCTGGGTCATGGTAATTCCATTACCATATTTGTAGGTGAGAAACTTAACATCGTTTCCATTTGGCGGAATTATTTCTGTTGGCCCGGATTCATCCATGTCAAGCGACCATTGAACTATATCAAACATATGCGCACCCCAGTCAGTCAGATCTCCCCCACCAAGGCCCTTATAATAACGCCATCTTGCCCAGATATCAACTCCCAATGCAGGTGCGATCTGCTTGTTATAGTGAACATATTCATTGGGACCAAGCCAAAGGTCCCAGTTAAGACCTTCAGGCAGATCTTCTTTTGGAAGATCATATGGGAGCGGACCTCCGCCTATACTAACTTTTATGGTTTTGATTTCACCAAGATAGCCATTACGTATCAACTCCGCAGTTTGCCGGAACTCGGGAGCAGAACGCTGCATACTACCTGTCTGAAAAACCCTGTCGTGCTTCCTGGCTGCATTAACCATGGCTCTGCCTTCCCTCACAGTAAGTGAGAGTGGCTTTTCACAGTAAATGTCTTTCCCTGCCTCGGCTGCCCTGATCGCATGTACAGCGTGCCAGTGGTCGGGTGTTGCGATCACGACTGCATTAAGATCTTTGATGGCCAGTAACTCACGGAAATCCTCATACGTCTTACAACCATCATAATTAGCCTGCCCTGTTTTATCAGCGTAAAATTTATTTGCCTTGTTTTTGAAGTTAACCAGTTTTGAAGCATAGACATCTGATGCAGCAATTACCTGCACTTCATCAAGCTTCAGAAAATTATTAAGCAGGCCCGAGCCCTGGCGACCGGTACCAATAAAACCCAGGTTGATCTTATCGCTTGGAGCCATATATCCTTTTCCCCCGAACAAAGCGGGGTACAATCATTATCGACGATAAAATGGCTGCCTGGTTCAGAAACTTTCTACGACTGAGTGAAGTAACTTTTTTTTGCATGGCAAATGATAGTGTGAAATGGTGATGGTTTGTGAGTATGAGGAGTTATGATTATATTAGTTATGTACCGTGTAAGTTAATTAAGTATAAGTTAGGGAATACGAAATATACATACGTAATTTTCATCTTAAATACTCACTCATAACTTTCATCAAAACTCTATCTATTCACAATCTTTCACCATGCCATAATTTTTTTTAGAAATGCCGTAACCTGCGAAGAAATCTCAAGATGTTCTTCCATCGATGGAAGTTTGCCACAACCGTTATTATAAATCCCGGGGATGATTAACTGTTGTACCCGTTGATCTCCGCTTTTCCTGGCGGATGCAACTATAACGGGAAGAATATTCCTGATCCGGCAGATTTGGTATCCGGCCCCGAAATACTGATACAAACTATCTGGGCCACAGGATACCTGGACCGAAGTTGTTTAATGAACAAGATAGGCATTGATGTATGCTAAAGAGTCGCTGATCAGGTCATTTTTTCCAAGCATCGTCACAACATCTGGCTGATAACGTTTGAAATCCCATCCAATGGCATTTTTATCCAGATTGATCTTATCGAACACCTGTGGAATATTAGAACCCGGATCCCCCGAAACCTTGGTAATACCCGCACCGGAAACTGCCGTGAGATGAAACTGGGCATTGAGATCACGTGCCGCGATTGCGCCATATGCGCTATATGCATTGCTTTGATCGTACCATTCCGCACTGTCACAGGGCATATACCTGTGATCACTACCCGAACCGGCGGTAATCTCATCACCTATAAATTCGATTTTTCTTGATGGCACGGGTGGAGGAGGTAACAGGCTATTACATTTAAATCCCACCATTTCCAGGAACCCTACAGATGCCTCCGTATTTTTTGTGATGGTAACGGTGTGATCTCCCCAGGGAGATCTTTGGCAATCTGTATGCGGTTTGCCCTTGCCCTGAGTTGAATCCGGACAGGATCTATATTGTCAACCTTTACTTCAATATAATTGTGTGAGCCTTCACTAACCTGGTCATTGATAAAGATCTCACAGTCGGAGCCCGAAAACCTGGTTGTTATATATGCACCCGGCGCCCAGAACCTTGGCTTTTTTGGATCTGTTTTATCAAACCGGCCATAGTACTGAATATAGTGATGGTCAGCTTCTATAATTCTGATTATGTCCTGGGCGATGGACCGGAACAAACAAATAAGCACAAGCAAATTAAGAAGACTTCAACATATCGAGATATCATTTAATAGGATCAGAAATATATCGCCTGCGCAATAAGTTCAATAATAATGTATTTTCCGGATTACGGTATTGATGCTGCTTTTGTGAACAAAATCGAATAAAAATTTGTATTGTGACACGCCAGGAAAAAATGTATTAACAAAATTTAATCGAAGGTCCTGCTAATCGTTAATTAAAAATGCTCTTACCTTGCAGACCGAATGAACGTTCAATCGGAGGAAATATCGTCAAAAAAGGCGGCTATTCTGAATAGCACGTTGGATTAATTGGTGAAAATGGATTTCATGGTGTGCCGATGAGCAAGATATCCGGAAATGCCGGCGTGGCGGCAGGGACCATTTATCATTATTTTGAAAGCAAGGATGCAATAATTCGGGAACTTGGCGCGCAAATCAAAAAACAGATGGCGGAAGCCATGTTCAGTACTGAGTATGCAGACAAGGATTATCGTGATCAGTTTTTTATAGGATGGGTAAATTTTTGCCGGTATTTCATACAGAACAAGGATGCATTAACCTTTATTGAACAGTATAATAGTTCTCCCTATTCCAAATCAGAAGAACGGTCAGCCCGTTTAAAGAGCGATTCAATGCTTTTTTTCAATTGGGCATGGACCAGGGCATTGTGAAAAAATTGGAATATAGCCTGATTGCTGCTATAGTTTTTGGGTGTATCATGACCACTGCGAAATTTCATACCCAGGGTAAGCATGAGTACACCGATTCAGATTTATCTAAGATTGCCACTGTTATATGGGACGGTATAAAGGTACCGGATTAGGGTATTTGCCATTTGGTTGAACACTCACCTTTGAACGTGCCGCTCATACATCATCGATTTATCAATAATGATATAGTATCAATATGCGAATAAGACCATTTGTTTTTTTTGTTATCGCTTTATTAACGGGCAGTACCGGTTCATTTGCCCAAACTATTCAGCCAATAGGCGATAGTCTGACGTTGGAGCAATGCATTCAATATGCGCTGAAAAATCAGCCATATGTACAACAGGCAGCCATTGACCAGGAAATTGCAGAACGTGATATCCAGATAGGCTTATCTGGTTGGTATCCCCAGGTGAATGCGACGGGCAATTACAACCATTATTTAAAGTTACCCGTATTCGTGTTACCAAACTTCACTGATCCAACACAGCCACCGAATATTGTTCAGAACGGTTTAAAGAATACTTCGAACGCCTTGTTCCAGGCTGATCAGACCATTTTCAGCAATAGCCTTCTGTTGGCGACCAGGGCGCAGCGTTATGTTCGCAGGCAGGGAGTACAGAATCTGGAGAGTAATAAGATCAATGCTACCGTTGATGTTAGTAAGGCTTTCTACGATATTCCGACCAATCTTCAACAGGCAAAAATTCTACGCGAAAATATTGCACGGATAGAAAAACAATTGCGTGATGCGAAAGCACAATATGAAGGTGGCCTGGTTGATAAAACTGACTATAAAAGGGCAACCATTTCACTGAGCAATTCGAATGCTGATCTCAAAAGAACAGAAGAGCAATTAAAATCAAATATGCTAAGTTGAAACAACTGATGGGTTATCCGGCCGAATCCAGATCAGGCTCTCATATGATAGTGCAGCGATGGAAAAAGAAATGTTGATTGATACCCTGCAACCACTGGACTACGAAAAAAGAATTGAATTCCGGCAGCTTGAAACCCAGAAGGAGATTCAGCGATTGAATGTCGATTATTATAAAAGAGATTATCTGCCAAATGTAACAGGCTTTATCAACTACAATTTTGTTTACCAGAACAATGAGGTAGGGAAACTTTATGGCAAATCTTATCCAAACTCCGTAACTGGCTTGTCTGTGAAACTCCCTATTTACGGGGTCCCCAGGCGGCTTCAGAGCTTAAGGCGAGAGCCGAACATCGCCTGCAGCAGGTCGGCCTGCTCGGTCTTGGTCGGCAGGCCCGTCGAGGGGCCACCGCGCTGCACGTCGATGACGAGCAGCGGCAGCTCGGCCATCACCGCCAGCCCGATCGTCTCGGACTTCAACGAGATCCCCGGCCCCGAGGTCGTCGTGACGCCGAGCGACCCCGCGAACGACGCGCCCAGGGCCGCCCCGATGCCCGCGATCTCGTCCTCGGCCTGGAACGTCGTGACACCGAACGCCTTGTGCTTGGACAGCTCGTGGAGGATGTCGGAGGCCGGGGTGATCGGGTAGGACCCCAGGAAGATGGGCAGCCCCGAGCGGACGCCGGCGGCGATCAGCCCGTAGGACAGCGCCAGGTTGCCGGTGATGTTGCGATAGGTGCCCGGCGGCATCGGAGCCGGCTTCACCTCGTAGCGCACCACGAAGGTCTCGGTGGTCTCCCCGAAGTTCCACCCGGCCCGGAACGCGGTGATGTTCGCGTCGCGGATGTCGGGCACCTTGGCGAACCGGGCCGTCAGGAACGTCTCGGTGGTCTCGGTGGGCCGCCCGTACATCCAGGAGAGCAGCCCGAGGGCGAACATGTTCTTCGCCCGCGCGGCGTCCTTGCGTGATAGCCCGTACTCCTTGACCGCCGCCACCGTCATGCCGGTCAGGTCCACCGCGTGCAGCTGGTACTCCGACAGGCTGCCCGGCTCACCGGGACCCGCGTCGAGGGGGTTCTCCTGGTAGCCGGCCTTGGTCAGGTTCCGGGCGGAGAAGTCGTGGGTGTCGACGATGATCGTCGCCCCCCGGTGCAGGTCACCGATGTTGGCGCGCAGCGCGGCAGGGTTCATCGCCACCAGCACATCGGGGGTGTCGCCGGCCGTGAGGATGTCGTGGTCGGCGAAGTGCACCTGGAACGACGACACGCCCGGGAGGGTCCCCTGGGGCGCCCGGATCTCGGCCGGGAAGTTCGGCAGGGTCACCAGGTCGTTGCCGAAGGCCGCCGTCTCCTGGGTGAACCGGTCGCCCGTGAGCTGCATGCCGTCGCCGGAGTCACCGGCGAATCGGATGATGACGCGGTCGAGCTGCTGGACCTGCTTGCTCAACTCGTTGACCTGCGACTTCCCGTGTGGACTCTGGTGTGGTCGGCCCGGTCCGCAGGTGCACGGACCTTCGGCGGCACAGCCACCCACGATAGTCCGCAGACGTTCCTCGTCCCAGCCGTCTCGCTCCGCTGGACACGGGTGTGAGCAGCGACACGCGGTCCGAAACGTGGATGAATTCGCATCTTTCCGACTAACTCGCCTAGTCTTCTGGACATTACCCAGTTAGCACCCCTCTCGGGTGGGGTCGAGCAGACAGAGGACTGACATGAGACTGACCACGACACGGCGGGCCCCGGTACGAGTGCCAGGCCGCGCTGCGCTGCTCCTGGCGGCAGCCCTGTCGGGTGTGCTGGCACTGTCCGCGTGCGGCGGCGATGCCGAAGGTGACGACGCGGACGAGAACACGATCCACATCGTGGGCTTCGCCGTCCCCGAAGCAGCGAACAAGAACATCGCGACGGAGTTCCAGAAGACCGACGCCGGCGCGGACGTGAAGTTCGAGACGTCGTACGGCGCCTCGGGCGACCAGAGCCGCGCCGTCGCCGCCGGCCTCGAGGCCGACTACGTCCACTTCTCGGTGCCCACCGACGTGACCCGGCTCGTCGACGAGGGCCTGGTGGCCGAGGACTGGGACGCCGGTGAGAACAAGGGCGTCGTGTCCCGTTCCGTCGTCGTCTTCGGCGTGCGTGACGGCAACCCCAAGGGCATCGAGGACTGGGACGACCTGATCAAGCCCGGTGTCGAGATCGTCACGCCGAACCCCGCGTCCTCCGGCGCAGCTCGCTGGAACGCCCTGGCCGCCTACGGCCAGGTGATCAGTGACGGTGGCACCGAGGAAGAGGCGACGGAGTACGTCAACCAGTTCTTCAAGAACGTCGTGTCGCTGCCCGGCAGTGGCCGCGACGCCACCACCGCCTTCCTCGGCGGCACCGGCGACGTGATCATGGCCTACGAGAACGAGGCCATCCTGGCGGCGCAGAACGGTGAGGGCTTCGAGTACGTCTACCCGGACACCACCCTGCTCATCGAGAACGCCGGCGCCATCCTCAAGGACTCGGCTCCGGTCGCCCAGGACTGGCTCGACTTCGTGCTCAGCGACGAGGGCCAGACCCAGTTCGCCCTGACCGGCTTCCGGCCGATCCGCGACGACGTCGACTACGGCGGCACCGTCGAGGGAGCCGCAGACCCGAGCAACCCGTTCCCCGAGGTCGGCACGCTGCTCACCGTCGATGAGGACTTCGGCGGCTGGGACGAGGTGAGCACGAAGTTCTTCGACGAGGAGGACGGCCTGGTCACCGAGGCCATCCTGGCTGCCGGCCACTCGATCGAGTGACCTCCACATGACGTCAGTCGACATCGCGCGTGGCCGACCGGCGAGGAGATCTCGCCGGTCGGCCCCGCGTTCCACGCTCACGCGAGGTGCGGGCATCGGGCTCGGCATCGCCATGGTGTGGTTCAGCCTGCTCGTCCTGATCCCCCTGTGCGCCGTGATCATCACCGCGGCCGAAGGGGGATGGGCGGCGTTCTGGGCCACCATCACCAACGACCAGACCGCCGCCGCCATCCGGCTCACGGTGCTGACAGCGCTCGCCGTCACGCTCGTGAACGTCGTGATGGGGCCGATCATCGCCTGGGTCCTGGTCCGCGACCGGTTCTGGGGCAAGTCCGTGCTGGAAGTGCTCATCGACATCCCCTTCGCGCTCCCGACCATCGTCGCCGGCCTGGTGCTGCTCTCGCTCTACGGGCAGGACAGCGCGATCGGCATCGACATCGCCAACACGCGCTGGGCGGTGTTCGTGGCCTTCCTCTTCGTGACCCTGCCGTTCATCGTCCGGATGGTGCAGCCGGTGCTCGAGGAGCTCGATCGGGACGTCGAGGAAGCTGCCGCGTCGCTCGGGGCGAGCCGGTTCACGACGTTCCGCCGGGTGATCCTGCCCAGCCTGATGCCCGCCATCGCGGCGGGTGCCGCCCTCTCCTTCGCTCGGGGCGTCAGCGAGTACGGCTCCCTGGTGCTGTTGTCGGGCAACCTGCCGTTCCGCACCGAGGTCACGTCGGTCCGGATCATGAGCAGCATCGAGAACGACAACGTCGAGTCCGCGGCCTCGGTCGCCGTCGTCCTGCTCGTGATCTCGCTGGCCGTCATCGTCGCGCTCGACGTGATCCAGAGGCGGGTGGCGGCTCGTGGCTGACACCCTCACCAGGCCCGCGCCGGCAGCTCCGCCGGCCGCGCCGAAGACACGGGCCCGCCGACAGGGCAAGGGCCCCGTGGCCTACCTGCTGCGGTTCGTCGTGATCGCGTACCTGTTCTTCCTGATCGCCTGGCCGCTCTGGCAGGTCGTGACGCACACGTTCGACGACGGCTTCGCCTCGCTGCGGAGCCTGTTCGAGGACCCGGACATGGTCGAGGCGCTGCGGCTCAGCGTCGAGGTCGCCATCGCCTCCGTCATCATCAACACGATCTTCGGGGTCGGGATGTCGATGCTGCTGGTGCGCTACGAGTTTCCCGGCAAGCGGGCCCTCAGCGCGCTGCTCGACCTGCCCGCTGTCGGTCTCCCCGATCGTCGTCGGCCTCTCGCTCGTGCTCGTGTACGGCGGCCGCAACGGCTGGTTCGGACCGAGCCTGGAGGGCTGGGGCTTCGAGGTGATCTTCTCCACGCCCGGCATCATCATGGCGACCACGTTCGTGGCCCTGCCGCTGATGATCCGCGAGGTCGTACCGGTGCTGGAGGAGATCGGCGTCGAGCAGGAACAGGCGGCCGAGAGCCTGGGCGCCAACGCGGCGCAGCGGTTCTGGCGGATCACCCTGCCGTCCATCAAGTGGGGCGTCGTCTACGGCGTCGTCCTCACCCTGGCGCGGTCGCTCGGCGAGTTCGGCGCGGTCAAGGTCGTGTCGGGCAACGTGCTCGGCCAGACCCGCACCGCCACTCTCGCGGTCGAGGAGAAGTACCTCAACTTCGACCAGCAGGGCGCCTACGCGATCGCGTTCCTGCTCGCGATGGTCTCCGTCGCCTGCATCGTGATCGTCGCCATCATCCGGCCGAAGAGCCACGCATGACCCGAAGCCTGGTCGAGGGCTCGGATCGATCGCACACTCTCAGCACACATCTGGAAGGGTTCCAACCATGAGCATCGAAGTTTCGGGGGTGAACAAGAAGTTCGGCGACTTCGTCGCCCTGGAGGACGTCAACGTCACCATCCCGACCGGCCAGCTCACCGCGCTCCTAGGCCCCAGCGGCGGCGGCAAGTCCACCCTGCTGCGCATCATCGCCGGTCTCGAGACCGCCGACTCCGGCGTGATCAACATCGAGGGCACCGACGCCACCAAGCTGCCCGCCCAGAAGCGCAACGTGGGCTTCGTCTTCCAGCACTACGCCGTCTTCAAGCACATGACGGTGGCCAAGAACGTCGCCTTCGGCCTGGAGATCCGCAAGCGGCCCAAGGACGAGATCGAGCACCGGGTCGACGAGCTGCTCCGCCTGGTGCACCTCCAGCAGTTCTCCCACCGGCTGCCCTCGCAGCTCTCGGGCGGCCAGCGCCAGCGCATGGCGCTCGCCCGGGCCCTGGCGGTCGAGCCGAAGGTGCTGCTGCTCGACGAGCCGTTCGGCGCGCTCGACGCGAAGGTCCGCAAGGAGCTGCGTGAATGGCTGCGCCGGCTGCACGACGAGGTGCACGTGACGACCGTCTTCGTCACCCACGACCAGGAGGAGGCGATGGAGGTCTCCGACGAGATCGTGGTGATCAACGAGGGTCGGGTGGAGCAGGTCGGCACCCCCGACGAGCTGTACGACGAGCCAGCCAACGACTTCGTCATGGGCTTCCTGGGCGAGGTGACGAACCTCGGCGAGGTCAGTCTCCGGCCCCACGACGTCGAGGTGGCGCTCGCGCCGACCACGGCGGGCGGCATCGAGGGCGTGATCTCCCGGGTGCTGCGGGTGGGCTTCGAGGTGCGCCTGTCCGTGCTGACGATCGACGGGCAGGACGTGTCGATCACGCTGACCCGAACCCATGCACGCGCGCTCGGGCTCGCGGAAGGCGCCACCGTGTGGCTCACCCCGGCCTCCGGGGCCAACGTGGTGCCACGCATCGGAGCGACGGCCGCCCTCGACCCGGACGAGGTGCCGGCCGCGATTCCGACGGGCCTGTCCGCCTAGCTGTCCACACCCGGTGGTTGAGGAGGCGCGCCAGCGCCGTCACCGTAGACCGCCCGCGCCGTCTCGAAACCCGCGGACTCGCCCGGGCTCACTGGGGTGCCGGAGGTTTCGAGACAGGACTTCGTCCTTCCTCAACCACCGGACATGCTGCGGCTCCCCAGCGCCACCGGTGGTTGAGGAGGCGCGCCAGCGCCGTCTCGAAACCCGCGGAACTCGCCCGCTGGTCTCACGGGGTGCTGGAGGTTTCGGGTCAGGACTTCGTCCTTCCTCAACCACCGGTACGGGGTGCTGGAGGTTTCGGGTCAGGACTTCGTCCTTCCTCAACCACCGGTACGGGGTGCTGGAGGTCTGAAACAGGACTTCGTCCTTCCTCAACCACCGGCGCTGCGGCCGCCGCCGTCTCGAAACCTCCGACGACTACGTGATCAGCACCTGGTCGATCACGTAGACGCGGACACCCTGCTCGAGCTCGATGTTGCCGCAGAGGACCCGCGCTCCCTGCCGGCCGACGCGGACGTCGTCGCCGTCGACGGCCACCAGGAGGGAGCTGTCGTTCGCGGTGCGATGCTCGCCGGCCAGCGCCGAGGGCGGCAGCGACCCCTCGACGACGTGCCGTCCCAGGATCTGCAGGCGTTTGGCGTCGTCGAAGATCAGGTCGCCGCTCTGGCCGCGGCCCAGCACGTCGATCGCCTCGTTGGTCGGGAGGAAGTACGTGGCGTCCGACCTCGTCAGCAGGTCGGAGCGGTTCATCAGCGCGGCGGAGTCTCCCACGACGCCCTCGAAGACCACCGAGAAGACGCCGAGCTCCATCTCGTCCTCGAAGTCCGCGGGGCCGGCCCCCGCGTCGGTCTTGAATCGACCGCAGTCCGGGCCGAAGGGTTGGTCGTCGGCCGGGGCCGGGGCGCCGACCGGCGCCGCCGAGCTCTCGGTGGCCGGCGTGGTCGGCTCTCCGGCTCTCGCCCGTCGTCGGCGTTCCCGCCTCCGGGCTCGGGATCGTCGCCGCCGCAGCCGGCCAGCGCGATCGACAGGAGCGCGCAGACGGCGACGCCGAGACCCCGAGTCATGCCGGTCACTCTACGGACGGCGTCGGGGTCGAGATCGAGCGCGTCCGGGGATCTACCGGGATCTCCTAGGCTCAGCACATGAGCGAGTACGCCGGGCCGGACATCGACCCGTCGGTGCCACCGAGCGGCACCGGGTGCCGGGAGTGCGAGGAGGACGGCGGCTGGTGGGTCCACCTGCGTCGGTGCGCCAGCTGCGGTCACGTCGGCTGCTGCGACACCTCGCCGGCCCAGCACGCCACGCGGCACTTCGTCGAGACCGGGCACCCGGTCGTCCAGAGCTTCGAGCCCGGTGAGGATCTGGTTCTGGGACTACGCGCGCGAGGCCGCTGTTAGCGGGCCCGACCTGGCGCCACCGACCGCGCGGCCGGTCGCCCAGGAGCCGCCGGCCCCGCGCGAGCGGGTCCCGGCGAACTGGCAAGACCTGCTCAACTGAGGACGTCCGCTCGATGAGAGACCGGCCCTCGATCATCCGCCTGGTCGGCGCCGTCCTGGCCGAGCAACACGACGAATGGGCCGAAGGCCGCCGCTACTTCGGACTCGACCTCCTAGCCCGCTGCCGCACCACCACCCCCCGACAACTCCTAGGCTGCGGCCATGCCACTGACCACCCGGCCGCTCACCCGGGACGACTTCGACCAGTCGATGGCGCTCATCCGCGAGGCGTTCGGCGATCTCCCACCTGGCGCGACGCCGCCGAGCGCCGACGACTTCCCGCGCCCCGGCTATCACGCGTTCGGCACGTTCGACGACGGCCATCTCGTGGCGCGGGTGGCGACCCGTGAGTACCACTCGTGGTTCGGCGGCAGCGCCGTACCCACCGGAGGCATCGCCGGCGTCGCGGTGGCCGCCGAGCGGCGGGGCGAGAAGCTGCTCGACGAGCTGTTCCGGGTGGTCCTCGAGGACGGCCTCCGGGAGCGCGGGGAGGCGGTGTCGACGCTGTTCTGCACGGCGCCCGGGATTTACCGCAAGTTCGGCTACGAGCTGGTCTCCTCCTACGACACGGTCGAGGTCCCCGCAGCAACGCTGGCCCGGATCGGTGCCCCGTCCGGCGTGCGCACCCGCCGGGCGACGCCCGCCGACTTCGACGCGGTCTGCGAGGTGTACGACGCCTGGGCGGCCGCGCAGAACGGCCCGCTCACGCGCCGCGGCCCGTCGTTCCCGGCCGATGCCAGGGCTTTCATAGACGCGTTCACCGGGGTCACGCTCGCGGTCGACCACGCGGGCGACGTGGTCGGCTTCGCGAGCTGGCGGCGCGGCGGGGGGTCCGGCGACTCCTCGACGCTCGAGGTCTTCGACCTGCTCGCGCTGAGCGGCGACGCCTACGGCGCCCTGTGGCGCGTGCTCGGGTCGTTCGGCAGCGTGGTCGGCCAGGTGCGGCTGTGTACGTCGGGCCACGACGTAGCCCGGCTGTGGCTCCCGTCTGCGCACTGGAAGGTCGTGGAGCGGGAGCCGTACATGCTGCGCGTGCACGACGTGCCCGGCGCGTTCGCCGGCCGCGACTGGCCGGTGGACGGCGACGTCGCGTTCTCCGTCGCGGGGGATCACGTCGGGACGACCAACGGGGCCTGGCGCCTGGTGATCGAGCGGGGGAAGGCCACCTGCTCGCCGGCCGCGGCGGCCGATGGTCCCATCCTGACACCCGGCGGGCTCGCGCTGGCTTGGGCCGGCGCCCAGACCTGCGCCAACCTCCGGATGGCCGGGCACCTCTCCGGCGGCGTGGAGAACGACGCGGCCCTCGACCGGGTGCTGGTGCCCCGGCCGATCCACATCCGCGACTACTTCTGAGTCGCTACAGCGGCTTCGCCCATGCCCCACAGGGCGAGCGACAGAACGGCAGCCGCTTGGTCCGGGCCGCCCGTCAGCGGTAGTTCGTGAACTGCACCGCGAAGTCGTAGTCCTGCGCCTTCACCAGGGCGATGATGGCCTGCAGGTCGTCGCGCTTCTTCGACGAGACCCGGAGCTCGTCGCCCTGGATCTGGGCCTTGACGCCCTTGGGGCCCTCGTCGCGGATCAGCTTGGAGATCTTCTTGGCGTTCTCGGAGGTGATGCCCTCCTTGAGCGCGATGCTGATCTTGGACTGCTGGCCGCTGGCTCGCGGCTCACCGGCGTCGAGGATCTTCAGCGACTGGTCCCGCTTGATCAGCTTGCCCTTGAACACGTCGAGGACGGCGCTGGCACGGTCGTCGGCCGAGGCCGTGATCTCGATGCCGTTCTCGCCCTGCCACTCGATGGTGGCCCCGGTGCCCTTGAAGTCGAACCGGGTGGCGATCTCACGTGCGGTCTGGCCGAGCGCGTTGTCGACCTCCTGGCGGTCGAACTTGCTCACGATGTCGAACGACGAGTCGGCCATCAGGGCTCCCCTCCAGAAGGTGGCAGGCGATGCGGGTGATTGCCGGTTTTCGGCTGCACCGGCTGTGACGCTATCCTTGCGCCTCGTTGCCACCGGTCCAAACCACGCAGGTGGAAGGCCCGGAGCGACGCCCGGCAGGTTGCCCGAGCGGCCAATGGGAGCGGACTGTAAATCCGTCGGCTTACGCCTTCGCAGGTTCGAATCCTGCACCTGCCACTGCGGCACGATGGGTCTCTGGGCCTGGGGAGACCCGGGGCCAGAGGCCCTTCGTGCTACCCGGCCCAGAACCTCAGCTCGTCGACGGCGGGCAGGTCCCGCACCCGCGCGCCGTCGTGAGCGCACCACCACCACGCCCCGCCGTCGTCGTACCGCACGTCCAGCGGATGCCGCGAGGCGTGCAAGGGGCAGGGAGGAAGGGGCTGGGCCCAGGCTGCGCGGCTCTCCACCGGCATGGTCCTGGAGCTGGGAGGCGTACTCGCCCACCAGCCGGCCGGTGCTCTCCCACACGGGCACCGCGACGACACACGTCTCAGCCGGGGTGCCTCCGCTGAACGTCACCATCGCGGCCGCTCGTGCCTCCTTCAGGGCCAGCAGCCAGGAGTCGAACGGGTCGTGCGGCTCGATGACGAGCCCGGCGACCTGGGCCGGCAACGCGCTCCCGATCCAGTCCCAGGTCACGTCGGTCGGCGCCCACCGGGGTGCTGCTGGGCCCAGGTCGGACATCAAGGTCCGACCCAGGCCCAGCAGGATGCTGCGGAGATCGGTCAAGGAAGCGTCCGGGTGAGCTCGGCGGAGCCCGCCCAGGTCACGGATCCGGTGCCGCCGCTGCCGACGTTGTGCCGGAAGGTCATGTAGTCCTGGAACTGGACGGTGCTACCGATAGGTGTCGGGTTCATCGTTCCGTGGAAGAGGTAGGAGGCGGGCACGGTGTGCGGCGCGTTCTGCGGTTGGGCCACACCATTCTTCCACCAGCGCAGCCCGGTCTCGTTCACGTTGCCGACGACGATCGACTGGACGGCGGTGGACAGCTTGTAGCTCCACTGAAGGCGCTTCGGCGTGAGGTCGCACCGGTAGTCGAGCGTGAGCCGCCCGTTGGAGTCGCTGTTGACGCGCTGGTTGCCGCAGCCGAGTGGAGGCGCTGCTCGACGCGCGGGCAAGGAGCCAGCACCTGCAACGGCCGGCGGCTCGTCCTCGGTCGTGACCTCGACGACGTCGCCGGGCTCGGCGACGTCCTCGATGACCTCCTCGGCCGTCTCCTCGGTCACCGGCTCCTTGAAGTCCAACACGATCTGGCTCGCGTCCGAGGTGATGGTGATGCTGACGACGTCCTCGTCCTCGGTTGCAGTCGGGGCTGCCGCCATCGCCCGCGCCGGCATGACAGCAGCGGCCACGCAGATCAGGCTGACCAGACCGAGCTTGGCTCGCCGAGACACAGTGTTCATGAATCACTCCAATTCCCATCGAATTAATAAGGATGGGTGAAATTAGCACCGGCCAGCGGCGGACCAAACCGGTCTAAAGACGCTTCCATCCGGCGGTCGAATGCCTCTACCAGTTCTGCATCTGCGGCTGGGCCGGGTCGGAGTGCCCGGGGGAGTGGAGCGGGCGCTCGAGCGACCAGGCGGCGTACGCCGTCGACTATGCGCGCGACGAGCTCGGCGCCGACCGGGTCGTGCTCGTCGGGGCATCGATGGGAGGTGCGCGGACGATCTTCGCGCTGGCCGACGGCGTCGAGGTCGACGACTGGATCAGCCTCTCACCGGCGCCCGCCTGGGACGGGCGCGAGACGACGCAGGAGGCGCGAGCGATCGCGGTGCCGGGGCCGGTGATGCACGACCCGGACGACGGCGACGCGGAGTACGCCGCCGCCCGGGCCGCGGCGGAGGCGGCCGGAGCGGAGTTCGTCGAGGGCCGTGGCGGGCACGGCTACGACATGGTCACCCGCATCCAGGGCGGGCTGACCCCGCTCGGCGAGCGGGTGGTCGAGCGGGCGCTCAGCGGCCCCGCGGCGGGTTGAACGCCCAGAGCGTGTAGGCGTCGACGCGGCGCAGCAGGGTGCGCAGGGTCCGGGTCGAGGTGCGGATCGGTGGCACGGGAAGCATGGGTTCCTCCAGAAGGTCGTCGATGACTGCGTGAACGCGGGTTGACGGCGTCGTCGGCGTCATCAGTCGTAACGGCCCGGGCTGTGGAAGCATGCCCCGACAGGAGCGTGAGCCGAGTCACGGCAGTGGGGGGTGCGTGTTGGTCGTCTCGCTGGGCATCATCGTGGTCGCCACCCTGCTCGTCGGCGTAGGGACATACTTCTACCGTCGGCACATCGCGCCCGAGGGCGGTGTCTTCAGCGGGATCGAGTCGGCCGACGGCATCTTCGGCGTGGTCGGCACGGGCTTCGCCGTCCTGCTGGGCTTCGTGATCTTCGCGTCGTTCGGGAGCTATCAGGCCGCGCGCGACTACACGGGCGAGGAGGCCGTCTCCGTACGCCAGCTCGCCATGACCGCCGGCTACTTCGACGCCGAGAACCGCGACCAGCTGCGCAAGGAGCTGGCCTGCTACAGCCGCGCCGTGGTCCACGACGAGTGGGCCCTGATGGCCGAGGACAAGGAGAGCCAGCACGTCGAGGACTGGCTGCTCGCGCTCGACGCGAGCGCCCAGGACACGCCCGCCCCCACCAACCGCGACTCCGCTGCGCTGGAGCACTGGCTCGACCAGGGCGAGGCCCGACAAGACGCCCGGCGGGGGCGACTCACCGAGGGGCGCAACGTTCATCCCCGGCCTGGTCTGGGCGGTGCTGGCGATCCTGACGATCGCCGTGCTGAGCTTCCAGATGATGTTCGTCGACCCGCGGGCGCCGCTGGTCGGTCAGATAGCGGCGATGACCGCGATGACGGCGACGCTGGTGTCGGCGGTGGTGCTGGTGTGGGTGCTCGACAGACCGTTCAACGACCGCGGGGCGAAGATCGAGCCGTTCCGGATGGAGGCCGCCATCGGCGCCATCGACAACCTGCTCGAGACGTCGGCGGCCGACCCGAGCCTGCCCTGCGACGACGGCGGCCGCCCGCTCTGAGCCTGCCGCTCGGGCCCGCGCGTCAGCCCGGCGTCAGTCCCGCGCGGGCACGATCGTGCCGGCGACCTCGCCGAGCCGGAGCCGGCCGCCACCGGCGCCCGGCGCCGAGTAGCGGAGCACGACCGTGTCGCCGTCCTCGAGGAACGTCCGCTCGACGCCGCCGGCCGAGAACGGCTCCTTGCCACCCCAGCTCAGCTCCAGGAACGAGCCGCGCTGGTCGCGACCGGGTCCGCTGATCGTTCCGGAGGCGATAGAGATCGCCGGGGCGGATGCTCGCGCCGTTCGCGGTGAGGTGGGCGAGCATCTGAGCGGGCGACCAGTACATCGAGGCGTACGGCGGTCGCGACACGACCTCGCCCCGAGCTCCACCTCCACGTCGATGGCGAGCCCGGCGGGTCCGTCGACGGCGAGGTAGTCCAGCGGCGCGGGATCCTGGCCGGGCAGGTCGGTCCAGGCTGCAGCCAGCGCGTCGAGCGGCGTCACCCACACCGAGACCGACGTCGCGAAGGACTTGCCGAGGAACGGCCCGAGGGGCACGTACTCCCACGCCTGCACGTCGCGTGCGGACCAGTCGTTGAGGCCGACGACGCCGAAGACGTGGTCGGCGAACGCGCTCGTCGGCACCGGCTCACCCAGCACGGAGCCGGCGCCGACCACGAAGCCCAGCTCGGCCTCGATGTCGAGCCGGCGCGACGGCCCGTACGACGGCTCCTGCTCGTCCGGCGCCTTCCGCTGACCCTGCGGACGGACGATGTCGGTGCCCGACGGGACGACGGTGCCGCCCCGGCCGTGGTAGCCGACGGGAAGCCAGCGCCAGTTGGGCAGCAGGGGCTCTGCGTCGGGCCGGAACAGCCGGCCGACGTTGGTCGCGTGGTCGAGGGAGGCGTAGAAGTCGACGTAGTCGCCGACCTGGAACGGCATCAGCATCGTGACGTCGGCGAGGGGCACGAGGTGCGGCTCGACGAGGTCGCGCTCGGTCTCGTCGGTGACCAGCCCGGTGATCCAGGCGCGCGTCGACGCCCACACCGCACGGCCGGCGGCCAGGAGCTCGTTGAGCGAGGGCTCGTCGAAGAGGTGATGGGTGTCGAGCATGTCGGAGGCGGCCACCGGCGTCAGGTCGAGCACGTGGTCGCCGATGCGGACGCCGACCCGAGGAGGCTCGTCCGCGACGGCGAACACGCCGTACGGCAGGTGGTCGGCGTCGTACCCCGACCCGGCCGCGCCCTCGACCCAGCTGCTTGATGTCGTCATGCCTGCTCCTCGAGCCATCCCATGGCCATCAGGTCGTCCAGCGGCTCGGTGATCGAGCAGGACCCGAAGGACGTGAACCAGCGCCGCGCGCCGACCAGGTCGACCTGTCCCGCCGTCGTCGCGACAGACCGCGGCGTCCCCGTCGTCGAGGATCGCCCCGACCTCGTCGACCGCGGCGCCGTCGAAGGCTCGACCGGTGGCGGTGAGCACGTTGACGAAGCCGTGGTGCTCGAAGCCGGTCGCGCCGTCGCGATGGCGTACGGCGTTGTGGAGCCCGGCCGTGCACTTGAAGGGCGTCTCGCGGTCGAGCGCCGCGTCGATCCAGGCCGCCACGACCGCTGCCGACGGGAACAGGTGCGCCTCGAGACCGCCGGTGCGGAACTTCAGGCGCAGCTCCGCCGCGGCCAGCTCGTCCGCCGCGGCCAGCCAGCTGGCCGACGGCTCGACGGCGGGAAGCTCGACGTAGACGGGCACGTCGTCGCCGAGAGCCTCGTCCGACCGTGCTGCATCGACGGCCGCCACGACCCGTCGGGCGTTGCCCGGCAGGTCGTCGAGGTCGCGCAGCGCGATCTCGAGGCCCGCCAGCTCGAGGCCCAGCTTGCGGCACAGCGCGACCGGGCCGCCGACCTGGCCGGCGCCGCCGGTGACGACGACGGACAGCTGGGCGGGCGAGCCGCGCAGCAACGGCACGTCGGTGTCCTTGACCACCAGCGGACCCACCAGGTCGGCCCACCACTCACCGCGTCGCGCGACGTGATCGGCGGCAGCGTCGTGGAGGGGTGCGTTGCCGGGCGGGAAGATCGCCGCGTCGTCGACGAGGCCGGCCCAGGCGGGAGGGATGCCCATCCGGCTAACGTACGAGACATGGCGCACTACCGCACCGTCGGCCTGGTCCCACCGAAGCGGCACACGCAGCACCGCGACGAGAGCGGCAACCTCTACCGCGAGGAGCTGATGGGGGAGGAGGGGTTCTCCTCCGACTCCTCACTGCTCTACCACCGCGGCGTTCCCTCCGCGATCGTCGACTCGCAGGTGTGGGAGGTCTACGACCAGGAGCGCACGCCCAACCACCCGCTGAAGCCGCGACACCTCAAGCTGCACGGGCTCTTCCCCGAGCCGGCGAGGGCGACGGCGCCGACGCCGTCACCGGGCGCCGCCTCATCCTCGGCAACAACGATGTGCGCATCACCTACGTCGTCACCGGCACGACGCCCAGCCCGCTCTACCGCAACGCCATCGGCGACGAGTGCGTGTACGTCGAGTCGGGGTCCGGCACCGTCGAGACCGTCTTCGGCGTCGTGTCCTACCGCACCGGCGACTACGTCGTCGTCCCGCGGGCCACCGACCACCGCTGGGTGCCCGCCGAGCCCAGCAGGCTCTACCCCATCGAGGCCAACAGCCACATCCACCCGCCCAAGCGCTACCTCAGCCGCTTCGGGCAGCTCCTCGAGCACGCGCCGTACTGCGAGCGCGATCTCTACGCCCCCACCGAGACGCTGGTCGTCGAGCGGCACCGACGTCGACGTGCTCGTGAAGCACCGCACCAGCAGGCGGTGTCGTCGGCAGCCGGCTCGACCTACGCCACGCACCCGTTCGACGTGGTCGGCTGGGACGGCTGCCTCTACCCCTTCACCTTCAACGTCGACGACTACATGCCGATCACCGGCAAGGTGCACCAGCCGCCGCCGGTGCACCAGGTCTTCGAGGGCTGGAACTTCGTGGTCTGCAACTTCCTGCCGCGCAAGGTCGACTACCACCCGCTGGCGATCCCGGTGCCCTACTACCACTCCAACGTCGACAGCGACGAGGTCATGTTCTACGTCGGCGGCGACTACGAGGCGCGCAAGGGATCGGGCATCAACCTCGGCTCGATCTCCCTGCACCCCGGCGGTCACGCCCACGGCCCGCAGCCGGCCGCGATCGAGGCGTCCCTCGGCATCGACTACTTCGAGGAGTCGGCGGTCATGGTCGACACGTTCGCGCCGCTCGAGCTCGGCGAGGGCGGGCTCGCTGCCGAGGACCCGGCGTACGCCTGGACCTGGGCCGGTCGCGGCCCGGCTGGCCCGGACGACGGCGGCGACAGCCCGGCGGTCTTCTCGAACTCCTAGCGACCGGGATCCCGAGACCAGCCTCTGGTGGCGAGGGGCAGACTGGCGGGTGACGAATCCGGAGCGGGATCCGCAGGAGATGGTGTGCGCGGCCGGTCCCGGCACCCGCACCGACACGGTCGAGGTGATCGAGCACCGCGAGGTGCCACTCGGCGGGCTCCGGGCGATGACCGTGCGGCGTACGTTGCCCGTCGAAGCAGCGCTCCCTGGTGGGCGCCTGGTGCTTCGCCGACCACTACGGTCCCGACCTGGTCTCCGACACCGGCGGCATGTCGGTAGCCCCGCACCCGCACACCGGCCTCCAGACGGTGAGCTGGCTGTTCACCGGCGAGATCGAGCACCGCGACAGCGGCGGCCACCATGCGATGGTCCGGCCCGGCGAGCTCAACCTGATGACCGCGGGCCGCGGGATCAGCCACTCGGAGGTCTCGACCGCAGGCACCCGCGAGCTGCACGGGGTGCAGCTCTGGGTGGCCCTGCCCGACGGCGCGAGGCACGGCGACCCGGCGTTCGCGCACTACGCCCCGCCGGCGGTCACCGGCGAGGGCTGGGAGGCCCGCGTCTTCCTCGGGTCGCTGCTCGGGTCGGAGTCGCCGGTCGCGACCGCCAGCCCGCTGCTGGGCGCCGAGCTCCTGCTGGCCCCCGGCACCGCGGTCAGCATCGACGTCGACGCGACGTACGAGCACGGCGTCCTGGTCGACCGCGGCTCGGTCGCGATCGCGGGCGAGGAGGTCGGCTGGGCCGCGCTCGGGTACGCCGCCCCCGGCCGCACGTCCCTCGACCTGGTGGCCGGGCCGACCGGCGCGCGCCTGGTGC
This sequence comes from uncultured Actinomycetota bacterium, assembly GCA_963767095.1. Lineage (GTDB taxonomy): Bacteria > Actinomycetota > Actinomycetes > Propionibacteriales > Nocardioidaceae > Nocardioides. The sequence continues at coordinate 126,026 of CAVYCK010000033.1, read as the reverse complement.
TGCTCGGCGGACCGCCGTTCGGCGAGCAGATCGTGATGTGGTGGAACTTCGTGGGGCGCACCCACGAGGAGGTCGTCGCCTATCGCCAGGACTGGCAGGACCAGCTGGTCCGCGACGGCGCGCTGGTGCGTGACTCACAAGAGGTCGCCGACGGGCGGTTCGGGGTCGTGGTGGGCGATCACCTGCCGCCGATCCCCGCGCCGGAGATGCCGCACGGCGTACGCCTGCGCTCGCGAGGCTAGGCCCTCGACCAGCGGGAACCCACCGGTGTCGGCGGGCTCTGCCAGGATCGCGCCATGGCGGGTGTGGTGGTCGACGACGACGGGGTGGCGCGCTGCCCGTGGGGCGCAGGCGAGGGCATGCGGGCCTACCACGACACGGAGTGGGGGCTGCGGGTCCACGGCGAGGCGGCCTACCTGGAGCGCCTGACGCTCGAGGCGTTCCAGTCGGGGCTGTCGTGGTCGACGATCCTCAACAAGCGCGAGGCCTTCCGCGAGGTGTTCGCCGGCTTCGACCCCGACGCGATCGCGGCGTACGACGAGGTCGACGTGCTGCGGCTCATGGAGGATGCCCGGATCGTCCGCAACCGCCGCAAGATCGACGCCACCGTGGCCAACGCCCGGGCGACGGTCGCGCTGCGCGAGGACGGCGGGCTGGAGGCGTTCGTGCTCGGCTACGCGCCCGAGGAGCAGCCGACCCCACGCGACACCAGCGAGATGGCCACCGTCTCGCCCGAGTCTGTCGCCCTGTCGAAGGCGCTGAAGAAGCGCGGCTTCGCCCACGTCGGTCCGACCACGATGTACGCCTTGATGGAGGCCATCGGCATCGTCGACGACCACCTCGTCGGCTGCCACCGCCGCGGCGTCCGCAACCGGGGCTGAGGTGGCGGAAGTCGGCGGCCGGGCGGGCCCGTCGGCTCGATTTCTCAGTGTCCGGACGGCCTGTGTATCGTTCTGCGTCGGTGATTCACCAGCCCCTTTAGCTCAGTCGGCAGAGCGTCTCCATGGTAAGGAGAAGGTCTACGGTTCGATTCCGTAAAGGGGCTCTGGGTTGGGCCCTGGCCGTACGCTCGAGCTGAGCGTCGGTGAGGATCCCCGTCCCGGTGGCGGGGTAGCTCAGGTGGTTAGAGCACACGGCTCATAATCGTGGTGTCGCGGGTTCGAGTCCCGCCCCCGCTACTCGATCAGACGCACAACACATGCAATCCGGCAGAAGGACACTCCCGTGGCCAGCAAGAGCTCCGACGTTCGCCCCAAGATCACGCTCGCCTGCACCGAGTGCAAGGAGCGCAACTACATCACGAAGAAGAACCGGCGCAACGACCCCGACCGGATGGAGCTGGCGAAGTTCTGCCCGCGCTGCCGCAAGCACCAGCCGCACCGCGAGACCCGCTGACGCTCCTCGGCTGAGCGACGCCTCCAGCCTCCAGGGCGGTCACCCGAGCTCGGGGACCGCCCTGAAGCCATTTCGCGTCCCGGCTGCGGGGTGTGTCCAGCGGGGGCCGGTTGCTAGCGTCGACGGCATGCCGACGCCCTCGTTGTTCGACTGGGCGGGTGGCGAGCCGGCGTTCCGGCGGCTGATCGACGCCTTCTACGACCGGGTCGAGGGCGACGACCTGCTGTCGCCGCTCTTCGCGGGCGGGGTGTCGGAGGAGCATCGCGCCCACGTCACCCTGTGGTGGATGGAGGTGTTCGGCGGGCCCGCCCGCTACACCGAGGACGTCGGCGGCTACGCCCGGATGCTCGCCCACCACCGCGACCTCGCCATCACGCCCGACCAGCGGTTCCGGTTCGCGTCGCTGATGAGCCTGGCCGCGGACGACGCGGGGCTGCCCGACGACCCGGAGTTCCGCGCGGCCTTCGTGGGGTACGTCGAGTGGGGCACCCGCCTCGCGCTGCACAACTCCCAGCGCGCGGCCGACGTGGTCGCCGAGGCGCCCGTCCCGCGCTGGGGATGGGGCGTCGCGCCGCCGTACCAGCCCTGATCCAGGCTGAGCCTCTGCGCTCCGCCGGCACCGGGCGCGCTGCTAGCGTCGCAGCCATGCCGGTCGACCAGTCCCTCGTCGGGAAGGCGTTCCCGCCCACCGAGCCCTTCACCGTCACCGCGGAGCACGTGCAGGCGTTCGTGGAGTCCGTCGGCGGGCAGTACGCCGGCGGACCGGCCCCGGCGACGTACCCCATCGTCTTGGCCTTCGACGCCATGAACGCCTTCCTCGAGGCCGAGCAGGTCGAGCTGCACCGGATCGTCCACGGCGAGCAGCGGTTCGCCTACGAGCGGCCCGTGGTGCCGGGCGACGTGCTCACCGCGCGTCTGACCGTGGCGTCGCTGCGGCAGATCGCCGGCAACGACATCATCGGCACGACCAGCGAGGTGACCGACGCAGGCGGCGCGCTGGTCTGCTCGACGGCGGCGACCCTCGTGCACCGCGGGGAGGACGCATGACGCTGGAGACCCGGACCTACTCCGTGACCCGCGCCGACCTGGTCCGCTACGCGGAGGCGGGCGGCGACCACAACCCGATCCACCAGGACGAGCAGGTCGCGCGCAGCGTGGGGCTGCCGGGTGTCATCGCGCACGGCATGTACACGATGGCGCTCGCGGCGCGCGCGGTGGAGAGCTGGTTCCCCGGCGCGGAGGTGGTCAGCCTCGGCTGCAAGTTCACCAACCCCGTGCTGGTGCCGGCCGAGGGCGCCGCCGAGGTCGTGTTCGCCGGCGAGGCGAGCCCGGGCGAGGACGGCACGACCACGATCAAGCTCACGGTGACCTGCGCGGGCGAGAAGGTGCTGGGCATGCCCAAGGCAGTCGTGCGTGCACCCTCGGATGGCTGAGCTGCTCGCGCGGCACACCACGCTGCGGCTCGGTGGCCCGGCCGGCAGCTGGGTGCGTGCTGAGACCGAGGCAGAGCTCGTCGACGCGGTGCGCTCGACCGACGAGGCGGGCATCCCCTTGCTGCTGGTGGCCGGCGGGAGCAACCTCGTGGTCGCGGACGAAGGCTTCGACGGCACCGTCGTCGAGATCGCCACGACCGGCGTGCACGCCGACGTCGAGGAGGCCGCCGGCCCCCTGTGCGGCGGGGCGCTCGTCACCGTGGCCGCCGGGGAGGACTGGGACGCCTTCGTGGCGCGCGCCGTCGAGCGCGGCTGGGTGGGCGTCGAGGCGCTCGCGGGCATCCCGGGCTCGGTCGGGGCGACGCCGATCCAGAACGTCGGTGCCTACGGCCAGGAGGTCAGCCAGACCGTTGCCCGCGTGCGAGTCTGGGACCGGGTGCTGAAGGGCGTGCGCACCTTCGCCGGCGCGGACTGCTCGTTCGGCTATCGCACGAGCCGGTTCAAGGCCGACCCCGGTCGGCACGTCGTCCTCGACGTCACCTTCCAGCTGCGGCCCGGCACGCTCGGCGAGGCGGTGACGTACGCCGAGCTGGCGGGGACCCTCGGCGTGAAGCCCGGCACGCGCGCCCCGCTGAGCGACGTGCGGGCCGCGGTTCTCGGGCTCCGCAGGGGCAAGGGGATGGTGCTCGACGAGGCCGACCACGACACCTGGAGCGCCGGGTCGTTCTTCACCAACCCGGTCCTGCCCGCCGAGCAGCCGCTCCCCGAGGGGGCCCCGCGCTGGGAGCAGCCCGACGCCACCGTGAAGACCAGCGCCGCCTGGCTCATCGAGCACAGCGGGTTCCACAAGGGCTACGGCAACGGGCGGGTCAGCCTGTCGACCAAGCACACGTTGGCCTTGACCAACCGAGGCACCGGCACCACCGCCGACCTGCTCGCGCTCGCCCGCGAGGTGCGCGACGGCGTCGAGTCGCGCACCGGCGTACGCCTGGTCAACGAGCCCGTGCTGGTCGGCGTCGAGCTCTAGGTGCTACCTCTTCACCGGGTGCGGGTAGCCGAGGTCGCCCTCGACCCCGTCCCTCCACGACAGCACCTGCAGGACGGGGAGGATGGAGTAGCCCCCGGACACGATCAGCAGCCCTCGGCTGTCCGCGCACTCCGTCACCAGGAACGACCCGTCGGCAGGGTCTGCCTGCTGCGTCGGGTCGACCACCACCTGAGCACCCTCCAGCGCGCCGGGCGCGACGTCGTCGGCGCGGACCCCCTGGACGAGGCAGTCGAGCGGACCCACCGGAGAGTCGACCGTCGCCAGGGCGGCGTGCTCCTCGATGCGGAGGGAGGGACGCGCCTGCGCCTTGGCGGCGGCCAGCGCCGTGAAGATCATGGCGTCAGTGAAGCTCGACGTCAGGTGCGGCGTGTCCTCAGCCGCCAGCCGTCGGGAGTCGACGCACTGCTTCTCTCCGCAGATCACCAGCTGCCACGGCTCGGAGGTGTCGAACGGGTCGGCGAAGGCGTCCATCAGCTCGGCCAGGCGGATCCGCACCCGGTCGGGGGTGTAGGAGATCTCGGTGCCGTACGTCGCGTCGACCATGGTCCACTCGCGTCGGCCCAGTGCCTCCACGCGGTCCCGGAGGGCATCGACCGCGGCCACGGTCGCCGGCCGGACGTCGGTGTAGACCGGGTCCCAGGTGCCCCAGAACACGTCGGCGAGCTCACCACCGGGCGCCGGTGGCTCGGTCGCTGCGATGGTCGGCGGCACCAGCTCGGCGATGTCGCCGTCCACCCCGGGGTGCCACGAGGAGTACTGCATCTCGCTGTGCTCGCCGGTCCCGCGCACGACGAGACCGCGCTCGTCGACGCACAGTGACGGGAAGGGCCGCTCGTCGCCGCCACCGCGCCAGGGCTCCAGCGCCGAGCCCTCCAGTCCTGCGACGTCCGACTCCTCCCGGGCGTGCACGAGGCAGTCGAGGTCACCGGCCGGCGACGCCACGCGGGCCATCGAGACCACTCCCTCGTCGAGCAGGTCCTCCACGTCCTGGGCGACGAGCTGCTGGGTCGTGAGGAGGCCGGTGACCGCCGTCGCGACCTGCGTGAACAGGCCCGCGGCCGCCGGGTCGTCCATGAGCTCCTCGGGGTCTCGGCAGTCCGCACCGGCCACGCAGACCGACAGCAGCTGCCCGTCGGGGTCCTCGACCCGCGGGTCGAGGTGCACGGCGACGGGCCCGGCCGTGACGCGGGCGTGGTCCGGTGTATAGGCGACCTCGGCGCCGGTGGAGGCCTCCGTGGCCGTCCACGTCGTGTCGTTGAGTGCGTGAACGCGGGCCACCAGCTCGTCGACGGCGACGTCGGTGAGTGGCCGGACCTCGGCGTACACGCCCGTCCACCCGTCCCAGTCCGCGCCCTCGAAGGCGAGGGGGTCGTCAGCGCCAGCTCCCGCGGCCACGGCCTGGGTGTCGACGGCCACGGGCGCGTCGGAGCTCCTCGGGTCGCTGTCGCACGCCGCCAGGGCCGCGACGAACGCCAGGACGGCAGCGGAGGCCAGGAGGCGCTTCACGCTGGGTCCGGCTCGGGGTGCTGGTCGTAGCCGTCGGGGACGCCGGCGTTCCAGCTCGTGATCTCGAGCAGCGGCGCTCGCCGGACGTGGCCCAGCAGCACGAGCCCGCGCTCGTCGACGCAGACGCGGTCCTCGGTCGCGGTTCCCGGAGCCGGCTCGCCCTCCCCGGTGTCAGGACGGGCACCCTCGAGGTTCTGCAGTGCCGCTCCGCGGAGTCCGACGAGACACTCGAGGGTCCCGACGGGTGAGTCCAGGACGGCGTACGCCGTCTCGTCGTCCAGGTGCAGCCCGGGGCTGCGCTGCGCGCGGACAGCCTCGACCAGGTACGTCGCCATCGGGGCCAGGAGGTCTCCCTCGTCCGCCTGTCCGGTCACGACCTCCTCGACGCAGCCGTCGTCCTCGACGCAGAGCACGAACGCACCGAGCGAGCCAGGCTCCAGGTGCAGAGCGGCGCCCGGCGCGATCGTGGCCCGCACATGCGTCGGGCCGGCGGCGAGCTCGACGTCGTCCTCGGAGAAGGTGGCCGTCCACTCCGATGCGTTCAGGGCCTCGACGCGACGGGCGAGTGCGTCGACATCGGCCGGGGTCGCCATCCGCGCGTCGGTGTACGCCGGCTCCCAGCCGTCCCACGACCCGCCGGCGACCTCCGCGTCGGGCTCCTCGTCGTCGTCGCCACCCTCCGGGGCTCCGGGAGCAACGAGGTCGGTGACGTCGCCGTCGACGCCGGGCGACCACGACGAGTACGACCGGCGACCGGTTGCCGGCCGGGGGCGGGATCACGAGCCCGCGGCCGTCGACGCACGCCACCGGTCGGGACTCCCCCTGGCCCGGGTCGAGCGTCATCGGGTCGCCCTCGAGCTCGGACGCGACGGCGCCCTCGGACGCGTAGAGGAAGCAGTCGAGATCACCGATGGGGGAGCCGACCGTGGCGAAGAACCCGGGCCCGACGTCGCGGAGCTCTTCGGCCAGGAGCGGCATGGCCAGCTGGACCGAGAGCAGCTGGAGCACGGAGATGTAGTCCATCGGGAGTGCTCCGCCCGCCGCGCCCGGGTTCTCCTCAGCCGTGGAGGTCTCGATGCAGGTCACGTCGCACACCGTCAGCGGCGTCGCCGCCCGCTCCGCGATGCGCCGGGGGTCCAGGCGGACGTCGACCCCGTGGATCCGGGCCCGGACGTGCTCGGGCGTGTACGCGATCTGCAGCAGCCCGGGCCCCACACCGGCGGTCCACGACGACTCGTTGAGGGTCGCGCTGCGCCGGACGAGCTCGTCGAGCTCGGGGTCGCTGGCCGGGCGGACGTCTCTGTAAGTGCTCGGCCAGTCGGCCCAGTCGGCGTCCTCGAACGCATCCCCGGCCGCGGCTGCCGGGCTCGCGGTCGCACCGGACCCGTCGACGCCGGCGTCGTCGGGTGGGTCGGTGCGTGTGCCGCACGAGCAGAGCGAGACGACGAGCGAGGCCACGAGAGCCGAGGTCAGGACCGCCTTCACGCAGGCATGGTGTCATCGCTCGACGCGAGCCACGCGTCGATCTGCGACGATCCATGACAGCTTCTGCGCCTCCGGCGCGCGCGATGCGCGAAACGACATCCGCGCCAGCTCGGCCAGGGTCTCGTCGGTCAGCTCGTGGGCGGCGCGCATGGTGGCGTACTGCGAGGCCAGCTGCGAGCCGAACAGCAGCGGGTCGTCGGCGCCGAGCGCCACCGTGGCGCCGGCGTCGAGCAGCTGGGGGAGCGGCACGGACGTGAGGTCGCTGTAGACGCCGAGCGCGACGTTGGAGACCGGGCAGACCTCCAGGGCCACGCCGGCCTGCACGATCCGGTCGAGGAGGTCGGGGTCCTCGGCCGAGCGCACGCCGTGCCCGAGACGGTCGGCGTGCAGGTGGTCGAGGCAGGCCCGGATGTGCTCAGGCCCCCGGAGCTCACCGCCGTGGGGGACGAGCGTCAGCCCCGCGCGCTCGGCGATGGCGAACGCCGGCGCGAAGTCGGCGGTGCTCCCCCGCCGCTCGTCGTTGGACAGCCCGAAGCCCACGACCCCGCGGCCGGCGTACTGCCCTGCCAGGCGGGCCAGGGTGCGGGCATCCAAGGGGTGCCGCGTCCGGTTGGCCGCGATGACCACCGCGATCTCCAGGCCGGTGCGGCCGGCCGCGTCGCGCACGCAGTCGAGCACCAGGTCGGTGAACTCCGTGATCCCGCCGAAGCGTGCGGCATAGCCGCTCGGGTCGACCTGGATCTCCAGCCAGCGCCCCCCGTCGCGCACGTCGTCCTCGGCGGTCTCGCGGACCAGCCGGCGTACGTCGTCGGGCGTGCGCAGCACCGAGCGCGCCACGTCGTACAGCCGCTGGAAGCGGAACCACCCCTTCTCGTCGGCCGCCGAGAGCTGCGGGGGCCACTCCTCGACCAGCGAGTCGGGCAGCGCGATGCCGTCGCGCTCGGCGAGCTCGAGCAGCGTGGAGTGGCGCATGGAGCCGGTGAAGTGAAGGTGGAGGTGGGCCTTGGGCAAGGTCGCGAGCGACCTTGGCCCAAGCCCACCCCTCGCGCTTCGCGCTCGAGGTGCGAGCTCGGCACTCGAGTCAGCCAAACAGCTTCTGGAGCCGACTGATGCCCTCGACCAGGTCGTCGTCACCGAGGGCATAGGAGAGACGGAGGTAGCCGGGGGAGCCGAAGGCCTCGCCCGGGACGACCGCGACCTCGGCCTCGTCGAGGATGTACTCCGACAGCGCGGCCGAGGTGTCGATCACGCGGCCGGCGTACTCCTTGCCGAGCAGACCCTTGACCGACGGGTAGGCGTAGAACGCGCCCTGTGGCATCGGGCAGACCACGCCGTCGATCTCGTTGAGCATCGAGACGATCGTCTTGCGGCGCCGGTCGAAGGCCGCCTTCATCTCCTCGACCGCCGACAGGTCGCCGGACACCGCCGCCAGCGCAGCGCGCTGGGCGACGTTGGCGACGTTGGAGGTCGCGTGCGACTGGAGGTTGGTGGCGGCCTTGACCAGGTCGGCCGGGCCGATCATCCACCCGACCCGCCAGCCGGTCATCGCGTAGGTCTTGGCGACGCCGTTGACCACGACGCAGTTGTCGGCGAGGTACGGGCACAGCACCGGCATCGACCCCGTCTCGACCCCGTCGTAGACGAGGTGCTCGTAGATCTCGTCGGTCAGCACCCACAGGCCGTTGTCCTCGACCCACTGGCCGATCGCCCGGATCTCGTCGGCGGTGTAGACCGCGCCGGTGGGGTTGGACGGGGAGACGAACAGCAGCACCTTGGTGCGCTCGGTGCGCGCGGCCTCGAGCTGCGTCGACGGTGACCTTGTACTCCTGGGTCTCGTCGGCCAGCACCTCGACGGTGCTGCCGCCGGCGAGCGCGATCGCCTCGGGATAGGTCGTCCAGTACGGCGCCGGGACGATCACCTCGTCGCCCGGGTCGAGCATCGCGGCGAACGCGGAGTAGATGGCCTGCTTGCCGCCGTTGGTGACGAGCACCTGCGCCGGCTCGACCTGCGAGGCCCGAGTCGCGCGCGGTCTTCTCCGCGATCGCCTTCTTGAGCTCGGGCAGACCGCCGGCGGGGGTGTAGCGGTGGTTCTTCGGGTCGCGGCAGGCATCGACGGCCGCCTCGACGACGTACGCCGGCGTCGGGAAGTCCGGCTCGCCTGCTCCGAACCCGATGACCGGTCGGCCCTCGGCCTTCAGCGCCTTCGCCTTCGCGTCCACCTTGAGCGTGGCCGACTCGGCGATGGCGCCGATCCGGGCGGAGACCCGCCGCTCGCGCGGAGTCGAGGTGGACGACGACGAGGAGGAGACCGACATGTCCCTCATGCTAGAGCCGGACCGGATTTCCAGCCTGAGGGGTCTGCGCCTAGACTTCCTCGTTGGTGGTTCTCCACAGGCTTGTGCCTGCCCCCGTTACGACGGGTGTGGCTGCGGCTCGGACCGCCACGCCAGCTCGATCGGCATCGATAGGCGGAGGGCACTAGCTCAACTGGCAGAGCATCGGTCTCCAAAACCGAAGGTTGGGGGTTCAAGTCCCTCGTGCCCTGCAAGACCTGGTCCGCGACCGGCGGATCCGCAGCACACTGAACAGCAGCAGTAGAGGAAGGTGGAACCGTGTCCGAAAGCAGCACGGTGCGAAAGGGCGACGGACCTCGCGACCGCGAGCCCAAGCGCACCAGCCCGGCCACGTTCTACCGCCAGGTGGTCGCCGAGCTCCGCAAGGTGGTCTGGCCGACGCAGGAGCAGCTGGTCACCTACTTCTTCGTGGTGATGGTGTTCGTGGTCGTGATGATGGCGATCGTGTCGGCCCTGGACCTCGCGTTCGGCCGCCTGGTCTTCGCGGTCTTCACCCAGGGCAGCGATTAGGCCGCCGCACGCCGCGGCAGCCCGCATCGACGACATGACAACGGAGCAGACGAAACAGTGACTGAGCAGCACCTGTCCCCCGAGCACGACGAGACCACCGCGACCACCGACGAGGCGGCCCCGGACGTCGAGCCGACGACGCGTCCCCGACCCCGCGACCCGGTCGACCCCGTTGACCCGGCCGACCCGTCGACCCGGTCGACCCGCCGACCCGGCCGACCCCGCCGACCCGGCCGACCCTGTCGACCCGGCCGACCCGGCCGACCCGGTCGACCCGGCCGACCCCGTCGACCCGGCCGACCCCGCTGACGCCGCCGACGACCTGGACGAGCCGGTGGTGGAGGAGGCGGCAGACACCGCGGTCGCGTTCGAGGCCCCCGAGACCGACGAGGACTCGACCCCGAGGACGCCGAGGACGCGAGGACGCGGCCCCCGAGGCCGAGCCCGAGGCCGAGGACGAGCCCGAGGCGCGCGGTCGACCCGCTCGAGGCGTTCCGCGCCGAGCTGCGCGACCAGTTCGGCGACTGGTTCGTGGTGCACACCTACTCCGGCATGGAGAACAGGGTGAAGGCCAACCTCGAGAACCGCATCCACTCCCTCAACATGGAGGACTACATCCACGAGATCCGGGTCCCCACCGAGGAGGTCGCGGAGATCAAGAACGGCCAGCGCAAGATGGTCAAGCGGACCGTCCTGCCCGGCTACGTGCTCGTCCGGATGGACCTCACCGACGAGTCGTGGGCCGCCGTCCGGCACACCCCGTCCGTCACCGGCTTCGTCGGTCACAGCCACCAGCCCGTGCCGTTGAGCCTCGACGAGGTCGAGAAGATGCTCGCCCCTGCGATCGTCGCGGCCGCCGAGGCCGAGGCCGTGGCCGCTGCAGGAGGCACCTCGTCGTCCGGCACCGCGGCGAAGAAGCCCGTCGAGGTCGCCGACTTCGACGTGTCCGACTCGGTCATGGTCGTCGACGGCCCGTTCGCCACGCTGCACGCGACGATCACCGAGATCAACGCCGAGTCGCAGCGGGTCAAGGCGCTCGTCGAGATCTTCGGCCGGGAGACCCCGGTGGAGCTGTCGTTCTCGCAGATTCAGCGGGTCTGAGGATTCGCGGCTCGCCGCGGGCGCGCCGCACACTGTTCACGCAACACCAGTGGCAGGGGTAGCCCCCGTCATGACCACGAAGAGAAAGAGAAGAAGCAATGCCTCCCAAGAAGAAGATCGCCGCGCTGGTCAAGGTCCAGCTCCAGGCGGGTGCCGCGACGCCGGCGCCGCCGGTCGGTACCGCCCTCGGTCCGCACGGCGTCAACATCATGGACTTCTGCAAGGCCTACAACGCCCAGACGGAGTCCATGCGCGGAAACGTGATCCCGGTCGAGATCACCATCTACGAGGACCGCTCGTTCACGTTCATCACCAAGACCCCGCCGGCCGCCGAGCTGATCAAGAAGGCCGCCGGTCTCTCGAAGGGCTCGGGCGTCCCGCACAAGGAGAAGGTCGGCAAGCTGACCAAGGACCAGGTCCGCGAGATCGCGACGACCAAGCTGCCCGACCTCAACGCCAACGACATCGACGCGGCGATGAAGATCGTCGAGGGCACCGCCCGCTCCATGGGCGTCACCATCTCCTGACGTCGTCCCTTCGTCACACCCCGTGGCAGGACCGCGCTGGTCCGCAGACCACACCCTCTTGAAGAAACGAGAACACCATGCAGCGCAGCAAGACCTACCGGGCAGCCGCCGAGGCGTTCGACAAGAACGAGCTCTACGCCCCGCTGAAGGCCATCAAGATCGCGAAGTCCGGCAGCAAGAAGAAGTTCGACGAGACCGTCGACGTCGTGATGCGTCTGGGCGTCGACCCGCGCAAGGCCGACCAGATGGTGCGTGGCACCGTCAACCTCCCCCACGGCACCGGCAAGACCGCTCGCGTGCTGGTCTTCGCCAACGCCGAGAAGGCCGACGCGGCCCGTGAGGCCGGGGCCGACGTCGTCGGTGGCGACGAGCTGATCGACAAGGTCAGCGGTGGCTGGCTCGAGTTCGACGCCGTCGTGGCGACCCCCGACATGATGGGCAAGGTCGGCCGTCTGGGCCGCGTGCTCGGTCCGCGTGGCCTGATGCCGAACCCGAAGACCGGCACCGTCACGCCCGACGTGGCCAAGGCGGTCGCGGACATCAAGGGCGGCAAGATCGAGTTCCGCGTCGACCGGCACGCCAACCTGCACTTCATCATCGGCAAGGCCTCCTTCGACGAGGTCCAGCTGGCCGAGAACTACGCTGCCGCGCTCGAGGAGGTGCTCCGGCTCAAGCCGGCCAGCTCCAAGGGCCGCTACGTCAAGAAGGTCACCCTCTCGACGACCATGGGCCCCGGCGTCCAGGTCGACCCCAACCGCACGAAGAACGTCGCGGTGGAGGACGAGGCCTGAGCCTCACCCGCCCTCGACAGCGGCGCCCGGCCTTCTGGTCGGGCGCCGTTGCTGATGAACCGACAGGATCGACCCAGCACAATGGCGGGCATGCGCTGCGTGGTGCTCGACGACTACCAGGGTGTCGCGATGTCGTACGCCGACTGGGGCCGGCTGCGGAGGTGTCGCGTCGAGACGGTGCGCGAACCGCTCGCCGACGACGATGCCGTCGTGTCGGCCCTGGCCGGCGCCGAGATCGTGGTCGCCATGCGCGAGCGGACCGCCGTTCACCGGCCGCCCGGCTGGCGCGGCTACCCGGCCTGCGCCTGTTGGTGACGACCGGCATGCGCAACGCCTCGATCGACCTGGCCGCCTGCGCCGAGCTGCGGCATCACGGTCTGCGGCACGCCCAGCTCGCCCACGCCCGCCGGGGGAGCTGACCTGGGCGCTCATCCTCGGCCTCGCCCGGCACGTCGTCGCAGGAGTCGGTCGGCCTGCGCGCGGACGGGCCGTGGCAGCGGACCGTGGGCGACCGACCTGGCCGGCGCCACGCTCGGCCTGGTCGGCCTGGGCAAGATCGGCACCGCGCGTCGCCGACGTAGGTCGGGCCTTCGGGATGGACGTCGTCGCGTGGAGCCCGCACCTCACCGAGGAGCGAGCGGCTGCCGTCGGGGCCCGCCTGGTCGGCAAGGAGGAGCTCTTCGCCGACCGCCGACGTCGTGTCCCTGCACCTGGTGCTCGCCGACAGCGACCCGCGGCATCGTCGGGCCCGCCGAGATCGGCGCGATGCGCCCCACGGCGTACCTCGTCAACACCTCGCGCGCCGGCCTCGTCGACACCGCCGCCCTGCTGGCCGCGCTCGACGCCGGGACGATCGCGGGCGCAGGACTCGACGTGTACGACGAGGAGCCGCTGCCGCCCGGACACCGCGCTGCGCCGGCACCCGCGGGTGCTCGCGACCCCGCACCTCGGCTACGTCACGCACGCCAACTACGCGACGTTCTTCACCGCGGCGTCGTCGAGGACATCGAGGCCTGGCTGGCCGGCGCTCCTGTCCGGGTGCTCCCGGCCTGACGCTCTACTCGACGTAGACGCGCTCGTCGACGAGGCGCTCGGCGACGGCGCTGCCGTCGCTCTCGAAGCGGCCCTGGTCGAAGCGCTTCTTGAACTCCAGCTCGGCCCCGTCGTGACCGGCGCGGTTCTTCTCGACGGTGAGCACAGACCAGTTGCGGAACCGCTCGTGGCTGTTGCCGTCGAACATCAGGTGGTGCCGGGCGACGATGTCGGACTTGGTGTTGAGGATCAGCACCAGGTCGGGCTCGTAGGCCAGCGCCGTCGAGCCGCGCAGGTGCCGGGCGCGCAGACGGGTACCCGGCTGGAGGCCCTCGTGGTCGGCGGCGGCGATGGCCAGCACCGGGCAGTCGAACTCGATCGACGAGGTCCTTGAGCTGCTCGGTGATGCGGGTGGTCTGCTCGTCCTCGGACACGTCCTTGGGGTCGTGCACCTTCTGGAGGTAGTCCACGATCACCAGCGGCGCCTCACCCTGGGCGGCCTTGACGTCCTCGATCTGCTCGACCATCGAGGCGATGCCGGTGTGGCTCGTCGTCGAGCGGTGGGTGACCAGGCGCTCGGCGTAGCGGTGCACCTGGAGCAGCGCGTTCACGCCGCCCGGCAGCGCCTCCAGCCGGTCCAGGAGACCGCCGTCGCCACCGTCGGTGCCCTCGAAGACGGCCCGGATCGCATTCAGGTTGGGCGCCTCGTGCGGGTCGAGCTCGCCGGCCTCGAGAGCCACCAGCTTCTGCAGGAGCGACTCGGCCTCGAGCTCGTAGGAGAAGAACAGCGCGGTGCGGCCGGCGACCACGGCGTTGCGGGCGACCTGGAGCGCGAACGTGGTCTTCCCCTGGCCCTGAGGTCCGGCGAGGAGGGTCAGCGTGCCGGCGCGCAGCCCGCCGCCGATGGTGTCGTCGAGCAGCTTGAACCCGGTCGGCCAGAGACGGGTGTCCTCGCCCTCGGCTCGCAGGCGCGACGTCGGTGCGCTCGAGCACCTCCATGAGAGGGGTCGACTTCCGGTCCACGAGCAGATTCAAACACGCGCGGGCGCTACTTAAGGCGGGATTGCCAATACTCGCCCGGCGCTGCCGGGCGGGCGCCGAATCACTCGGTGAAGACCCGCTCGTCGACCAGCTTCTCGGTCACGACCTTGCCGTTGTCTCGAAGCGTCCCTGCTCGAACCGCTTGCGGAACTCGAACTCGCCACCGTCGAGACCCGGAGCGGTTCTTCTCGATGGTGAGGACCGCGTAGTTGCGGAACCGGGCGGCCGCGTCGCCGTCGTACATCAGGTGGTGCCGGGCGACGATGTCGGACTTGGTGTTCAGGATCAGCACGAGGTCGGGCTCGTAGGCCAGGGCCGTCGAGCCGCGCATGTGCCGCGCGCGCATCCGCGACCCGGGCTCGAGACCCTCCCGGTCCGCCGCCGCGACGGCGAGCACCGGGCACGCGAACTCGATGGAGAGGTCCTTGAGACGCTCGGTGATGCGGGTGATCTTCTCGTTGTCGTCGGCGCCCTCGGGCTCGCAGACCTTCTGGAGGTAGTCGACGACGACCAGCGGCGCCTCGCCGGTGCGGATGGTGAGCTCCTTGACGGCGTCCGCGATGACGTCGAGCGTGGTGTGCATCGACGTCGATCGGTAGGCGACGAAGCGCTCGGCGTACGAATGCACCTGCAGCAGCGCCTGGACCCCGTTGGGCAGGGCCTGCATCCGGTCGACCAGGCCGCCGTCGGCCCCGTCGGTGCCCTCGAACACGGCGCGGATCTGCGCCAGCGAGGGGCACTCGAGCGGGTCCATCTCGGCGGCCTCGAGAGCCACGAGCTTCTGCAGGAGGTTCTCGGCCTCGAGCTCGTAGGAGAAGTAGATGGCCGGCCGGCCCGCGACGACGGCGTTGCGGGAGACCTGGAGGGCGAACGTCGACTTGCCGAGACCCTGGGGGCCGGCGATGAGGCTCAACGAGCCTGCGCGCAGGCCGCCGCCGATGGCGTCGTCCAGGACACCGAAGCCGGTCGGCCAGAACGTGGCGTCGGGCTCGTCGGATCGAAGGCGGAGGTCGGTGCGTTCGAGGACCTCCATGAGGGGGGTGAACTTCGGGTCCATGATGGGATTGAAACGTGGGCCAGGCTCGATCATGACGCGAATGGTCGGAAATGGCCCGAAGGGATGGGTGCGCGGACTGACCGATCGGCCCGGACGGACCTGCGATTTGGTCGCTGCCCGCGGCAGTCGCCGTAGAGTGGGCGGCTGTACCAGAGACCGCCGGTCGTCGACGCTCCCGCTCGCGGGGACGGAGGCCGAAGGCGCCGCCGAGAGGCGGACGACCCGCGCAGGTGACAGAGCTAGACCAGCAGGGCCCGTTCACACCGGACCTGCGGTTCCACGCCCTGGGCATCCTGTGCCCGGGGCGTTCGTTTTTCTCACGCGTCAGGATGCCGGGGTCTCATCGACAACGTGAAGGAGACCCATGGCGCGGGCAGAGAAGGCGGCCGCCGTCGCGGACATCGTTGAGTCGTTCAACGAGTCCGCCGGAGCCGTGCTCACCGAGTACCGCGGCCTGACCGTGAAGCAGCTGCAGGAACTGCGGCGCTCCCTCGGCCAGGACGCCAACTACGCCGTGGTCAAGAACACGCTCGCCAAGCTCGCGGCCGCTGAGGTCGGGATGACTGGCGTCGACGACCTGCTCACCGGCCCGACCGCGATCGCCTTCATCAACGGCGACGTGGTCGAGGCGGCGAAGGGTCTGCGTGACTTTGCCAAGGCCAACCCCACCCTGGTCATCAAGGGCGGGTACCTCGACGGCGCCGTCCTCGACGCGAAGGAGGTCGCCAAGCTGGCCGACCTCGAGTCGCGCGAGGTGCTCCTGGGCAAGCTGGCGGGCGCGATGCTCGCCTCGCTGTCCCAGGCCGTCTACCTGCTCAACGCGCCGCTGGCCCAGGCCGCCCGTCTCGCGGGTGCGCTGCAGGCCAAGGCCGAGGAGCGACCCCACGATCCTCGCAGGTGGTGCCGGTGTGCCCGCCGCTGCCGAGGAGCCCCCGGTTGCCGACGAGGCTGCCGCCGCTGACGAGGCCCCCGCCGAGGAGGCGTCCGACGACGCCCCCGCCGCGGAGGCCACCGACGAGGCTGCTGCCGACGAGGCGACCGAGAGCACCGACGCCTGATCCGTCCACTCGGACCGGGCTGACCACCACCTGTAGAACACATCGGCCCCGCGACGTACCGCGGAGCCACACAACGGAAGGAAACGCCACCATGGCGAAGCTCACCACCACCGAGCTGCTCGACGCGTTCAAGGAGATGACGCTGATCGAGCTGAGCGAGTTCGTGAAGCAGTTCGAGGAGACCTTCGGCGTCACCGCCGCTGCCCCGGTCGCGGTTGCCGCGGCCCCGGGTGCCGCTGCGGCCGGCGGCGGCGCCGCCGAGGCTGCCGCCGAGCAGGACGAGTTCGAGGTCGTCCTCGAGGCCGCCGGCGACAAGAAGATCAACGTCATCAAGGAGGTGCGCGCCCTGACCTCCCTCGGCCTGAAGGAGGCCAAGGACCTGGTCGAGGCCGCGCCGAAGACCGTGATCGAGAACGCTCCCAAGGACGTGGCCGAGAAGGCCAAGGAGGCCCTCGAGGCCGCCGGCGCCACCGTCACCCTGAAGTGATCGAGCAGCCGAGAGCGACGAAGTCGCTCTCGGCGTCGCTCGGTCAGGTCGAGCAGGGCCCGCGGCTGAGGAACGAAGCCGCGACAAGGCCCGGTGACGAGACCCGGCCAGGTGACCGCGAAGTCGCTCTCGGCGTCGCTCGGTCAGGTCGAGCAGGGCCCGCGGCTGAGGGACGAAGCCGCGACAAGGCCCGGTGACGAGACCGGGCTCGGATCGGCGAGCCACGTGCCGCACGGCGGCCACCCCGAGCGGGTGGTCGCCGTTGGCGTTCCCGGAGTAGGTCTCGATACGCTCGCAGGGCTCGCTACTCGACCAGCGGTCGACCGAAGCCTGTCTCTCGGACGACGAAGGCCGGTCTCTCGTTGGTCATTTCGACCGAAAGGGTGGCAGAATCCCGCCATGGCGACGAATTCCGCAGAATTCAGACACGATCAACCACTGGTTCGGTGGCAAAGAGCAGGCTGGAACGTCGGGCAAGACCCTCGACGTGACCAACCCGGCCACCGGGCAGGTCACCGGGCGGATGGTCGTCGCCGACCGGCCGACGCCAGGCCGTCATCGCCGCCGCCAAGGCGGCCGCCGCCACCTGGCGCCGCGTCGTCGATCACCACCCGGGCGAAGGTGCTGTTCCGCGTTCCGCGAGCTGCTCGACTCCCGCAAGGACGAGCTCGCCGAGATCATCACCCGCGAGCACGGCAAGGTGCACTCCGACGCCCTCGGTGAGATCTCGCGCGGCCTCGAGGTCGTGGAGTTCGCCTGCGGCATCCCGCACCTGCTCAAGGGCGGCTACTCCGAGAGCGTCTCGACCGGCGTCGACGTCCACTCGATCCGGCAGCCGCTCGGCGTCGTCGGCGTGATCAGCCCCTTCAACTTCCCGGCCATGGTGCCGATGTGGTTCTTCCCCGTCGCGATCGCCTGCGGCAACACCGTCGTCCTCAAGCCCAGCGAGAAGGACCCCTCGGCGTCGATCTGGATCGCCCGGCTGTGGGCCGAGGCCGGCCTGCCGGCGGCGTCTTCAACGTGCTCCAGGGCGACAAGGTCGCCGTCGACGCGCTGCTGACAGCCCGGACGTCGCCGCGATCAGCTTCGTCGGGTCGACGCCCGTCGCGGAGTACGTCTACGAGACCGGCACGCGCCGCCGGCAAGCGGGTGCAGGCGCTCGGCGGCGCCAAGAACCACATGCTCGTCCTGCCGGACGCCGACCTCGACGCTGTGGCCGACGCCGCCGTCTCGGCCGGCTACGGCTCGGCCGGTGAGCGCTGCATGGCGATCAGCGTGGTCGTGGCGGTCGACCCGGTGGGCGACGACCTCGTCGCCCGGATCGCCGACCGCACCGGCGGCATCCGCGTCGGCGACGGCGCCAAGGGTGCGCGTCCGACCAGGGTGGTCGCGAGGCCGACATGGGACCGCTGGTCACCCGCGAGCACGCCGACCGGGTCCTCGACTTCATCCGCCAGGGCGAGGAGTCGGGCGCGAAGGTCGTCGTCGACGGTCGCAGCCCCGAGGTGAGCGGCGCGGAGGCCGGCTACTGGGTCGGCCCCACGCTGTTCGACCACGTCTCGCCCGGACATGAGCATCTACACCGAGGAGATCTTCGGCCCGGTGCTCTCGGTCGTCCGCGTCGCCAGCTACCGCGAGGGTCTCGACCTGATCAACGCCAACCAGTACGGCAACGGCACCGCGATCTTCACCGGCGACGGCGCCGCGGCCCGCCTGTTCGAGAACGAGGTCGAGGTCGGCATGGTCGGGATCAACGTGCCGATCCCGGTGCCGATGGCGTACTTCTCCTTCGGCGGCTGGAAGCGCTCGCTGTTCGGCGACTCCCACGCCCACGGCACCGAGGGCGTGCACTTCTTCACCCGTGGCAAGGTGGTCACCTCGCGCTGGGGCGACCCGGCGGCCCGGCGCTCGCAGGGCGTCGACCTCGGCTTCCCGCAGAACGACTGATCCGCAACGCCACCTTCCAGCACGGCAGCAGGAGCACCCATGATCGACGAGAGCCGCACCTTCGAGCTCGACCGCGCCCACGTCTTCCACTCGTGGTCGGCGCAGGGCGCGCTGAAGCCCGATGGTCGTCACCAGGGCCGAGGGCTCGACGGTGTGGGACGACCAGGGCACCAGCTATCTCGACTTCTCCTCGCAGCTGGTGTTCACCAACATCGGACACCAGCACCCCGCGGTGGTCGCGGCGATCCAGGCCCAGGCAGCTCAGCTGTGCACGATCGCCCCGGGCACGGCCAACGCCGCCCGCTCGGAGGCCGCCCGGCTGATCGCCGGCCTCGCGCCCGACGGTCTGGAGAAGGTCTTCTTCACCAACGGCGGTGCCGACGCCGTCGAGCACGCCATCCGGATGGCGCGGCTGCACACCGGATCGGATCAAGGTGCTCTCGACGTACCGCTCCTACCACGGTGGCACGGCGCTCGCGGTCAACGTGACCGGCGACCCGCGGCGGTGGCCCAACGACCACGGCAGCGCCGGCACGGTGCACTTCTTCGGCCCGTTCCTCTACCGCAGTGCGTTCCACGCGACCACCGAGGAGGAGGAGTGCGAGCGCGCGCTCGCCCACCTCGAGCAGGTCATCGCGCTCGAGGGTGCGCAGTCCGATCGCCGCGATCGTCCTCGAGTCGATCCCCGGCACCGCCGGCATCATGCCGCCGCCGCCCGGCTACCTCGCCGGCGTACGCGAGCTCTGCGACCAGCACGGCATCGTCTACATCGCCGACGAGGTGATGGCGGGCTTCGGCCGCAGCGGCTCGCTGGTTCGCCTTCGAGCACGGCAACGTCGTCCCCGACCTGATCACCTTCGCCAAGGGCGTCAACTCCGGCTACGTCCCGCTGGGCGGAGTCGTCATCAGCGACGCCATCGCGGCCACCTTCGACGAGCGCGTCTACCCCGGCGGGCTCGACCTACTCCGGCCACCCGCTCGCCTGCGCCGCCGCCGTCGCCACCATCGAGACGATGAAGGAGGAGGGCATCGTCGAGAACGCCGCCCGCCTCGGACGCGAGGTGTTCGGGCCCGGCCTGGAGAAGATCGCCGCCGACCACCCCAGCGTCGGCGAGGTGCGTGGCCTCGGTGTCTTCTGGGCGATCGAGCTGGTCCGCGACCGCGCGACCAAGGAGCCGCTCGCGCCGTACGGCGGCACGAGCCCGGCCATGAACGCCACCGCCGCCGCCTGCAAGGCGGCCGGGCTGATCCCGTTCGTCAACTACAACCGCATCCACGTCGTCCCGCCGCTGACCATCTCCGACGACGACGCCCGCCGCGGTCTGGAGATCATCGACGCCGCCCTCGACGTCGCCGACGCCGGCTGACGTCCTTCGCGGCTCGGCCGTCGTCGCGCGCGTTCAGACGGCTCGCGTCAGGGCCGTTGCTGGCCTGCGGCGCGGCTGGAGCTCGCCGGTCGCACAGGCGGTCAGCAGGACCGCGGTCCGCTCGCCAACCGCGGACCTAGGCGACGCTGCGCGACGCTCGACCGCCGGTCGGCTCTGGCACGACGTCATGCGAGCCGGGCGCGACGGCCGACCTCCGCCCACCTGCTCCTCGCTGCCCGCGACACGACCGTCCACGTGTCCGGTAACCTCCGGCGCCCGGTCCCGTTGTTCCCCTGAGTGTGCCCGTGCGCGCGGGCGGCAGGGAGGGCTGACCGGGCGCTGACCGAATGCGGGCACCCCGAGGTCGAGGGAGGGTGGTCGCGCCGTGGGCGTGGAGATCCAGGTCAACCAGCTGACCAAGTCCTTCGGCAAGCAGCTCATCTGGGGCGACGTCACGCTGACCGTGCCGGCCGGCGAGATCTGCGTGATGCTCGGCCCCTCGGGCACGGGCAAGTCGGTCTTCCTGAAGACCCTGATCGGCCTGCTCAAGCCCGACCAGTGGCTCGATCCTCATCGAGGGCACCGACATCGCGAGCTGCTCCGAGCGCGACCTCTACGAGATCCGCAAGCTCTTCGGCGTGCTGTTCCAGGACGGCGCGATGTTCGGCTCGATGAACCTCTACGACAACGTCGCCTTCCCCCTGCGCGAGCACACCAAGAAGTCCGAGTCGGAGATCCGCGACGTCGTCATGGAGAAGATGGACCTCGTCGGCCTGCTCGGCGCCGAGGACAAGCTCCCCGGCGAGATCTCCGGCGGCATGCGCAAGCGCGCCGGCCTGGCCCGCGCGCTCGTGCTCGATCCCGAGATCGTGCTCTTCGACGAGCCCGACTCCGGCCTCGACCCGGTGCGCACGGCGTTCCTCAACCAGCTCATCATCGACCTCAACGCCCAGATCGACGCGACGTTCCTGATCGTCACCCACGACATCAACACCGCGCGGACCGTGCCCGACAACATCGGGCTGCTCTACCACCGGCACCTGGCGATGTTCGGCCCGCGCGAGATGCTGCTCAGCTCGGAGGAGCCGGTCGTGCGCCAGTTCCTCAACGCCCAGCGCGTCGGCCCGATCGGCATGTCGGAGGAGAAGGACGCCGACGAGCTGGCTGCGGAGAAGGACGAGGACCTGCCGCCCCTGCCGCCGATCCCGCTCCAGCTCGGAGCCCTCCAACGGCATCCCGCGCCGCAGCCAGCGCGAGCCCGGCGCGTGGTGCCGCGAGAACGGCATCACGCCGCCGCCCGGCTCCTTCGAGCCGCCAGATGTCATGGCACCGGGGGTGCTGAGATGTCCTCGATCACGACTCCCAGCCTGCTCGCGGCCCGTCGGCACCGCCGGCAAGCTCTTCGCGTTCGGCCTCGACGTCGGCCGCCAGCTCTTCCGCCGGCCCGTTCCAGCTGCGCGAGTTCATCCAGCAGGCCTGGTTCATCGCCTCGGTGACGATCGTCCCGACGGCGTTGGTGGCGATCCCGTTCGGGGCGGTCATCGCGCTGCAGGTCGGTGGGCTGATCAAGCAGTTCGGCGCGCAGTCGTTCACCGGCTCCGCCGCCGTTCTCGCCATCGTCCGCGAAGCCGGCCCCATCGCCACCGCCCTGCTCATCGCCGGCGCCGGCGGCTCGGCGATCGCCGCCGACCTCGGCGCGCGCAAGATCCGCGAGGAGCTCGACGCGATGATGGTGCTCGGGATCGACCCGATCCAGCGCCTCGTCGTCCCGCGCGTGCTCGCCTGCATGGTGGTCGCGGTCTTCCTCAACGGCCTGGTCAGCGTCGTCGGCGTCGCGGGCGGCTACGTCTTCAACGTGATGCTCCAGGACGGCACCCCGGGTGCCTACCTCGCCAGCTTCACCGCGCTCGCCCAGCTGCCCGACCTCTGGCAGGGCATGGTCAAGGCGCTGGTCTTCGGGATGATCGCCGCGATCGTGGCGTCGCTACAAGGGCATGAACGCCGCCGGCGGCCCCAAGGGCGTCGGCGACGCCGTCAACGAGTCCGTCGTCATCACCTTCCTGCTCCTCTTCGTCGTCAACGTCGTCATGAGCGCGCTCTACTTCCAGCTCGTGCCACCGAAGACGGGTTAGGTGCGCCCACATGGCTGATCTCAGGAGCGTCTACCGACGCCCGATGCGCTCCCTCGACACGATGGGCGAGCAGCTCGCCTTCTACGCCCGGGCGCTCGCGTGGACGCCGCGCACGATCACGCGCTACAAGAAGGAGATCCTGCGGCTGCTCGCCGAGGTGACCCTCGGCTCCGGCGCGCTCGCGGTGATCGGCGGCACCGTCGGCGTCATCACCGCGCTCACCTTCTTCACCGGCACCAACGTCGGCCTCCAGGGGTACGCCGCGCTCAACCAGCTCGGCACCGCGGCGTTCTCCGGCTTCGTGTCGGCGTACTTCAACACCCGCGAGATCGCCCCGCTCGTCGCCGGCATCGCGCTCGCCGCGACAGTCGGCTGCGGCTTCACCGCCCAGCTCGGCGCGATGCGGATCTCGGAGGAGGTCGACGCGCTCGAGGTGATGGCGATCCCCTCACTGCCGTTCCTGGTGACCACGCGCATCATCGCCGGGCTGATCGCGATCGTCCCGCTCTACGTGATCGGGCTGCTGTCGTCGTACTTCGCGACGAGGCTCACCGTCACGCAGTTCTTCGGTCAGTCGACCGGCACCTATGACCACTACTTCAACCAGTTCCTGCCACCCGGCGACGTGCTGTGGAGCTTCGGCAAGGTGCTGGTCTTCGCGGTCGTCGTGATCCTCATCCACTGCTACCACGGCTACCACGCCACCGGCGGTCCCGCCGGCGTGGGTGTCGCGGTCGGCCGCGCGGTGCGCACCTCGATCGTCGCCATCAACGTGATCGACCTGTTCCTCTCCATGGCGATCTGGGGCACCACGACCACGGTGAGACTGGCCGGATAGCTCCATGAGACTCGACCAGCATCACAAGGCGCTGGGCATCGTGTTCCTCGCGATGCTCGTGCTCGGCGTCTACGTGACCTACGGCATCTTCACCAAGAAGTGGACCGACTACGCCGAGCTGACCCTGCGGACCTCGAAGATCGGCCTCCAGCTGCCCGACGCGGGCCGACGTGAAGACCCGCGGCGTCATCGTCGGCGAGGTGCTCGACGTCGACGCCGACGCCGACGGCGCCGTGCTGACGCTCGGGATCTACCCCGACCAGCTCGACACGATCCCGGCCAACGTCACCGGGTCGATCGTGCCCAAGACCCTGTTCGGCGAGAAGTACGTCTCGCTCGAGGTGCCCGAGTCGGGCCCGTCCGGGACGATCAGGGCCGACGCCGTCATCGATCGCACCGAGGTCTCGATCGAGGTCGAGAAGGTGCTCTCGGACCTCTACCCGCTGCTGCGCGCGGTGAGCCCGGCCGACATCAACTACACGCTCAACGCGCTCGCGACGGCGCTCGAGGGCCGCGGCGAGAGCGTGGGGGAGAACCTCGAGACCCTCGACGCCTACCTCCAGCGGGTCAACCCGCAGATCCCCGACATCGTCGAGGACCTGCGCCTCACCGCCCGCGTGTCAGACCTGTACGTCGACGTGCTCCCCGACGTCGCGCAGATCCTGCGCGACACCATCACGACCACCGGGACCCTCGAGGGCCGCGAGGCCAAGCTGCACGCGCTCTTCCGCGACGTCGCGTCGTTCTCCGACACCGCCCGCACCTTCCTGGACGACAACGAGGACAACCTGATCCGCCTCGGAGACCTCAGCGCCGCCCAGCTCCGGGTGTTCGCCAAGTACGCCCCGGAGTACCCCTGCCTGCTCGGTGGCATCGTCGGCGCCGGCAGGGCCCAGGCCGAGGCGTTCCGCGGCTTCACCCTCCACATCGTGCTCGAGCTGCTGCCCAACCAGCCGCGCGGCTACACGGTCGCCGACGCCCCCCGCTTCGGTGACAAGCGCGGCCCGAACTGTGTGAACCTGCCGAGCCCCCCGGGCACGCAGGAGAACCCGGTCAGCTCGCAACCCGACTTCGACGACGGCGTCGACGAGCCGACCGGCAAGGGCACGTCGCGGGTCGCTCCCGGCTTCGGCGACGCCGCAGCCAAGACGAGTCGGTCCGACGGCATGGGTCTGGTGGGTGGCCCCGACGAGGCCGGCATGCTGCGCGCCCTGCTCGGCCCGGTGCTCGGCGTCACGCCCGAGCAGGTCGACGACCTCGGCGTGCTGCTGGTCGCGCCGATGGCCAGGGGGGCGGAGGTGAGCCTGCGATGAGCCCGCGCCTGGACAAGAGGACCTCGGCCGACCTGGTCAAGCTGCTGATCTTCATGGTGGTGACGACGCTGGCCACGGCCGTGCTGGTGGTGACCATCGGCAACATCTCGTTCTCCAGCAGCCGCGACTACCAGGCCGTCTTCGCCGACGCGACCGGTGTCGTCAAGGGTGACGACGTGCGCGTCGCGGGCGTCAAGGTCGGCAGCGTCAGCGACGTCGAGATCGTCGAGCGGACCCGCGCGCTGGTCTCGTTCACGGTCGACGACTCGACCTCGATCAGCGGTGCGACGAAGGCGCTGATCCGCTACCGCAACCTGGTCGGCCAGCGCTACCTCTCCCTGAGCGAGGGGATCGGCGACGGCACGCGCCTTCCCGAGGGTGCCACGATCCCGCTGGAGCGCACCCAGGGCGCTCTCGACCTGACCCTGCTCTTCAACGGCTTCAAGCCGCTCTTCCAGGCGCTCTCACCCGCCGACATCAACACGCTCTCCTACGAGATCGTCCAGGTCTTCCAGGGTGAGGGCGGCACGCTCGAGTCGCTGCTCGGTCACACGGCGTCGGTGACGCAGACCCTGGCCGCCCGCGACCAGGTCATCGGCGACCTCATCGACAACCTCAACGAGGTCCTGGTCCACGTGGGCGACCGCGACGAGCAGCTCGGCCGGCTGATCACCAGCTTCCGCGACCTCGTGGGCGGTCTCAAGAAGGACCGCAACGCGATCCTCTCCTCCCTCGACGAGGTCTCGGCTCTCTCCGTCGAGACCGCCGACCTGGTCTCGAGCATCCGCAGGCCGTTCGTGCGTGACATCGAGGGGCTGCGCCAGGTCGCCGGCAACCTCGACGCCAACAAGGCCGAGCTCGACCGGGCCCTCCAGGTGCTGCCGATCAAGCTCGAGAAGGTCGGCCGGACCGCGATCTACGGCTCGTGGTTCAACTTCTACCTCTGCGAGTTCCAGGGCCGTGTCATCCTGCCCGCCGGCGTCAACCTCCCGGTGTCCTACCAGACCGGGTCCGAGAGGTGCGCCCTGTCATGACCCCGTTCAGGGAGCGCAACCCCGTCGTCGTCGGCGCGATCGGCCTGGTCGCCATCGCCGCAGTGATCCTGCTGTCCTTCCGCGCGCAGGACCTGCCGCTCATCGGCGGTGGCGACACCTACTACGCCGCCTTCTCGGAGGCGGGAGGCCTCAAGGTCAACGACGAGGTGCGGATCGCGGGCGTGCGCGTCGGCAAGGTCGAGTCCATCGAGCTCGACGGCAACCAGGTGCGCGTGGGGTTCCGGGTCGACACCGAGTCGCAGTTCGGCTCCGAGACCGGTGCCGCCATCAAGGTGAAGACCCTGTTGGGCGCGATGTTCCTGGCGCTCGAGCCCGCCGGCGAGGGCCAGCTCGCCGAGGAGACCGAGATCCCCGTCGAGCGCACCACCTCGCCGTACGACGTCGTCGAGGCCTTCCAAGGACTGGCTGAGACCTCCGAGCGCATCGACACCGACCGGCTGGCCGAGTCGATGACGGTGCTGGCCGACCTGACGCGCAACACGCCCGAGGAGTTCCGCGAGGCTCTCAGTGGTGTGTCGGCCCTGTCTGCCAACGTCGCCGCGCGCGACAGCCAGATCAACTCGCTGCTGCGCAACCTCGGCAAGGTCAGCGGCGTCCTCGACGAGCGGGACGAGGACATCATCAGGCTGATGAGCGACTCCGACGTGCTCTTCCGGGCCGTTGTCGCCCGCCGTGACTCCGTGCACGACCTGCTGGTCTCGACGTCGCAGCTCTCGAAGGAGCTGACGCTGCTGGTCAAGCAGAGCCGGGCCGACCTCAAGCCGGCGCTCGAGCACCTCGAGAGCGTGGTCGCGGTGCTGAACAAGAACGAGGACAACCTCGACAACAGCCTGCGGCTGATGGCGCCGTTCTACCGCGTCTTCGCCAACACCCTCGGCACCGGCCCCTGGTTCGACACCTACATCCAGAACCTCCCGCCCGTCCCGGAGGCCCGGTGATGGACTGGCTCTCAAGAGGTACTTCGTGCCGGCACTGGTCGTCGGCCTCCTCGTCGCCGCGCTGGTGACCTTCAAGCCGGGCTTCGGCGGCGAGGAGCGCAAGACCTTCGTCGCGCACTTCCCGCGCACCATCTCCATCTTCGTGGGCAGCGACGTGCGGGTGCTCGGCGTCGCGGTGGGCAGCGTCGAGGCGGTGACCCCGTCGGGCACCGACGTCGAGGTGACGATGTCCTACGACGCCGACGTGCAGATCCCGGAGGACGCCAGCGCCGTGATCATCGCGCCGTCGATCGTCGGCGACCGGTTCGTCCAGCTCACGCCGGCGTACGACGGCGGGCCGGTGCTCCCCGACGGCGCCGAGCTCAGCACCGACCGCACCTCGATGCCGCTCGAGCTCGACCAGGTCTACTCGAGCCTCAACGACCTCAACGTCGCTCTCGGCCCGACCGGCGCCAACCGCCAGGGCGCCCTCTCCGACCTGCTCGAGGTGACCGCCGACAACTTCGGCGGCCAGGGCGCCGCCTTCCACCAGACGATCGAGGACTTCGGGCGCTTCAGCCAGACGCTGTCGAACAACCGCGAGGAGCTGTTCGGGACCGCCGAGAAGCTGCAGTCGTTCCTGCAGACGCTGGCGGAGAACGACACGACCGTGCGGCAGTTCAACCGGTCGCTCGCGCGCATCTCGGGGATGCTGAGCGGCGAGCGCCAGGAGCTGGCCGCCGCCCTGGACAACCTCGGCGGGGCGCTGGAGCAGGTCTCCGGCTTCGTCCGCGAGAACCGCGAGATCCTGGGCCGCAACATCGCCGGCCTCAACCGGGTCTCGAAGGTGCTCGTCAAGCAGCGCGACTCCCTCGACGAGATCCTGCGCGCCGGGCCGCTCGCGCTCAACAACCTCGCGCTGACCTACAACCCGCAGGCCGGCACGCTCGACACCCGGGCCAACCTCGGCGAGCTCGTCGGCCAGGTCGAGAACGACCCGGCCCTGCTGCTGTGCAGCATCGTGGAGCAGGCGGACGACCCGGCCAACGCCTGCGACATCATCAAGAAGCTCCTGCCCGGCAAGCTGCCCGGCCTGCCAGGTGCCTCCCGCGCGGCTCCGTTCGGTGCCGGCGTCCGGGCGGGCGACCGCTTCGACCCGTCGCTCGGTGGCCTCGTGGCCCCTCATCAGGAGGGTGCGCGATGAAGCGACGAGCCCGGGTGCTCACCGTGCTGGCGGCGTTCGTGCTGCCCCTCCTGGCAGCCTGTGACGCCAGCGTCTACAGCCTGCCGCTGCCCGGCGGCACCGACACCGGCGCGCGACCCGATCACCGTCACCGTGAAGTTCCGCGACGTGCTCGACCTGGTGCCGCAGTCGACGGTGAAGGTCAACGACGTCAACGTCGGCAAGGTGACCGACGTCCGCCTGGACGGCGCGGTCGCGGAGGTGACCCTCGAGCTTCGCAAGGACGTGAAGCTGCCCGACAACGCGATCGCCGAGCTCCGCCAGACCAGTCTGCTCGGCGAGAAGTTCGTCTCGCTCGGGCCGCCCGAGTCGGGCGCCAGCTCCGCGCTCCTGGGCGACGGCGACGTGATCCCGCTGGAGAGGTCCGGCCGCAACCCGGAGGTCGAGGAGGTCCTGGGTGCGCTGAGCCTGCTGCTCAACGGCGGCGGCGTGGGTCAGCTCAAGACCATCACCAGCGAGATCAACAACGCGCTCGAGGGCCGGGAGGGCTCGGCGACGTCGGTGCTGAGCCAGGTGCGTCTGCTGATGAGGCAGCTCGACGACAACAAGGCCGACATCGTGAGGGCCATCGAGGCGCTGAACCGGCTCTCGATCGAGACGGGCAAGCACCTCGACACCATCGACGCGGCCCTCGACGAGCTGCCCAGCGCCCTCGACTCGCTAGACAAGCAGCGCGGCGACCTCGTGCGGATGCTGGACGCCCTCGACGAGCTCAGCGGCGTCGGCGTCCGGGTGATCCGGGCGTCGAAGGCCGCCACCGTCGACAGCCTCGAGCAGCTCGACCCCGTGCTCACCCAGCTGGCCGCCGCGGGCGACGACTTCGCCAACGCCTTCCACGTCTTCCTGACCTACCCGTTCGTCGACGAGGTGGTCGGCCGCGACCCGCAGGTGGCTCGCAACCTGCACATGGGCGACTACACGAACCTGTCGATCCAGCTCGAGGTCGACCTGTCCGACGTCGTACCCACCGTGCCCCTGCCGTCGCTGCCGTCGCTGCCCACGGCGCTCCCGACGCTGCCCACGATCCTGCCGTCGCTCCCGACCCCGACCCTGCTGCCGACGGACATCGACCCGACCAAGATCGTCAACGACGTGCTGGCCTGCATCGCCAGCGGCGACCTCAACAGTCCCGAGTGCCTCAAGGTGCTGGCGACCGTGCAAGGGATCCTCGAGCTCCAGGAGGAGTGCAAGAAGCCCGAGAACGCCGGGACCGAGGTCTGCAAGGCCGTCAACGCCGCGCCGCTGCCGACGGTGCCCACGCTGACGAACCCGCCCACGCTCGGCGTCCCGAGCATCACCCTGCCGACGGTCCCCGGGCTGGGCCGGGCTCCCGTCGGCGAGCTGGACACCTACGGCGCCCGCGGCCCGACCATGGGTCAGCTGATGGACCGCTACGACCCCGCACTGGTCAGCCTCATGGTGCCCGGCCTGGTGGCGCTGACCCGGGCGCACGCAGGGGTGGTGCGCGGTGATCACCCGGCGTACCAAGCTCCAGCTCGTCGTGTTCGTGCTGATCACCGTGATCGGCGTGGCGTACGTCGGCGCCCGCTATGCGCGGCTCGACCGGTTCTTCGTCGACGGCTCCTACGAGGTGGTCGCCCACTTCGCCGACTCCGGGGGAGCGTTCGCCGGCGCCGAGGTGTCCTACCGCGGCGTGCGGGTCGGCCGGGTCGACGAGCTGGTGCTCACCGACGCGGGCGTCGACCTGCACCTGGAGATCGACCACGACCACGACGACATCCCGGCCGAGACCCTGGCCGTGGTGGGCAACCGCTCCGCGGTCGGTGAGCAGTACGTCGAGCTCCAGCCGCAGGTCGACGGCGGGCCCTACCTGCGCGACGGCACCGAGATCGCGCAGGAGGACACCCGCATCCCGCTCTCGACCACCACGCTGCTGACCAACCTCTCCACCACCGTCGAGTCGGTCGGCCAGGACGACCTGCGCACGGTCGTCTCCGAGTTCGGCACCGCCTTCCAGGGGACGGGGCAGAACCTCGGGCGGATCATCGACACCAGCAACGCGTTCATCGAGTCGGCCAACGCCAGCTTCGAGACCACGACCAAGCTGATCAGGGATGCCAACACGGTGCTCCGCGGCCAGATCGCCTCCGGCGACTCGCTGCGGGTCTTCGCCCGGGACTTCCAGAAGTTCAGCGGCACGCTCGTGCTCGCCGACAAGGACCTGCGCAGGGTCATCGACAACGGCAGCGCGACGGCGACCGAGCTGCGCACCTTCCTGGAGGACAACCGCGTCGAGCTCTCCGAGCTGCTCAACAACCTCGTCACCACCGGCGAGGTGGTCGTCCGCCGGCTCGACGGCGTCGAGCAGATCCTCGCCATCTACCCCTACGTCGTCGAGGGCGGCTTCACCGTCGCCGCGAAGACCCCGGCGACGGGCCTCTACGACGCGCACTTCGGCATGGTGCTCACGGAGAACCCCAAGGTCTGCCACGCCGGCTACGAGGGCACCGACACCCGGGTCCCCCAGGACGGCACCAACCGGGCGATGAACCTGGATGCCCGCTGCACCGAGCCGGCCAGCCAGTCCAACGCCCGCGGCGCCCAGCACGCCCCGCCGCCGGCGCCGGGCGGCTGACTTCCGCGGTGGTGTGGCCGCTTAGGGGGTCGCTGGCCACCCCCTAAGTGTCGACAGCGCCGCACCAGACGTGACCTGACGGCACGTCGCTCGTTGGACACAGCGGGAGGGATGACCATGACGGCGACCGACGTGCGTGAGCGCGACGACGAGGAGCAGGCGACCGGGCGCACACCCGCGCCGCCCGACGCCGCGACCCCGCGAGCCGCGTCCGGCTTCCGCCGGGTGCTCGCGCTGGTGCTGGGCCTGGCCCTGGTCGGGTCCGTGGCGATCTGCGTCTGGCTGCTGGCCGGGCGGCGGGGCGAGGCCGACGACGTGCAGCAGCAGCGCGAGCAGGTGATGGCCCAGACGCGCCAGTTCCTGCTGCGGATGGGCACGTACGGACCGGATCTCCTCGACGACCGGGGCGCCATGCCGGCGTACCGCGAACGGGTGGGCGAGGTGATCACGCCGAAGTTCAAGGCCTCCTTCGAGAAGGAGGCGGGTGTCGCCGAGCAGCTGGTCGCCCAGAGCCAGGCCGCCCGGGTCGCCGACGTGTTCGCGACCGGTGTCTCGGACCTCGACCCCGACTCGGCCACCGCGCTGGTCGCCGGCACCTTCACCGACACCTACGTGGTCAAGGGCGAGCAGGTCGAGGGCGAGCCCGTGCCGTTCCGCATCGAGGTGTCCCTCGTCAGGATCGGCGGCGACTGGCTGGTCGACGACTTCACGCCCCTGACCGGCACCGACGAGTCCCCGGGGGTGCAGCCGTGAGCACGACCAGCGCCGCCCCCAACCTGTACGACCTGCTCGACGTCGCGCCCGACGCCTCCGCCGAGGAGATCCGGGTCGCCTGGCGGTCCGCGATCGACGGGCTCGAGCCCGGCGAGCGGCGGTTCCGCGCCTACAACGCCGCCGCCGAGGCGCTGCTCGACCGCGACCGCCGCGCGGCGTACGACGCCGAGCTGGCGGAGCGGTCGGCCGGGAGTCCGAGGAGTCGGAGGGGCGCGGGGGGTTTCGAGACGGGCCTGGCGGCCCTCCTCAACCACCGGCTGGCGACGGGCCTGGCGGCCCTCCTCAACCACCGGCTGGCGACGGGCCGGCGGGCCTGCGAAGCGACCTCTCCTCGCCGGTGGTTGAGGAGGCGCGCCAGCGCCGTCTCGAAACCTCCGGCTTCCGTCGAACGACGCCCCGTTCCCGGGTGGCTGCTGATCGGGCTGGCGCTGCTCACCGCCGGCGCGGTGGCGCTGGCGTCCTGGTTGTGGTCGCAGCCCTCCGACGCAGCGGTCGGTGCCTCGACCCGCGAGGCCCAGGCCGCCGCGGAGAGGGCGATCGTGCCCGTGCTGTCCTACGACGCGCGCAGCCTGGACGAGGACCAGGCGGCCGGGGCGGCGTACCTCACCGCCGACTATCGCCAGGACTACGACCAGCTCTACGAGGTGATCCGGCAGAACGCGCCGCGGGTCGGCACGACGGTCTCCGCCGAGGTGGTCGCGTCGGGGATCGTGCGGTCGGGGGCCGACGATCCCGACCGCGTCGAGGTGCTCGTCTTCGTGAACCGGCCGACCACCAACAAGCGGACCGACGAGCCCGTGGTCTACCGCGACCAGGTCACGGTGACCATGCAGAACGTCGACGGATCCTGGCTCGTCGACGGCCTGCGCACCTCGCCGGCGGGGGAGTAGCTCCACGCCCCGCTGTGCACGAGGTGCTTGACTCCGGGGGCGGATGCGTTCATAGTCTTCGGCAACGTCGTACGACGCCCGGGTTGTCGCGCGCACAGTTGTGGGTTACCCTGTGCTTTCGCCCTCTTCTCAAATGCCTTTGGCCTGCCCGGTGGCCGTTCGGTGGTGTAGAGGGCCGATCCGCCTTGCGTACCCGTCGAAGGACACCTCTTGGCCGCGCGCAGCTCTGCTGAAATCCACCGCCGCATCTCGTTCGCAAAGATCAAGGAGCCTCTCGAGCTCCCGCAGCTTCTCTCCCTCCAGACCGACAGCTTCGACTGGCTGGTCGGCAACGACAACTGGAACGCAACGGTCCAGCGTCGCCAGGAGGCCGGCGAGGACGTCTCGTCGAAGTCCGGTCTCCAGGAGATCTTCGAGGAGATCTCCCCGATCGAGGACTTCTCCGAGACGATGTCGCTCTCGTTCGAGAACCCTGTCTTCTACGACCCGAAGTACACCGTCGAGGAGTGCAAGGAGAAGGACTTCACCTACTCCGCGCCGCTCTACGTCTCCGCCGAGTTCACCAACAACGAGACCGGTGAGATCAAGGGCCAGACGGTCTTCATGGGCGACTTCCCGCTGATGACGCCGAAGGGCACGTTCATCATCAACGGCACCGAGCGGGTCGTCGTCTCGCAGCTGGTCCGGTCCCCGGGCGTCTACTTCGAGCGCACCGCCGACAAGACCTCCGACAAGGACATCTTCACCGCCAAGCTGATCCCGAGCCGCGGCGCCTGGCTGGAGTTCGAGATCGACAAGCGCGACATGGTCGGCGTCCGCCTCGACCGCAAGCGCAAGCAGAACGTCACGGTGCTGCTCAAGGCCCTCGGCTGGACCAACGAGCAGATCCGCGAGGAGTTCGGCCAGTACGAGTCGATGATGCTGACCCTGGAGAAGGACCACACCCAGGGCCAGGACGACGCGCTGCTCGACATCTACCGCAAGCTCCGCCCGGGCGAGCCGCCCACGCGTGAGGCCGCGCAGACGCTGCTGAACAACTACTACTTCAACCCCAAGCGCTACGACCTCGCCAAGGTCGGCCGCTACAAGATCAACAAGAAGCTGGGCCTGCTCGAGGCCTTCGACCAGCAGACGCTGACCGTCGACGACATCGTCGCCGCGATCCGCCTGATCGTCGCGCTGCACGCCGAGCAGAACACCCTCGACACCGCGCAGGGCACGATCGAGATCACGCCCGACGACATCGACCACTTCGGCAACCGCCGGATGCGCACCGTCGGCGAGCTGATCCAGAACCAGCTGCGCACGGGCCTGGCCCGGATGGAGCGGGTGGTCCGCGAGCGGATGACGACCCAGGACGTCGAGGCCATCACGCCGCAGTCCCTGATCAACATCCGCCCGGTCGTCGCGGCGCTGAAGGAGTTCTTCGGCACCTCGCAGCTCTCGCAGTTCATGGACCAGACCAACCCGATCTCGGGCCTGACCCACAAGCGCCGCCTCTCGGCGCTGGGTCCTGGTGGTCTGTCCCGCGACCGCGCCGGCATGGAGGTCCGCGACGTTCACCCGTCGCACTACGGCCGCATGTGCCCCATCGAGACCCCGGAAGGCCCCAACATCGGCCTGATCGGGTCGCTGGCCTCCTACGGCCGGATCAACCCGTTCGGCTTCGTGGAGACGCCGTACCGGAAGGTCGAGAAGGGCAAGGTCACCGACAAGGTCGAGTACCTCACCGCCGACGACGAGGACCGCTACGTCATCGCGCAGGCCAACGCACCGCTCGACGGCAACAACCGCTTCGTCGAGGAGCGGGTGCTGGTCCGCCAGCGCCACGGTGAGGTCTCCGAGGTCCTGGCCGAGGACGTCGACTTCATGGACGTCTCGCCGCGCCAGATGGTGTCGGTCGCCACCGCGCTGATCCCGTTCCTCGAGCACGACGACGCCAACCGTGCGCTCATGGGCGCCAACATGCAGCGTCAGGCGGTGCCGCTGATCGTGAGCGACTCGCCGCTCGTGGGCACCGGCATCGAGTACCGCGCCGCGGTCGACGCCGGCGACGTGGTCGTGGCCGAGAAGGCAGGTGTGGTCAAGGAGGTCTCCGCCGACGTCGTCGAGACGATGAACGACGACGGGACCTACACGACCTACAAGCTGGCCAAGTTCCGCCGGTCCAACCAGGGCACCTGCATCAACCAGCGTCCCCTGGTGGCCGAGGGCGACAAGCTCGTGGTCGGCTCGCCGATCGCCGACGGGCCGTGCACCGACAAGGCCGAGATGGCACTGGGCACCAACCTGCTGGTGGCGTTCATGCCGTGGCAGGGCCACAACTACGAGGACGCCATCATCCTCAGCCAGCGCCTGGTGCAGGAGGACATCCTCACCTCGATCCACATCGAGGAGCACGAGGTCGACGCCCGCGACACCAAGCTCGGCCCCGAGGAGATCACCCGGGACATCCCGAACGTCTCCGAGGAGATGCTCGCCGACCTCGACGAGCGCGGGATCATCCGCATCGGCGCCGAGGTCACGACCGGCGACATCCTGGTCGGCAAGGTCACGCCCAAGGGCGAGACCGAGCTCACCCCCGAGGAGCGGCTGCTCCGCGCGATCTTCGGCGAGAAGGCGCGCGAGGTGCGCGACACCTCGATGAAGGTGCCGCACGGTGAGTCCGGCACGGTCATCGGCGTCCGGGTCTTCGACCGCGAGGACGGCGACGAGCTGCCCCCGGGTGTCAACCAGCTGGTGCGCGTCTACGTCGCCCAGAAGCGGAAGATCTCGGTCGGCGACAAGCTGGCCGGCCGCCACGGCAACAAGGGTGTCATCGCGAAGATCCTGCCGATCGAGGACATGCCGTTCATGGAGGACGGCACCCCGGTCGACGTGATCCTCAACCCGCTGGGCGTCCCGCGACGGATGAACATCGGCCAGATCCTCGAGCTGCACCTGGGCTGGCTGGCCAAGCAGGGCTGGGACCTCGACATCCACGACGGCTCCGGCACCTCGGACCACTCGTGGAAGCAGCGGCTGATCGACATCCACGCCGACAAGGCCGAGCCGAACACGAAGGTGGCGACGCCGGTGTTCGACGGTGCCAAGGAGGACGAGATCATCGGCCTGCTCGGCGCCACGCTCCCCAACCGGGACGGCGTGCGGATGATCGGGGAGAAGGGCAAGGCGAGCCTGTTCGACGGGCGCTCCGGCGAGCCGTTCCCCGAGCCGGTCTCGGTCGGCTACATGTACATCCTCAAGCTGCACCACCTCGTCGACGACAAGATCCACGCGCGCTCGACCGGCCCCTACTCGATGATCACGCAGCAGCCCCTGGGCGGTAAGGCCCAGTTCGGCGGCCAGCGGTTCGGCGAGATGGAGGTCTGGGCGATGGAGGCGTACGGCGCTGCCTACGCCCTCCAGGAGCTGCTGACGATCAAGTCCGACGACGTGCCGGGCCGCGTGAAGGTCTACGAGGCCATCGTCAAGGGCGAGAACATCCCCGACTCGGGCATCCCCGAGTCGTTCAAGGTGCTCGTCAAGGAGATGCAGTCGCTCTGCCTCAACGTGGAGGTGCTGTCGCAGGACGGCACGGCCATCGAGATGAAGGACGCCGAGGAAGACGTCTTCCGGGCGGCCGAGGAGCTCGGCATCGACCTGTCGCGCCGCGAGCCCAGCAGCGTCGAAGAAGTCTGAGGAAGGAGTCCCGGGTCGGTGGATTCGAGACGGCGCTAGCGCGCCTCCTCAGCCAGCGACTCGGGGCCCGCCCCTCAGTCCACAGCTTGACAACCAGAACTAACGAAGGACAACAGCCATCGTGCTCGACGTGAACTTCTTCGATCAGCTCCAGATCGGCCTGGCCACCGCGGAGGACATCCGCGCGTGGAGCCACGGCGAGGTCAAGAAGCCGGAGACGATCAACTACCGCACGCTCAAGCCTGAGCGTGACGGTCTCTTCTGCGAGAAGATCTTCGGTCCCACCCGGGACTGGGAGTGCTACTGCGGCAAGTACAAGCGCGTGCGCTTCAAGGGCATCATCTGCGAGCGCTGCGGCGTCGAGGTGACCCGCTCGAAGGTCCGTCGCGAGCGGATGGGCCACATCGAGCTCGCCGCCCCCGTGACCCACATCTGGTACTTCAAGGGCGTCCCGAGCCGGCTGGGCTACCTGCTGGACCTCGCCCCGAAGGACCTGGAGAAGGTCATCTACTTCGCGGCGTACATGATCACCGCGGTCGACGACGACGCTCGCCACCGCGACCTGTCCACGCTCGAGAACAAGGTCGGCCTGGAGCGGGAGCGGCTCGAGAAGCGCCGCGACGGCCAGCTCGAGGACCGCACCAAGAAGCTCGAGGAGGACCTCAAGGTCCTCGAGGACGAGGGTGCCAAGGCCGACGCCCGACGCAAGGTGCGCGACGGCGCCGAGCGGGAGATGAAGCAGGTCCGCGACCGTGCCCAGCGTGAGCTGGACCGGCTCGAGGAGGTCTGGAGCACGTTCAAGTCCCTCAAGGTCCAGGACCTGATGGGTGACGAGCTCCTCTACCGCGAGATGAAGAACTGGTTCGGCAAGTACTTCGAGGGCCACATGGGCGCCACGGCGATCCAGAAGCGCCTGGAGACCTTCGACATCGAGGCCGAGGTCAACAGCCTGCGCGAGACCATCGAGACCGGCAAGGGCCAGCGCAAGGTGCGCGCGCTCAAGCGGCTCAAGGTCGTCGACGCGTTCCGCAAGACCAACAACTCGCCCCTGGGCATGGTGCTCGACGCCGTCCCGGTGATCCCGCCGGACCTGCGCCCGATGGTGCAGCTCGACGGTGGCCGGTTCGCCACGTCCGACCTCAACGACCTGTACCGCCGCGTGATCAACCGCAACAACCGCCTCAAGCGGCTGCTCGACCTCGGCGCGCCCGAGATCATCGTCAACAACGAGAAGCGGATGCTCCAGGAGGCCGTCGACTCGCTGTTCGACAACGGCCGCCGTGGGCGTCCCGTCACCGGCCCGGGCAACCGGCCGCTGAAGTCGCTGTCCGACATGCTCAAGGGCAAGCAGGGCCGGTTCCGTCAGAACCTGCTCGGCAAGCGCGTCGACTACTCGGGCCGCTCGGTCATCGTGTCGGGTCCTCAGCTGAAGCTGCACCAGTGCGGTCTGCCCAAGCAGATGGCGCTGGAGCTCTTCAAGCCCTTCGTCATGAAGCGGCTGGTCGACCTCTCGCACGCGCAGAACATCAAGTCCGCCAAGCGGATGGTCGAGCGCGCGCGCCCGGTCGTGTGGGACGTCCTCGAAGAGGTCATCACCGAGCACCCGGTGCTGCTCAACCGGGCGCCCACCCTGCACCGCCTCGGCATCCAGGCCTTCGAGCCGCAGCTGATCGAGGGCAAGGCCATCCAGATCCACCCGCTCGTGTGCACCGCGTTCAACGCGGACTTCGACGGCGACCAGATGGCGGTGCACCTGCCGCTGTCGGCCGAGGCCCAGGCCGAGGCCCGGATCCTGATGCTCTCGACCAACAACATCCTCAAGCCGTCGGACGGTCGTCCGGTGACCATGCCCACCCAGGACATGATCATCGGCCTGTTCTTCCTGACGACCGAGCGCGACGACACCCCCGGTGACGGTCGGGTGTTCGCGTCGCAGGCCGAGGCGATCATGGCCTTCGACCGGGGTGAGATCGCGCTCCAGAGCAACATCAAGATCCGGTTCG
This sequence comes from uncultured Actinomycetota bacterium, assembly GCA_963767095.1. Classification (GTDB taxonomy): domain Bacteria; phylum Actinomycetota; class Actinomycetes; order Propionibacteriales; family Nocardioidaceae; genus Nocardioides. The sequence continues at coordinate 88,444 of CAVYCK010000033.1, read as the reverse complement.
CCGACATCATCCCGCCGCTGGAGCTCGAGCTCGGGTCCGACTGGGAAGAGGGTCGCACCATCATCCTCGAGACCACGCTGGGCCGCGCGATCTTCAACGACACCCTCCCCGCGGACTACCCGTTCGTGAACGAGGAGGTCGGCAAGAAGCGGCTCGGGGCGATCGTCAACGACCTCGCCGAGCGCTACACCAAGGTCGAGGTCGCTGCCTCGCTCGACGCGCTCAAGGACGCCGGCTTCCACTGGGCGACCCGCTCGGGCGTCACGGTCTCCATCGACGACGTCGTCACCCCGGCCAACAAGGCCGAGATCCTGGCGGTGTTCGAGGCGCAGGCCGAGAAGGTCCAGAAGCAGTACGAGCGCGGTCTGGTCACCGACGACGAGCGTCGCCAGGAGCTCATCGAGATCTGGAACCAGGCGTCCAACCAGGTCGGTCGGGCGATGGAGGAGAACTTCGACAAGACCAACCCGATCTACATGATGGTCGACTCCGGGGCGTCGGGAAACCTGACCCAGATCCGTCAGGTGGCGGCCATGCGTGGCCTGGTGGCGAACCCGAAGGGCGACATCATCCCGCGGCCGATCAAGTCGAACTTCCGCGAGGGCCTGTCGGTGCTGGAGTACTTCATCTCCACCCACGGCGCCCGCAAGGGTCTGGCGGACACCGCGCTGCGGACCGCCGACTCCGGCTACCTCACCCGTCGTCTCGTCGACGTGTCGCAGGACGTCATCATCCGTGAGGACGACTGCGGCACCGAGCGTGGCCTGATGAAGATCATCGGCGTGAAGGGTGAGGACGGCGTCGTGCGTCGCGACGAGAACGCCGAGACCTCGGCGTACGCCCGCGCGGCAGCCGTGGAGGTCACGCACCCCGACACGGGTGACGTGCTCGCCACGGCCGGTGAGGACCTCGGCGACGTGAAGATCGGCGAGCTGGTGGCCGCAGGCATCGAGACGGTGTCCGTGCGGTCCGTGCTCACCTGCGACGCCAAGACCGGCACCTGCGCCAAGTGCTACGGCCGGTCGCTGGCGACCGGCAAGCTCGTCGACATCGGCGAGGCCGTCGGCATCATCGCGGCCCAGTCGATCGGTGAGCCCGGCACGCAGCTGACGATGCGCACCTTCCACACCGGTGGTGTGGCGTCGGCCGACGACATCACGCAGGGTCTGCCCCGCGTGGTCGAGCTGTTCGAGGCGCGGTCGCCCAAGGGCCTCTCGCCCATCTCGGAGCACACCGGCCGGGTGGAGATCGAGGAGACCGACAAGAGCCGCAAGGTGATCGTCACTCCCGACGACGGCGGCGAGGTCGCGGAGTACCCCGTGTCCAAGCGCTCGCGGCTGCTGGTCCAGGACGGCGACAACATCACGGTCGGTCAGCAGCTGACGGTCGGCACCCCCGACCCGAAGGAGGTGCTGCGTGTCCTCGGTGTGCGCCGGGCCCAGCAGCACCTCGTCGACGAGGTCCAGGCGGTCTACCGCAGCCAGGGTGTGTCGATCCACGACAAGCACATCGAGATCATCGTGCGGCAGATGCTGCGCCGGGTCACGGTGATCGAGTCGGGTGACGCCCACCTGCTGCCCTCCGACCTGGTCGACCGGGCGAAGTTCGAGACCGAGAACCGTCGGGTCGTCTCCGAGGGCGGCAAGCCGGCCTCGGGTCGTGCCGAGCTGATGGGCATCACCAAGGCCTCGCTGGCCACGGAGTCCTGGCTCTCGGCGGCCTCCTTCCAGGAGACCACCCGCGTGCTCACCGACGCCGCGATCCACGGTCGCTCCGACTCCCTGCGTGGGCTGAAGGAGAACGTGATCATCGGCAAGCTGATCCCGGCGGGCACCGGCCTCGAGCGCTACCGCAACATCCGGGTGGAGCCCACCGAGGAGGCGCGCGCCGCGGCGTACGCCGTCACCGGCTACGACTCCTACGACTACGAGTTCGGCAGCACCGCCTCCCAGGCGGTCGCCCTGGACGACTTCGACTTCGGTTCGTACCAGTCCTGATCGCGAAGCGACCAGGCCTGGGGTGACGGACCAGGGTTGATCAGCAGAAGGCCCTCCCGAGCGTGCTCGGGAGGGCCTTCCGCGTCTGGACGGCCGGCTGCCCGACGAGATCGCCGCCGCGACAGCACGTCGTCGAGCTCCATCGGGGCAGCCTGCCACGCCGAGGTCCGGCTGAGACCCCAGGTGCAGCCGGCCATTGCGGACAGGTCCTGGCCGGTGTCCTGTCTAGGGTCGATGGCATGGACACGATCACGCTGCTCAAGCCGCCCGGGCTCGTCGCGAGCCCCGCCTTCAGCCACGTCGCGGTGGTCCCCCCCGGCGCCACGATGATCTACGTGGGTGGGCAGAACTCCGTCGACGAGAGCGGTGCCCTGATCGGCGGCGACGACGCCGCCGCGCAGACGCGCCGGACGATGGCCAACCTGGTCATGGCGCTCGAGGCCGCGGGAGCCCACCTGGGCGACGTCATCAGCATGACCGTGCTGATGGTCGAGGGGGTGGACGTCAACGCGGCCTACGGCGCAGCCGCCGAGAGCCTGGCCGCTCTCGAGACCCCTCCGCTCGTGACGGCGGCGATCGTGAGCGCCCTCGGCGTGCCCGGTGCCCTCGTGGAGGTCGGTGCCGTCGCGGCCGTGCTGCGGTGATCAGGCCCTGCTCGGCCCAGCGGTGGGGTGCAGTCGGCAGGCCGTAGGCCCGGCTGAGACAATCGGGGGGTGACCGCGTCCGCCCCGAGCCGCACCGACGTGCTCGTGGTCGGCGCAGGTCCCGCCGGATCGGCAGCCGCAGCGTGGGCTGCCCGGCACGGCCTGGACGTGGTCCTCGCGGACGCCGCCGTCTTCCCGCGCGACAAGACCTGCGGCGACGGCCTGACGCCTCGAGCCGTCGGTGAGCTCCAACGCCTCGGCCTCGAGGACTGGCTCCGCGCCCACACGGTCAACCAGGGCCTGCGTGCGCACGGGTTCGGCCAGACGCTGCACCTGCCGTGGCCCGGCGGCACCCTGCCCGACTGGGGCTCCGCCGTCGCCCGCACCGAGCTCGACGACCACCTGCGGACGACCGCCATCAAGGCGGGGGCGACCGCCGTCGACGGGCATCGCGCCGTCGACGTACGCCGCGACGGCGATCGCGTCGCGGCGGTGGTCTTCTCGCGCGGCGGCGAGCAGGTCGAGATCGCCTGCGACCGCCTCGTGGTGGCCGACGGCGTGCGGTCGCGCCTCGGCGGGGTGCTCGGCCGCGAGTGGCACCGCGACACCGTCTACGGCGTGGCCGGCCGGGCCTACGTCACGTCGACGCGCGCGGACGACCCGTGGATCAGCTCGCACCTGGAGCTCCGCGGACGCGATGGCGACATCCTCTCGGGCTACGGCTGGATCTTTCCGCTGGGCTCGGGCGAGGTGAACATCGGCGTCGGGACGCTGGCGACCTCGAAGCGGCCGGCGGAGGTCGCGATCAAGCCCTTGATGGGCTTCTACGCCGAGGAGCGTCGCGAGGAGTTCGGGCTGGGCGGCGACCTGCGGATGCCGACGTCGGCGCTGCTGCCGATGGGCGGCGCCGTGACGGGCGTCGCGGGCCCCAACTGGGCACTGATCGGCGATGCGGCGGCGTGCGTCAACCCGCTCAACGGCGAGGGCATCGACTACGGCCTCGAGTCGGGTCGTCTGGTTGCCGACCTGCTGGTCGAGGGGCGGGACCTGACGTCGGCGTGGCCGGCCCTCCTGCGCGACCACTACGGCGAGGCGTTCTCGATCGCGCGCCGCCTGGCGGGCTTGGTGACCGTGCCGCGCCTCCTGCCGACCCTCGGCCCCGCCGGGATGCGCTCGGACTGGCTGATGACCCTGGCCCTGCGGTGGATGGGCAACCTCGTCACCGACGAGGACCGCGACCGCGCCGCCCGGGTCTGGCGCTGGGCAGGCCGCCGCTCGATCGCCCGCGACGCCCGTCCGCCCTTCGCCTGACGACAGGGGCCCGACAACAGGTGCCCGACGACCGGTGCTCGCGCCTCGCTCTCAGGCCAGCTCGCCGAAGCCGGCGAGCACGAGGTCACGGACGGTGGCCACCGCCTGCTCGGCGTCGGCGCCGCTGGCGGAGACCGTGATCTCGGCGCCCTGGCCCGCCCCGAGCGTGAGCAGCTCCAGCGAGCTGGCGGCGTCGGCGCGCTGACCCCCGGCCTCGACGGTCACCTCCGCCTGGAGGGCGCCCACCGCGGTGGCGATCCTCGCCGCCGGCCGAGCGTGCAGACCGAGCGGGTTGACCAGGGTGAGGCTGGCGGAGGCATCCACCGAGGCGTCGGGTACGTCGCCGGGCGGCTCGGCCACCGTCGCCCGGTGGTCGGCCAGGCTCGTCACCTTGGGCACGAGCGCGGCCTCCGCCTCGCGCGCCACCGTCGCGAGGTCGGCTCCGCCGGCTGCGCGTACGACGGCGGCCACCAGGCCCTCGACGAGCGGGGCGGCGCTGAGGCGCACCGCGCAACCGGGCGGGGAGAGCTCGAGGGCGAGCTCGGCGCTGAGCACCGCGGAGCCGAGGTCCATCAGCACCAGGACGCCGTCGGGCGATGCGGCCTTCTCCAGCGCGGCGGACACCTCGGTGGCGTCGGTGCCGAAGCCACCCGAGGCGCCGGCCGCCACCGCGACGACGGGTCCGCACCCGTGGACCATCTCGTCGGCCAGCTGAACGACGGCGGCGGCAAGGGCAGGGCTGTGGGAGACGACGACGATCCCGATCATGGCGGCGCCTCAGTCCACCGAGTCGGCGAGCGCCGCGACCAGCAGCGCCGAGGACGCGGCGCCGGGGTCGACGTGGCCGATGCTGCGTTCGCCGAGGTAGCTGGCCCGACCCTTCAGCGCCTGCAAGGGCTCGGTCGCGTCACGGCCCGCTGCTGCGGCAGCGGCAGCGGCCCGGGTCGCGGCGCCCACGTCGGAGCCCTCGCCCAGGGTGGACTCGAACGCGTCGAGCGCCGGGGCCAGCGCGTCGTACATCGTCTTGTCGCCGACCTCCGCCTTGCCGCGGGCGACGATGCCCTCCAGGCCGGCACGAAGAACCGCCAGGAGTGCCGGTCCGTCCAGGCTCGCGGCGTCACCGGCGGCCCCGGCGGCACGCAGGAAGAACGTGCCGTAGAGCGGCCCGCTCGCCCCGCCGACCGACGTCACAAGAGTCATGCCGACCTTCTTGAGCAGCTCGCCGGCGTTGTCCGGCACGGGGTCGAGGGCCGCCATCACAGCGTCCATGCCGCGGATCAGGTTGGCACCGTGGTCCGCGTCGCCGATCGCCGAGTCGAGGGCGGTGAGGTGATCACCGTTCTCGTGGACGGCGTCGCGGAAGGACGACAGCCACCCGACCAGCTGGTCGACGGTGACGGCTTCGCTCACGGTCAGACTCCCCATCTCAGCCCCGACGTCCTCACCGGAGCATCCCACAGGCGCAGCATCTCGTCGTCGGCGCGCAGCACCGTCACCGATGCCCCGGACATGTCGAGGGACGTGATGTAGTTGCCCACCAGCGTGCGAGCGACCTCCACCCCGGCCTTCTCCAGCAGTGTCGCCACCTCCCCGTAGAGCAGGTAGAGCTCGAGCAGAGGCGTGCCGCCGAGGCCGCTGAGCAGCACGATGCCGGGGGCGCCCCCGCTCTGCCGCAGCTGGGGGGCGAGGTCTGCCAGCACCGGCTCCACCAGCTGCTCGGCGATCTCGGCCGCGCTTGCCAGCGGGACGCGGTGGCGGCCGGGCTCGCCGTGGATGCCGACGCCCATCTCCATCTGGTCCTCGGGCAGGTCGAAGGTCGGCTTGCCCGCGGCCGGCACGGTGCAGCTGGTCAGGGCCATCCCCATCGAGCGGCCCTGGGCGTTGACCCTCCGGGCCAGGGCGACGACGGCATCGAGGTCCTGGCCCTCCTCGGCGGCCGCCCCGACGATCTTCTCCAGCAGCACGGTGACACCGACGCCACGGCGGCCGGCGGTCCACGTGGAGTCCTCGACCGCGACGTCGTCGTCGGTGACGACCGTCTCGACGCGGACGCCGGAGTCGGCAGCGGCGAGCTCGCCGGCCATCTCGAAGTTCATCACGTCGCCGGTGTAGTTCTTCACCACGTGCAGCACCCCGGCGCCTCGGTCGACCACCTTGGTGGCCTCGGCCATCTGGTCGGGGGTGGGCGAGGTGAAGACCTCCCCGCAACAGGCGGCGTCGAGCATGCCGGGTCCGACGAACCCGCCGTGCAGCGGCTCGTGACCGGAGCCGCCGCCCGAGATGAGGGCAACCTTGCCGTCGGCCTTGGGCTGCGCGCGGTAGATGACCCGGTGCTGGTGGTCGACCCGCAGCTCGGGGTGGGCCGCGCCGATCCCCTTGAGGGCGTCGGCGAGCACGTCCTCGGGCTTGTTGATCAGCTTCTTCATGTCTCAGACCTCCGACGGGCTGGCGGCGACGCCGGCGGTGCTCGCGACGTCGTGTGCTGTGTGAGCAATGATTCCGAACAGGAGCGCGGCCGCAACGCCCGCGGCGAGCTCGGCGACGACGTACACCGGCCACTGCGACCAGACGACGTCTCCACCCATGACCTGCTGCACGATCATCGGGCCGGTGGTGCGCGCCGGGTTGATCGAGGCGCCGGTGGTCGGCGCGACCGGGATGATCGCGGCGAAGACGACCATGCCGATGGCCAGGCCGGCCCAGCCGGGAGCCGCCTTGCGGTAGATCACGCCGAAGACGGCGAAGACGAGCAGGAACGTGCCGATGAACTCGGCGAAGGCTGCCTGGTACCACGGCACCGAGTCGGCGTACGACGCGACGCCGAGGCCGATGTCGCTGGCCTTCGTGCCGAGCACGCCGACGATCGCGAACGCCCCGGCGGTGGCGCCGAGGACTTGCGCGGCGACATAGCTCGGGACGTCGGCCCACGCGAACTTGCCGGTCGCAGCGAGCCCGAAGGTCACGGCAGGGTTGATGTGGTTGCCGCCGATGTAGCCGAAGACGTAGACCGTGACGATGACGATCGACGCGAAGGCCAGGGAGATGATCCCCAGGTCCGACCCGCTGAACGTCGATCCGTTGGCCTGGTTGACCAGGAGCAGGGCCGGGACCGAGCCGACGCCCACGAAGACCAGGAAGGCGGTGCCGAGGAACTCGGACCCCAACTTCTGCCACCGCGTGTTTTCATCCATCCCAATGCCCTTCCGTGTGAAGTGAATCACGTTCGATAATGTCGAATAGTGCTCAGAAATTGCACACTCGTCAAGAGGTAATGTGAAATCTGGTCGACAGGATGCATACTCCTCAGGTGATCCAGGCGATCGATCGGGCGGCACGCGTGCTCGCGGCACTCCAGGGTTCGCGGCACCTGGGCATCTCCGAGCTGGGCGCGATCCTCGAGCTGCCGCCCTCGACCGTGCATGGGATCGTGAAGTCCCTGCAGGTCCACGGGCTGGTCGCCAAGGAGCCGCACGGCCAGCGCTACATGCTCGGGCCGACCCTGCTGCAGCTCTCGAACGTCTACCTCGACACGCTCGACGTCCGAGCCCGGGCCATGCGCTGGACCGGGGATCTCAGCGAGCGCACCGGCCTCGCGGTGCGGCTGGGCGTCGAGTTCTTCGACCAGGTCATCGTCATCCACCACGAGCCCCGGCCCGACGGCAGCCGGCAGATGCCGGAGACCGGTCTGACGATCCCCGCGCACGCGTCGGCCCTCGGCAAGGTGCTGCTGGCCTACCGCCCTGAGCTCCTGGACTCGCTCCTCGCGCGCGGCCCGTTGCGCAGCCTCACGGGCGAGACCCTCGTCGATCCGGACGACCTGCGCTCGGCGCTGGCCGACGTCGTGGTGAAGGGCTACTCCGTCGAGGACGAGGAGGCCGTTCTGGGCGAGGCATCCATCGCCGTCCCCGTCGCGGACCGCGATGGCGAGGCCGTGGCCGCCGTGGCGGTCGTGCTGCCCGCGAGCGCGCAGCCTGTCGCCGACTCGGTCCTCACGCTGCTCAGGGAGACCGCCCGCAACGTCTCCCGCGAGCTCGGCGCCGGCTCCTGGCCGCCTGCGGTGGCCACCGGCGACTGACCCAGGTCGTGGCGCTGCGGGCTGCGTGCGGCGGGCTTCGCGCTGGCGGCGGCGTACCGCGGTGCGGGCCAGGCCTTCTCAGCGCCCGCTCGGCGGTGAAGTTGCGCCCGCTCGGCGGTGAAGTTGCGCCCGCTCGGCGGTGAAGTTGCGCCCGCTCGGCGGTGAAGTTGCGCCCGCTCGGCGGTGAAGTTGCGCCCGCTCGGCGGTGAAGGTGCGCCTGCTCGGCGGTCAGGTGCGGGTGACGGCCTTCTTGGCGAGGAACTTGGGCTGCCACAGGCTGTTGATCGGGTCGACGAGGTAGTTGAGCTTGCTCGCGACCGGTGGCCAGGCGAGCAGCATCGCCCAGCCGATGGCGAGGACGACGACGATGATGAGCGACGCCAGGTCGTTGGCCGGCAGGAAGCGCGCCCAGTCCTCGAAGTCGGCGTACCTGATCAGGAAGCCGTGCAGCAGGTAGACGACGAGGGTGTAGGCACCCATGTCGGTGAGGATCGTCCGTCGCTGCGGCACCAGGCTGAGCACGGCGAACGAGCCGGCGAGCGAGATCGGGATCAGCCGCGCGCGGATCCAGGCGCCCTCGCCCAGGCTCGTGCCGAGCGACTCGTACGACGACCGGTAGTAGAGCCACTGCGTGGTCCAGAAGTCGTCGGTGCGATCGGCCAACCACCAGGTGGCCAGCAGGATGACGATGCCCGCCACCCAGGCGAACCGGCGCTTGGGCAGGTCCACCAGCGCCGGCGTGAGATGCAGCCCGATCACGAAGAAGGGCAGCAGGCCCAGGGCCCGGTTGAGGTCGAAGAGCTCCTGGTTGTACGCGCCCGCCAGCAGGCTGACGGCGATGGAGATCGGGACCATCACCCAGTGCACCTTGAGCAACGGCGTCGCCAGGCGCCAGATGATGAGGACCGCGAGGTACCACATCGGCCAGCGGGGGTTGGTCCAGATCGGGTCGAGCAGCGGGCCGTCGCCGACGTGGTGCCGGAACTGCACCATCAGCCACGAGAAGATCACGTACGGCACGGCCAGGGTCGTGACCAGCGCCCACAGATGCCGTGGGGTGTAGCTGAACGAGCGGGACAGGTAGCCCGTGACCAGCACGAACACGGGGATGTGGAAGTAGTAGATGAAGTCGTAGGCCTGCTGCTCGAGATCGCTGTAGGGCAGCAGCACGATCGCGTGGCCGATCACCACGAGCGTGACCAGCACCATCTTGGCGTTGTCCAGCCAGGGATCGCGGCGTGCGCTCACGACAGCAACGTACCCACATGTCGACCGCACACGTCTCGTGCTGGCCACTAGGTTTGGTGGCATGGCGATGGTTCCGCAGCGTCAGCGCGTGGCGGCGTACGCCGTCATCGTCCGCGACGACCGGATCCTGTTGAGCCGCCTCGCGGAGCGGGTCACCCGCGACGAGCTGTGGACCCTCCCGGGCGGTGGGCTCGACCATGGCGAGGACCCGCGCGACGGCGTGGTCCGGGAGGTCTACGAGGAGACCGGCCTGCATGCGGAGGTGGGCGACCGGGCCAGGGTCCTGTCCGCGCACCTGCCCGGTGCGTGGCGCGACGGGGCGCGGGTCGATGCGCACGCCCTGCGGATCGTCTACGACGGCTGGGTGCCGCGCGGGTCGCCCGAGCCCCGGGTCGTCGAGGTGGACGGCTCGACCGCCGAGGCTGCCTGGGTGGCGCTCGACGACGTCCGGTCCGGTGCGGTGCCGGTCGTGCCGATGGTGACCGAGGTGCTCGCGGAGCTGACCGCGCCGCTGCAACGCCAGCGGCTGGCGGCGTACGCCGTGATCCGTCGCGACGACGCGCTCCTGCTGACCCGGATCTCGCCGGTCGGGCACCACAGCGGCTCGTGGACGCTGCCCGGCGGCGGAGTCGACCACGGCGAACGGCCCGCCGTCGCCCTGGCCCGCGAGGTCGCCGAGGAGTGCGGCGTCGAGGTCGCCGTCGGCGACCTGCTCGACGTGCACGACGTGCACTTCACCGGCGTGGCGCCGTCCGGCCGGCTCGAGGACTTCCACGGCGTCCACCTGATCTTCGCCGCGACCGTCGTCGGCGACGCCGAGCCGCGGGTCGTCGAGGTGGACGGAACGACCGACGCGGTCGCGTGGGTGCCGCTGGCCGACGTCGAGAGCGGTGACGTGCCGGTGCTCGAGCTGGTCATCCACGCCATGGGGACCTGAGGCGCCCGTCCCCATGTCCAGGACGGGCGCCGCCGAGGCGGCACCCCGTCCCGTCGTGGCTCAGGCATCGACCGGCATCAGCCCCGTCAGCCCGGTGACCGCCACGGGGCTCTTCCGGCTGGTGGTGCTGCCGTCGCCCAGCTGGCCCTGCTTGTTCTCCCCCCACGCCTTCGCGGTGCCGGCCGACGTCGCCGCGACGACGTGCGAGGCGCCGACTCCCAGACCGACCGCGCCGGTGAGTCCGCTCACCGCGACCGGCGTACGACGGTTGGTTGTCGTGCCGTCGCCGGCTGACCGGAGCCGTTCTTGCCGATCGCGAAGACGCGGCCGTCACGGCACAGGACGAGAGTGGTCGCCGTCGCCACCCGCGGCCGACCGGGCGGCACACGGGCCGACGAGGGCCACGGGCGAGACCCGCCGGGTCGTCGTGTTGTCGCCGACCTGGCCCGCCGCGTTGTCTCCCCGACGCGTCGTGCCGGCGCTGTTCACCGCCATCGTGTTGAGCCACCCGGCTCCGATCGACGCGTCCCCGGTGAGGCCGGGCACGAGGGCCGGCTGGTCCGCTGGTTGACCGTGGTGCCGTCGCCGAGCTGACCCCGCTAGCCCGCACCCCACGTCAGCACGCGCCCGTCCGAGCGCAGCGCGACCGAGTGGACGGCGCCGCCCGCGACCTGCTCGACCCCGATGGTCCGGGCGACCTCGGCCGGGAGCTCGATCCGGTGCGCCCGAGCTGGCCGAAGGGTTCGCAGCCCCAGGTCCAGACGCTGCCGTCGATCCCCACGGCCATCCGTGGTAGCGACCTGCGGCCAGCGCCCTCACCGGCGGCAGCCCCGTCACCTTCGTCGGTGTGGACCGCTCGTCGTGGGCCGTCGCCCAGCTGGCCCTGGCCGTTGTCACCCCAGCCCACACGCTGCCGTCGGCTCGTGACGCGAGGACGACAGTCCGCCGGCAGCTCAGCGTGCGCACTACTCGCTCAGGCCCGGGACCGCCACAGGCGTCGACGAGTCGTCGCGCCGCCAGCCCGAGCTGGCCGTTGCCGCCGCACCCCCAGCCGCACGGTGCCGTCGGCCGCACCGCGAGCCTGTGCTAGTCCCCCGTCGCCATCGTGGTCGTCGCCGCCGCGTCTCAGCGTCACGCGCTGCGCGCACGTCTCCCGGTTCCCGCTGTCGTCCGTCGCCGTCCAGGTGACCTGCTCGCGCCCAGGGCCCAGGTCGCTCGGCGCGTTCGACGTCTACCGCGGCGCTCGGCATCGACACGTCCACCGCGCTCGGCGTCACCCAGGCGGGCGTCGCGATGTACCAGCGCTCACGTCGGCCGGGCACGTCATCACCGGTCCGCGGTGTCGACGACCGTGACCTTCTGCTCGCCGTCGCCGTGTTGCCCGCTCGCGTCGGTCGCCGTCCAGGTCACCGTCGTGGGCCCAGGGGAGGAACGCCGGCGCGTCGTTGACCAGGTCACCGCCGTGACCGGGTCGGTCTCGTCGGCCTCCGTGACGCCCGGCGAGCGTCGCCGGTCCAGCCGCCGCGGGCGTTGCCCTCGAGCTGCTGGGCGCGTCGACCGTGAGCACCGGCGGCTCACGTCACGTGCCGCTCGAAGCACCAGGTCGAGGTCCGTGCCCGGCGGCGGGATAAGGCAGCACCTCGCTCGTCGTCACGGCGCGCCGCCGTCCGGCCGGTGCAGCCTTCCTCGCTGCGCGTCGAGCCGGTAGTAGCCGGCCACGACGTCCCAGCCGTAGTGCGCCGTCGGTGCCCGTCGTCATCGGGTTCGCCCGGTTGGCCGGCGACATCAGCTCGCTGCCGTCCGGCACCACCTCGAACGGGCCCCTCGGGCTCGTCGCTGCGCTCCAGCGTCACGGTCGCACCCGTCGACGGGCGATCCGGCCTGGTCGACGACCGTGCCCGACGGGTCGATGTAGACGTCGAAGACGATGTCGCGGGTGTCGCCGGACGGGCAGTCCAGTCGGATCCGCACCTGCCGCCGCGCCGAGGTGGGGTGCAGCGGCGGGATCGTGGCAGGAACCTGCCGCGTGCCGACCCGGCCCGAGCCCTCGGCCAGATGCCGAGCGTGCCGGCCGTCCCGATCACGACCGCGTACGGTCGCCGTCGCCGTCGGGCAGCCCGTGGTCGGAGCGTCGTCGCGGTGTGCCAGTTGACCATCGGCGATGCACCGATGCCCACCGTCGGGGTGACAGGTGACGCCGGCGGGCGGGCCCGATCGTCGACGAGCTCGATGTCGACGGCCGAGCTGCTCGTTCGGGCCACCGTCACGGTGACGTCGCGGGCGGCGGCGCTGACGCCGGTGCGGGTAGGCCGTCACGTCGTAGTGCCCGGCCGGGATGCCGACGGCCGCGAAGGAGCCGTCGCTGCCGGTGCGGGTCTGGAACACGCATGCGCGCCGCCGCCTGCGGGCAGACCTGGACCGAGCGCACCCGGCCGGAGCCGGCCCGAGGTTGGTCACCTTCGCCGACCACGCCGTCGCCGAGTTGCCTGCGCGCGCCGTTGCGCACCTCGTAGACGTAGCGTCCCGGCGCGAGGCCGCACGTTGGAGTGGACCGCGAGGGCGTTCGCGCCGCCGTCGAGCAGCGCCCGGCTCGCACGGAGCCGGGCATCTGGAAGAACGCGTTCTCGTCGTCCCGTTGCCGGCCGAGTAGCCCGCTGCCGGCCGGCGTGCCGCCGAAGCCGCTCGAGCCGCCGCTGGCGTCGCCGGTCTCCCACTGGATGCGGCCGTAGTTGAAGACGATGTCGAAGTCGCCGGCGCCGACGTCGGCGCGGTCGACGAGCAGCAGCTGGAAGCGTGTTCAGCTTGTCGGTGTGGCCGCGTGAAGTAGCCGACGTTGACCCAGTTCGACGCAGAACGCGCTGCGGCCGCCGAACGTCGTCGTCGCCGTAGCCGTACGTCACCAGGCGCCGAGCCGTCGCCGCGGGTGTCGACGTCGGCGAAGAACGGCGCGATGATCGGCGGCGTGGTGCGCGTCGATGCGGAACGGCGTGTAGGTCGCCCAGCGGCGCCGTCGAAGGTGACGTTGCCGTTGTTGTTGACGTACAGCGACGTGTAGCGTCGTGCCGAAGAAGTTCGAGCGTGAACGGCAGCGTCGACCGCGCCGGTCGAGCCGTCGTCGTTGGCCGGCAGCGTGATGTCGCGGCAGCCGTCGGTGTCGAGCGGGGCCGAGGCGGCCTGGATCGTGCGCTGCTCCCGGCAGCCGCGGAACGGCCCGGTCGCCGGGTCGTCGTCCTGCCAGGCCGTGACCCTCAGCTCGATCTCGGTGCGGCTCCCGATCATCTGGGCCCACTCGCGAGCGCTCGGGGTCCACGACGTTCCGGTGATCTCCTCGGAGGTGAAGTGCGGGAAGGTGAAGCCAGGGTCGAAGACGTCGACGACGAAACGGTCGTTCTCGTGCGCCCCCGCGTTGCCGCGGTCCCACGTCACCGTGGGGGGGTCGAGTGGGTCGGACAGCAAGGACAGGTTCACGTCGGGGGCGATGTCGGAACTGGTCAGCGAGCAGCCCAGATCCTCGGTGTCGCTGATCAGCGTGGCGCCGTCGTCCTCCCAGACGTAGTCGAGGAAGTCGTCGAGGCGCAGCGCGTCGGAGTCCTTGATCAGGGTCATCGTGTAGTCGGGCCCCTCGTCGTCGAGGACGCCCCGCAGGACACCGGCGACCGAGGAGAACTCGTCGTCCTCGGCGTCGCCCGAGCCCCGGGCGACGTTGAAGTTCACGCTGTTCCGCACGGTGCCGTCGTCCTCGGTGATGACGTCGTCGTACTCGCTGTTCGTGAGGTAGCCACGCTGCTGGGCGCTCAGCGTCGACGGGACGCGCGCGTGGTGGGCGGCCGCTTGGGCGAAGAAGGTGGCGAAGCCCTCCGACCAGGCGAGCTGGGTGCCCTTGTCCTTGTCGTAGTTGTAGGGATCGTTGGGGTCGCACGGCGCCGGAACCGCCGCCAGGGGGACCGCGCAGGTGGCTCCCGCCGACCAGACCGCTGACGTCGTGGTCGCGGTCGTCCCGGTGCCGTCTCTCGTCGTTGAGCACCTCCCAGGCGCTCCGCTCGAAGGCGCCGATCACCATCGTCCCGCCTGACACGGCAGCGTGGTCGTCGTCGCCGGTGGGGAACTGCACAGGGACGAGGTCCTCCTCGCCGTCGCCGTTGATCTCCGCGCACTGGTGGGCGCTCCGTAGGGCGTCGTGGATGGCGAACGCCTGCCCGTAGTAGGTGTCGTTCGGTGCCTCGATGTCGATGTCGACGGCCTCGCCGTAGTCGACGTCCCCGGCGATCTCGATCAGGCTGTGGACCCCGTAGCCGAGAAACTCGATCCGCGCCACGTCGTCGTCCTGAGCGTAGACCTCGACCTGGATGTCGTAGCTCGGCGGCACCTCGTTGTCGCGTCGAACGTGTAGGCGTAGTAGCCGTTGTTGTCGGTGTGCACGCGCTGCACGAGCATCGGTCCGTAGTCGGCGTCGAGGTCGGTGATGTCGACCCTCACGTTGCGCGCCGAGCTCACCGATCCGCCGTTGTCAGTCCAGCTGATGTGGCCGCGGACCTGGATCTCGTCAGATCCCGTAGCCATCGCGCTCGTCGTGAGCGTGGTGCTGCCCGCCGTAGCCCGCTTCAGTCTAGCGATCGCTGCACGCCCGTCCGCAAGCTCGCGGTGCTTCGCCCAGATGGCAGCTAGACTATCGCCTAGCTCGTCAGACGCACCACCCAACGTCGCCGTACACTCGTCATCTCCAGACCTAGCGCATAGTCATCCCTCCTGTCCGTTGACTCGCTCTACCACGCCATCGCCATCGCCCTTACCTCTCTTCACTCTCGTTCTCACCATCGCACTCCCAGATGCGTCCGTGTTGACCCGCCTCGTGGTGAGCGCCTCGTGCAGCTCGCCGCTCCCTCAGTCGTAGCTTGTACCTCGCCCTCTCCTGCCCTTTCACTCATATCTTCCAGCCGGTCCCCGGTGAGCCGGAGCTCGGCGTCAGCGCCCTCCTGCCGGTGCCGGGCCTGCTTCGTCGCGAGACGCTCCGCGTCGCGCTCAGCCTTGCGTGCCTTCGACGTGTTCGGTCCCGCCGCCGACGTGCCCTCACCATTCGCGTCGGGGCCGCCTGCGCCGCGCCCGGGAGGCCGAGAGCGTGAGCACCAGGACCACGGACAGCAGAACAGAGAACGAGAATCGTCGCGACACGCGCTCTCCCCCGAGCAGTGCAAGGCCCAGAGCAGCGGTGAAGCGCAAGGATGGCCTTACCGATTGATGAGTGAGGGGACGATAGGCGGATGGTGCGATGCCGCGACATAGTCACTTCGGGCCATTGTCACTCGCCCGATCGTGGCGCTCATGATGGTCGTCCTCGTCGCGACGCGGTGTGGAGCGTTCACCAGGCCGACGACGCAAGCAGGAGTGCTCTCTACCAAGCCTCCTCCTCTCGTAGTGGTGTAGACGCGCACAGCATCTGGCAGCTGGCGTACGACGACGCCGCCCAGCAGGTCGGCGAGGCCACCCTGGTCTACGTTGCCCGCCCGGCGCCGGATACCACTGCGACCGTGACGGCGCAGGCGCCAGAGAGCGTGCAGGCTCTCCCCGGATCCGTTGGAGGTCGCCGGTGGTTGCGGCCGCTCCTGCCCACTTCGAGCTGCTGCGTGACGGTCAGGAGAGCGGTGCGCTCGAGGCTCACCGCTGCACACCGGGGAGGCGGCGGCACCATCGCTGGAGTCGTGTCGACGGCGACGAGCTGCTCCGCGTGGAGGGGCCGTAGGATCGTGGAGTGAATCCTCGTCATCGCCGGCTGGTGATCCCGGTCGCGCTGGCCGGGGTTCTGCTGGTGGTCGTCGTGGCGGCGATGATGCGATGAGCGAGCCCCTGGACCCCGCTCTCGCCCGGGTGACCGCCCCGATCCTCGACCCGGAGACGCTCGTGCGTGCCATCGCCACCGGCCGCCGCCGCAGCGAGCAGCCGCGGTGGCGCCGTGTCGAGCTGCGCTACGTCGATCTCCGCGACGGCCGGGCGCTCCAGGTGACGGCGTACGACGACACGCAGGCGCACACGGCCAACCACCCGGCGGGCGACGCGGCGACGGGCGCGCTCGCCTCGCTGCTCGCCGAGCCGTTCGGCAACTGGCACGTCGACACCGCGACCGAGACCCACCAGCTGCGCGTCACCAAGAAGGGCGACGCGGTCGTGCACTCGGCACCGCGGGCGGCACCGGCCGAGCCCGACCGGCCGCACGATCGGGAGAAGGCCCGGCTGCTTCCGGAGGACGACCCCGTCTTCGTGGCCCTCGGCCTGGCCGACCGCCACGGGCGGATCAAGCCCAGCCGGCAGGCGAAGTACCGCCAGGTCGAGGAGCTCCTCCGGATCCTCGACGCGGGCCTCACCGACGCCATGGACGCCGGACATCTGCGCACGCCCACCGAGGAGGATCCGCTCCGCGTCGTCGACCTCGGCTGTGGCAACGCCTACCTCACCCTGGCCGCCAACCGATACCTGACCGCGGTCAGAGGCCTGCCGGTGCGGCTCGTCGGCGTGGACCGGCGCGCACAGCCGCGCTGGACCGACCCCGGGTCGTCGAGGCAGTCGGCTGTGACACGGAGTTCGTCGAGGGCACGATCCTCGATGCTGTCGTCGAACCGACGCCGGAGGTGGTGCTGGCCCTGCACGCGTGCGACACCGCCACCGACGAGGCCCTCGCCCGGGCCGTCGCGTGGGGAGCCCCGCTGGTGCTCGCCGCTCCGTGCTGTCACCACGACCTCGCCGCCCAGCTGCGTAGAACCCCGCCGCCGTCGCCCTACACGCTGCTGACCCGGCACGGCATCCTGCGCGAGAGATTCGCGGACACCCTGACCGATGCGGTGCGGGCGGCGCTGCTGCGGATGCGGGGCTACCGCGTCGACGTCGTGCAGTTCGTCGAGAGCAAGCACACCCCGCGCAACACCCTGCTCCGCGCGACGCGGACGGGGGCCCCCGACCTCGGCGTGGGGGACGAGTACGCCGCCCTGGTCGGCCCACTGGGGCGTGCGCCCGCGGTTGGCCGACCTGCTCGACGAGCCCGGCCCGCGGACGGATGCGTAGCCTCATCGTGCTGGCGGCACTGCTGGCCATCCCGTTCGTCATCGGGACAGCCGTCGGGTTCAGCCCGGAGAGCGGTGACGAGGTGTTCGCCTTCCAGGACCCGGCGATCGTCGAGTCCAGTGGCCTGGTGGCGCTCGGCGACGGGCTCTTCGCGACGACCAACGACTCGGGCGACAGCGGCCGGGTGTTCACGGTGGACGACGACGGCGAGACGGTCGGCGTGACGACCTGGGCCTCCACCCCCGACGACGTCGAGGCGCTCGCCCCCGCGGGCGACGGCGAGGTGTGGGTCGGCGACATCGGCGACAACCCGGGGAGCGTACGTCGATCTCGGTGTCCCGGGTGCCCGTCGGCCCCGGCGACCGGTCCGTCGAGGTGCCGTCGTACTCGATGGTCTATCCCGACGGACCGCGCGACGCGGAGGCGCTGCTGGCCCACCCGGTGACCGGGCGGCTCTACGTCGTCAGCAAGGTCGTCTTCGGCGGCACGATCTACGAGGCGCCGGAGCGACTCGGGACCGGCTCGCCGAACCGGCTGCGCGCCCTGGCCGACGTCACCGGACTCGTGACCGACGGTGCCTTCTTCCCCGACGGGCGGCACCTCGTGCTGCGCACCTACACGAAGGCGCTGGTCTACTCGTTCCCCGACCTGTCGCTGCTCGGCGAGATCGACCTGCCCGGCCAGCGCCAGGGCGAGGGGATCGCGGTGCTGGACGACGAGGCGCTCTTCCTGAGCTCCGAAGGCGTCAACGCGCCACTCCTGCGAGTCGACCTCCCCGACGAGATCCGCGACGCGATGGCGGCATCCGGACGAGCCCGAGCCGTCGGCGTCCGGGTCGGCATCGGCGTCCGCACCGGGGTCCACATCGGGATCCGCGAGCACGTCGCCGACGGCGAGCAGCGACCAGCCGGTCGAGGCTCCTCGGCAGGAAGCCGGGCCCGACGTGATGTCGTGGCTCATCGGCATCGGCGTGATGGCCCTCATCGTGATCACCCTCCTTCGGGCGTTGCGGCCGCGCTGACCGCTCCGGCAGCGTGGCCGCCATGCCACGCCTGCGTCGTACGTCCCAGAACGACCCGGGCTGGACCAGACGCCGCGCAGGCAAGGGATTCGTCTACCTCGACGAGCACGGCGAGCGGCTCGGACCCGACGACGTGCAGCGCTGCAAGGACCTGGTCATCCCGCCCGCGTGGAGGACGTGTGGATCTGCCCGCACCCGCGCGGGCACCTCCAGGCCGTGGGCACGGACGACGCCGGGCCGGCGGCAGTACCTCTACCACCCGGCCTGGCGACAGGCGCGCGACGACGCCAAGTTCGTCCGCGTCCTCGACTTCGGCAAGGCGCTGCTCCAAGGCCCGCGAGCGAGTCGCGGTCGACCTCGGGACCGAGGGGCATGACCCGCGAGCGCGGCTGCGCCGTGGCCGTCCGGCTGCTCGACCTCGGGCTACTTCCGGATCGGCAACGACGTCTACGCCGACGAGAACAACAGCTTCGGCCTGACCACCCTCGAGCGCCGGCACGCGCGTCGGCAGAGCGGGGTCGTTCGTCTTCGAGTTCGAGGGCAAGTCCGGCGTCGAGCACCGCATCGAGATCGACGACGAGGCGACCAGCGAGGCGCCTCGAGGTGATGCGCAAGCGCCGCGGCGCGCAGCGACCGCCTGCTCGCCTACAAGGACGGGCGTTCGTGGCGCGACATCGACTCCGCGCTGGTCAACGACTACATCCGCGACGTCGACGGGCCTCGACGCGACCGCCAAGGACTTCCGGACCTGGCACGCGACCGTCCTGGCCGCCGCCGCCCTCGCCTCCACCGACGAGCCCGGTGAGACCAAGGCGTCGCGGAAGCGGGCGGTCTCGACGGCGATGAAGGAGGTCGCGGAGTACCTCGGCAACACGCCCGACGCTGGCCCGCTCGTCGTACGTCGATCCGCGAGTCCTCGACGCCTACGACGAGGGGCGCACGATCGGCGCGCGTGACGCGGCGTGACCTATCCCGGCGCGGACGAGCGCACCGCCGCGCTCGAGCGGGCGGTGCTCAAGCTGCTGCGCGAGAGCTGAGCCTGATGTCAGGCCGAGACCGCGTGGCCGGATTTCGGCGCTGTCGACCCGTGGGAGACGATGGCGTGATGGTGTCGAGCAGGCGGATCCGGTGGCAGGCCGGTGCCTCGCGGCGCTGCTCGCGGCCGCCTGCCTCACCGGGTGTGACGCCGGCGGCCCCGAGTCCCGACGAGTCGGCGGCCCGGCAGGCGGCCGTCGAGTCGGCGCCGGACGCGACCGACGAGGCACCCCCGACGCCCGCCGAGCGGCTCGGGCCTCGTCACCGGCTGGGGACCGACCGCGGCCGAGCTGGATCACGCGGCAAGGCTGACGGGTCGGCTGACGCTGCCCGAGCTGGCCGGGCAGGTGATCGTCGCCGACTACAGCGGAACGGCCGCCCCCGTCGACCTGGTCCGGCGACTGCACCTCGCCGGCGTGATCGCCTTCGCCGACAACGTCACCTCGGCCCGGCAGGTCCGCGCGGCGAACCTGCGCCTGCGTCGCGAGCTGCGTCGTCCCCTCGTGGTCTCGGTCGACCAGGAGGGCGGCATCGTCGAGCGCGTCCGCGACGGACTCACCCGCTTCCCGGCCTTCATGTCCGCCGGCGCCGCGGATGACCCCGCGTTGACCACGTCGACGTACGCCGCCGCGGCCGCGGAGCTGGGCCGGGCGGGCTTCACCATGGACTTCGCCCCCGTCGCCGACGTCACGTCGGGCCCGGGCGACCCGACGATCGGCTCCCGCTCGGCCGGCTCGCGGCCCGACCTGGTGGCCGAGCAGACGGTGGCCGCCGCCCACGGGCTGCTCGACGCCGGCATCCTCCCGGTGGTCAAGCACTTCCCGGGTCACGGGTCCGTGCCGGCCGACAGCCACCAGACCCTGCCCGTGCAGACCCGGTCGCTGCGGGAGCTGCGCGAGATCGACCTGGTCCCGTTCGCAGCGGCCGTGGCGGCCGGGCTGCCGGCGGTGATGGTCGGTCACCTCGACGTCCGCGCCGTCGACCCGGGCGTGCCCTCGTCGCTGTCGCGCAAGGTGATCGACGGTCTGCTGCGCGACGAGCTCGGCTTCGAAGGACTCGTGGTCACCGACTCGCTGCAGATGGCGGCCCTGCGGTCCGCGCGTGGACCCGCACCCGTCGTGCGCTCCCTGGAGGCGGGTGCCGACCTGCTGCTGATGCCGCCCGACCCCTCGGTCGCGCGCGCCGCGGTCGTCCGTGCCGTCCGCAACGGCCAGCTGTCGCGGCAGCGGCTTCGCCAGGCCGCGACCAGGACCGTCGCACTGCTGCTCCACCAGCGTGCGGCGCCGCCCCGGCCGGCCGACACCGCGCCGGCCGCCGCGGCCCGCGCGTCACGTCGGCTCTCGGCGGCGGCGATCACCAGCGTGGCCGGGCCCTGCCGCGGCGACCTCGTCGGCCGGGTCGTCTCGCCGAGCGGTGCCGCGAGTGCCGTCGTGGCCTTCGTCGGACCCGCGCGGGCCGCTGGCCTCGAGGTGCTGCTGCGGCGCGCGGCGCCCGCCCGTCTGAGCACGGCCCAGCCGCGCCCGGAGCGGCGACCGAACGAGCGCCGCCGGCACTTCCGCGAGCGGAAGCAGGAGTGGCGGCAGAACGAGCGGGTGCGCGTGCGGCGCCTCGCGCGCTGGAACGCCGCCGAGGACGCGCGGCTGGCGGCCGGCACGTCGGTGGCGTTCACCGGCTACGGCGGCGGACCGGTCGACGCGGAGGTCGCCGTGGCCGTCGACACGCCGTACGCCCTGGGCAGCAGCAACGCGCCCGTCCGGCTGGCGACGTACGGCGTCACTCCGGGCGCCATGTCGGCGCTGGTCGACGTGCTGGTCGGCCGTGCGAGCGCCCCGGGAGAGCTGCCGGTCGACGTACGGGGCCTCCAGCGGCGCGGCTGCTGACGGGATCCAGGCTGAGTCACCCAGCGCTCTCGCCCGCGACGTAGACCCAGCGGCCGCCGCGCCGCTCGAAGCTGCTGCGCTCGTGGAGCGTGCCCGCGCCGTCCGCGCCGAGGTAGTGCGCCGCGAACTCCACGACCCCCTCCTCGTCCTCGGGGCCGCCGGCGACGACGTCGAGGACCTCCAGGCCGGTCCACTCCAGGGCGGGTCGGACGAGGTCGTCGGGCCGGGTCCGCGGGTGCCAGGTCCGGAAGACGTGGTCGAGGTGCCCGACGGCGTACGCCGCGTAGCGCGAGCGCATCAGCTCCTCGGCGGTCCGGGCCTCGGCCGCGCCGCGGTGCAGGCGGCCGCAGCAGGCGTCGTACGCCGCCCCCGACCCGCACGGGCACGGCTGCTGGAGGGCGGGCACCCGGCCACGCTAGCCAACAGGCCGGTCAGTGGCAGGGTGGAGGCATGGACGTCACGGTCGTGGAGGGCGACATCACCGAGCAGCAGGTCGACGCGGTGGTCAACGCCGCCAACCGCGCGATGCGGGGCGGTGGGGGCGTGGACGGCGCGATCCACCGCGCGGGCGGGCCTGAGGTCCTGGCCGACTGCGTCCGGCGGTTCCCCGACGGGCTCGCCACCGGCGACGCGGGCTGGACCACAGCCGGGCTGATGCCGGCGCGCTGGGTGATCCACGTGGTCGGGCCGAACCACACCGCGGGTGAGCGCGACCGGTCGCTGTTGACCTCCTGCTACTCGCGCGCGCTCGGCGTGGCCGACGAGCTCGGTGCGTCGACGGTGGCGTTTCCGCTGGTGTCCGCGGGGATCTACGGATGGCCCCTCGACGACGCCGTCGCCGCCGCTGTCGACACCCTGCGGGCCACCCCGACCCAGGTGGTCGAGGCCCGGATCGTCGCCTTCGGCCGGCGTACCTTCGACCTCGTGTCCGCCCGCCTCTCCGGATAGTCCCTGACACCTGGGTTGCTCTGAGCCACGTCGAGCAACCCAAACGTCAGGGACTATCCGGACGCGGCGAAAACCGGGGGACGCCGTCGGTGCTCCCACCTACTGTGGGAAGGGTGCGCGCAGCCGGGGTCGACCAGGTCGACCATCCCTCGGAGACCCGACCGACCGGGTCCGCTGCCGCGTCTCCCGAGCAGGCCCGCGTGCCGGTCGACTGGCGCCGGCTGCGCCAGCCGTTGGCCTACCTGTGCTTCGGCATGTCGTTCCTCGGGGCCATCGGCATCTCGCTGGGCTCGGTGGCGGCCGGCCGGCTGGCCGAGCACGCCGACGGGTCCGCTCCTGGTCGCCCTCGCCGTGTGCGTGGTGGGGGCGGCGACGATCGACACCGTCGCGAAGACGATCTGGGCGGGTGTCGTCGACCGCGCCGAGGGCCGGCTCCGCTCCGACCTCCTCGACGCCGCCATGGCGCAGCCGCTCGCCGACCTGACCGAGCAGGCGGTCGGCGAGGTGCTCGACCGGATCGACGACGACACCTGGGAGGTCGGCCAGCTGCTGCGCTGGGGCGTGTGGATGGCTGCTCGCACGCTGCTCGCCTCCGGACCGCTCTGGCTGGTGGCCGGCCTGACCTGGTGGCCCGCGGCCTTCCTGTTCCCGTTGACCGCAGTCGCGGCCGTGCTCGTCGTACGCCGTCTGCTCCCGCGCATCTCCGAGCTCAAGGTCGTCGAGGAGGCCGCGTGGACTGATCACGCGGCGGCGACCGAGGAGGGCGTCGCGGCCCGCGACGACCTGCGCACCAGTCTCGGCCAGGCCCATGTGCTGCGTCGCAACGCGCGGCTGACGGCGGCGATCCACACCGCTCTCGACGCGGTGCTGCGGGTCGAGGCCCGCGTGACCCGGCGCAGCGGTGGCCTCCTCCACGCCGTGCTGGCCGGCACCGCGGTTCTCGGCGTGGCCCTCGTGGCCGGTGGCGACCTCTCGACCGCCGCGCTGGTCACGCTGTTCCTGGTGACGACCACCTTCGTCGGCCAGGTCGACATGCTCGCGCGTCACCTGCCGGACCTGCAGGAGGGCTTCGGCGCGGTCCTGCGACTGCGCGGCATGATGGCGGCGCGCGCGGAGCCGACCGGCGGGCGCTCGCTGCCCGAAGGGCCGCTCGACGTGGAGTTCCGCGGCCTGCACTTCCACTACGACGCCGGCACGTTCGCCCTGCGCGACATCGACCTGCTCGTGCCGGCCGGTCACACGTGCGCCCTGGTCGGGCGCACGGGGTCCGGCAAGTCCACCCTGGCGTCGCTGCTCTCGCGGGCGGTCGAGCCCGAGCCCGGCACCGTGCTGCTCGGGGGCGTCGACGTCGGTGAGCTCGACCTGCAGGAGCTGCGCGCGGCCGTGGGGGTCGTCACCCAGCGCACCGAGATCCTCGCCGGCACCCTGGCCGAGAACATCACGCTCTTCGGCGCCCACCCGCGAGCGACGGTGGAGGCCGCCGTCGCCGAGCTGGGCCTGACCGACTGGGTCGCCGGCCTGCCGGGCGGCCTCGACACCGAGCTCGGCCCGGGCGGAACGAGCCTGTCGGCCGGCGAGGAGCAGCTGGTCGCCTTCGCCCGGCTGCTCGTCCGCGACGTCCGGGTCGTGGTGCTCGACGAGGCGACCGCACGCATGGATCCGGTCACCGAGGCCCGCGTCGTCCGGGCCGCCGACCGGCTGATCTCGGGCCGGACGGGCCTCCTGGTCGCGCACCGGCTGTCGACCACCCGCCGCGCCGAGCAGGTGGCGGTGCTCGAGGCCGGGCGCGTCGTGCAGAAGGGGAGGCGCGAGCGGCTCGCCACGGAGGAGGGCGCGTTCCGGCGCCTGCTGACGGCCTCCGCGCACGAGCCGGACGTCGAGGAGATGGCCCACGACGATGTCGGCATCGGCTCGATCCGCCGGTCGACCGCCCCGCCGCCGCCACCCGAGGTCCGCCCGGCACCCAGCCTGACCCGCGCGACCTGGCGTGCCCTGACGATCGAGCCACAATGGGGCCTGTTCGGCATGGGCCTGTTCCTCATCTCCGCGCTCACCGGAGCCTTCGGCGCGGTGACCGGCTGGATCTGGGGCCTGATCGTCACCGACCTGCAGGACGGCGGCCTGCCGGTCCAGCTCACCGCCGCCCTCGTGGTCTCGCTAGTGGTCAGCCCGCTGCTGCTGTCGGCGGCGTTCCGCGTCTACCCGCGCTGGTGGGTCTCCGTGCGCCTGCGGGTGCGCGCCGTCGTCCTCAACGGGCAGACGCGGCAGCACCGGCTCGAGCGCACGCCGCCGGGCGAGGTGGTGGCGCGCACCATGGACGCCGACCGGCTCGCGCGGTACGCCGATCGATGGGTCGACTTCGTCAACGGCCTCCTCATCGTCGCCGATCACCGCGCTCATTGCCGGCACCTGGTTGGCCGGGCTGGTGCTGCTCGCGGTGATGGTCAGCTCGGCGGTCGCCTCCTCGTTCGGTCGCCGGGTGGCCGGTCGATCGGCGTCGGCGTCCTCGACCGCCCGCGCCGGGTTCGGCCGCTCGCTGGTCTCGGCCCTCGAGTCGGTGCGGACGGTCAAGCTGGCTGCTGCGACACCCGACGTGCACGCCCACCTGCAGAAGGTCGACGCGGGCCGGGTCGACGCAGCAGTGCGCGAGCACCGGGTCCAGGCGTTGCTCGACGGCGTCCCGGTCGTGATGGTCCAGTGCGGCGTGGTGGCCGCGTGGGGGGGCCTGCTGACGGGTCAGTGGGAGCTGGCGACCGCCCTGCTCGTCGCCAACGCCGTCAGCGGGTTCGACTGGTTCGGCCGCGTCGCGGGCTCGGTCGTCACCGAGGCGCCAGGTGTCCGCGCGTGGATGACGGCCACCAGCCGCCTCGCGGGCGGCGGCGACCTGATGGACCTGCCAGCCCGGCGTCGACCTCGTGCGGGGCACCGCTCCTGCCCCGGCGGCCCCGGTCCGCGAGCCGCTGAGACGGCTGACCCTCCACGGGCTCACCGCCGTGCACGACGACGGAACCGTGGGCGCGCGCGACGTCGACCTCTCCGTCGAGGCGGGCGAGCTCGTGCTGCTGCTCGGCCAGGTCGGCTCCGGCAAGTCGAGCCTGCTCGGCGCCCTGGCCGGTCTGGTCGGCTCCACCGGGAGCATCCGGTGGAACGACGCGCCCGTCGATGACCCCCAGACCGAGCTTCGCCCCGGCCGCGTCGCCCATGTGGCCCAGGTGCCGAGGGTGCTCTCGGGCACCTTCCGCGACAACGTCCTGCTCGACCACGCCGGCCGGGTAGCCGAGCCGGGGCTGGCCGCGGCGCGCCTCGACCGTGACGTGGCCGAGGCGGGCGGACCCGACGCCGTCGTCGGGCACCGCGGCGTCCGCCTGTCCGGCGGTCAGGTGCAGCGGCTCGCGCTGGCTCGCGCCCTGGCGTGCGACGCCGAGCTGCTCGCTGGCCGACGACGTCTCCTCGGCGCTCGATGCCGCCACCGAGATCGAGCTCTGGGAGTCGCTGCGCGAGCGGCGGGTGACCGTCATCGGCGCGACCTCGAAGTCGGCAGCGCTGGCCCGGGCCGACCGGGTCGTGGTGCTGGTCGACGGGCTGGTCGCAGGCCAGGGCCCGTGGGCCGAGCTGCAGCCCCGGTGGGGGCACCTCGCGGGCTAGGGCTCTCCTAGAGCCGGTCGACGACCCAGTCGATGCAGGCGGTGAGGGCCTCGACGTCGGCGGGGTCGACGGCGGGGTACATCGCCACGCGCAGCTGGTTGCGGCCGAGCTTGCGGTAGGGCTCGGTGTCGACGATGCCGTTGGCGCGCAAGGTGGCGGCGACGGCGTCGGCCGAGATGGCCTCGTCGAAGTCGATCGTGCCGATGACGAGCGAGCGGTGGTCGGGGTCGGCGACGTACGGCGTGGTGTACGGCGTCTTCTCCGCCCAGCCGTAGAGCGCGTCGGACGACGCGGTCGTCCGCTCCACCATGCCGGCGAGGCCCCCGTGCGCGTTCATCCAGTCGAGCTGCTCGGCCATCAGGAAGAGGGTGGCGATCGAGGGGGTGTTGTAGGTCTGGTTCTTCCGTGAGTTGTCGATCGCCGTCGGCAGGTCGAAGAAGGCCGGGATGTGCCGGCCCGACGCGGCGATCTCGGCGGCGCGGTCGAGGGCGGCCGGGGACATGACGGCGATCCAGAGGCCGCCGTCGGAGGCGAAGCTCTTCTGCGGCGCGAAGTAGTAGGCGTCGACCTCGGCGAGGTCGACCGGCAGCCCGCCCGCGCCCGACGTGGCGTCAACGAGCACGAGCGCCCCGTCCGTGCCGGTCGGCCGGGCGACCGGCGCCATCACGCCGGTCGAGGTCTCGTTGTGCGCCCATGCGTAGGCGTCGATGCCGGGCTCGGCAGCGGAGACAGGACGCGAGCCGGGGTCGGCTGTGATGACGGACGGCTCGGCCAGCCAGGGCGCAGCCTTCGCGGCGGCCGCGAACTTCGAGGAGAACTCCCCGAACGCCAGGTGTTGGCTCCGGTCGCGGATCAGACCGTGGGTCGCGACGTCCCAGAACGCCGTGGCGCCGCCGTTGCCCAGCACCACCTCGTACCCGTCGGGCAGGGCGAACAGGGCGCCCAGACCATCGCGCACCCGGCCGACGAGGTCGCGCACCGGTGCCTGCCGGTGGGAGGTGCCCATCAGCGAGACGCCCGTCGCGGCGAGCGCGTCGAGGTGGGCCGGGTGGATCTTGGAGGGCCCGGCGCCGAAGCGGCCGTCGGCCGGTCTGAGGTCGGCGGGGATCTCCGGTGCGTCGGTCACGAGACTGGCCTTTCGAGGGTCGGTGGCGGTCGCTGACGACGCTGTCAGACGACCTAGTCTGTCAGCCGCTCGGCCCTCACCCTGCCGGAGGACACCAGATGAACCACCCCCTGCGTCTCGAGCGCGTGCCGATCACGCACCCCGACGCCCTGCTGCTGATCGAGGAGGTGCAGCAGGAGTACGTCGTCCGCTACGGCGGCCGTGACGAGACCCCGCTGCGCCCGAGCGAGTTCGTCGACCCCGAGGGTGCGTTCTTCGTGGGGTACGTCGAGGGCCGGCCCGCGGTCGTCGGGCGCCTGGCGGCGGCGTACCGATGTGGCCGTCTTCGGCACGACCAACACGGCCGAGATCAAGCGGATGTACGTCACGCACGCCCGCCGCGGCGAGGGCCTGGCCCGGCTGATGCTGGCGCACCTGGAGCAGACGGCGGCCGCAGCAGGCGCCGAGGTCATGGTGCTGGAGACGGGCACGGCGCAGCCGGAGGCGATCGGGCTCTACGTGAGCGGCGGCTACGTCTCGATCCCGAGCTTCGGCCACTACAAGGACTCACCGGAGAACCGCTGCTTCGCCCGCTCGTTGGCGACCTAGGTCCCTTTCGAAGCAGAGGGTCGGCCGCTACGGTGCGGGAGCCCAGTGTCATGCACTGGACTGCCGGAAGTCGGGGGGCCTCGTGATCAGGTGTCGGAGCACGCCCGTGCGGTGGGGCGTGCTGCCCCTCGTCGCGCTGCTGATGTCGATGGGAGCGCCTGCCACGCACGCTGTCGCGGGCCAGGACCCACTCGCGCTGGCCGGCTGTTTCAACGCCGGCGGCGTGTCCGGATGCGACTCCGTGGGCGTCGCGGCCGGGACGACCGACGTCGTGGTGTCGCCGGACGGGCGTCATGTGTACGCCGCCGGCGGACCCAACATCCAAGGCTTCGCTCGCTCGAGCGATGGCGCATTGACCCGTCTCGCCGCTCCGGGCGGTTGCGTGACGCAGGAGGTCACCGTCGCCGGCTGCACCACGACCGGCGTCTCCATCGGGGACGTCACCGACCTGACGATCTCAGCCGATGGCGCGACGGTCTACGCCGGCGTGATCGCGAATGCCGCCGGGCTGGGTGCCCTCGTCATGCTCAGCCGCGATCCGGCGACCGGCAGCCTTGCTCCGCTCGGCTGCCTGGGGAGCGCCCTCGGATGCAGCGGGGTGACGCCGTCCTCCGGCTCGATCGGCGTGGTGGTCAGCCCCGGCGGCGAGTCGGTCTACTCCCGAGTCCCCGATGGGCTTCTCACGTTCGAGCGGGACACCTCGACCGGCCGGCTGGCCCAGCTGGCCCGCGCCGGCGGCTGCATCGCTGAGGGCGAGATCACCGATTGCGCCCCGGCGACGGGGTTGGCGGGATGGTCCTACCAGCCGGCAGTCGCCCCCGACGGATCCTCGGTCTACGTGCCCTCCGACGACGGCGTGGCCGTGCTCAAGCGCAACGGCACCACCGGTGTGGTCATCCAGGGCGTGCTCGGGGCTGAGGGGGGTTGCATCACCTACGACGGCTCCAGCTCGGGGGCCGCCGACGCGTGCGTGTCCCTCGGTGCGTCCGGCGCGGCGCTCAGGCACGCTCGGTCGGTCGCCGTGACGCCGTCGGGCAGGCACGTCATCGTCTCCGGCGAGCAGGGGGCCGTCGTCTTCGCTCGAGACGCCCAGGACGGGACGCTGCAGATGACCGACTGCGTCTCCCAGCAGGCGCTCGCCGGCTGCCAGCACCGGCCGGGTGTGGGCGGCATCGGGCTGTCGATCTCTCCTCCTGGCGACAGTGTCGTCCTGCCGTCGTCGGGGGGCCATGAGTGGTTCGCCTTCGACGACGAGGCTGGGACGCTCACCCCGAAGGCGGGCGAGGACGGCTGCTGGAGCGGCACCGGGCTGGACGGGTGCCTCGCGCTGCCGGCGTACTCCGGCAGCGTCAGCCAGAGCGCGTGGTCGCCGGACGGAACGTCGGTCTACACCGCGGCGGGCGCCCTCGCGCACCTCAGGGTGGACCGCCCGCCGGTGTGCGCCGCCGATCTCGGCAGCCACCGCGCACGACACGGCCGTGACTGTGCCTGCCTCGTGCACCGACCCGAACGGTGACACCGTGTCGGTATCCATCGAGAGCCAGCCCGGCTCGGGCGCTGCGACCGCTGGCGCCGGCGGCATCACCTTCGTTCCCGCGGCGGGTGCGTCGGGAACCTTCAGCTTCACCTACGCCGGGACCGCGGCCGGGGTGACGTCGTCGCCGGCAGAGGTCCTCGTGAACGTCGGGTCGGCACCGTCACCCCCCGGCGTTCCACCTGGCACGCCACCTGGCACACCGCCCGCCGCCCCGCCGGCCGCACCGCCGCCACCCCTCGGGCCCCGCCACCCGGGGCCACGGCGACCCCGACACCGAGGTGACCATCGACATCGGGACGAGCGAGGTCAGGTTGAACAACAGGGCCCGGGGGACCGTCACGCTCACCTGCCCCACCACCGAGGTGTCCGGCCCGTGCCACGGCCAGGTCAAGCTCAAGACGCGGGAGAAGTTCCAGATCGGCGGTCGGAACAACCTCGTCCTGCTGGCAGCGAAGCGCTACTCGCTCGCGGCCGGCAGCTCCACGAAGGTCAAGCTCTCCCTCGGCACCAAGCAGCTGCGCCTGGTCGAGAGGGAGCGGACCGCGCGCAAGATCTGGATCCAGGTGAGCGTGCTCGACTCCGCCGGCAACCGCGCCCAGCTCCGCAAGAAGGCGAAGCTCGTCCTGCCCTGATGCGCCCGGCCCGTCCGGGGATAGTCCCTCACGTTTGGCACCGGTTCTCGGCCTGTTGCGGTGCCAAACGTGAGGGACTATCCCACCTGAGGGACGGGCGCGCTCAGCCGAGGACGGGGGCGAAGGCGGCGAAGTCGGCCTCCACGATCGCGCGGTCCTCCGGGTCGGCGACCTCGACGGAGCGAGCGGCCCGCCAGGCGGCCCGGGCTTCGTCGCCGCGGCCGAGGTCGTGCAGGGCGCGGGCGCGCGCCTCGTGCGCGTAGGCGAGGTCGAAGTCGGCGAGGCCGTGCTCGACGCACAAGGCGAGGCACCGATCGGCCGAGACCAGGCCCCGGGCCGGCTGGTCGGTCGCGGTCAGCGCCCGCGAGATCATGTACGCCGCGCGGGCGTCGTTGGCGGGCGAGCGACCGGTCGCGCGCTCCCAGTGGTACGCCGCGGCGTACGCCAGCCGGAGCAGCTCCTCGTCGCGGTGAGCGTCGCGAGGTGCCTCGAGCAGGGGTGGACCGCGTTGTTGGCCTCGACGCCCTGGCGCCGGTGCCAGTCGCCGTCGGCCGGCGTGGGCGAGGCCGTGTCGTGCTCGTCGTCCACGCCGGGCAGGGTGCGGCCCGTCTCCAGCACGGTCTTGAGGGCGTCGAGCACCCAGACCCACCCGTCCTTCACGTTGGCCCAGGTGAGCGGGCTGCCGGCGAGGTCGCCGTGCACGAGCCGGACGCGGGTGAGCCGCTCGCCGACCTGCTCGATGGTCCACTCGACCCGGCTGGGCGGCTCCTCGGCCATCGCCGCGTTGTAGAGCACGTGCCAGGTCTGCACGAACCGGCCGGCCTGCCCCGGAGCCGGGGGAGTCATCTCCTCGATGACCCCGTCGATGGCGTCGCGGCCGTCGCTGGTGCTGGTCCGGAAGCGGGCCCGGCCACCGGGCCCTCGACGTACGACGTGCCGTGGAAGTACTTCTTCTTCCACTCCGACTCGGTGATCGCCGGCCCAGACGAGGTCGGCGTCGGCGTTGATGTAGATCTGGTAGACGTGCGCGGTGATGGTCATGACGCCGTTCCTTCTGTGTTCGTCGGGTCCTGCGCCTCCACGTGCTCCTGCAGCCCCACGAGGGCCGAGGTGAAACGGGCGGCGTACTTGCTGATCCAGCGGTTGGCGACCTGCTCGATCGGGACGGGGTTGAGGTGCAGCCGCTTGGTGCGGCCGTCCTTGACGGCCACCACCAGGTCGGCCTCGGCGAGGACACCCAGGTGCTTCATGACGCCGAACCTGCTCATCCGCTCCTCGAAGGCGTCGCACACCTCGCCCACGGTCCGGCCGTCCTGCGTGAACAGCAGGTCGAGGATCTCGCGTCGCGTGGGGTCGCCGAGTGCCTTGAAGACGGCGTCCTGGGAGTCCACGAGATCAATTATGTGACTAAATGGTCACATGTCAAGACACGACCAGGTAACGCTCGTCGGAGATCTCGCGGCCCCAGTACGCCGCGTCGCCGAGCCGCGTCACCTCGGCCCCTCGGCCCGCCTGCTCGAGGAGCGCGACCGTCTCGGCCGCCGTCAGGCCCGCGCCCGTCGTCCAGAGCCCTCGACCAGGACGATCCTCCCTCGGGTCGCAGCAGCCCGGCCCAACGGTGCAGCACGGCCACCTGGTCGGGCAGCGCCCAGAGGACGTGCCGGCACAGCACCACGTCGTACGCCGCCGGGCTGAGCGGCGGAATCCAGCGTCGCCCTCGGTGACGGTGACCTCGGCCCGGCCGGCCACCTTGGCCCGCGCCCGCCGGACCATCTCGGGGGAGAAGTCGACCCCGTCGACGGCGTACCCCTCCTCGGCCAGCAGCAGCGACAGGGTCGCCGTCCCGCAGCCCAGGTCGGCGACGCGGGCAGGAGCCGGTGGCAGCGCCGCGAGCAGGAGCTCACGCCACGCGGCCCGCACCGCGGGGTCCCGCAGCCCGTGGTCGGCGGGCTCGTCGTAGTCGGTGGCCTCGGCGTCCCACAGCTCCGTCGCGTCGCTCATCGGCCCAGCAGATCACGCGAACGGCTGGGCGTTGAATCAGGACGCCGCCCAGGAGTCGTTCCAGCCGGGCACCTCGGCGGCGGGTCGTGACGGCGGGCCGGTGTAGATCGCGGACGGGCGGATCAGCCGGCCGGTGCGCTTCTGCTCCAGGATGTGCGCCGACCAGCCACCCGTGCGGGCGCAGGTGAACATCGAGGTGAACATCGGCGCCGGCACCTGGGCGAAGTCCAGGACGATCGCGGCCCAGAACTCCACGTTGGTCTCGAGGACGCGATCGGGCCGGCGCTCCCGGAGCTCGGCGAGCGCCGCCTGCTCCAGGGCCACCGCGACGTCGTAGCGCGGGGCCTTGAGCTCGCGGGCCGTCCTGCGGAGCACGCGCGCACGCGGGTCCTCGGCCCGGTAGACGCGGTGCCCGAAGCCCATCAGTCGCTCGCCGGCGTCGAGCAGCTCCTTGACGTACGACGCCGCGTCGCCGCGCTGCTCGACGTCCTCGATCATCCCGAGCACGCGCGACGGAGCGCCGCCGTGCAGCGGGCCGCTCATCGCGCCGATCGCGCCGGAGAAGGCCGCTGCGACATCGGCCCCGGTCGAGGTGATGACGCGGGCGGTGAAGGTCGAGGCGTTCATGCCGTGCTCGGCGGCGGAGCTCCAGTAGGCGTCGATCGCCTTGGTGTGCAGAGGATCCGCCTCGCCCTTCCAGCGGATGAGGAAGCGCTCGGCCAGCGTCCGGCCCCGGTCGACCTCGCGCTGGGGCACGATCGGCTGACCCAGGCCGCGGGCCGCCTGGGCGGCGTACGACAGCACCATCACGGCGACCCGCGAGAGATCGAGACGGGCCTGCTCGTCGGAGATGTCGTAGGTCTGGCCCATGCCCAGCATCGGCCCGAGCATGGCGACGGCGGCTTGCACGTCGGCCCGCACGTCACCGGTGTGGATGGGGAGCGTGAACGGCTCGGCCGGCGGAAGGCCGGGCTCGTACGCGCCGTCGATCAGCAGGCCCCACACCTTCTCGAACGGAACCCGACCGACCAGCTCCTCGATGTCGACCCCGCGATAGCGGAGGGCGGACCCCTCCTTGTCGGGCTCGGCGATCTCGGAGGCGAAGGCGACGATCCCCTCGAGACCGTGCGCGACGGCGATCCCTGCCTGCTCAGGCTCCGGCATGGTCCAGACAGTAGCGCCGGGCCGGGGCCGCGCCCGACTAGGGTCTGCGCCATGAGTGACGGCAGCTCGTCGACGTGGGCCGAGATGCGGGCGGAGTACAGCCACGCCGGCCTGTCCGAGGACGACCTCGACCCCGACCCGACCACGATGTTCCGGCTCTGGCTGGGCGACGCGGTCGCCGCATCCCTCCCCGAGCCGAACGCGATGGTGCTCTCGACCGTCTCCGACGGCGGGCAGCCGTCGTCGCGGATGGTGCTCCTCAAGGGGCTCGACGAGTGGGGCTTCCACTTCTACACGAACCTGCTCTCGCGCAAGGGCGCAGGAGCTCGCCGGCAACCCCGCGTGCTCGCTGCTCTTCCCGTGGCACCCGCTCGAGCGCCAGGTGCGCATCGAGGGCGTCGCCTCGCAGCTCCTCCGCGAGGACGTCGCGACCTACTTCGCCAGCCGCCCGCGGGGCGCCCAGCTCGGCGCCTGGGCCTCGCACCAGTCCTCCAAGCTGGCCGGCCGCGAGGAGATCGAGGCGGCGTACGCCGCGGCCGAGACGCGCTATCCCGACGAGCATCGACGTCCCTGTTCCGCCGCGAGTGGGGCGGCTACGTGGTCCGGCCGACCCGGTTCGAGTTCTGGCAGGGCCGCCTCGACCGGCTGCACGACCGGCTCGTCTTCCGCCGCGACGAGGACGCCGACGCCTGGGTCATCGAACGCCTGGCGCCGTAGCAGTTGAGTCGCGCCCGAGATCCGTCGAGTCGCGCCTTAGATCGGTTGATTCGCGCGTCTGCGCACCGCGGCCCGACCGCAGGCGCATCAACGAACCTGGCGCGACTCAACGAACCTAGGGCGCGACTCAACGAAACAGCTTGTGAGTGAGTGCTCACTCACTTACACTCGACCCTCGTGACCCCACGCGCGCCCCGATGCCCGCCGACGACCGGCGGGCGGCGATCGTCTCCGCCGCGGCGCCGCTGTACGCCGAGCAGGGCCGGCCGGGTGACGCACCAGGCAGATCGCGGAGGCGGCCGGCATCGCGGAGGGCACCATCTTCCGGGTCTTCCCCGACAAGAAGGCGCTGCTCTTCGCCGTCGCCGAGCAGACGATCAACCCGCCCGGCGGCAGCGAGCGGATGGCCGAGTCGCTGGCGGCGATGCCCGACCTGCGCGCCAAGGTCGAGGCCACCGTCCGCCAGGTCGCCGCGCGCATGGAGTCGGTGATGCAGGTGATGGTGGCGCTGCGCAGCGAGGTCCTGTCCAGCGGAGCCGCTCATCGACAAGGACGAGCCCGCCGCCCGGGCCGCCCGCCTTCGTGCGTCGAGGCCAACGCGCAGCTGCTGGAGAGCCTGCGCGCCCACGTCTTCGCACCCCACGCCGACCAGCTGCGGGTGGAGCCCGAGCAGGCGGCCGCTGCTGCTGCGCTCGCTGATCTTCGGCAGCTGGCACCCGGGCATGCATCCCGCGGAGCGAGCGTTGACCCCCGAGCAGGTCGCCGACGCGATCCTCCACGGCGTCTCACCGAGGAAGGACCACTGATGCTGCTCCGACTCCTGCGCACCCACCTCGCGCCGTACAAGAAGTGGCTGCTGGCCATCGTTGCGCTGCAGTTCGTCGGCACCGTCGCGGCGCTCTACCTGCCCAGCCTCAACGCCGACATCATCGACCACGGCGTCGTCACCGGCGACACGGGCTACATCGTGCGCCGCGGCGCCGAGATGCTCGCCATCTCGTTGGTGCAGATCGTCTGCGCCGTCGCGGCCGTCTACTTCTCCGCGCGGACGTCGATGAGCTTCGGCCGCGACGTGCGGACGGCGATCTTCCATCGGGTGGGCTCCTTCAGCAACCGGGAGGTCCAGCACTTCGGCGCCCCGTCGCTGATCACCCGCGAGACCAACGACGTGCAGCAGGTGCAGACGTTCGTGCTGATGGCCGGCACGCTGCTGGTCGCCGCGCCGATCATGCTCGTCGGCGGGCTGGTGATGGCGATGCGCGAGGACCTCGGACTCTCCTGGCTCGTCGCCGTCGTCGTCCCGGTGCTGATCGGGTCGGTCGCCTTCGATCGCGTCGCGGATGGTGCCGTACTTCCGCCAGGTGCAGACCCGCATCGACGAGGTCAACCGGCTCCTCCGCGAGCAGATCACCGGCGTCCGCGTCGTCCGCGCCTTCGCCCGCGAGCGGCACGAGACCGAGCGCTTCGCCGTCGCCAACGACGACCTCACCGCCGTGGCGACCAGCGCCGGTCGCTGGATGGCGCACGATGTTCCCCACCGTGATGCTGATCATCAACGTCTCGAGCGTGGCCGTGCTCTGGTACGGCGGTCACCGCGTCGACAGCGGCGAGATGCAGATCGGCGCGCTGACGGCGTTCCTGTCCTACCTCGTGCAGATCCTGATGTCGGTGATGATGGGCACCTTCGCGCTGATCATGGTGCCCCGCTCGGCCGTGTGCGCCGACCGCATCATCGAGGTGCTCGACACCGAGTCGTCCGTGGTGCCGCCCGCCGAGCCGGTCACGACGCTGGAGGTGCGCGGTCGGCTCGAGCTCGACGGCGTCGAGTTCGCCTACCCCGGCGCCGACCAGCCCGTGCTGCGCGACGTGACGTTCACCGCCGAGCGCGGCCGCACCGTGGCGGTCATCGGATCCACCGGCGCCGGCAAGTCCACCCTGGTCAACCTCGTGCCGCGCCTCTTCGACGCCACCGCCGGCGAGGTGCGCGTCGACGGCGTCGACGTACGCCGCCTCGAGCCCGACCTGCTGTGGTCGGTGATCGGGCTGGTGCCCCAGAAGGCCTATCTCTTCAGCGGATCCGTGGCCGACAACCTGCGCTACGGCAAGCTCGACGCGACCGAGGACGAGATGTGGGAGGCCCTCGAGATCGCCCAGGCCGCCGACTTCGTCAGCGCCATGGAGGGCGGGCTGGACGCCGCGATCGCGCAAGGCGGCACCAACGTCAGCGGCGGGCAGCGCCAGCGGCTCGCCATCGCCCGCGCGGTGATCAAGCGGCCGGAGATCTACCTCTTCGACGACGCGTTCTCGGCCCTCGACCTCACGACCGACGCCCGCCTGCGCGCGGCCCTGGCGCCGGTCACCCGCGACGCCACGGTCGTCATCGTGGCCCAGCGGGTCTCCACCATCCGCGACGCCGACCTGATCCTCGTGCTCGAGGACGGCGCTCGTCGTCGGGCGGGGCACCCATGACGAGCTGCTCGCCGACTGCACGACGTACCAGGAGATCGTCGCGTCGCAGCTGAGCGCGGAGGAGGCGGCCTGATGACCGAGACGAAGGCAACGACCCTCAAGCAGACCGAGCGGATCCAGGCCGGGCCCGGGTCCCGGTCGTGGGCCGTTCGGCGGCGGCATGGTCGGGCAGAAGGCGAGCACGTTCGGCCCGTCCGCCAAGCGGCTCGTCGGGCGGATGCGACCGGAGCGGGTCAAGGCCTCGCTCGTCGTGCTGCTCGCGGTCGTCAGCGTCGGGCTGACCGCCGTCGGGCCGCGGATCCTCGGACACGCCACCGACCTGATCTTCGCCGGGGTGATCGGCCGCTCGCTGCCGGCCGGCACCACCCAGGCCGAGGCGGTGGAGGCACTGCGGGCGCAGGGCGACGACAACCGCGCCGACATGCTCGCCGCCATGGACCTCGTGCCGGGACAGGGCGTCGACTTCGACGCCGTCCGCAACGTGCTGCTGCTGGTGCTCGCGATCTACGTCGTCGCGTCGCTGCTCGCGTGGCTCCAGGGCTACCTCCTCAACGACGTCGTGCAGAACACCGTGCGCCGGATGCGCGGCGACGTGGAGGACAAGGTCAACCGGCTGCCGCTGGGCTACTTCGACCGGCAGCCCCGCGGCGAGCTGCTGAGCCGCGTCACCAACGACATCGACAACATCAGCCAGACGCTGCAGCAGACGATGAGCCAGCTGATGACGTCGCTGCTGACCGTCGTCGCTGTGCTCGCGATGATGCTCTGGATCTCGCCGGTGCTGGCGCTGGTCGCCCTCGCCTCGGTGCCGATCTCGCTGGTGCTGACCAAGCAGGTGATGAAGCGGTCCCAGGGCCTGTTCGTGACCCAGTGGCGGCGTACCGGCACGCTCAACGCCCACATCGAGGAGACCTTCTCCGGTCACGACCTGGTCAAGGTGTTCGGCCGTCGCCGCGAGGCGGAGGCACGCTTCGCGGAGGAGAACGACGAGCTCTACACCGCGTCGTTCGGCGCGCAGTTCGTGAGCGGGCTGATCATGCCGCTGATGATGTTCGTCGGAAACCTCAACTACGTCGTGATCGCCGTGCTCGGCGGGCTCCGCGTGGCCAGCGGGTCGATGTCGCTGGGTGAGGTGCAGGCGTTCATCCAGTACTCCCGGCAGTTCTCCCAACCGCTCACCCAGGTCGCCTCGATGACCAACCTGCTGCAGAGCGGGGTCGCCTCGGCCGAGCGGGTCTTCGAGCTGCTCGACGCCGAGGAGGAGGTCGCCGACGCGGCTCCCGTGACCGGCGAGCGGCCCCCGCTGAAGGGCGAGATCCGATTCGAGGACGTGTCCTTCGCCTACACCTCCGAGCGCCCGCTGATCCACGACCTCTCGCTCGTCGCCCGGCCGGGCAGCACGGTCGCGATCGTCGGCCCGACGGGGGCGGGGAAGACCACGCTGGTCAACCTGGTGATGCGCTTCTACGACGTCGACCGCGGCCGGATCACCTTCGACGGCGTGGACATCACCTCACTGCCGCGCACCGAGCTTCGCTCGCGGATCGGGATGGTGCTCCAGGACACCTGGCTCTTCGAGGGCACGATCCGCGACAACATCGCCTACGGCCGGCCGGGCGCGACCGAGGAGGAGATCCTCGAGGCGGCGCGGGCGACGTTCGTCGACCGGTTCGTCCACTCGCTGCCCGAGGGCTACGACACCGTCATCGACGAGAACGGCTCCAACCTGTCCGCGGGCGAGCGCCAGCTGGTGACGATCGCGCGCGCCTTCCTGGCCGACCCTGCGCTGCTGATCCTCGACGAGGCGACGTCCTCGGTCGACACGCGCACCGAGCTGCTGGTCCAGAAGGCGATGGCCGCGCTGCGCAGCGACCGTACGTCGTTCGTCATCGCCCACCGGCTCTCGACCATCCGCGACGCCGACGTGATCGTGGTGATGGAGGACGGCGCCATCGTCGAGCAGGGCACCCACGACGAGCTGCTGGCCGTGCACGGCGCGTACGCCCGGCTCTACGACGCGCAGTTCGCCGCCGGCCTCGCCCCCGACACCGCCGAGGCGGGTGTCGGCGGCTGAGGCTCTACCGCCGGGCAGACGAAGACCCTCCCTGGGTCGCAGGGAGGGCCCTCAGCGTTGGTCAGATCGCGCGGATGAAGATGGTTCTCCCGGGTCCCGAGGCCGTCACGGCGACCCCGTACGGAGCGCCCATCGGTGACGGCGCCACGGAAACCGTGGCGTCATTGCCTGACGGCGCCGGGCCCAGGTTGGACCTGGACCACCCCGCGCCGTTCCACTGCTGGCTGATGAGCGAGCCGCCGCCCTTGTAGTAGGCCGTGAGCCGGCCGGGAGACGGACTGGTCAGGAACGCGATGGTGTCCCTGGGGGCGTCCGCGAACGGCGTCCGCGGGGCCTGCCATCCTCGAACGGCGTCGTGGTGCATCCAGCCGACGCCGGACACCTCACCGACGTTGAACATCACGTCGATGGTTCCGAATCCCGACGAGACCGCTGTCGGGGAGGACAGCGTGCTGTTGTTGAGCACCACGGGCCGCGACCAGTCGTTGCCACTGGAGACGCTGTACATGTGCCGGAGAGTGTTCTCCGCGCCGCGCCAGAACACGTCGAGCCGACCGGCTCCCCACGACGCCACGGCAGGGCTGGACAGCACCGGGCCGTCGACGGAGACCTGCATCCAACTGCTCCAGACGTCTCCGCTGAAAGCCGCGCGCCACAACGTGTCGTTGTCGCCACGGGCGAAGAGGTCGATCCGGTCGGGGCCGGAGGACACGGCTGCCAGCCGGGAGCCTGACCTGAACGTCTGCTGCCCGATCGTCTGCGGCAACGTCGCGGGGACTCCGTCGATGAAGGTGCGATGAACCGCGCGGTAGTGCTCGTCGATGTAGAAGACATCGGCGGTGCGCTCGGTGCCGCCACGGGGCACGACGGTCGGGTTGTCGACCGTCTTGATCCCGGTGTCGATCCAGGTCGTGGGCACGGGCTCCTGGTAGGTCACCGTGACGAGGCCGTTGGCTCCGGGAGGCTCCGGCGAAGCTGGTGCTGCCGGCCGGCCCGTAGCCGCTGCCGCCGCCGCCACCGGCACCGGCCGACACACCAGCGCCACCGCCGCCGCCGCCCTGGTAGCCGCCACCGCCGCCCCCGCCCCAGCCCGCCGGGCCCATGCACGCCTGGCCCTGCGGGTTGCTCAGGTGGCCACCGGCGCCGCCGACCTTGTCGCGACCCGGGTCGCCCGGGCCTGCGTA
The DNA here is from genome assembly GCA_963767095.1 of uncultured Actinomycetota bacterium. Classification (GTDB taxonomy): domain Bacteria; phylum Actinomycetota; class Actinomycetes; order Propionibacteriales; family Nocardioidaceae; genus Nocardioides. The sequence continues at coordinate 49,161 of CAVYCK010000033.1, read as the reverse complement.
CGCCGAAACCCAGATGGAGCAGCCGCCGATGGCGAAGCCCAGCGATCCGCCGCCACCGACACCCGGGGCCGTCTTACCGCGCACCGCCGCCGTAGGAGCCGAAGACCGACCGCGTGCTGTTCGCGCCCTGGATGCCGGCCCCGGCGCCGCCGCCAGGGGCTGCCCCGCCGCCGTTGCCGCCGTTGCCGGGGGCCGGAGTGCCGGCCTCGCCGAAGCGCAGGGTGCCCCCGCCCCCGCCGCCTCCGGCGACCAACGCGCGCTGCCCGCCGATCAGGACCTCGGACGCACCACCACCTCCGCCGCCTCCGGGAGTTGTGGTCCCGGCGCCGTTGCCGCCGCCGTTCCAGCCGCCGACGCCGAAGCCGTCGGCGCCCTTGCCGCCGACGTTGATGCTGATCGGGGTGCCGGGCTGCACCTCGAGGGTCGCGCGGACGCCGCCGCCGACGCCGCCCTGGCCGAGTCCGTCAGTGCCCCGGCCGCCGGCCGCGCCCGTGACCGTGAACGTCGCGAGCTTCACGTAGGCGGGCAGGACGAGAGGTTGTGATGCCCCTGTGTAGGTGAAGACGCACTCGGTGGTGATGCCGCTGGTCCTGCAGGCCGGGCCGGCAGCGTGCGCGGGGGAAGCAGCGATGCCAGCCAAGGTGAGTCCCGGGATCAGCGTGGCGATCGACACGGCGGAGGCCGTGCCGATCGAGCGCCAGCGGCCCGTTCGTCGTCGGACAGGGTTCATGTGAGTTCCTCTGGTTTCTGGCGAGGCGGTCGCCGCGCCGGAGCGGACTATGACGGGCACGCCGCCGAATGTCGCGCGCAACGGCAACATCCAGCACCAAGTGGGGACCGTGGTTGCTCCCGCATGGCGAGCACGGGCCCGGCGGGCGCGCGACCCTGCCCCCTTGACATGGAATTCCCCTTGAGCGCGGTGGGTGCGACACCTACGCTCGTCGTACACGGGAAAGGAGGTGGTCCGAGGAATGAATTCTTCAAGGACGCGTGAGGTGGCTGCTCGCTAGCAGCCCAGCAACATCGGCCGGGGGGAAGTCCCGGCTCGGCTGCTGGAAATCCACCGCAGTCACCCGACCCGCAGGCGATCCGGGCACGTCCCCCGGAGCGGTCTCCCACGAGGCCACGCCTGCGGGTTGCCTCATTTGCGAAGCAGGTGGCGGCCGGCGAGCGACGGCGACCGGCACCGTACGCTCGCCCTCGGCGCCTCTCCCGTCGGCGCAGCGTGACCGCCACCACACTAGTTGCCGACGACAACTAATGAGAGTATGGTTGTCACCGTCAACTTCTCTCTCGAATGAATCGAGCCGGTCTCCCTCGTGGCTGCTTCCACCGTTCCCGCCCCCACCACCGCCGCTGCTGACGCCGACAGCGGCGTGATGTCCCACCGCGAGGTGCTCGAGGCCCTGTCCGGCCTCCTCCTCGCCATGTTCGTCGCGATGGTGTCGAGCACATCGTCACAACGCGCTGCCGCGCATCGTGACCGACCTGGCGGGCAGCCAGACCGGCTACACCTGGGTCGTCGTGGCGACCCTGCTGACGATGACGGCCTCGACGCCGATCTGGGGCAAGCTCGCCGACCTGTTCAGCAAGAAGGTGCTCGTCCAGACCGCGCTGGTGATCTTCGGCGCCGGCTCGATCGTCGCCGGGCTCGCGCCCGTCGATGGAGGTGCTGATCGGGGCGCGTGCGATCCAGGGCCTCGGCGTCGGCGGCCTCACCGCGCTCGTCCAGGTCGTCATCGCGAGCATGGTGAGCCCGCGTGAGCGCGGCCGCTACGCCGGCTACATCGGGGCCGTCTTCGCCCTGGCCACGGTGAGCGGCCCGCTCATCGGCGGCGTCATCGTCGACTCGCCCGCTCGGCTGGCGCGGCTGCTTCTTCGTCGGCCTCCCGATCGCCGCGGCGGCCTTCGTGGTGCTGCAGAAGACCCTCAAGCTGACGACCGTCCGCCGCGAGACGTGCACATCGACTACCTCGGCGCGACCCTGATCGTCGGCGGTGTCTCGGTGCTGCTCGTCTGGGTGACGCTGGCCGGCAGCCAGTTCGCCTGGGCGTCGTCGACGTCGTACGCCCTCGTCGCCGCCGGGCTCGCCATCATCGCCGCCGCGCTCTACGTCGAGGCGAAGGTCGCCGTGGAGCCGATGATCCCGCTGCGCCTCTTCCGCGACCGCACCACGTCGCTCGCCACGCTCGCGTCCGTGCTGATCGGCCTCGCGATGTTCGGGTCGACGGTCTACCTCAGCCAGTACTTCCAGCTCGCCCGCGGCATGTCGCCCACCGAGGCCGGCCTGATGTCGATCGCGATGGTCGGTGGCCTGCTGGTGTCGAGCATCGTGACGGGCCGGGTCATCAGCGAGACCGGCGTCTGGAAGCGCTACCTCGTCGGCGGGATGGTCCTGGTCATCGTCGGCCTCGCGCTGCTGTCCGCAGATCGACGAGACCACCAACCTCGTGCTCGTCGGCCTGTTCATGGCCGTGCTCGGCCTGGGCCTCGGCGCGACCATGCAGAACCTCGTGCTCTCGGTGCAGAACAACGTGGCCCTCTCCGACATGGGCGCAGCCAGCTCGCTGGTGGCCTTCTTCCGGTCGATGGGCGGCTCGATCGGCGTCTCCGCGCTGGGTGCCGTGCTCGCCCACCAGGTCGCGGCATCGGTCGCGGCCGGGATGGCCGAGCTGGGCGCACCCGTCGACGCGCACCAGGCCGGCAGCATCCCCGACCTGGCCACCCTGCCGGCACCCGTCCGCGCGATCTTCGAGAGCGCGTTCGGCGAGGCGACCGGGCACCTGTTCCTGGTGGCGCTGCCCTTCGCCGTGCTGGCCCTGGTGTGCGTGCTCTTCATCAAGGAGGTGCCGCTGCGCACCACCGTCCTGCGCGACGACGAGCGTGCGCCCGAGGCGACGGCGGAGCCTGTCGGCCGCCGACGCGGGTACCGTGCGGCCATGACCCGCTCCCACGCCCTCGATGGCATCGAGCGCGAGCTCGGCGTCCTGATCCGGCGCGTACGCCGCGTGATCGGCGAGCGGGCCAGGGCCGTGCACGAGGGGCTGCAGCCGGCGTCGTACCTGCTGCTCTCGCACCTCGCCGAGGTCGGGCCGTCGCGCTCGTCGGTCTTCGTCGATGCCTTCGACATCGACAAGGGCGCGATCAGCCGCCAGGTGCAGCACCTCGTCGAGCTCGGCCTCGTCGAGCGCGCACCCGACCCCGCGGACGGCCGCGCCATGCTGATCAGTGCCACCCCGGACGCCGTCGCCCGGCTCGCCGCCGTCCAGGCCGAGCGGCGACGGTTCCTCGACGCCCGGCTCGACGGCTGGTCCGACGACGAGCTCGAGATGCTCGTCTCGATGCTCGGCCGCTACAACGCGGCCCTGGAGAGCGTCACCGTCCCTGCCTAGCGCGGACGAAGCGCCGGCTCGCGATCAGCCGGTGCGGACCCAGGCGGCCGAGTCGGTCGGCAGCCGGCCGTCGACGAGCGCGGAGCTGGAGAGGACGACCTCGCCTGCGGGCAGCGGGGCCGGCTTCTTCCCGCAGTTGACCAGGACCGTGACCGGGCCGCGGACGAACGACAGCACGTCGCCGGTCGTCGCCACGTCGGTGATCGCGTCGCCGACGGCGTCGACGAGGTCGCGCCGTGCCGCCAGCGCGGCGCGGTAGAAGGCCAGCGTCGACGAGGGGTCGGCCTGCTGCTTCTCGACGGTGAGCTCGCGGAAGTAGTCGGGCTGCGGCAGCCACGGTTGCCCGTCGCCGGGTCCGAAGCCGTACGGCGCGGCCTCACCGCTCCACGGGATCGGCACCCGGCAGCCGTCGCGACCGACCTCGCCGGTGCGCAGCCAGGCCGGGTCCTGCCGGAACTCGGGCGCGACGTCGACCTCGGGCAGGCCGAGCTCCTCGCCCTGGTAGAGGTACGACGAGCCCGGCAGCGCCAGCATCGCCAGCGTGGCCGCACGGGCCCGGGCGAGGCCGACCGGCCCGCCGCCGTAGCGGGTCAGGTGCCGGGTGACGTCGTGGTTGGAGAGCACCCAGGTCGGCGAGCTGTCGACCAGCTCGATGGCGGCCAGCGTGGCCATCGATGACCTCGCGGAAGGACGCGGCCGACCAGGGCGCCAGCAGCCAGGCGAAGTTGAAGGCCTGGTGCAGCTCGTCGGGGCGCACGTAGCGCGCGGTCGACTCCGGTGTCTGGGTCCACGCCTCGGCGACCGACATCCGCGCCGGCTCGTAGGAGTCGAGGATCTTGCGCCAGGCGCGGTAGACGTCGTGGACCTCGGGCTGGTCCCACATCGGCTCGTCCTTCGACCTCCACTCGACCATGCCGCCCTCGCCGGCGACAGCGGACGAGGCCCGCTTGCCGTCGTCACCGGGCTCCTTGACCTGGTCGCGCAGCACCGCCTCCTTGTACAGCGAGTGCGCGACGTCGACGCGGAATCCGTCGACGCCCCGGTCGAGCCAGAAGCGCAGCACGTCCTCGAACATCGCCGGGACCTCGGGGTTGCGCCAGTTGAGGTCGGGCTGGGTGGGGTCGAAGAGGTGGAGGTACCACTGGTCGGTTCCCTCGACCCGCTCCCAGCCCGGGCCGCCGAAGACGGAGTCCCAGTTGTTGGGCGGCTCCGCGCCGTCCGGGCCCTTGCCGGTGCGGAACAGGTAGCGCTCGCGCTCGGGACTGCCCGGCTCGGCGGCCAGCGCGGCCTTGAACCACGCGTGCTCGCTCGAGGTGTGGTTGGGCACGATGTCGAAGACGACCTTGAGGCCGAGCTCGTGCGCGCGTCGCGATCAGGTCGTCGGCGTCGTCGAGCGTGCCGAAGCGCGGGTCGACGTCGCAGTAGTCGGCGACGTCGTAGCCGTGGTCGTTCTGCGGCGAGGTGTAGAACGGCGTGATCCAGAGCCCGTCGACGCCCAGGTCCCGCAGGTGGGGCAGGCGCGAGGTGATGCCGGGCAGGTCGCCGACCCCGTCGCCGTCGGAGTCGGCGAAGGAGCGGACGTACACCTGGTAGAAGACAGCGGTCCGCCACCAGTTTGGATCGTTAAAATCGCCCATGGGGACCATCCTCCCCATGCCCGCGCGGCCAGGTCAAACGAGGCTTGACCGCGGCGAGACCAGCGGGGGAGGTCAGCTGAAGAGCGCGGGGTCGACGGCGAACCAGATCTGCTCGGCGGTCCCGACCAGGGTGCCGTCGGCGGCGTACAGCGACGTCGCGGTCATCGTCTTGCGGCCGATCGTCTCGCGGTGCTCGCCGAGGACGACGTGCCCGACCCCGATGACCGGGAGCGTCTCGAGCCGCGCGGTCATCCGACCGAGCACCATCGGCCGGTCGGCGAAGCCGCCCGCCCAGCCGCCCGGGCAGTCGAGCACCGCCCACGCGACGCCGACCGACGACGACCGGTCGGCGTCGCCGTACGCGTGCCAGTCCTCCGACGTGCTCGGGTGCGGGGTCCATGGCGCGGCGAACCGCTCAGGAGCCGACGGCGTCGGGCCCGGGAACACTCGCAGGCCGTCGCCCTCGGCGCGCTCGGTGCCGCAGGTGAAGCAGGTCGGGAACGCGTGCCTGCGCCAGCCCGGGAAGGCGGCCGTCGCGGCGGCCACCTCGTCGGCGTCGGCGGATCGACCGGTGTGAGGGCAGCCTCGACGACCCGGGCGCTCCCGACCCGTGTGTCGTCGAGCCGCGCGACGGTGAGGTCGTCCTCGACCACCACGTCCATCTCGGTGTCGAGCGGGGGTGGGGCATGCAGCGTCACCTCGACGGTCGGCCACGACGTCGCGTGGTCGTCCGGGCTGTCCGCCACCAGCGCGGCCAGCGCACCGCACGACCAGCCGCCGTTGCCGGAGACCGGCGGTCCACAGAAGCGACGCGGGACGAGGAAGGCGGTCACCCCCGGATCCTCTCCCACCGGTCGAGCGCCTCGCGACGTGCCTCCGCGTGGTCGACGATCGGCGCGGGATAGCCGTTGCGGGCGCCCAGCTCGTGCGGGGCGGGGTCGTCGCGGAGCTCCTCGACCCAGCGGCGTACGTAGGTGCCCTCGGGGTCGAACTTCTTCCCCTGCGAGACGGGGTTGAAGACCCGGAAGTACGGCGCGGCGTCGGTGCCCGACCCGGCCACCCACTGCCACCCGTGGTTGTTGCTGGCCAGGTCGCCGTCGACCAGCCAGCGCAGGAAGTGCCGGGCGCCGTGCTGCCACTCGACGTGGAGGTCCTTGACCAGGAAGCTCGCGACGATCATCCGGACGCGGTTGTGCATCCAGCCGGTCGCCCGCAGCTGGCGCATCCCCGCGTCGACGACGGGGTAGCCGGTGCGGCCGCGCTGCCAGGCGGTGAACGCGCTGCCCGGCTCGTCGTAGGCCATCGTCGCGAACTCGGGCTTGTAGTAGTCGCGCGCGGAGGCCGGGTTGTGCCAGAGCACGTCGGCGTAGAACTCCCGCCAGCAGAGCTCGGTGCGGTACGTCGCCGGCCCGGCGCCCCGGCGTCCGGACAGGTCGGCGAGCATCGTCCGCGGGTGGATCTCGCCCCACTTGAGGTGCACCGACATGCGCGAGGTGCCGTCGACGCCGGGCTTGTCACGGTCGGCCGCGTAGTCGTCGATCGGCCCGTCGAGGAACTCGCTGCCAGCGCCTCACGGCCGCGCTCTCGCCGGCATCGGGAAGCTCGATGCGGTCGGGAAGGGACGGCTCGGGGATGCCGGTCGTGTCGTCGACCTCGAGCCAGGACGTGCCGGCCGCGGAGCCGCCCGGCGCGTCGATCGGGGCACGCCAGCCGTGGTCGGTCCAGGCCCGCGAGAACGGCGTGAAGACCCGGTAGGGGCTGCCGTCGCCCTTGGTCACGCGGCCGGGCGCGACGGCGTACGGCGACCCGGTGCGGACCAGCTCGACGCCGATGTCCGCGAGCGCCTGCTCCACCGCCCGGTCGCGGCTGCTGCCGTAGGGGCCGTAGTCGGCGGCCACGTGCACCCGCTCGGCGCCGACGGCCTTCGCGGCCAGCGCGACGCGGCGTACCGGATCTCCGCGCACGACCTGCAGCGCGGCCTGGCGCTCACGCAGCGACGCGTCGAGCGAGCGGAGGCTGGCGCCGAGGTAGGCCCGCCGGGAGGGGCCGGCCGGACCCCACAGCGCGGGGGTCCAGGACGTAGAGCGGAAGGACGCCGCCATCGGCCGCCGCCTCGACCAGCGCGGGGTTGTCCGCGAGCCGCAGGTCACGGCGGAACCACATCACCGACGCCATCTCGTCCACTCTGCCAGGACGCTGCGGACGCTGCATCACCCCATGCGTCATGATTGGGAAGTGAGCGACCTGATCGACACGACTGAGATGTACCTCCGCACCATCTACGAGCTGGGCGAGGAGGGCATCACGCCGCTGCGGGCGCGGATCGCGGAGCGACTGCACCAGAGCGGGCCGACCGTGTCGCAGACGGTCGCCAGGATGGAGCGTGACGGGCTGCTCACCGTCGAGGGCGACCGCCACCTCGAGCTCACTCCCGAGGGACTCCGCCTGGCCACCCGCGTCATGCGCAAGCACCGCCTGGCCGAGCGGCTGCTGACCGACGTGATCGGGCTCGAGTGGGAGCTCGTGCACGCCGAGGCCTGCCGCTGGGAGCACGTGATGTCGGAGAACGTCGAGCGCCGCCTCGTCGAGCTGCTCGACCACCCGACCGAGTCGCCCTACGGCAACCCCATCCCCGGCCTCGACGAGCTCGGCGAAGAGCTGGGCGAGGAGTTCATGGACGGTGTCGAGTCGCTCACCGAGGCGCTGTCGTCGCCGACCGAGCAGGCCCGCGTGCGCGTCCGCCGCATCTCCGAGGAGACGCAGAAGGACGAGGACCTGATGTCGGCGCTGCGCCGCGCCGGCGCCATGCCCGACAAGGTCGTCGAGGTCAGCCGCACCGAGCACGGCGTCCTGCTCGGCTCCGGCGGCGAGTCCGCCGAGATCGACGACGAGGCCGCCGACCACATCTTCGTGCGCCGGATGTGAGGGTCCGGTCGGTCTGACCCGGTCGGCCGGGTAGTCCCGAAACCCGGCTGATCGGCCAGGTCGGTGAGGAACTCCGAGCAACCGGCGTCGACGGTGTACGCCGCCAGCGGGTCGCCGCGGGTCTCGCCCCGGTTGACGATGACGACCGGGACAGCACCGGCGCGCGGCGCGCTTGACGAACCGGAGCCCGCTCATCACGGTCAGCGACGAGCCGGCGACCAGCAGGGCGCCGTCGTCGGCGACCGAGCGCCTCGACCGCCGCATAGCACCTGGCCACCCGCGGTGCGCGGCACGTTCTCGCCGAAGAACACGACGTCGGGCTTGAGCGGTCCGCCGCAGTCCTCGCAGCCGGGCACCACGAAGCTCGCGGTGTCGTCCAGCTCGACGTCGCCGTCGGGCCGGGCGAGGGCGTCGGCGTGCCGGTCGGCGTACCCGGGGTTCGCGGCCGTCATCCGCGCCTGCAGCCGCGCCCGCGGGGTCACCGCCGCGCAGGACGAGGCAGACGACGTCGGCGACCCGGCCGTGCAGCGCGACGAGGCGACGGGTGCCGGCCCGCTCGTGGAGCCCGTCGACGTTCTGCGTGATCAGCAGCTCGGGGTCGATCCGGGCCAGCGCGAGGTGCCCGGCGTTGGGCTCCGGCGTGCCCCATCCGCGTCCAGCCGAGGTGCGAGCGCGCCCAGTAGCGCTGCTGCGCGGCCGGCCCCGAGCGGAACTCCGCGACGTCATCGGCGTCCGGCCTTCGGCGACGACGGCCCGCGGTAGTCGGGGATCCCCGAGTCGGTCGACAGCCCCGCCCCGGTCAGCACCACCAGCCGGCGCTCGGCCAGCAGCTCCAGCGCCTCGCCGTACCGGGATAGTCCCTGACTAGTCGGACCCTGCGTCGGCAGCCGAGAGCGTCGCGATAGCCCGGGACTATGCCGACGGGACGGTCATCTGGCGTAGCGCAGCTCGGCCCGGGCCCGGGCCTTCGCCGCCTCGACCTCGCGGTCCTTGGGCGGGGCGGTCGTGACCAGGTCGTCGAGCAGGTGCTCGGTGATGTGCGCGATCTCGCGCACGGCCTGGTCGAAGACCGCCTGGTTGGCCTGCGAGGGCTTGGTGGAGCCGCTGACCTTGCGGACGTACTGCAGCGCGGCGGCCGTCACCTCGTCACGCGTGGCGGGCGGCTCGAAGTTGTGGAGCTGGCGGATGTTGCGGCACATGACACCGAGGGTACGTCGGGCGCGGATCAGTCCACGTCGAAGAACGACACGTCGGTGCCGGTCACCAGCACGACGCGGCCGTCGGCCAGCGGGACGAGCCGCACGTCGGCGACGTCGCTGCCGTACTCCACGTCGACGCTGCGCTGCTCAGCCCGCCGTCCTCCACCCGGATCACCGAGACCGAGCCGGTCGTGCCGGTCGACCCTGGTTCATGGACTCTGGGCGATCACGGTGAGGGCGGTACGCCGGTCGGGCAGCCACGTGAACTGCCGCGGGTCGAGGCCGGCCAGCGCCTGGCTGCCGACGGCGTACTCGACGACGTCGAGCTGCCGCGGGTTGCTCACGTCGCGCACGTCGAACAGCGCGACCTGGGCGCCCCGGACCATGCCGGTCTCCGGGTCGGCGGCCGCGCCCACGCCGATCATCCGCCAGCGCACCGAGCGGGTGCAGGTAGTCGGAGAAGCCGGGGATCTTGAGCTCGCCGAGCAGCTCGGGGTTCTCGGGGTCGGTCGAGGTCGACGGCGTACAACGGGTCGACCTGGCGGAAGGTCACCACGATCGCGAGGGTGTCGAACCAGCGCACCGACTTGATCTCCTCGCCGGGTCCGAGCTCGTCGGCGCGGCCGATCTCGACGAGGTCCTCGCCGACCTCGCGCAGGGTCACGACCGAGTTGAAGGCGCCCGTCTCCGCGGACGGGCCGACGGCGACCCGCAGGACACCGCCCGCCTCGTCCATCGACCAGCGGTCGGCCACGATGCCGTCGACCTCGCCGGCAGCGACGAAGTGGGCATCGGTGCCCGACAGCGCCAAGGAGTAGAGGTGCGTCGGTGCCGCCGACGACGACGAGACCGCCATGTCGGGGCAGACGTCGACGCACTCGGTCGGACCGCCCCACCAGCCTCCCGTGGTAGCCGTTGGTCGCGAGCACCAGCCGGTCGCCCGAGACGTAGACGGTCTGCGAGTCGGTCGTCACCGCCGCGGCGTCCCAGGTCTCCGGGAAGGCCGGGTCGAAGCCCGACGACCGTCATCGTGCCGAGCCCGGCCTCGTCGTCGGGCATCGCCACGTCGCCGCACTCCAGCAATGCCTCGGGGTCGCCCCCGTCCGTGGACGACCGTCGGCAGCCAGTCGTCGATCGCCGAGGCCGCGCACGATCTCCTGGTTGCGCTCCAGCGCGGACTCCTCGTCACGCCAGAAGCCCGGCTCGACGAAGTCGAGGTCCGGCAGGCCCGACGTCACCACGAGCCGGACGACCGACCCGTGCTGGCGTGCCGTCGACGAGCGACGGCGTCGTAGAGCGAGCTCGATCGTCGACCTCCATCGCCGACGGGTCGGCGACGTCGACGACGAACACGCGCGTGCGGCCGTGGCCCGCGAAGGCGACGCCGGACGTCTTCGACGCGCTCTCGGTGTCGCGCCCGATCACGACGACCTCGTCGCCGACGAGCAGGATCTCGGCGTCACGCGACGTCGGGCAGGTCGATCGTGTCGACCAGCGCGGGGTCCTCGCCCGTCAGGGTGTACGCCGTCAGCACGTCCTCCTTGATCCGCACCAGCAGCTCACCGTCGGACTTCGACGACGTCGGGCTCGTCGACACCCTCCTCCTGGACGTTGGTGCCGGTGCCGCTGCTGCCCGCGCGCGTCGTCTGCGGGCACCGGGGCGGCGGCGGTGTCCCGGGCGGCGCCCCCGGCCGAGGACTCCGCGTCGCCCTCGGTGGCGTAGTACACGTCGCCGTAGCCCCAGCCCCAGGGCGTGACCCGCTCGACGCCGCGCTCGACGTAGTGGGCGAGGAGGTCGTCGCAGGACTCGGTGATGGTGACATCGGCGTTGGCGAGGATCACCCGGCCGGTTCCGGGACGGTCGGCGGCGAGCGGACGCCCGGGGCGTCCGGCGAGTCGCTGCCGACGGCGATCCCGGCTCCGAAGGAGAGGCCGATCCCCGTCGCCACTGCGCCGGCCACGACGGCCCGCCTTTGTGTCAACACCGTGTTCTTCATCGCCGTTCCCCTTGCTCCGTCGGGCCTCCGGCCCCGTCCGTCCTGGGCATGGGACGGCGCAGCCGCGTGCACGGTTCCCGCGCGGCAGCCTCGGCGCGACGGTCGGGACGTGCCAGCATGAGGGACGTGCCGAGTGCTGGGGCTGACTACGACGTCGTGCTGTTCGGCGCCACCGGCTTCACCGGCGCGCCTGACGGCCGACTACCTCGCCGCCCACCGTCCACCCGGCCTGCGGTGGGCGCTGGCCGGTCGCAACCCCGACAAGCTCGCCGAGGTCCGCGGCCGGATCGCGGCCGAGCAGCCCGACCTCGCCGACCTCGACCTCCTCCACGCCGACGTCACCGATGCCTCCTCGCTTGGCCGACGTCGCAGGCCGGTCGAAGGTCGTCATCTCGACCGTCGGCCCCTACCTGCAGTACGGCGAGCCGCTGGTCGCCGCGTGCGCCGCGGCCGGCGCCGACTACGTCGACCTGACCGGCGAGGCCGAGTTCGTCGACCGGATGTGGACCGCCCACCACGCCACGGCGGTCGCGTCGGGCGCACGCATCGTGCACGCCTGCGGTTTCGACTCGATCCCCTACGACCTCGGCGCCTACTTCACCGTCCAGCAGCTGCCCGACGACGAGCCGATCACGATGCGCGGCGTCGTACGCAGCGGCGGGACGGTCTCCGGCGGCACGTTCCAGACCGCGCTCGAGGGGATGGCGCGGGTGCGCGAGGCCGGAGCCGCCCGGGCCGCGCGCCGCAAGGCCGAGCCACGTCCCGAGGGCCGGTCGTCGCGATCGGTCGCCGGCAAGCCACACCGCGACGCGGTGCTCGGCTACTGGCTGCTGCCGCTGCCGACCATCGACCCGATCATCGTGGCCCGGAGCGGGGCGGCCCTGGCGACGTACGGCCCCGAGTTCCGCTACTCCCACTACGCCGGCACCAAGACCCTGCGGTACGCCGTCGGCGGGGCCGCCTTCGTGACCACCGTCGGTCTCGCCGCCCAGGTGAAGCCGCTGCGTGAGCTCATCATGAGCCGGATGCCGGCCGGCACCGGGCCCGACGAGCGGCGCCGGGCGAAGTCGTGGTTCACCGTCGACTTCGTCGCCGAGCAGGGTGACACGACGCTGCGCACGCGGGTCAGCGGCGGCGACCCCGGCTACGGCGAGACCGCGAAGATGATCTCGGAGTCAGCCCTCTGCCTGGCCTTCGACGACAACCCGCCGACCGCCGGTCAGGTGACGACCGCCCAGGCCATGGGCGACCACCTGGTCGCGCGTCTGCAGACGGCGGGCATGCGCTTCGAGGTGATCGCGTGACGCCCGATCCGGACGAGGTGGCCGCGCTGGTCGACTTCCTGCGGCAGCGCCTCGACGAGGACGTCGCCGCAGCCCGCCGGTCGATGACGGGCTCGTGGTCGGTCGGCGCCCGGACCGACGACGCCTCCGACGCGGCCCGCGACCTCGCCGACGCCGTCGTGCGGCGCGGCCTCCTCGACGGAGCCGACGCGATGGAGCGCGAGGGCCGCACGGCGTACGCCGACACCGTCCGCCGGAGCCTGGCGTCGTCGTACGTCGACCACCCCGCCTTCCGCGTCGAGTGGAGCGCCGCAGCGCTCGTCGACTGACGGCCGCTAGGTCTAGACACGTCGTAGCCCGAAGGGGTGAAGAGCCGACGGCCACCACCCCGCCGGGACCGCCGCGGCAGCGGGTGCGTCGGCGGGGCGCGCGCGATACCACGATGGACGGCGTCGGGCGATGGCCCACCCGGGTCAGTTTCTGCGCCCGGTCGACCCTTGACCCTGGTGGGGGCCCGAAGGATCATCGCCGCCACCACGTGGGCGGGTCAGCACGTGCAGGGGCGGAGTTCGAAAACGGGGGGTTTTCGTGGGGGCGATTTCTGCTGTGCGCCATGCGTCGTTGCCGATCGTGATGCGGGGGGTCCTCTTCCTCCTGGTGGGCGCACTGGCGCTCGGCACGGGCGGCCGGGCGATGGCAGAGCCGCTGGCCCGGACCGACGCCAAGACCACGCTGACGCTGAGCGCCCCGGCCACGGCGCGCGCCGGGGTGGCGGTCAAGGTCACCGGCGCGCTCAAGAGCCTCGGCAGGCCCGTCAAGAAGGCACCGATCCTGATCCAAGGCCGCACCGGCTCTGCCTGGCAGACGCTGAAGACCGTCAAGACGGACAAGAAGGGCAAGTACGCCGCCAGCGTCGGAGGCTTCGCCCAGAGCACCAGCGTCCGTGCGGTCTTCCAGGCCAAGGGCAGCTTCGGCACGTACAAGAAGCAGACCTCCGCGGTGCGCACCATCCAGGTCACGCCGATCGTGCCCCCGGTGCCCCCCACACCACCGCCGCCGCCCCCGCCCCTGCCACCCCCGCCCCCGCAGCCGGACCCCCTGAACGTGGCGACCCTCGACCTGGTCGCCGGCGAGAAGGGCCAGGCGTACTCCGCGCAGCTCGCCGCCACCGGTGGGACCACGCCGTACCTGTGGAGCGTCGTCTCCGGCTCGCTCCCGACGGGCCTCAGCCTGAGCAGCGGCGGGCGGCTCTCGGGTACGCCGAGCGCGACCGGGACGTTCGGGTTCACCGTGCGGGTGACCGACGGGGCTGCCCGCACAGCCGACCGCGTGATGAGCCTGGTGGTCGTCTCCAACGGCACCGGCCTGCCCTCCCTGCCCGGCTCGGTCATCGAGGCCGCTCAGGTGCTGACCGCGGGTGCCGACCCCATCCAGGACGGCGTCGGTGCGGGCGTGCTCAAGGACGAGCAGATCGCCATCGTCACCGGGAAGGTCGTCAAGGCCGACTCGGACGCACCCGTTGCCGGAGCCACCGTCACCATCCTCGACCACCCCGAGCTCGGCAGCACCACGACCTTCGACGACGGCCAGTTCGCCCTCGCAGTGAACGCCGGAGGCGAGCTCGTGGTCAACGTGAGCCAGGGTGCCTTCCTTCCGGTGCAGCGCATCGAGAGCATCTCCTGGGGCACCTGGCACACGGTGGCCGTCATCCAGGTCACGGCGCTGGACCCCAACGTCGGCGCCATCCAGCAGGGCGGCAACGCCATCCAGGTCGTCACCGGATCGACCGAGAGCGACCAGGCCGGCGAGCGCGCTGCGACCCTGATGTTCGACCCCGGCACGACCGCGACGATGACGCTGCCCAACGGCGACGTCGAGCCGCTGGACGGCACGATGTCCGTGCGCGCCACCGAGTACACCGTTGGTCAGGACTTCCGCGAGGCGATGCCGGGTCAGCTGCCGACCAGCTCGGGATACACCTACGCGGCCGAGTTCTCCGTGGACGAGGCCCTCGACGCCGGCGCCACCGAGGTCACCTTCAACAAGCCCGTGACGACCTACGTCGACAACTTCCTCGGCCTGTACCCGGGCACCCGCGTGCCTGCGGGGTACTTCGACCGAGAGCTCGGCCGCTGGATCGCCGCCCGCAACGGCATCGTGATCGACCTGGTCGGCGAGGTCGACGGCAAGGTGCTCATCGATCTGGACGGCGACCCCGAGGCGGACCCCGAGAAGTACGCCCAGTTCGGCATCGACGACGCCGAGCGGGCCAAGCTCGCACAGCTGCACCCGGGCACGTCCACCACCAGCTGGGTCAGCCTGTGGCGGGTCGAGGTCGAGCACTTCACGCCCTGGGACTACAACCTGCCGATGGGTCCGCCGGACGGCGCCGGCCCGCCGCCCGGCGACGGCGACGGTGAGGGCGGCAAGGAGGGCAAGAAGCGTCCGTGCGCGGCCAAGGGCTCCACGATCCTGTGCGAGAGCCGCGTGCTGCAGGAGACGGTCGACGCAACCGCCTCGCCGCTGACGCTGACCTACTCCAGTGACCGCGTTCCGGGCCGCAAGACCGCGCGGCAGCTCAAGATCCCGGTGCGCGACGGCTCCGGCGTCGGCCCGCTGGAGAAGATCCGGGTCACGATCGCGATAGCCGGACGCACCTTCCGTGACGAGTTCGACGCCGCGGACTTCCCGGGCTCGACGTACACCTTCGTGTGGGACGGCCTGGACGCCGCCGGCGAGCCGCTCGAGGGCGACGTCACGGCCAGCGTCACCGTGGGCTACGGCTACGAGTTCGTCTACCGCACACCCGAGACGTTCGCGAGCTCCTTCGCACGCTTCGGACCGAGTGTGAGCTTCTCGCGGCCTGCGGCGCCATCCGGTGGGGGCGGTGGCGGCGATCGCCTCGGCTCGGTGGGCGTGGCGGTCCGCAACTCGGTCGACTGGGTCTCGCGCAGCTACACGCGCACCATCTCCAGCTACGACGCGCGGGTCGAGGGGAACGGCGGCTGGCGCTTCGACCAGGTGCACCGGCTCGACCCGGAGCGCCGCGTCGTGAGCTTCGGCGACGGCCGCACCCTGGATGCCTCCGGCCTGCTGTCGGCTGAGGTCTCGACGCTGACCGGGCAAGGCTATGAGTCCTCGGTCCAGCCCGGCCCGGCTGACGAGTCCGGGGTCGGGACCGTACGCGGCCTGGGCGCCGGCCCGGACGGCACCGTCTACTTCGCCGACTCCTCCAACGGCGTCGTCGCCAAGGTCACCAAGGCGGGCCAGCTGCAGATCGTGGCCGGCGGCGGCAACCCGGCCGACGGCGTCGGCGACGGAGGCCTGGCCACCTCGGCCCACCTGGAGGCGCCGTGGGACGTCGCGGTCGCCCCGGACGGCTCGATCTTCATCGCCGACTCCGGTGACAACCGGGTACGCCGCGTCGGGCCTGGCGGGACGATCTCGACGGTCGTCGGCGGGGGCGACCCGGTCGACGGCCTCGGCGACGGGCTGACCGGTCCGCAGGCCAGGCTCTCGCAACCGCGCGGCGTGGCCCTCGCCGCGAGCGGTGAGCTCTACGTCGCCGACAGCGGGCACGACCGGGTGCGGGTGCTCTACTCCGACGGGACGGTCGGGACGGTCGCCGGCGGAGGCTCTCCCGCCGACGGCGTCGGCGACACCCTGCTCGGCACCAATGCCCGCCTCGTGACGCCCGTCGACGTGGCGGTCTCCGACCGTGACATCTTCATCGCCGACCAGGGCGCCAACCGCGTCCGCTCGGTCAGCGCCATCGACGGGACCATCAGCACCGTCGCCGGCAACGGTGGCTCCGGCGCCACGGTCGACGGCGTACCTGCTGTCGACTCGCCGCTGGCCGGGCCGACCGGGGTCTCGGTCCTGCCGGACGGCTCCCTGCTCGTCGCCGACCGGCTGCACAACCGGATCCGGTCGGTGACCAGCGACGGCGTCATCGACACCGTCTTCGGCACGGGCACCGCGGCGTCGTGGAGCGACTCCAACGGAGACGGAGGCCTTCCGCGCGAGGCGACCCTCGACACGCCGTACGCCGTCGCCGCGCTGCCCTCGGGCGGAATCGCCGTCACCGACTCGGGCAACTTCACCGTCCGAGCGGCAGGGCCTGCCCTCAAGGGCAGCACCGCGGGCGCCGAGTTCGTCGTCCCCGCACCGGACGAGGACGAGATCTACGAGTTCGACGCCGAGGGGCGGCACCTGGCCACCCGCGACGCGGTCACCGGGGGAGTCATCGTCACCTTCGGCTACAACGCGGCCGGCCGGCTCAGCACGGTGACCGACGCCCGCGGCTCGGTTACCAAGGTGGAGCGCAACGCCAGCGGCGTGCTCAGCGCCATCGAGGCGCCGACCGGTGAGCGCACGACGTTCGCCCTCAACGGGGCGGGTTGGATCGGCTCGTCGACGGACAATGCCGCCGGCGTCACGACTTTCACCTACGACGGTGGCGGCCTGATGACGACGTCGACCGACCCAGCGGGCGGCAAGCACGAGTTCGGCTACGACGTGCTCGGTCGACTCGTCAGCGACAAGAGCCCTGATGGCGGCGTCCAGACGATTGCCAGCTTCGAACCAGAGCCCGACGTCGAGGTCACCACCATCACCACGTCCACCGGGCGCGTCCGCACGATCACGACCGAGGAGGTCCAGGCCAACAGCCCGGACGCCGTCTCCCCGCTCGAGGCGACGTCCGGAGGAGTCCGTCGGACGACCGTGGAGCCCGACGGCACGACGAGCGTCTCGTTCGTCAGTCGTGACGACAGCCGCTGGATGCGCGACGCCACCGGCGTCGAGACGACCGTGACCACCCGGCCCGACCCTCGTTGGGGTGCGCTGCGACGCGTGGTCGACAAGGTGACGGTGCGGACCGCCGACGGGCAGTCCATCACCACCACGTCCGACGTCGACGTGGTGCTCGCCACCGCAGGGGATCCGCTGTCGCTGACCAAGATCACCGAGTCGACGACCAACCAGTTCGGCACCAGCACGCGGGTCACCGACCTCGTCGCCCGGACCGTCAAGACCACAGGTGTCGACGGGATCAGCTCGACGGAGACGTTCAACCAGTTCGGCGAGACCACGCAGACCAAGCATGCGACGTTCGCCCCGACCGTGAACGTCTACGACTCCCGGGGCCGCGTGGTGTCCTCGACGACGGGCTCGGGCACACCCGACGCCGCGACGACGGCGTGGACCTACGACGGCGCCTTCATCGCGACCGAGACGAACCCGGCGGGCCAGGTGACGACGTACGACGTCGACGGCGTCGGACGCGTGCTGGGCGTGACCAGGCCGGGTGGCACCACCCGTCAGCAGGGGTACGACGGACGGGGCCGCGTGACCGGGGTGACACCTCCCGGCAAGCCGACGCACGCGATCGGGGTGTCTCCGGGCGGGCGGGTGCTGTCGTACGACGCGCCGGTCACCGCTGGCGTGGAGCGGCAGTTCAGCTACAACGCCGACTCGCTGGCCACGGGCGTTCGCAACGGTGACGGGACCACCACCACGTTCGGGCATGACGCGGCCGGCCGGCTCACCAGCCGCACGCACCCGGACGGGACCAGCCGCCAGTTCGGCTACACCGGTCCACGGCTGAGCAGCATCACCGACTCCGGTGGCGTCGACCTGGACTACGCGTTCACACCTGCCGGGTCGCTGCAGGCCACGACCTGGAGTGGGGAGGTCCAGGGCAAGGTCTCCTACGCCTACAACACCGTCGGCCAGCTGGCCTCGATGAAGGTGGGGGACGCCGCGCCGTTCAGCTTCGGCTACGACAGCCACGCGTTCCTGACCAGCGTCGCCGGTCTCAACCTGACCATCGACCCGACGACCGGCCTCTACTCCGGCAACTCGATCGGGGCGGTCACCAGCGGGTTCGACTACGACGCAGTCGGGGACTTCACCGGCGTCGACTACCAGGCCGGTGGGTCGACCCTGTTCAGCTCCCAAGCAACGGATCGAGACGCGCTGGGCCGGACGACCACCCGCACGGAGACCGTCGACGGGGCCACCGCCACCTACGAGTACGCCTTCGACGTGGTCGGCCGGCTCACGACCGTGAAGAAGAACAACGTCGTCGTCGAGTCCTACACCTACGACGCCAACGGCAACCGGCTCACGGCGACAGCCCCCGGTCTCAGCGGCAGCGCGACGTACAACGGCCGCGACCAGCTGCTCACCGGGCCGGGCGGCGCGACCTACACCTACGACGCCGACGGGCAGCTGATCACCCGGACCGGCGCGGGCGCGGCGACGTACACGTGGGACCGGTTCGGCTTCCTGAAGGGCGCCAACGTCTCCGGCGGCCCGGCGGTCACCTACCACCAGGACGGAGCCAACCAGCGTGTCGGGCGCACGGTGGACGGCGTCAAGTCCGACGGCTACCTCTACGACAAGGCGCGACGCGTCGTGGGGTGGCTCGACGGGAGCGGCAACCTGGTGGCCCGGTTCGCCTACGCCACCGGCACGGCGCCCTCGCTGATGATCAAGGGCGGCACCACCTATCGGCTGGTCGCCGACCACGTCGGCAGCGTTCGCGCCGTCGTCAACACCGCGAACGGCAACATCGTCCAGCGCATCGACTACGACAGCTTCGGGAGGGTGCTGAACGACACCAATCCCGGTTTCCAGCCGTTCGGCTTCGCAGGCGGACTGACCGACCCGGACACCGGGCTGGTGCACTTCGACGCCCGCGACTACGACCCGGCGACCGGGCGGTGGCTCTCGCATGGACCCGGTCGGGTTCGACGGTGGAGACTCGAACCTCTACGCGTACGTCGGCAACAACCCCGTCGACCTGATCGACCCGACCGGCACCAGCTGGGGCCCTTGGCACCCGCCGAACCCGTTCAAGCTCGCGTACGACGCGGGCACGGCCATCAAGGACGCCGCCGTCGACGCAGCGAAGGGCGCAGCCCGAGGCGTCGCCGACTTCGCCAAGAGCTACGGCAGCTGCCTGACCCAAGTGGTCCGCACGGGGCTGAAGGTCGCGGCGTTCGTGCCTGGCCCGATCGGCATCGCGGCCAGCGCCGCCGACCAGGTCCTCAACTGCATCGACTCCGATCCGGGTGGGTGCTCCACGACCGACTTCCTGAACACGGCGGTCGGCATGGTTCCCGGTGCGAAGATCGCCTCCGGCGCCGGGAAGGTCGCGACGCGCGCCACGTTCAAGACGATGAAGCGCTCCATGCCGCACTACCTGGGCCGAGCCAAGGACGCCCGTGCGTTCGGACAGTTCACCGAGATGCGCGTCAACCAGGTCATGAACGGCTACGACCGTGTGGGCACGGGGCTGGACAGCTTCGCGCTGGGTCAGGAAGGGGGCGGATATGCGAGCGACATCGCCAGCTACTACTGACGGGGGCGGCGCGATGCGGCGCACGGTCTACGCGCTCCTGGGCGTGCTCAGCCTCGGCATGCTCGCGGTCGTCGCCGGTGTGGTCTTCGCCGGCGGCGCGCAGGCCGCCGCCTGCGCCACCCCGACGCACACCTGGAACGGCACCGACAGCTCCACCGGCACCGAGTGGGCCAACAGCGCCAACTGGCTGCAGGGGTCGGTGCCGGGTCCGTCGTCGCGGGTGTGCATCCCGGGGACGCCCGGCCTGAAGGTGCCCACGATCAGCACCAGCGTGACGGTCACCGAGATCGACGCCCCGGCCGGCTCGCTCGCGCTCACGGGCTCGTTGACGGTGGCCGAGGACTCGGTCGTGCAGACCTTGACCATGACCGCGAGCCACCTGGCCGGGCCGGGCACGCTGCGGGTCACCGGCACAGCCACCGCCACCAGCACACCCCAGATCCAGCCCACCGGCCGGCTGCTGATCGCCGCGGGCGCCACTCTCACCCTGCCCGAGTACCTCTACGTCAACGGCACCGGCGTCCTCGAGATCGCCGGCACCGCCGACATGACCGGCGCCAACAGCTACGCGATCACCCATACCGGCGACCCGGGCCTGGTCCGGGTGCTGTCCGGGGGCATCCTGCGCAAGACCGGCGTCGCGTCCAGTCAGTCGGTGTCCGTCCCCGTCGAGTCCGCCGGCACCATCCACGCCACCTCCGGCCAGCTCGACCTCACCAGCCCGGGGACCAATCCCCTCGGCGGCACCCTGTCGGCCAACACCGGCGCCGGCGCCGACCTCGTGCTCTCCGGCGGCTGGACCCTCGCCGACGCCACCACCGTCAACGGCGCCACCCTCACCGGCGCCATCACGGTGCCCGCCGATGCCGTCGCCACCGTCCAGGCCGGCCTCCTGAACGGAACCCAGCTTCTCCGGGCCCGGCACGCTGCGCGTCACGGGCACCGCCACCGGCACCGGCACGCCCCAGATCCAGCCCACCGGCCGGCTCCTGGTCGTCGCCGGCGCCACGCTCACCGTGCCCGAGTACCTCTACGTCAACGGCACCGGCGTCCTCGACATCGCCGGCACCACCAACCTGACCGGCGCCAACAGCTACGCGATCACCCATACGGGCGACCCGGGTCTGGTCCGCGTCCAGGCCGGCGGCGTCCTCCGCAAGACCGGCACCGCCAGCAGCGAGTCCGTCCAGACCCGACTGGAGAACGACGGAACCGTCGCCGCCAGCCAGGGGACACTGAGCCTCGGCGGCGGGGGCGACGGCAGCGCCACGTCCAGCGGGTCGTTCTCGGGCACCGGAGGCGGCGAGGTCGAGTTCAACGGCGGAACCCACCGGCTGGCCGGCGGGGTGTCGCTCTCCCAGGTGAACGTGTCCGGTGGCACGGTCGAGGCGACCGGCCCGGTGTCGTGGAGCGGCGGTGCGTTCGAGGGCGGTGACGTCTCGGGATCCGGCACCGTCACCGTGACCGGGCTGTCCTGGTCCAGCGGCGAGTTCATCGGCACCGGAGTGACGACGATCCCCACGGGGGGCACGGTTGTCACCACGGCCTCGACGGCGATGATCACCGACCGCACCCTGCGCGTGCAGGGCACGCTCGACCTGGCTGGCTACCTGTACGTCAACGGCACGGGCCTCGTCGAGGTCGTCCGGCATCGTCGACATGACCGGTGCCAACAGCTACGCGATCACCCATACCGGCGACCCGGGCCTGGTCCGGGTGCTGTCCGGGGGCATCCTGCGCAAGACCGGCGCCGCGTCCGGTCAGTCGGTGTCGGTCCCCGTCGAGTCCGCGGGCACCATCCACGCCACCTCCGGCCAGCTCGACCTCACCAGCCCGGGGACCGATCCCCTCGGCGGCACCCTGTCGGCCAACACCGGCGCCGGCGCCGACCTCGTGCTCTCCGGCGGCTGGACCCTCGCCGACGCCACCACCGTCAACGGCGCCACCCTCACCGGCGCCATCACGGTGCCCGCCGGTGCCGTCGCCACCGTCCAGGCCGGCCTCCTGAACGGAACCCAGCTCTCCGGGCCCGGCACGCTGCGCGTCACGGGCACCGCCACCGGCACCGGCACGCCCCAGATCCAGCCCACCGGCCGGCTCCTGGTCGCCACCGGCGCCACGCTCACCGTGCCCGAGTACCTCTACGTCAACGGCACCGGCGTCCTCGACATCGCCGGCACCACCAACCTGACCGGCGCCAACAGCTACGCGATCACCCATACGGGCGACCCGGGTCTGGTCCGCGTCCAGGCCGGCGGCGTCCTCCGCAAGACCGGCGCCGCCACGACCCAGTACGTCCAGACCCGACTGGAGAGCCAGGGGACGCTCACGGCGACGGACGGCCAGCTCAACATCGAGCCGGCAGGTGACGTCCAGCTCCTCGGCACCGTCAACGGCAACCCCGGCACGGTCTCCCTCGGCGGGGGCGCCGGCCAGGTCACGATCGTCCCCGGGATCTCCCTGTCCGGGAGCCTCCGGTTCACCGATGTCGCCGTGACCGGCACCGTGCCGGTCTCCGCGGTGACGCTGGCCGGAAGTCTCGGCGGTGACGGCACCTTGCGGGTCGACGACGAGCTCACCTGGTCCTCTGGCGTCATCTCCGGCGCCGCGTCCGTGGTCGTCCAGGACGACGCCCACCTCACGATCGCCGGCTCGGGTCATTCCCTGAACGACGGAGCGAGCCTCGTCGTCCGTGGTACGTCCACCGTGAGCAGCAGCCTCAGCATCTCCGCTGCGGCTAGCTTCGACGTCCGCGGCACGGTGACGGTCCTCGACGACGTCTCCATGTCCGGCGATGGCCTGGTCGCCGTCACCGGCACCTTGACCAAGTCAGGACCGGGCGACTCGCAGATCTCCGTGCCGCTCGACAACGACGGGTTGGTCAAGGTCACCCAGGGCACGCTGTCGGTCTGGGACCCGCTCGGGGACACCTGGCAGGGAACCCTGATCGGTGGGACCTGGCAGAGCGCTGCCACGCTGGAGCTGCCGACGATCACTGTCAACGCCGCCACCCTCGTGCTCGACGGCCCGACGGCGACGTTCGGCTCCGGGAACGAAGACCTGGCGAGCCTGCAGCGCAACGCGGCCGCGGGCACGATCGACCTGCGCGCGGGCGCCGGCATCGCGCCGTTCGACCTGGTCAACCGCGGCCGGCTGTCGCTGTCGCCCACCTCGACGGTCGCGGTAGGAGCCGACTACCTGCAGTACGCCGCGGCCGAGCTCGCCATCGGCGTCAACGCGGCGAGCATCGGCCAGGTGACCGTCGGTGGGGCAGCCGTCCTGGGCGGCAACCTCCGCGTCGTGCGGGACCCGGGCTACGACCCGGCGATCGGCACCAATCGCCCCTTCCTCTCCGCCAACCCCCTCAGCGGCACCTTCGCGCGGGTTCTCGACACGGCCATCGGCGCGACCAAGAGCTTCGAGCCCAGCGTCAACGGCAACCAGGTGTCGCTCACGGTCGTCGGCACTCCTGCGCCGGTGCCTCCCGACGACATCACCCCGATCGAGCCGAGCGCCGCGCCGGCCGCGCCCGCGCCCACCGAGGTCGACGTCGCGCGGGTAGGCCGGCTGCGGTTCAGCGGGAGCGTCGTCGACGCGGTGTCCGGCGCGCCTGTTGCCGCGAGCGTCGAGGTGTGGCAGCGAGCGAAGGCCGGCGCTCCCTGGCGTCGGGTGGGCAAGGTCGTCGTCGAGAACGGTCGGTTCTCCGTGCGCCTCAACGCCAAGCCATACCGGCTGAAGGTGCTCTTCGACGGCTCCGAGATCCACGGCGCCGACCAGGCAGTCTGGCGCCAGCGGCCACGCAGAGCCCCTTGACCGGGGAGGGTCCCCCATCAGCCGACGTGGCACAGGCGGAAGTTCCCCACGCAGGAGTCGAAGCCGCGTGCACCTCGGGAGGGATCACTCCGGCGGGAGCGGCAGACTCGCCATCTCGCGCAGCAGGTCGTCGATCGACTCCGACCTGCCTCGGTCCCAGGCCGCCTGCCACTCCCCGTCGGCGACCAGGGGCCGGATCGGGGCGAGGACACGCTCGTCCTCCTCCCTCTGCCGCGGCGTGTGGGCCAGCCCTTCGACCTTCTCGAAGGTCTCGAGAGCCCCGTAGGTACGCGCGCA
Organism: uncultured Actinomycetota bacterium; assembly: GCA_963767095.1. GTDB lineage: Bacteria > Actinomycetota > Actinomycetes > Propionibacteriales > Nocardioidaceae > Nocardioides. Next base: position 25,249 of record CAVYCK010000033.1, on the reverse strand, counting down.
GACGAGCGGGTGCCGCTCCCCGATGACGGCGGCGAAGGTGGCGGCGTAGAACCACCTCGTGTTGGGGTTGAAGAACGCGAAGTCGACCGACTCGGCGAGCCGGGCCTGCGCCTCACGCAGCCGGCCGCGGCGCAGGTCCAGGTCGGCGAGGTTGTTGATCGTCAATGCCCGCAGCCGCGGAGGGATCGACATCGCCTCCTCGTTGGCGGCGAGGCGCTCCAGGAAATCGTGCGCACGGTCGAAGTCGCCGAGCTCGTGGGCGAGCTCGAACTCCAGGTCCAAGATCGCGTGGGTCGTCGGCTTGTCCTCCGGACGCGCCGACGCGCGCAGCCGCTCGATGCAGGCTCGTGCCCCTGCGGTGTCGTGCATCTCCAGACAGGCGATTCCCACCCAGGACTCCGCCTCCACGGCAACCTGGTAGGGGTCCGCCCAGCGCGGAAGGTCCTGCCCCGCGGGCGCTGACAGACCTGGCCGCGTCGAGGAGCCGTGCTCGATGGCCTGCGCCGGCTCGTCGAGGCGGATCAGGCATTCGCAGCAGACCAGGTGCAGGGCCGCCCGGCCCGCCTCGTCCGCCTGCTCCGTCTCCAGCGCTTCCCTGGCCCATTGCAGTGCCAACGCGTAGCGGCTCACGGTGAACGCGATCGTCGCGAGGAGGGCGATGGCGTGACTCGGTGGGACAGTTCGCCCGCCGTACCACTCGGGATCGCGGATGCCGGAGGCCTGGCCCTCGACCACTGCCTTCATGTTGTCCAGGTCGGCCAGGAGGACATCGACGGGTCCCGGGTCGGCCATCTGCCGCGGACCGATGAGCGTCTTGGCGCGATCGTAGAAGTGCTGGGCATGTGCCTGGCGTGCAGCCGCGAGCCCTCCTGTGTGCGCGAGGTGCTCCCGCGCGAACTGCTTGACGGTCTCGAGCAGGCCGAACCTGGTGCCGACGTCGGTCTGCGACACGCGCACCAGGCTGGCGTCGACGAGGTCGTAGAGCAGGTCGAGGACGTCGCTGCCGTCGGTCACCTCCGGCGGGAGCACGGCTTCGACAGCGGCGAGGTCGGCACCCGAGTCGAAGACGGCCAGGTAGTCGAGCGTGACCTGCTGAGCTGGTGTCAGGAGTTGAAAGCTCCAGTCGATGGTCTCGCGGATGGTGTGCTGGCGACGTGGTCGACTGCGGTCGGCGTGGGCCACGTCGAGGCTCTGACCCACCCGCTCCAGGAGCTGGTCGACAGACAGCAGCTTGACCCGAGCCGCCACCAGCTCGAGGGCGAGCGGCATCCCGTCGAGGGCTATGCACAGCCGAGCCACCGCGGCGGCATTGGCCGGTGTCACCCGGAACTCTCGATGCGTCGCTCGGGCGACGTGGTTGAACATCTGCACCGCGCTGAAGGACCCGACGTCCTCGCCCGTGGGAGAGGGCAGGTCGAGGGGCGCGACGGCGTACTCGAGCTCGCCCGCGACGTGCAGCGCTCGGCGGGACGTGGCCACGACGACCAGTCGCGGCGAAGCGGCGACCAGCTCACGACAGACCTCGTCGGCATCCTGGACCTGCTCGAGGTTGTCGAGGACGAGGAGGGCGGCTTTCTCTGCCAGGTGCTCGACGACCGCCGGCCCGGCCACGCCCTCAGCCAGGACGCCCAGGACCTGGGCGATGCCCGCCCAGGCGTCGGCCGACGACGTGGCCGCCTCGAGCGGCACGAAGTGGACACCATCGGGGTAGGACGTCGCCACTCGCGCGGCCAAGGTGATGCCCAGGCGGGTCTTGCCACTCCCCCCGGGACCGGTGAGCGTCACCAGCCGCGCCCCTCCGGCCAGCGACGCCTGCAGCTCGGCCAGCTCGTCGTCGCGCCCCACGGTCGGGGTCATCGGCACCGGAAGGTTCCCGGCGCTTCCCTGCGTGCGGGCCGGGGGGAAGTCACGCGGGAGGTCGGGGCCGGTGAGCTGGAAGAGGCGGACCCGCCGGGGGATGTCCTTCAGGCGATGCTCGCCCAGGTCGAGAAGCCCGTGGTCGGAAGCAAGCCCGTCTTGGACGAGCTGGGCGGTCGCAGCCGACACCAGGACCTGCCCGCCGTGGGCGGCGGCGGCGACGCGCGCCGCCGTATGGACGTCGAGACCGACGTACCCATCGGCGTGACGTTGGGGAGAGCCGGTGTGCAGGCCCACCCGGGTGCGCACCGAGGCGTCCTCCGGCCATGGCGTGCGCGCCAGGGCGGGCTGCGCGTCGCGGGCTGCGGCGACGGCTTCGCCGGCGCTCGCGAACGCGACGAAGAAGCTGTCCACCTTCGGTGCCCAGCTCGTGGCCGCCGTGGGCCGACCACGCGCGCCGGCACAGCTCCCGATGCCGGTCCAGCACCCCTCCCCAGGCCCGCCCGAGGGCCCGGACGAGCGCGGTCGAGCCTTCGATGTCCGAGAAGAGAAGGGTCACGGTGCCGGTCGGCAGCTCGGCCATGCACCATGACACCACGCGCACGCCTGCTCCGGCACCACGTCCATCGCGTGCGCCACGCACCGAGTTCCGGCCCGACCGGGTTACCCGCCGGGCCGGTGCCGTCGGGCCTGACGTGGTGCCAGACGTGGTGCCCCAGACTTGGTGCCCCTGAAGACCTTCGGCTGATGGGTGACAGATCTAGTTCGGTTGATCGGTGACACTCGTTGTCACTGTAGGACGCCGTTGTGGCGCCGGGGATCGCTTGACTCTCACCTCCCCGGTGCTGTCGCGTTTCTGGGTGCGGAGCAGCTGGTCGCCGTCGTAGAACTGCAGGACGTGCTCGGTGACCCACACGTCGATCGGGCGGCCAGCGGCGGCGACGCCGAGGCAGACCTGCTGCCAGCTGACGCACACCACGCCGACGGCGCTGGCGCGGCGGGTGACCCAGGTGCCGTCGGTGCGGTCCGTCGGCGGGTCGGCCGGCGCTGGTGGTCGTGCGCAATCGGCGTGACGGCGCCGGCGTCGGGCCGGTGAGGAACCGGTCGGCTGGGGTGGCCATGTCCAGCGCCTGGTGGGGCCGGTCGTGGTTGTAGTCGTGGACCCACTCGTCGAGCTCGGCCTGCGCGGCGGCCAGGTCGCGAAGACCCGGTCGGTGCGGAACTCGGTGCGCAGCGCACGGTGGAACCGCTCGATCTTCCCGGTCGTGGTCGGCGAACGGGGCTGGGTGTGCAGGTGCTCGATGCCGTTCTCCCGGCAGATCCGGTCGAAGAGCACCTCGACCGGCGGCTGGTTGAACCGGCCGGTGAACACCTTGCCGTTGTCGGTCAGGATCTGCCCCGGCACCCCGTAGGCCCGCAGCGCCAGCCGCAAGCCCGTCGCACACGTTCGGCGAGCTCTCCCGCAGCATCAGGTGCGCGCTGATGCAGAACCGGGAGTGGTCATCGACCCCGGTCAACGCCTTGGCCCGGCGTCCGTCGGCGAGCACGAACCCGCCCACCACGTCCATCTGCCACAGCTCCATCGGCGCCCCGCGTTCCCACCGCTTCCACTTCCGGTCCCGACGCCGTCGACCCGACGGGTCGATCAGGTTCAACCGGACCAGCGCCCGGTAGACCGCCGACTCCGACGGCACCGGCTCCACCCCGGCCCTGGCCAGCTCGAACACCAGCCGCCGCGGACCCCACGCCGGATGCGCGGACCGCATCGTCGGCGACCGCCGCCTCGACCTCGCAGCCGATCTGGTGCGGACACGACCGCGGCCGGTGCGACCGGTCCGCCAGCCCCTCCAGACCCTCGGCCTCGTACCGGGCCAGCCACCCATGCACCGTCTTGCGGTGCACCCCGAACCTGGCCGCCACGCTCGTGACCGTCTCGCCGTCACTGATCACCGCCAGCACGGCCTGATACCGCTGCTCAGCCACGCTCAACTCCCTCATCAAGGGAGTGTCACCAATCAGCCGAAGTAGCTGTCACCCATCACCCGAAGACGTGTAACGCATCAGCCGAAGGCCGAACGTCACCCATCAGGCGAAGTAATACAATCTGGCTGGTGCCCCAGGCAGGAGTCGAACCTGCGACCTTTCGCTTAGGAGGCGGCTGCTCTATCCGCTGAGCTACTGGGGCCGACCCCGGGTGATTTCTTCTCAGGGTGGACCTGCAGCTGTGCTGGACGTCCCCGACTGGCGGACGGGTCGATGTCGAGGTGCTCGAGCAGCGGGCGGCTCCTGACGGGCGCACGACGGAGCTGTGCCCACCGCCGCCTGGTGGCGCGGGAGAGCAGCGGCGTACGCCGTCCTGCGCCTGGACGGCGTGCCCGGGAGATCTGGTCACACCGATCCTGGCGCCATGCGTGCGCTGGGAGCGTGATCCGCAGGGAGTTGGCTGGCTGATCGCGGGTTTGGAGCCGTCTGGACCCCCACCGCATCATTTGAGGGGTCAGTAGGTTCGGCCTTCTGATCTCCCCCTTGACATCTGCACCGGGAGCACCACCATGTCCGACCCCGCTTCACCTTCGGGTGACGAGTCGGCGACCGCTGCGCCCAAGCGGAGGGGCAAGGTCAAGAAGAAGCACACGGTGATGAAGGTCGTCGCGGCCTCCGTCGTGGTGCTCGGCCTGGTGACCGGCCTCGCGGTCACCTACGCCTACCGCCACCTCAGCGGCAACATCACCACCGAGGACTTCACCGACGCGCTTCGTCGAGCCAAGCTCGGAGAAGCCGGAGGTCGAGGGCCCGCAGCGAGCCGCTCAACATCCTGGTGATGGGCAGCGACACCCGCGAGGGCGACGGCAACGACATCGACAACCAGACCGGGGCGGGGGCTCCGACACCACGATCCTGGTGCACCTCTCGGCGGACCGGAAGCGCGCCTACGGCATCTGCATCCCGCGCGACTCCCTCGTCACCCGCCCCGACTGCAAAACGAGGACGGCGACGATCGTGCCCGGCGGCACCGACGTGATGTGGAACGCCGCCTTCAGCCTGGCCGGCCCGGGCTGCACGATCTCCCAGTTCGAGCAGATCACGGGAGTCCCCGTCGACCACTACGTGGTCCTCGACTTCGCCGGGCTTCCAGGACATGGTCGACGCCGTCGGTGGCGTGCAGGTCTGCATCCCCGAGACCGTCGACGACCGCGGCCCACGGCATCTACCTCCCCGCCGGCACCCGCGAGATCAGCGGCAAGCAGGCGCTGAGCTACGTCCGCGCAGCGGTACGCCGTCGGCGACGGCTCCGACATCGGCCGGCTCAAGCGCCAGCAGGCGTTCATGGCGTCGATGGCCAACAAGGTGGTGTCCGCCGGCACGCTGGCCAACCCGTTCACCCTCTTCGACTTCCTCGACGCCGCCACCAAGTCGCTCACCGTCGACAAGGGCCTGGGCAACCTCACCAAGCTCGCCAAGCTCGGCATCCAGTTCAAGGACATCGGGCTCGACAAGATCCAGTTCTCCACGATCCCGTCCGGCTACGCGCCCGACGATCCCAACCGGATCCGGTGGCTGCCCGCGGCCGACGACGTCTGGGAGCGGATCCAGAACGACGAGCCGCTGACCCGACGCCAGAGCGGCGACGCCATCTCGGCCGGTGACGTCCGAGCCAGAGCCCCACCGGCGGCGAGTCGTCGTCGGGCTCGGCGACCGGATCGCCGCGTCACCCGGCACGCCGTCCTCGACGCCGAGCGACACCGAGGCAGCCGCGGAGGCGGCCGAGGCAGGTCTGTGCGCATGACGACGCCGCGCGACGACGAGACGCGAGTGGCGAGCGCCAGCGCGCCTGGCCGCGGTCTTCGGCGACGTGCTGCCCGAGTCGACCCGCGACGACCGGGACGAGGAGTCACGCCCCGCGACGAGTCGCGACGCGGACGCCTGGCTGCGCGCGCAGGTGCCGCCGCACCACGGCGGCTAGATCGTCAGGCAGTCGGCGGGGCGGGAGCCCCGCCCTGGGCCTTGAGCAGGTCGCGGATCTCCTCGAGCAGCGCCACGTCGGCCGGTGCGCCCGGCTCCTCGCTCGGGAAGAACTTCTCCTTCGCCTTGGTGTAGGGCATCACGACGAAGAAGTAGACGACGGCGCCCAGCAGCAGGAAGGACACGCGCGTTGAGGAACGCGCCGAAGCTGTTGGGCTCGTTGCTGAAGATCTCGGAGGCGCCCTCGGGGAGCAGGCCGGTGAGCCAGGCGACGAAGTTGGTGACGACCGCGGCGAACGCCAGGGCCATGATCAGACCCGACGGCGATCTCGACGAGGTTGCCGCGAAGGACGAAGTTCCTGAAGCCGGTCATGTGAATCCCCTTCTGAAGGGCCGAGACAGCGACAGCCTGGCGCTGAGGCGCGTTCACGCTAGCCGGAGAACGCGAAGCTGAGGAAGTCACCCACCGCGGCAGCGGCGATGTCCTCCGCCACGTCCGGAGGCGCGGCGACGACCAGCAACCGACCGGTGATCCCGGCGCCGTCGCCGCCGGCGGCAGGTCGGGGCAGCGCCACCACCGGCACCGAGGACGCCAGGGTCCGCGCCGTGGCCGCCTCGGGTCGGTGGCGACCAGGTCGATCCGGTCGCCGACCCGCAGCAGCGCCACCGATCCGGCGTCGGGCAGCCGGACCGGCACGGCGACCAGGCCGTCGTACCCCTCGGTGAGCGACGGACCGACGAGACGGACGTCGGTCACCGGCTCGCCCCGCCGCAGCGGTGCGGCCAGGACCCGGCCGACCGGATCGTCGGCGAGTCCGTGGGGCGCGAGGCCGGGGGAGTACGCCGCCGGCGCACGTCGTCGGCACCGACCACCGACCCGGCGGGCAGGTCGCGGGCGGCGACGAGGACCTCACGGTGGGCCGGTGGCGGCGCGAGTGTCCGCAGCGTGGCGAGCACCGCCACTCCGGCGAGCAGCGCCGCCAGTGGCCGGCGCCGCGCCAGCACGGCGCGGCGCACGGCACCAGGCGTCGGGCCAGGCGGGTGCGCCGGCTCGACGTCCGGGCGGGGCCGACGCCAGGGGCGGGGTGGTGGCAGCAGTCGGCATGCGACGACGCTAGGCCGCGGCCGCGATCGGCGCGGCGGCTCTCCACAGGCCTCAGGAGGACGTGCTGGACGACCCGGAGCTGCTGGACGACCCGCTCGAGCCGCCCGACGACGTGCTGGAGCCGCTCGATGACGAGCTCGAGGAGCCCGACGAGGTGCCGAGGACTTCTCGGAGGACTTCTGCGAGGACGTCTCGGAGGACTTCTCGGAGGAGGAGCCCGACGACTTCTCCGAGCGGAGCGAGCGTCGGACGAGGCGCCGACGTGTCGCCGGAGCCCGCGCGGCTGTCGGTGCGGTAGAAGCCGGAGCCCTTGAAGACGACGCCGACGGCGTTGAACACCTTGCGGAGCCGCCCGTCGCACTCGGGGCAGTGGGTGAGCGCGTCTTCGTGGAAGCTCTGCACGGCCTCGAACCGGTGACCGCACTCGGTGCAGGCGTACTGGTAGGTCGGCACGGCTGACGCGTCCTCTCGCGGACGATCGCCCGAGGAGGTGTTGGCACTCCCCGGGCCTGACTGCCAGATCGTACAAGCATGCCGGCGGGCAGAATGTTCCCACCATGACCCAACCTGCCGGGCCGACCCCCACTTGATCGTCGCGTCCGAGGTGCGCCGCAACCGGCAACGCGGGCCGAAGCACTGGTGGATCGTCTTCCGGTCGCTGGCCGAGGTCGGCCCGGCTGCGCGTCGTACGTCGCCATCGGGCTGGTCCTGCTGCTCCTGGCCGTGCTGCTGGCCGGAGTCGGTCGTGGTGCGGCGGCCGCTGCCGCAGACCTCCGGCGAGCTCGAGGTGCCGGGCCTCGCGCGGCACGGTCGAGGTGCTGCGCGACGACCACGGCATCCCGCAGCTGTACGCCGACTCCCTCGACGACCTGCTGATGGCGCAGGGGTTCGTGCACGCCCAGGAGCGGTTCTTCGAGATGGACATCCGCCGCCACGTCACGGCCGGCCGGCTCTCCGAGCTGTTCGGCGACGAGACGCGTCGAGACCGACCGGGTGATCCGGACCATGGGCTGGCGCCGGGTCGCCGAGCGGGAGTGGGCGGTGCTCCAGCCGCGGACCCGGCAGGCGCTGGAGGCGTACGCCGACGGGGTCAACGCCTACCTCGACTCCCGCGGGCCGAGCCGGCTGGCGGTGGAGTACTCCCTGCTCCAGCTCGGCGGGCTCGACTACACGCCCGAGCCGTGGACCCCGGTCGACTCGCTGGCGTGGCTCAAGGCGATGGCGTGGGACCTGCGCGGCAACATGGACGACGAGATCGGCCGGGCGCTGGCCGCGGTCGACCACACGCCGGACGAGGTCGCGCAGCTCTACCCGGCGTACCCCTACGACGACCACCCGCCGATCGTCGGCTCCGGCGCCGTCGTCGACGGCGTCTTCGACCAGGCCGCGACGGTGGCACCCGCAACCCGGAGCGGCCGCCGCCGTCGTACGATCGCGCGACCGCGGCCCTCGAGCGGGTGCAGGACGCGCTCGACGCCGTGCCGACGCTGGTCGGTCGCGGCGACGGGATCGGCAGCAACTCCTGGGTGGTCGGCGGCGATCACACCTCGACCGGCCAGCCCGCTGCTGGCCAACGACCCGCACCTCGGCATCTCGCTGCCGGGCATCTGGATGCAGATGGGCCTGCACTGCCGGACGGTCTCCGAGCGACTGCCCGATGGACGTCGCGGGCTTCACGTTCTCCGGCGTGCCCGGCGTGATCATCGGCCACAACGCCGACATCGCCTGGGGTTTCACCAACCTCGACCCCGACGTCACCGACCTCTTCCTCGAGCGGGTGCGCGCCGACGAGTGGCGCTACGACAAGGAGTGGCGGCCGCTCGACGTCCGCACCGAGACCATCGAGGTGCGCGGCGGCGACGACGTCGAGGTGCGGATCACGGCGCACCGACCACGGCCCGCTGATGTCCGACGTGCTCGACGACCTGGCCACCGTCGGCGCCAACGCGGCGGGGCCGGCCCGACGAGGACCTGCGCCGTCGCCCTCGCGTGGACGGCGCTGCAGCCGTCGAACACCGCCGACGCGATCCTCGAGCTCAACCTGGCGACGGGCTGGGACGACTTCCGCGCCGCCGCCGCGCACTTCGCGGTGCCCGCGCAGAACATGGTGTACGCCGACCGCGAGGGCCACATCGGCTACCAGGCGCCGGGCCTGGTCCCGATCCGTCAGTCCGGCAACGACGGGTCGGTGCCCACCGAGGGCTGGCGTCCCGAGAACGACTGGACCGATGAGGTCGTGCCGTTCGACGGGCTCCCGCACGCGCTCGACCCCGAGGAGGGCTTCGTCGTCGCGGCCAACCAGGCGGTGATCGGCGAGGACTACCCCTTCTACCTGACCGACGACTGGGACCGTGGCTACCGCTCGGCGCGGATCCGCGACCGGATCGAGGCCGACCCGCGCCTCACGGTCGAGGAGATGGCCGCGATCCAGACCGACTCGCTCAACCCGATGGCCGCCACCCTCGTGCCCTACCTCCTCGACGTCGACGACCTCGCGCTCCGGCTACTACCGCGACGGGCAGGACCTGCTGCGTGACTGGGACGGGCGCCAGCCCGCATCCGGACCGGGCAGCGCCGCCGCGGCGTACTACAACGCCGTGTGGAGCGCGATGCTCCGCCTGACCTTCCACGACGAGCTGCGGGAGTCGCTGTGGCCCGAGGGCGGACAGCGGTGGTACGCCGTGATGACGACGCTGCTCGCCGATCCGACGGCGTCGTGGTGGGACGACGCGACGACCGACGACGTCGTCGAGACCCGCGACGACATCCTGCTGCAGGCCATGCAGGAGGCTCGCGACGAGCTGACCAGCCGCCTGGCCCTCGACGCGGACGAGTGGACCTGGGGCGACCTGCACCAGCTCGACCTGCGGACGTCGACGCTGGGGAGTCGGGCATCGGGGTCGTGGAGTGGCTGGTGAACCGCGAGGACTACGAGGTCGGCGGTGGCTCGTCGACGGTCGACGCGACGGCTGGGACGCGTCGGTCGGCTACGAGGTCGAGAGCTCGCCGTCGATGCGGATGGTCGTCGACCTGGCCGACCTCGACGCGTCCCGCTGGATCTCGATGACCGGCGTCTCCGGGCACCCGGCGTCGGGGCACTACGTCGACCAGACCGACCTGTGGGTCGAGGGCGAGACGCTCCCGTGGCCCTTCAGCCGCGACGCCGTCGAGGACGCCGCCGACGACACCCTGACCCTCGTGCCCGGGGCCTGCCGAGGAACGAGTCGCGCCGTCGAGTGCTCCGATCGACCGGAAGCGGGAGCTACGGACCGGCGCCGGACGGCGTGGCAGCAGCCACCACCGGCCGGTCGTGCGGCTCGACGGGCACGTCGCGCCCGACCTCGTCGTCGTAGAGGAGGACGCAGGTGAAGGTGCCGACGGGCACCCGGGCCAGCGCGCGGTCGTAGCAGCCGGCCGCCCTTGCCGATCCGGTAGCCCTGCGAGGACACCGCCATCCCCGGCAGCAGCAGGGCGTCGGGCGTGGCGATCGACGTCGCGGCCCGAGCGGCGGAGTGGTGGGCTCGAGCAGGCCGTAGCGCGCCGGTGCGAGCGACGCGGGACCGGCGTAGACGGCCCAGTCGAGGTCGAGAAAGCCTCCGGGGTCGCGGACCGTCAGCGGCAGGACGACTCGCTTGCCGGCGGCCAGCAAGGCGTCGAGGAGGCGGGACGTGCCGGGCTCGTGGCCGACGGAGACGTACGCCGAGACGCTGGCCGCGCGGCGTACCTCCGGGAGCGCGAGCACCTGCGCCGTCAGACGTTCCGCGGCCTCCGCCAGCTCCGCGAGCGACCGGCGGTTGCGCGCCGTGACGCAGCTGGTCGCGCAGCGCCGTCTTGGCGGCGGCGAGGTCGCCGGAGCCCCGCTGGATTCGGGAGAGCGGGGTGTGGGTTGCGTAGGCACGGCGTCAGCCTACGATCGGTGGTATGGGTTCCCCTGGTCTTCATCGTGCTCGCGACAAGATGGCGGGCGCCGGCGTCGACCCCACCGCGATCGAGGTCTTCTCCCACTACTACCGCCTGCTCGAGCACGGCGAGACCGGGATGATCCCCGAGTCCACCATCGACCCCCTCGACATGGAGGCGCTCGCCGACGTCGAGGTCTCCGACGACGCCGCCGCGGACGCGATCCGCGGCACGGTCGTGATCAAGCTCAACGGTGGTCTCGGCACGTCGATGGGCATGGACCGCGCGAAGTCGCTGCTGTGCGTGCGGCGCGGGCTCTCGTTCCTCGACATCATCGCCCGGCAGGTGCTGCACGCGCGCAAGGAGTACGCCGCCACCCTGCCGCTGATCTTCATGAACTCCTTCCGCACCAGCGCCGACACGATGCACGCGCTGACCCGCTACGCAGGACCTCGCGGTCGAGGGCCTGCCGCTGGAGTTCCTGCAGAACAAGGAGCCCAAGCTCCTCCAGGACTCCCTCGAGCCGGTCTCCTACCCCAAGGACCCAGACCTGGAGTGGTGCCCGCCCGGGCACGGCGACATCTACACCGCGCTGCTCGGCACCGGCCTGCTCGACGCGTTGATCGACGCCGGCTACAAGCACGGCCTTCGTGTCCAACTCCGACAACCTCGGCGCCGTGCCGGACGCGCGCGTCGCCGGCTGGTTCGTCGGGTCGCGGGCGCCGTTCGCGATCGAGGCGGTGCGGCGCACGCCGTCGGACAAGAAGGGCGGCCACTTCGCCCGCCGCAAGCAGGACGGCCGCATCGTGCTGCGCGAGACCGCGCAGACGCTGCCCGACGACCGGGAGGCTCTCGCCGACCTCGAGCCGGCACCGGTTCTGCTCCACCAACAACCTGTGGTTCGACCTCGCGGCGATGCGCGAGACGCTCGATCGCCCGTGACGGCGTGCTCGGCCTGCCGCTCATCCGCAACGTCAAGAACGTCGATCCCGCCGACCCCTCGACCCCGAAGGTGATCCAGATCGAGACCGCGATGGGCGCGGCCATCGAGGTCTTCGAGAGCTCGCGGACCATCGAGGTCGGCCGCGACCGCTTCGTGCCGGTCAAGACCACCAACGACCTGCTGGTGCTGCGCTCCGACGTCTACGACCTCGGCAAGCGACTTCGTCCTCGACCAGGCCGCCGACGAGGTGCCGTACGTCGAGCTCGACGGCGACTACTACAAGCTCGTCGGCGACTTCGACAAGCGGTTCCCCGACGGGGCGCCCGTCGCTCAAGCGCGGCCAGGTCGCTGCGCGTCGGCGGCGACTGGACCTTCGGGCACGGCGTCCGCGTGGTCGGGCGACGCGGACGCTCGAGCAGAAGCCCGGCGCCCAGCGCGTCGACGCCGACAGCACGCTCGGCGAGAAGGCCGCCGCCGTCGCGGATGGCTGACGCCCGCGCGGCGTCGACCGTGGTGACGGTCGAGGAGCACCTGACCCGGATCCTGGCCGCGGTCGGTCCGCTGCCGGCGTACCCCCAGCCGCTGCTCGACGCCCTCGGCCTCCCGGCCGCCGAGGACGTCGTCTCGCGCGATCGCGCTGCCGACCTTCGACAACTCCGCGATGGACGGGTACGCCGTCGTCGCCGCCGACGTCGCCGGCGCGAGCGACGAGTCACCGGTGGTGCTGCCCGTGGTCGGCGAGATCGGTGCCGGCCAGGCCCGGTCTGCTCGCGATCTCGCCGGGCACCGCGGCGAAGATCATGACCGGCGCCCCGATCCCGAAGGGCTGCGACGCGGTCGTGCCCTACGAGTGGACCGACCGCGGCGTCGCCAAGGTGACGATCACCAGGCGCCCGAGGTCGGGCAGCACGTGCGGCCGCGCCGGCGAGGACGTCGCCGAGGGCGACCTGCTCGTCGAGAGCGGCACGGTGCTCGGCCCGCGCCACCTCGGCCTGCTCGCCGCGGTCGGCCGGCGCGACCGTGCGGGCGCGGCCGCGGCCGCGGGTCGTGGTCATCTCCACCGGCTCCGAGCTGCGCGACGCCGGGGACGCCGCTGGGCCACGACTCCATCTACGACGGCAACTCCTACCTGCTCGCGGCCGCCGCGCGCGCCGCCGGGGCGATCGCCTACCGCGTCGGCATCGTGCGCGACGAGCCCACCGCGTTCCTCGACGCCCTGACCGACCAGCTCGTCCGCGCCGACGTGGTGGTCACCTCGGGCGGGGTCTCGCAGGGCGACTACGACGTGGTGAAGGAGGCGCTCGCGCCGCTGGGCACCGTGTGGTTCGGCGGGGTGGCGATGCAGCCCGGGCAAGCCGCAGGGCTTCGGCGTCGTGGGCGAGCAGCAGATCCCGATCTTCACGCTGCCCGGGCAACCCGGTGTCGTCGTACCTCTCCTTCCAGATGTTCGTGCTGCCCGCGCTGCGCACGATGATGGGCCGTCGCCCGGCGAGCCGTCCCGCTGGTGCGGGCGCGGCTGACCCACGACATCCGGTCGCCCGAGGGGCGGCGGCAGTTCGTGCGCGCGCGAGTGGGACGAGGACGGCAGCGTCACCCCGGTCGGCGGCCACGGCTCGCACCTGATCGGCGACCTGGCCGCGTCCAACGCGCTGGTCGTCGTGCCCGAGGACGACACCAGGTGGCCGCGGGCACGACGGTCGACGTGCTGCTGCTCGACCGCGACTTCTGAGCACCGTCGTACGCCCCGGGACTAGGGTGTGCGCCGTGGATCGGTTGACGCACGTCGACGAGTCGGGCGCGGCCCGGATGGTCGACGTCTCCGGCAAGGACGTCACCGCGCGCACCGCGACGGCGTCGGGCCGGGTGCTGGTCTCGGCGCGGGTCGTCGAGCTGCTGCGCGGGGCCGGGAGTGCCCAAGGGCGACACGCTCGCTGTCGCCCGGCTCGCCGGCATCATGGGCGCCAAGCAGACGCCGTCGCTGATCCCGCTGTGCCACCCGCTGATGCTGTCGTCGGTCACCGTCGACCTGGTCGTCGCCGACGACGCCGTCGAGATCCGCGCCTCGGTCTCGACCACCGACCGCACGGGCGTGGAGATGGAGGCGCTGACCGCGGTCTCGGTGGCGGCGCTCACGGTCGTCGACATGGTCAAGGCCGTCGACAAGGCGGCCGTCATCACCGACGTACGTGTCGAGACGAAGTCCGGGGGCAAGAGCGGGGACTGGTCGCGATGACCGCGCTCCCGGCGGGCGTGGTCGTGGCCTCGAACCGCGCCGCCGCCGGCGTGTACGACGACACGACCGGCCCGCTGATCGTCGACTTCCTCGCGCGAGCTCGGCTTCGTGGTCGGGGCTGCCCAGGTCGTGCCCGACGGCGACCCGGTGGCCGAGGCGATCGCGTCCTACGTCTCGGCCGGAGCGCGCGTCGTGCTGACCACCGGGCGGCACCGGCCTCACCCCGACCGACCGCACCCCCGAGGCCACCCGTCCGTTGCTGGACCGTGAGGTGCCGGGCATCGCCGAGGCGATCCGCGCCGCCGGTGTCGCCGCCGGGGTGCCGTCCGCGGTGCTCTCCCGCGGGCTCGCGGGGGTGCGCCGGAGACTGCCTCGTGGTCAACCTGCCCGGCTCCCGCGGCGGGGTGAAGGACGGGCTCGGCGTGCTGCGCCCCTGGCTCGTGCACGCGGTCGAGCAGGTCGTCGGGAGCGACCATTGACCGACTGGCCGGTGGTCGCTGACCGTCGCGGTGCGATCCGACGCTGCGGCCGCTCGCCCACTCCGACGCCGCAGGCCTGGCGCACCGCCCGGCAACGCATCAGCCGACTGGCTCTCGCCCTGGGACGCCACCGTCCCGCCCGGCGCGTCGAGGGCCGGCCGAGCTCCTTCCGGGCGCTGGTCCGCACGCTGCGGCGCGCGGCGCGCAAGGGCACGGCGTACCCGTTCGCCATCGAGGTGGACGGCGTCTTCGCCGGCCAGCTCACGGTGAGCAACGTCGTCCGGGGCTCGGCCCAGTTCGCCTCGATCGGCTACTGGATCGACCAGCGGTTCGCCGGCCGCGGCGTCATGCCGCGCGCCGTCGCGCTGGCGATCGACTACTGCTTCACGCCGGCGGCCTGCACCGCATCGAGATCGCGATCCGCCCCGAGAACACCAACTCCCTGCGGGTGGTGGAGAAGCTGGGCATCCGCGAGGTCGGCTACGCGCCGCGCTACCTGCACATCGACGGCGCCTGGCGCGACCACCGGATCTACGCCATCACCGTCGAGGAGCTCGACGCCGGCGGCCTGCTCGCCCGCTTCGACTCCGCCGTCACCTGATGACCGCCCCGCCCGGCCGTGGCTCGCGAATCACTCCAGTCACAGGAGTTGTTTTGCGACACACTGGCCCGCCTGCGCCGCGGGTACGCCGTGCGCTCCTAACCTCTGAGGCGTGGAACTCAGCGGACTCATCTTCGTGGCCCTCGCGGTCGCCTGGGCCGCCTACCTGATCCCGAAGGCGCTCCAGCACCACGACGAGGTCGTCCGCAGCCGCTCGGTCGACCGGTTCTCGCACCGGATGCGCGTCCTCGCGCGACGCGAGCCCGTCAACGGTCGCAACGCCCGGCTGGTCGTCACCCCGGGTCGGGCGGCCGCCCCTCCGGTCGTGACCACGAAGGGACCTGCGATCGCCGACGCGCGCGCCCGCCGCGAGGCCGTCGCGCGGGCCACGCGCCGCCGCCGCCGCGTGCTCGGCCTGCTGCTGCTGGCGAACGTCGCGGTCATCGCCGTCGCCGCCTTCCAGCCTGATCAGCTGGTGGTGGGTCGCCGCCCCGGCAGCCCTCCTGGTGGCCTGGCTGGTCACGTGTCGGCTGATGGTCCGCTCCGAGCGAGGCATCCGCCGGAGCCGTCCCGCGACGCCGCGTCGACGACACGGCGCCCGAGGTCGAGGCGAACGCCGAGGGCGACTCGCCTCTCGAGGACACCATGGCCTCGCCGCTGGGGGCCCCGCTCGTCGTCGAGGCCGAGCTCGCTCACGCCGTCCCGGACATGTGGGACCCCGCTGCCGGTCACGCTCCCGACGTACGTCTCCAAGCCGGCCGCCCGTCGCACCGTCCGGACCATCGACCTCGACGAGACCGGCGTGTGGTCGTCGGGCAGGTCGGAGTCCGACAGCGCGTTGGCCCGCGAAGCGGACGAGGCCGAGCGCGGCCCAGCGCTCGCAGCGTGACGGCGGCGAGGGTCGCCGCGTCGTCGGATCCGAGCCGACCACGGCGACGCGTTAGCGTCGGCGGGTGAGCTATCACCTCGGCGCTTCCCGGAACGTCCCGGGCATCACCGCCGAGCATGCCTTCGACGCCTTGATCGCCGCGCCGCTGCCGACCCTCTTCGACCGCCGGCGCTGGCCGTGTCGCCGGTCCGCGAGGTCCGCGGCCAGCGAGGGCGCCTGGGGCACGGTCGGCCAGTCCCGCACCATCGTGCTCTCCGACGGCGGCACCCTGCTCGAGTCGCTGACCTCGGTCGACCCGCCGCGTCACTTCGCCTACACGCTCGACCGGATCACGGGCCCGCTGAAGCCGCTGGCCCGCACCGTCGACGGCGTCTGGTCCGTGGACCACGACCGCGACCACCGGCGTCACCATCGGCTGGGACTGGACGCTGCACCCCACCGCGGTCGGCCGCCCGCTGATGCCGGTGTTCGGCTGGATGTGGCGACGCTACGCCGCCCTCGCCCTCGAGCGCGTCGAGACGGTCCTGCGGTCCTGAGCGAGCCCTCCGTCAGCGGTGCCGCGGCGGGTTCCGGCTCGATTCGGGACCGCCGAGGTCGGCTGCTAACCTTTCGACTCGCATCGGCGCCCTCGCGCGGCCAGCGGTGCACCTGGGGCTGTGGCGCAGTTGGTAGCGCGTCTCGTTCGCAATGAGAAGGTCAGGGGTTCGAATCCCCTCAGCTCCACCAACACGCACGACGCTCTGACCTGGGCAAACGCCGGCTGAGGGCGATGAGCGGCTGACCTGTCTCACTCTCGCGTACCCCCGGCGTACCCCGTGACCATCTCACCCTTTGTGGGAGCGTCGATCGTCCACGGGGCAAGTTGGATCAGCGCTCCGGACTCGCAGGCGACCTGGACGATGCATGGCTCGGATGCGAACCGTGGCTGTCCCACAGGCGGATAGACGCACGGAGGGCGGGCGGCGCCTCCCGTTGGGCATCGTTGGGGGTTGCCCACGTTGGACCTGTGACAGAGAGTGTCGTGATGGAGAAACGCAGGCTCGGACGACTCGAGCACCAGAGCTCGGTGCTCATCTACGGCGCGGCGGCGCTGGGCGATGTCTCGCAGGACGTGGCGGACCGTTCGATCCAGGAAGCCCTCGACGGGGGCATCAACCACTTCGACGTGGCGGCCGACTACGGAGACGCTGAGCTGCGGCTGGGGCCGTGGATGTCGGAGATCCGTGACCGGATCTTCCTGGCGACGAAGACCGGTACGCGCGACCGGGAGTCGGCGTGGAGCGAGATCCACGCGCTCGCTGCACCGGCTCCAGACCGACCGCGTCGACCTGCTGCAGCTGCATGCCATCGGCGACCTGCGACGAGCTCGACCTGGCCACCGGCCCGGCGGCGCTCTGGAGGCGGCGATCCGCGCGCAGGAGGAGGGTCTGGTCGGCGCCATCGGCATCACCGGTCACGGCCACGACGCCCCAGCGACCCACCTCGAGGCGTTGCGCCGGTACCCCTTCGCGACGGTCCTGACGCCCCTCAACCCGGTGCTCTGGCGCGACGAGTCGTACCGCGCCGACTACCAGGCACTCGTGGAGGAGGTCCGCCGCCAGGACGTGGGCCTGATGACCATCAAGACGGTGTCCCGCCGCAACTGGCCCGACGGCGCGGACCATTCCCACGCGACGTGGTACGAGCCCTACGACGACCAGGACCGCGTCACCGCGGCGGTCTCGTGGGTGCTCTCGCACGACGAGGTCACGGGCATCCCCACCGCCGGAGACGTCAGGCTGCTGGGCATGCTGCTCGAGGCCGAGCAGGACCGGATCTCGCCCGCCGAGGCCGAGCAGCGTCTCAGCGAGCGACGAGCTGATACTCCTCGCCGTTCATCGCCATGCCGTTCTGAGTCGACGCTCCGGGCGGTGTGGGGCGTGTCGCACGCAAGTGCAAGTTCCGGTTCGCGCAGAACTTGAGGGGCGACGCCAACCTGTGGAAGCCGCGCGGGCGCTGACGGCGGTGGTGGCACTGCAGTAGCATTGTGGTATGAAACTCAGCGTCAGCCTGCCCGACGAGGACGTGGAAATCCTCGACGAGTTCGCCCGCACCGCCGGTCTCCCCTCGAGGTCGGCCGCGTTGCATCACGCTGTACGGATGCTGCGCCTGCCCAACCTGGAGCAGGATTACGAAGCCGCGTGGCAGGAGTGGGAAGCATCAGGCGACCAGGCGGCGTGGAGCGTGACCACGGCCGACGGAATCGCAGATGCTGCGCGGTGAGATCAGGCTGGTCGATCTCGACCCGGTGCGCGGGAGCGAGGCCAACAAGCGGCGTCCCGCCGTGATCGTCAGCAACGACCGAGCGAACTCGATCGCGGCCCGTCTCGGTCGCGGCGTCGTCACTGTGGTACCAGTCACCAGCAACACCGACCGGATCTTCCCGTTCCAGACACTGCTGCCCGCACACGAGACCGGCCTCCGGCAGGACTCCAAGGCCCAGGCCGAGCAGGTCCGCTCGATCGCGGTCGAGCGGCTTGGCGCCGTCCTCGGCCGAGCCCCAGCAGACGTCATGGCACACCTCGACGACGCACTGCGCCTCCACCTGCAGCTGTAGGGACCGCATCCCTATGCACGGGCGCGACCGTGGTTGATGCACGGTGACCTAGTCCTCAGGCCGGGGCACGTCCCACCAGTCAGGCTGTTCGCTCGGCGTGAGTGTCTTGAGGCGGGTCGCCCGGAACCGATCGTCATCGCACGCAATCCAGTCGACCAGGTGAATGTGGTAGTCGCAAGCGATGTCGCGCGCCGCCGCGAATCGCTCGAGGAAGTCCTGGGACGGCGTTGCAGGGACCGGTTCATCACAGAGTGCGACGGCCGCAGCCGCGCCGGGGCCGAGGTAATCCAGGCATGCTGCGAGCGCTAGTAGTGGGGTGTGCGTGCGATCGGTGTAGGCGAGGCCCCGAAGCCGCCCATCCGGGTCGGCGAACGCGACCAACAACTTGCGCGGTCCGAAGGCCCTCTGGTCCATGGCGAAGTCCCAGACCCGCTCACGAAGGTTGTCCAGGTTGCTCTCGCACACGGGGACGAACCCGTCGACGATGAGGATGCTCTGGTGTTTCACGCCGGGAGCGTAGGGCGAGCCGACGACGCATCGGGAGGTTCTCCACAGGTCTGGCTGCTGGCTTTGTCCGGCTCCTCACACTGCCGTGACAGGCAGCCGATCCGCTGTGCGCACCCACGCGGGGGCCGGATCCGTGATCGGAGTTGCCGAGGTAGCGAGCCTGATCGACCAGGGGTGAGATCGAGGTCGGCCCGAACGCAAGAAAGGTCGTCCGACCCTTCAGGGAGCTGAGGCTCCGCCGACAGGACGCCGAGCAACCGAGCCTCGACACCCCCGAAGTCACGACCGAGGAAGCCGAAGAGGCACTCGAGGATGCCAGCGACATCGTCGATGCGATGAAGAAGTTCCTCACCAACGTCGGTCCTTGGCGCCGACCCGTAGCCCTGTGGGGCGCGTACCCCCGGCGTACCCCCGTCCGGAGAAACCTGCTGCTATGTAGGGATTGCACGGCTGCACTCCAGGCGTGGTCAAGGCATCCACTCTCACTCCGGCGTCGTTCGCAATGAGAAGGTCAGGGGTTCGAATCCCCTCAGCTCCACCGGATCGATAGGCCTCCTGACCTGCGCAAACGCGCATCGAGGGCGAGCGAAAATTGACCCCATCTTCACTGTCGCGTACCCCCGACAGACCCCTGACCTGCGCCCTGTGAGATCAGTGAGAAGGTCACTGAGCCCTTCGGCCGAGACCGAGAAGGTCAGCTGGCACCCGCGGGCGACAGTGAGAAGGTCAAGGTCGTGAGCTTGTCGCTCGGTGAGAGGGTCTTCGCTCGGCTTCGTGAAGTCGTGAGCCGAGTCTCGGTCGACGTGGAGATGACGTTGTAGGGGCTGGTGAGTCGCGGGACATCTGCTTGGCGGATTGCGTGGTCAATTGGCGTGTAGGGCGACGGTTCGAGCGAGCGACGCCAACCCTGTCCTCACATGTCGCGTCTAGACCGAAGGCTGCGGGGACGCCACCCGCCAGCTCGACCCCGTGCGCATAGACGACCACGGCGGTGGGTTGGCGAAGCTCGCCGACCGCCTCTTCGACGAGTCGCGTCTTGCCGATACCGGCCACGCCATCGACCAGCTCGGCAGCCCGCTGCCCCGCACGTGCCCGGTCGACCAGGACTCGCAGGCGTCCCAGCTCGTCGCCACGACCCACAAGGGTCCCCACGGAGACCAGGTGCACCGTAGAGCCCCATCCCGCACCCCGTGGGATAAGTACTTCGCCGGACGACAGTGGTGCTTCTTACGGCGAGCGTGGCGGCATGTCAGTGACTCTGACAGCCACCTCGGCGTGCTCGCCGTCCAGCCCAGTTGCCAGCCCGACGCCTGGGCGCCGCGGCGACATCCAAGGCCTGCGGGCCGTCGCGGTGCTGCTGGTCATCGGTGACCACGCGGGCGTCGGGTGGCTGTCGGGCGGGTTCATCGGGGTGGACGTGTTCTTCGTGATCTCCGGCTACCTCATCACCCTGCTGCTCGTGCGCGAGGCCATCTCGACCAGTCGCGTTCGGATCGGTGAGTTCTACGCCCGCCGCGCCCGCAGGATCCTGCCAGCAGCGACCCTGGTCATCCTGATCACGATGGCGTTCGCGGCCTGGCAGCTGTCGTTGGCACGTGTCCAGCAGCTGCGTGAGGACGCGTTGTGGTCGGCGCTGTTCGGCGCCAACCTCCACTTCGCAAGGCAGGGCACAGGCTACTTCGACCAGGGGCAGGAGCCGTCGCCGTTCCGGCACTTCTGGTCTCTGGCGGTGGAGGAGCAGTTCTACCTGGTGTGGCCGCTCCTCCTCGCGATCACGCTGACGGTGTTGGCCAGGCGCCGGGCCACGCAGGCGACGATCACCTGGGTCCTCACCGTCGTCCTTGCCGTCGTGGTCGTCGCTTCGCTCGCCTGGTGCGTTGCTCGGACCCAGGCGGCGCCGGGCCCGACCTATTACTCCTCCCCAGCCCGGGCCTGGGAACTTGCGCTAGGTGCGCTGATCGCGGTCCAGCAACCTCGTCTGGCAGGGCTGCCTGGGCGAGCGCGCATCGGGCTCGGCCTCGGAGGGCTGTTCGTCGTGGCGGTCGCGGCGATCGGGTACGACGCCGGGTCCCCGTTCCCCGGCTGGCGAGCGCTGCCGCCTGTACTGGGCGCGGCGGCCCTCATCGTGGCCGGGACGGGAGGCGCCACGTGGCCGAGCCGGGTCCTGGCCGAACCTCCGCTGCGATGGCTCGGTGACATCTCCTACTCCCTCTACCTGTGGCACTGGCCGCTGCTCGTGCTCGGTCCGGCGTACTCCCGCCGCCTCGATGGCCCTCGCGGCACTCTCGTCCTGCTCGCGGCCACTCTGGCGGCCGCGGTCCTCACCTATCACCTCGTGGAGAACCCGCTACGCCGGAGTCGCGTCCTACGGCTGCGCCGACGATCGCTCGTCCTGTGGCCGGTGGCTGTCGGCGCGGTGCTGTTGTGTGTGGTCGGCGCCGAGCAGAAGTCCGCAGCCCTCCTTCGCGAGCGGATGGCAGGTCCGTCCTTCGACGTCACCTCGATCGAGGGCACCCAGGGGAACGGCGCGTCATCGGGAAAGCGCGGCACCGGACCAGCACTGCGGCTGTCCACACCACCTCCCCCGCCGACGCTCGTGGAGCGTCTCGCCGATGCCCTGCGGGTCGCAGACTCCGGAGGGCCGATCCCGTTCCCGCTCGTCAACCTGCCCAACAAGACCACGGGCGTCTTCCGGCTCTCCCCGGACTGCATCGCCTACCCCGAGGAGACCTCGACCCGGGTCTGCCCCATCGGGCTTCCGCGCTCGCACAAGACCCTGGCAGTCATCGGTGACTCCCAAGCCGGCCAGTGGCTGCCCGCCATCGACCGGCTCGGGCGCGAGCGGGGGCTGCGCGTCCTTCCCCTCGTCAAGCTGGGCTGCCCGCCATTCCCCGTCCCGGTCGTCGACGGCGCCGGCGACGACTACTGGCAGTGCGACGAGTTCCGTGACTGGGCAACCGACTACATCGACGCCGCACGCCCCCGGGTCGTCATCGTCGGCTCCGAGGCCATGTCGTACCGGCTTCGTTCGACACCCGGGCTGACTCTCGAACAGACCTGGGGGCTGGGTGTTGCCGAACTGCTGAATCACCTGAACGACCTCGGCGCTCGCGTGGTCGTGCTCGCCGACACTCCCGACCTCGCCTTCGACCCCGAGGACTGCCTCACGCAGCCGGGCTCCACGCTTGAGAGCTGCGTGGGCGCACCGCACGACGGGTTGGCCGCAGCCAACGCGACCACCAGGCAGGTGACAGAGCAGACAGGCACAGGGTTCTTGGACACCGTCTCCCTGCTGTGCTTGCGCGGACGATGCCCCCTGGTCATCGACCGGACGATGACCTTCTGGGACTACAGCCACGTCTCACCCGCCTGGTCCGAAGGTCTGGCCCACGACTTCGGGCGGCTGTACGGCGACGCCCTGGACGAGCTGGGAGCCGCCGAAGCCGAGGAAGAGGAACCGTAAGCGCGGCGAGGCTCCTGCCGGAGCGCCCCGCGATCCGGGCCAGCGTTCGGCTGAGCCAGCCTGCAGCCGTGCCGTGGTTCGCCCGGTGGGTTACGCAGTCCCTGCCGCCGGACGCATGTGTGCTCGACATCGGCGCCGGTGAGGCCTTGTCCGGCCGGCTCCGTCAAAGTACGTCGTCGCGCGAGGCGGCTGGTGGGTGTGGACCCGAGCCCGCAGGTCCAACGGAACTCGCTGGTCGATGAGCGCCACCAGCAGACCCTCGAGGAGTTTGCGCCGTCGCACGTCGGCGAGTTCGACCTCGCCTACTCCGTGTTCGTGCTCGAGCGCATGGCGCACCCATCGGCGTTCGCGACGGTCTGTGCAGCGGTGCTGGAGCCTGGTTGCGTCCTGATGGGCGCGGCAGGGCCTGCGCGCGACCAGCAAGAGCGGACACCGCGCCACCCAGGAGGCGATCGAAGCGCAGATGGGCCCGAACGCGAGGAAGGTCGTCCGTCCTTTCAGAAACCTGAGGCTCCGCCGGCACGACGCCGAGTCCCCCAGCTTGGACACTCCCGATGTCGCCTCCGAGGAAGCCGAGGAAGCGCTCCAGGACGCCCGCGACATCGTCGCGGCGACGAAGAAGTTCCTCCCCAACGTTGGTCCCTGGAACTGAATCGACGGTCGGGAGCACGCGTACCCGCGGCGTACCTCCGTCC
The DNA here is from genome assembly GCA_963767095.1 of uncultured Actinomycetota bacterium. GTDB lineage: Bacteria > Actinomycetota > Actinomycetes > Propionibacteriales > Nocardioidaceae > Nocardioides. The sequence goes on along the minus strand of CAVYCK010000033.1, from coordinate 2,018 downwards.
TGCAACGTGTGCGATTCCCTGTCTTGCCAGGCTTCCCATCCCGGGCATGGAACGCCGTCGACGTCCACTTCAAAACCGTTCGCAATGAGAAGGTCAGGGGTTCGAATCCCCTCAGCTCCACTTACCGGACGTGCGGCCCGACCTGCGCAAGCGCGGCTGTTGGCCTAACAAGAATGGCCTGACCTTCTCACTCTTGCCTACCCCCGGCGTACCCCTTGACCTTCTCACTACTCGTGAGAGTGTCGAGCGCGGCGCGACATAAGGAATGGATGGCTCCAGACTGGTGGGCGGTGAGGCCGCGGCTGCACTCGCGGACGACACATCACTTGGACTTCGGCTCCGCCCGACATGTGGAAATCGACCTGTGACGCGTGAGAGATCGCCGAGAACGGTCGGCCGACACGTTGGGCCACGTCACCGTCTCCGTCGAGTTCACCTGCCTGGAAGGCCTCAACGGCCAGCCGCACGTGACGGACGAGCTCGCCCAATTGCTCCTCGTGATAGGTCGCCACAGCCTCCCGCGCGGCTCTGCGATCTGACGTGGCGGACACACACCGAGGCTAGACCGAGCACGTAGCCGCAGCGCCCGGCGACCGTGGAGCCAGACAGCAGGCTGGTCAAAGGCGGGCGGAGTGACGCGGCTGAGGCGTGGGTGGTTGGGGCAGTCGTGGCCCTCAGGCGCTTGCGGTCACCTTCCGGGGTGCGTCAACCCGCCGAGGTGGAATCTCATTCGATCGCCTCGCGGTGCACCCAGTCGACGAGGTCGTCGCACGCAAGGGTGCGCACGCGCGCTGCGTACCGACCAAGGTCGGCGTTGTCGAGGAGGTCGCGCCACTGGCCACTTGTGCCGTGGCTGAAGAACGCGGCGGGGTCGATCCACTGCTCCGGGCCAACGTCGGGCACGGTCGTGTCGGCCCTGCTGCGCATCGACTCGAACGTCGCCGCTTGGACCAGACGGGGCCACCGGCGCTCCTCGACGTCGATGCCGAGTCGGGCGGCCAGCTTCCGCATCTGCCCGTCCAGGTCGGCCTTCAGGTCGTCGTAGTGCAGGTGCACGACGTCGAGATCATCGGCGGCGTCGCGGAACGTCTGGAGGTGCTCGACGGTACGCCGCAGCGACGACCCGATCTGTGTCGAGGGCGTCTCGTCGTCGACCCACTGCCAGAAGCGGTCCCGCTCGCCTTCGGGGCGCGGCGGCTGTGCTCGCAACGGTCCGAGCTCGATACCGTCGATCGCTGCGGCCTGTTCGCGGACTCTGAGGAACGCGCCGACGTCCATGTTGTCGATGTGGTGGTCGATCGACAGCGCAACGTCGCGGGGGTCGCGCCCGACGCAGATGTAGGTGACCGTCGGATCGTTGGGTATCCCGTCGAGCGGGGTGTGGGTCTTGATGAACCGGCGGTGCCTCTGGGCTTGCAGGTCCGCGAACACCTCCGTGCGGGCGCGGGTCTCCATGTCGATCCACGGCGAGAGCCTGTTCAGCGGGAGAGGGAGCTCCGGTTCTTGCAGGATGAGCAGCGCGCAGATCATCTGCGTCCACGTCGTCCCGCACTTCGGCGGCGGGGCGATGATGATGTCGCCGGGTCGAAGCTCGAAGCCGTCCCAGCGGTTGCTGTCGTACATGGTCCCGACGTAGCGGCGCACAAGCGTGATCCTCGCAGCGGTTCCGATCCGGACGCTCCACCGCCCGATGATGACGTGCACTCCGCCGAGCGGAAGAGTGGCAGCCGACATTGCACGATCACCTCGCGCAGCGCTCTCCCGAAACCAGACGCATTCAAGCCGTAGGTTGAATGGCGCTCGGCCCTCCCGAAAACGACCGAGCCTGCGGTGCCTCAGCGCTGGCGCCCAAGGAAGGGAAGAAACTGATGGACAACTCGACCTACCACGCGATTTGCCGCTACCCCTTCTGCACGTTTGACGCCACGGGCTATGCCGCCATCGCAGACGCCGACGAGAAGCTCGCCGAGCACCTGGCCTCCGGCATCCACGACGGCGAGCCCCGCAGGCATGTCGAG
>CAVYCK010000032.1:0-84386 GCA_963767095.1 uncultured Actinomycetota bacterium | reverse complement strand
GCCGCCCCCGGCCGCGGCAGCGGCGGCACCCACCGCGGCAGCTGCCGCGCCGTGCACCGTGTCCGCCACGCGCGGGCCGCCGGCGACGACCACGATGAAGACGCCCTGCAGCCGGCCGCGGACCTCGTCGTCGGTCGCGGCCTGGAGCATGCTCTCCGGAACGCGGCCGAGGCCATGTCCGCCGCGCCGCCGACCATCAGCATCACCAGCGCCGCCACCAGCATGGCGCCCTGCCAGCGGTCCCCCACGGTCGGCCAGCCCCACGGCGATGCCGAATCCGGTCATCGCCACACCCCAGACGAGGATGCTCACGATCACGGCCCGGCCGGGCCTCCACGCGTGACACCCATCCGCTCAGCACTCCGCCGAGCACGGCCCCGGCCGGGATGGCCGCGAACAGGAGCGCAAACACGATCCCACCCTCCTCGGGCCCGCCGAAGTCCACGTGCGCGATCTCCGGGAAGAGCGCCCGCGGCATCCCGAAGACCATCGCGATGATGTCGACGACGAAGGACATCAGCAGGATCGGCTGGCCGCGCAGATAGCTGAACCCGTCGACGACCGCCCGGAGACCGGGGACCTGGGTGTGCGCGCCGATGACCTTCAGCGACGGCAGCCGCACCACGGCCGACAGCGTCGCGAAGAGGGTGACCGCGTCGATGAGGTAGAGCCACTCGAACCCCAGCACCGGGATGAGCACCCCCGCCACCAGAGGACCCGCGATGGCCCCGGCCTGGAAGACCATCATGCTCAGCGAGTTGGCCGCCGGCAGCAGCTCGGGAGGCAGGATCTTCGGGAGCACCGCGCTGCGCGTCGGCTGGTTGACCGCGAAGAACGCCTGCTGCACGGCGAAGAGGCCCAGCAGCAGCCACACGTTCGTCAGTCCCGCGGCCGCCTGCACCCAGAACAGCACGCTCGTGGCGATCAGCCCGCCGGTCGTCCAGACCAGGATGGTCCGTCGGTCGAAGACGTCGGCCAGCGCGCCGCCGTACAGGCCGAAGACGATCAGCGGCACGAGCCCGAACAGGCCGGTCAGCCCGACGTACGCCGACGAGCCGGTCATCTGGTAGATCTGAGCCGGCACGGCCACGACCGTCAGCTGGGCTCCGACGACCGTCACGATGTTGGCGACCCAGAGCCGCCGGAAGTGCGGGTTCTGCAACGGCCTCGTGTCGGCCATCAGGTCGGACAGTCGGGGCACGGACGTCGAGACTACGCCCCGCCGCGGGTCATCGGGACGGCGGGACCGGCTGGTCGTCGCTCGCGCATCCGGCCGGTGCGGACACGGCGCGGACGGCGAAGGGCCCGCCGGACGGTGTCCGGCGGGCCCTCGTCGTGCTCAGCTGGTCGTCGTGCTCAGCGGGTCAGGCGCCCCCGCCGGTCAGCTTGTCGCGCAGCGCCTGCAGCGCCTCGTCGGAGGCCAGCGAGCCGCCGGTCTCCTCGACGACCGTCCTCGTCGCCGTGAGTCGGAGCTGTACGACGTGGCCTCGCCGGCCTCGACCTCGGCCTGCTTGGCCTCGGCCTGCTGCTTGACGTGCGCCTCCCAGCGGGCGTGCGCCTTGGCGTACTGCTCCTCCCAGGCCGCGCGCTGCTCGTCGAAGCCCTCGAGCCACTCGCCCGTGTCGGGGTCGAAGCCGTCGGGGTAGATGTAGTTGCCCTGGTCGTCGTAGGTCGCCGCCATGCCGTAGAGCGTGGGGTCGAACTCCTCGACCTCGGTGGCCGCAGCGGTCTCGTTGGCCTGCTTGAGCGACAGCGAGATCCGGCGACGCTCGAGGTCGATGTCGATGATCTTGACCATGACGTCGTCGTTGACCTGGACGACCTGCTCGGGGATCTCCACGTGGCGCTCGGCGAGCTCGGAGATGTGCACCAGGCCCTCGATGCCCTCCTCGACGCGGACGAACGAGCCGAAGGGCACCAGCTTGGTGACCTTGCCCGGCACGATCTGGCCGATCTGGTGGGTGCGGGCGAAGTGCTGCCAGGGGTCCTCCTGGGTCGCCTTCAGCGACAGCGAGACGCGCTCGCGGTCCATGTCGACGTCGAGCACCTCGACGGTGACCTCGTCACCGACGGTGACCACCTCGGACGGGTGGTCGATGTGCTTCCAGGACAGCTCGGAGACGTGCACCAGGCCGTCGACGCCGCCGAGGTCGACGAACGCACCGAAGTTGACGATCGAGGACACGACGCCCTTGCGGATCTGGCCCTTCTGCAGCTGGGTGCAGGAAGCCGTGGCGGACCTCGGACTGGGTCTGCTCGAGCCAGGCGCGGCGCGACAGGACCACGTTGTTGCGGTTCTTGTCGAGCTCGATGATCTTGGCCTCGAGGGTCTGGCCGACGTAGGGCTGGAGGTCGCGCACGCGGCGCATCTCGACCAGCGACGCCGGCAGGAAGCCGCGCAGTCCGATGTCGATGATGAGGCCGCCCTTGACGACCTCGATGACGGTGCCCTCGACGACGCCGTCCTCCTCCTTGATCTGCTCGATCGTGCCCCAGGCGCGCTCGTACTGGGCGCGCTTCTTGGACAGGATCAGCCGGCCCTCCTTGTCCTCCTTCTGGAGAACCAGGGCCTCGACCTTGTCGCCGACGTGGACGACGTCGTTGGGGTCGACGTCGTGCTTGATGCGACAGCTCGCGCGAGGGGATGACGCCCTCGGTCTTGTAGCCGATGTCGAGCAGGACCTCGTCCCGGTCGACCTTGACGATGGTGCCGTCGACGATGTCACCGTCGTTGAAGTACTTGATGGTCGCGTCGATCGCGGCGAGGAAGTCTTCCTCGGATCCGATGTCGTTGACCGCAACCTGCGGTGCGTCGGTCTCCGGGAAGGCGTACGTGCTGCTCGTCATAAGGGAATGGATTCCTTGGGTGGACAGAAGTCGTCTGGGCGCGCGAGTGAGTCCGTTTCACTACCGATGGTTCGTTGCGGCTCCCCTGAACGCCATCGAGTGGCGGGATGCTGCGTGATAGCGAGCGTGGTTCCGCTAGGTCTGGGACCCACGCGGACTTCAAGCGCACCGGTCAGGATACGCGTGCCGCGGCATGCCAGTCCAACCCGCGGCGCCCGCTCACGCCCCGCTCACGCCCCGCTCAGCCTCAGGCGGAGCCGCGTGGACGTCGCGGTCCCGCCCGATCGTCCGCAGCAGGTCGTGCGCGAGGGCGGCCACCAGGTTGTCCGGAGCCGTCGCGTGGCGGGCGGCGAGGTCCACCAGCGCCCACAGGTCGGCCGCGCGACCGAGGGCCAGGGCGGCGTCCGGGTCGCCGCCGCGACGCTCGGTGTACGCCGCCAGCACGGCGTCGACGTAGGCGGGCGCGCGATCGAAGCGCACGCAGGTTGCCGAGGTCGGTGAAGGGGTGGCCGGCATGCGCGAACTCCCAGTCGACGAGGCCGGTGAGCTCGAGCGTGTCGGGGTCCACGAGCAGGTTCTTGGGGTTGAGGTCGCTGTGCACCAGGCAGTGCCGGTCGACGGTGTCCAGCAGCGCCTGGGCGTCGAGGGCGACCTCGCGAGCCCAGCCAGCTCGTCGCGCGCGAAGCCGGCCAGCCGCATCTCGTGCGTCGGCCACCCAGTCCGGAAGCCCGTCGGGTCCGGGCAGGTCGCCGATGGTCAGGTCGCCGTCGACGAAGGCGCCCGCCCGCAGCATCGGCATCCCGCCGAGCGTGGCGAGCGAGCTCGCCGAGGTGCGCACCCAGCGCGGCCAGGCCCGCGTCGTCGAGCGTGGGCAGCAGCTCGTCGCCCCGGGCCCCGGGCAGGAAGGAGGTGACCAGCAGCGCCGGATGACCGGCGTCCGGGTCGGCGCGGCGCACCTCGAGCACCTCGGCCACGGGCACCAGACCGCGCACCAGCCGGAGCAGCGCGGCGTCCACCTCGTGCGCCCGGTCGCCACGGTGGCTCGCGGCGGCGTACACCCGCACGACGGTGCGATCGCCGCCGGCCTCGGCCGACGAACGTCTGCCCCGACCAGCCACCGGCCAGCGGCTCGAGCGACGCGAAGTCGGTCAACAGAGCTCTCCCTCAGCCGCGATCGGGTCGCCAGGAACGCTGAGCCGGGTGTAGCCGACGGCGTGGAGGAGGTTGTCGAGGAACAGGCCGGCGTCCAGCGGCTCGCTGGTGGCCTCGACCACGTCCGCCAGCGCGCCGCACTGCAGCGCTGCGCGCGCGGCCCGCGTCTCCGCGCTGTCCTCGTCGGAGGGCGGGGTGAACCTGGCCAGGTGCCACGACAGCGGCACCACCTGGTTGTGCCCGGGTCGCTCGGTCTCGGGAGCCGGCAGCTCGAGTCGAGCGCCGACCGGGTCGGCGAGCGCGAAGCTGTCGGCCACGAACACGTGGGGCGCCGCGAACCCGAAGTGCCCGATCGTGCTCCGACGCGCCACCACACCCTCCCCGGTCAGGCCGGGGTGCTCGACAGGGTCGAAGTCGGCCTCGACGAAGCGGTCGACGCCGGTGAGGGCCAGCTGTTCCTGGGCGTACCCGGCCTGGTACCAGCTGGTCCTGCGGAAGTCGGCGAGGGAGACCGGGTTCTCGTCGAACTGCGCGAGCAGGACGTAGAAGGCGCGCTCGTCGGCGATCAGGTTGTCGGGCGGGGAGAACGGCTCAGGCCGCACGTTCACACCGACCATGGTGGCCCACGCGACCACGACAGTGAGGCAGACCAGGGCGCGGGAGGCGTCGATGGCGCCCCGGCGGGCCACCGGTACCGCAGCGGCCATCACGGGGAGAAGCGCGCACATCGTCGCAGGCAGCAGCATCCGGCCGTGCATGAAGTCCCCGCCGATCCGCACGACGTACCCGGCGTGCAGCAGGGCCGCCACCGGTGGGCCGACGACGAGGGCCACCGCCCCGCGCCCGTCGACCTCTCGGGCGAGGTGCAGGAGCGGGCGCCCGACGAGGTAGGCGATCACGACGAGCGGGAGCACCAGCCAGTAGCGACCGGCGAAGTCCGAGAGGTACTCGGCGCCGAAGCCCCACGCGCTCGACCCGGCGGACTTCGCGAGCGCGGTGTTCGGCACGACCGCGGCGTAGTAGCCCATCCGGAACACCTGCCAGAGCACCGGCAGGGCGACCATCGCGACCACCGCCGCGGCCAGCGTCCGGCGGGTCCAGGTCGACTGGCGCCACAGGCACCAGGCGAAGACCAGGGTCACCAGGCCGAGGTCGGGCCGCACCAGCGGGCCGAGCCCGATGACCGCCGCGGCCAGCCACGGGGTCTCGGGTGCGGCGCGCGCGGAGCGGGAGAGCCACCGGTGCACGAGCAGCCAGTAGCTCAGGCCGAGCCAGCCGAAGATCAGGCCCGTCTCGAGGCCCGAGGTGAGGAAGTCCCAGTACGCCGGAAGCGCGGCGATCACCACGATCCCGATCGGCACCACGACCGTGTCGTCCCCGGGTCGGAGCCGGCCCGAGAGCCGGGCCGCCGCGACCGTGCCGAGCACGAAGCCGGCCAGCCCGATCACGAGTCCCGACCAGGCGGCCTCCACACCCCAGTCGCCCCGGGTCACGGCGTGCAGGCCGGCCAGGAAGAAGACCCAGACGGTGGAGGTACCCGCCTCGACCCGCTCGCCGAGGTTGTAGACCGGACCGTCGCCGTCGTAGAGGTAGCGCGAGGTTCGGATCGCGATCAGGGCATCGTCGGAGATCCACCGCCGCGACCAGCCGAGGACCGCGAGGAGCACCAGCGGCGGAGCGGTCAGAGCGACGCCCAGGAGCAGGCGCGGCTCGGACCACCAGTCGCGCAGGGTCGCCGCGGCACGGTCACGCACGCGCGCGCCCCGTGACATCCCGGCCCCTCTCGTCCGGACGGATGGTATGCGGCAAGCGCTCCCCGGCTAGCCTCGGGCCATGCAGCAGGACTGGCCGCAGCGCCCGGTCAGGGTCGAGCGGAGGCCCGTCGGCGAGGCGGAGTCACGGCGCGCCAACGGACCGGACTGGGACCGCTACGCCGACGAGTACCAGGCCACGCACGGTGAGTTCCTCGGCGACGCGGGATTCGTGTGGGGGCCGGAGGGCACGGCCGAGGCCCAGGCCGGCGTGCTCGGGCAACTGACCGGCAAGGACGTCCTCGAGGTGGGCAGCGGGCGCGGGCCAGTGCTCGCGCTGGGTGCGCGCGCAGGGAGGGCGCCCGGTCGGTCTCGACCTGTCCTGGCGTCAGCTGCAGCACTCCCGCCGCCTCGACGAGCAGACCGGGATCCTCGTGCCGAGCGTGCTCGGCACCGCGACCGCCCTCCCCTTCGCCGACAACGCGTTCGACGTGGTGTTCTCGAGCTTCGGCGCCCTCCAGTTCGTCGCCGACATCGACGCGTGCGTCACGGAGACCGCACGCGTGCTGCGCCCAGGCGGGCGCTTCGCCTTCTCGATCACCCACCCCACCCGCTGGTCGTTCCCCGACGACCCCGACGAACCCGGGCTCACCGCGACCAACTCCTACTGGGACCGGACGCCGTACGTCGAGGTCGACGACGAGACCGGCGTGGTGTCGTACGTCGAGCACCACCGCACGCTGTCGGACTGGGTCTCTCTGCTGGCCGGCAACGGCTTCGCGATCACGGCCCTGCTCGAGCCCGAGTGGCCCGAGGACCACGACCGGGTCTGGGGTGGGTGGTCCCGCACCCGGGGCAGGCTGACGCCGGGCACGGCGATCTTCGCTGCCGACCTGCACTGAGCCCGGGCCCGGGCTGAGACCGGACCCGGTGAGACGCCTGGTCAGGAGGCTGCGGCAGCCTTTGCGCCGCGACGCCCGAGCAGGAAGCCTGCGACGAGCAGGAGTGCGCCGACGATGAGGAACGTGATCGGCAGGACGTTCTCGACCAGGTTCAGCAGTCCGCCGAGGCGGCCGTACTTGTCGGCGTTGAACGTGATCGTGTCGTCGTCGTAGCCGGTGTTCACCTTGGTGGTGGTGATCCGGTCGGTGCCGTCGTAGGCGATCGTGCTGTTCTGCTGCTCCTGGCGGTTGATGACGACGCCGGTGTTCGGCTCGATCCAGAGGGTGCGGACGTTGGAGTACATCCGCTGGGCGGTCAGCGACTCGTCGCCCTCCTCGCCGAGCAGGTCGGCCGGGAGCTCGATGGTGCCGGTCTCGGTCGGGGGGATCGTCTGCTCGAACTTGTACGTCGTGACCCCCTCGATCTCCTCCTCCTCCACGTAGGCGATCGGGACCGCCTCGCGCAGGGTGCCGTCCCAGAAGTCGTAGGTCTGCTTCTCGGTGCCGAACGGGAACTTGGACAGCAGGCCCTCGTGCTCGATGGGCTCGGGGTTGCCCTCCTCCTCCTCGACGAACTCGCCGCAGCAGTTGACGGCCTCGCCGGTGTGGGCGTCGAAGGCGGCGAGCTCGGTGTCGCGGGAGCGCACGACGCCGTCCGAGGTCCGGCTCGAGGTCTTGCTGTACCAGACGACGACGCCGTCGCCGTGCTCCTCGGCAGCGTCGACGTCGCCGATGGTGATGACCTCGGTGCGCAGGTCGAGGGTCATCTCCTCGAGGGAGGCGATGTCGAAGATCGTGGCGTCGGAGCCGACCAGCACGGTCAGGCTGTTCTGGTCCTTGGGGGCCACCGCCAGCTCGTCGTACGCGTAGACCTTGAGCACCAGGGCCACGACCAGCAGGAACGCGCCGAGGCCGGCCAGGACGAGCCCGAGCTTCTTCACAGTGACCCCTCTCCGCCGCAGGCTAGGTCCGCCGGGGCGTCGGGATGCTAGCAGGCAAGTTACTCGCGTGTTAACTACGCGGGCGGGGAGTCTGCGCGCGACGCTGGGCCGCGTCGCAGCACCATCCAGAGGTTCCAGGTCACGACCTCGCGCAGTCCCGGCACCTTGAGCAGTGCCCGGCTGGCGGGCGGCAGGTAGCGCGGCCGCAGGTCGAGCACCTCGAGGTCCGGCCGGCCCGCGAGCCACGCGAGTCCGTCGCGACACGAGGCGGGGAACATCGACTCGCCGTACCGGTTCTTGGGCGGGCGACCGTGTCCGCCTCTCGTACCGGCGAGCGGCGCGGTGCCCACCGAGGTAGTGCCACGGCGAGGTCTCGTGGCCACCCCAGGGACCCAGCCAGATGGTGTACGACAGCACGACCAGCCCGCCAGGGCGGACGACCCGCACGATCTGGTCGGCGGTCGCCGCCAGGTCGGGCACGTGCTCGAGCAGGTTGGAGGAGAAGGCCACGTCGACGCAGTCGTCGGCGAGCGGCGACTGCTCGGCGAGGCCGACGACGGCGCCGGACGGTCGCCGTCCGTGCAGCAGGATCTCGTCCAGGCTGGCGTCGACGAGAACGGTCCGGGCGCCCTCCGCCCGGAACGCCTGGCTGTAGTAGCCGGGGCCGCCCCCGAAGTCGGCCACCAGGCTGTCGCGGAACGTCAGGTGCGGACGCATCAGGCGGACGGCGTCGTCCGCGATCAAGCCGTAGAAGGCGTCCGGGTCGCTCTGCTCCTTCAGGAACGAGCGGAACAGCCGCACCGACCGGCGCAGTCCGTCGCCCCGGTCCGCGCCGCCGGCGCCGGCTGAGGGCGCGCGACCACGATCCGGCTCCGGCACGCCCCGGATGTTAGCCTCACCCGGTCGTGGCTCCGCCCGGGGAGCGCGCGAGGAGGGTCACTGGATGTCGCGGGCTGACATGCCACGCACGACCGAGGGGCGTCACGTCGTGGTGCTGAACTGGCGCGACGTCTGGCACCCCGAAGGCGGCGGGTCCGAGCTCTACGTGCACCAGGTCGCCCAGCGCCTCGCTGAGTGCGGCGAGCGCGTGACGATCTTCACGGCGGCGTACGAGCAACCGCTCGACGAGCACGCTCCGCCGCGACCGGCACCCTCTCGTGACGTCCGTGACGGCGTGACCTACGTCCGGCGCGGCGGGCACGTGACCGTCTACCTCTGGGCAGCGTTCTACCTGCTCACGGGGCGCCTCGGCCGGATCGACCGCGTGCTCGAGGTGCAGAACGGCATGCCGTTCCTGGCCCGCCTGTTCACTCGTGCGCCCGTCGTCGTCCTGGTCCACCACGTGCACCGCGAGCAGTGGCCGGTGGTCGGCCCGCTCCTGGCCCGGGTGGGCTGGTTCCTGGAGTCACGCGTCGCGGTGCGGGTCAACCGTGGCGGGCGCTACCTCGCAGTCGGTGAGGTGACGAGGTCCGAGCTGGTCGGGCTCGGCGTCCGTGCCGGCGACATCGCGATCGCCTACAACGGCATGCTCGCGCCCCGGGAGCCCGTCGTCGCCGCAGCGCTCCGCGGCGCCGCGCCTGGTGGTGCTGAGCAGGCTGGTGCCCCACAAGCAGATCGAGCACGTCATCGAGCTGATGCCGAGGCTGCTCGAGCGGCACCCGCGCCTGACCCTGCAGGTTCTCGGCTCGGGGTGGTGGCACGACAACCTCGTCGAGCTGCGCGACCGGCTCGGCCTCCAGGACTGCGTCGTCTTCCACGGCCACGTCACCGACGAGGAGAAGTTCGCCGAGCTGGCGCGGGCCTGGGTGCACGTCCTGCCCTCCCTGAAGGAGGGCTGGGGGCTCTCGATCGTCGAGGCGGCGAGCGTCGGCACGCCGTCCCTGGCCTACCGCAGCGCGGGCGGGGTGCAGGAGTCCATCCTCGAGGGCGTCACCGGGCTGCTCGCCGACGACCGGGCGCACGCCGGGCAGCTGCTCTCCGACCTGCTCGCCGACCCCGAGCGACGCGAGGATCTCGGCGCCAAGGCGCGCGTGCGCGCCGAGCACTTCAGCTGGGACGCCACCGCTCAGCGGGTCGCCGACCAGCTCGGGCTAGCGCTGGCGGTCGATCACTCGTCGGCGTAGTCGACCGTGGTCGGGTCGTCGGGCACCGTGTTGGCGTTGCTGGACTGGACGACCTGCACGGTCGCCACGGTCGCGATGGCCCCGAGAGCGCCACCGACCCCCAGGGACAGCAGGAACACGGCCAAGAAGTTACCCATCCGGTCCTCCAGCTGATCTCATGGGGCGACGACGGCGGTCAGCATACATCCGGGTGACGGTCGCGACCGAGACGACGACGGCGCAGGCGGCGACCACGAGTCCGACGGCGAGGGTCACCGCCAGGTAGAGGTGGCGCCACCGGCTGAGCGTGGCCGGCTCGCCGCCTCCCACATCGACGAGCCGCAGCTCGGGACCGTCGTGCACGACCGTGCCGCTGCCCGACGGCCAGGTGCCCTCACCCGGTGTCCCGTGCTGGATCAGCACCCACCGGACACCGAGCCGCTCGGCCGCCTCGGGCAGGGCGTCCTCGGCGATCGCCTCCCGGACGACGTCACCGTCGGCGGCGTCCCCTCCGACGACCAGGCCATCCACCCCCAGCCGGTCGTCGACGACCAGCTGGCCTGGGAAGAATCGCGGTGCCGGGTCGAGGACCGCGCGCTGGTGCGCCCAGTCGTAGCGCCGATAGACCGAGAACGGCAGGACCAGCACCCGGTCGCCGGCGGCGTCCGCCTCCTCCAGGAGGTCGGCCACCACCTGCCACTCGGCCGGGTAGTCGGAGGGCTTGACGAAACCTGCGAGACCCCAGGCCAGCGACGGCAGCAGGGCGACCGGGAGCAGCACCGCGGCCCCGAGTACGACCGGCCGTGCCCCCGCGGGCAACCGTCGTGCGACGACCGCGACGGTGTGGCCCACCCCGACCGCCAGCGCCAGGGCGAACGGCGCCACCCACTTCTGGGCGTCCCTCGCCAGCCCACCGCCCGGTACGTCGGTGATGAGCCACTCCATCACCGGCCGACCGGCGGAGGTCGACAGGAACCACGCCGCTGCGAGCAGGGCCAGCGCCGGTGCCAGGAGGCCGGCGATGGTCGCCCGGTCCGCCGTCCGGCGACTGCGCAGCGCTGCCAGCAGCCCCGCCAAGGCGGCCACCGTCGCCAGCAGGGTCACGCCTGACACGACCCACGAGGCGCGCTCGGGAGCGTGCACCGCGGTCTTCCACACGGCGCCGAGGGAGACCAGCGAGGGTCCGAGACCCCAGGGTGTGTCGGCCCGCGCGGCGAACGCGGCGGCGCCCTCCGGGTCCGGCGTCAGGCCGCTGCCGTTGAGCAGCCCGGGCAGCAGCCACGGGAGGTTGAGGACCAGCGCGCTCGCCGCGGTGGCCAGGACCACGGCGACTCCCGTCCGACGGGCCAGCAGGCCTGCGCCGACGACCCCGACCGCCACGATCGACGCGAGCACGCCGCCCGTGGGGCTGGCAGCGGCGGCGAGACCGACCGGCAGCACGACCCAGGGCAGGGCCCGGGCGCCCTGTTCCACCACCCGGCGGGCGCCGACGACGCACCACGGCAGGGCGGCGTACCCGCACAGCAGTGCCCAGTGACCGATGCCCAGGCGCTCGTGGACGAAGGGGTTCCACTGGTAGAGGACGGCGCCGGCGAGGGCGGCCGAGGATGGCAGGTCGTCGAGCAGGCGCAGGACGCCCCAGCCCGCCGCGGCCAGCAGCAGCACCAGGATCGCCTTCTGCAGCAGGTCGCCCGGGACAACGTAGGTCGCCAGTGACACCCAGGCGTCGCCGGGCACCGCCCGAGGGACCGCGCCGTCGCCGCCGTACCACGCCGGCTTCCACGGCTGCTGCGGGACGAAGACCATGTCGCCGACGAGGCCGAACCCACGTCCGAGCAGCAGCGGCCCGACCACGATGACCGCCAGGAAGGGGGGAACCAGCCACGGCCAGCGCGGCCCGACTACGCGGACTACTCCGACTACTCCGTGGTCCACGGCATCCCGTAGGCCAGGTCCGAGAGGCAGGCCGACTCGCCGGCCTCGGACTCGAACCGTGCCTCGACGTCTCCCCTCGCGGACGGGAACACGAAGGAGGCCGTCGACAGGCCCGGCGTCACCGGCATGGACTGGGCCGTCTCGCCGATCGTCACCGTGAGGACGCCCTCGTACCCGCTGAGCACACCGAGCTGCAGCAGCCGGGCGTTGTTCTCGACGGCGATCGGCGCGAGCACCCGGTCACGGTCGTTCACGACCCATCCGCACTCCTCGCCCGGACCGTCGACGCGCAGGACCGGATCGATCAGGCGCACCGGCACCAGGTCGGCACCACCGTCGAAGATCCGCATCTCGGTGCTGGGCTGGTCGAAGGGCACCGACCGCCCGAGTGCGCTCAGCACCAGCCGATGGTCGGCCACCGCCACGACGTAGGTCGGGACGGCGGTGTCGACGATGCTGCCTGCGGGCTCCTCGTCGGTGCGCGCCAGCACCTCGGTGACGTACTCGCGGGTGTCGTCGTGGGTCAAGGTGGGGAACAGCAGCACCGTCGTCAGCAACCCGCTGACCGTCAGCGCGGCCGCGAAGACGCCCGGCCAGACGAACGACGACAGTGTCGGCGACGGCGATGCCGCCCTCGCGCGCCGGAGCTGACCGGCTCCGAGGAAGGCGGCCGTGGCGCCGATCAGGACGATGGGAACCGCGTCGGCGACGTAGCGGGGATCGCGCGCGACCAGGAGCAGGAAGGACGTGCGGCCGGCCAGCAGCAGGGCGATGTCCGCACCGACGTACAGCACGACCAGGAGCCACGGCCCTAGGGCCTGGGTGCCGTTGCGCCGGAAGGTCAGCGCGACGATGGCGGCCGCGAGCAGGGCGAAGCCCACGGCCAGCGTCTGGCCGGAGTCGGGGAAGAGGGTGTTCAGGGCGCCGGTGACGCGCCAGGGCCCCCCGAAGAGCCCGGGCAGCAGCACCCGGAACACCACGTCGCCGACGGCTCGGCCGTACTCCGCCTGGCTCGGGGCACGCTCGCTGCCGTCCACGACCGACAGGTAGAGCACCAGGTACGCCGCCGCGAGACCGGCCTGCCACAACCACGCCGCGCGATGGGCCGTCAGGTGACCGACGCGCTCTCGCCAGGGCCGACCCATGTCGACGACGAGCACCTGGATGCCCAGCACCGCCGGGAGCACGAGCAGCGACTTCTCCCAGGAGAGCAGACCGAACACGTGCGCGGCAGTGGCGAACCAGAGCCAGCCGCGACCGCCGCCGGATCCGACCCGGACCATGCCGAGCGCTGTGCCGAGGATAGCGATCTGGAGTGGCCAGGCCTCGAGTCCCGCGGCCAGCCAGCTCAGCGGGACCAGCAGGATCGGGGTGAAGAGGTACGCCGCGAACGGCACCAGCAGCGCAGGCGTCTCGCCGAAGAGCTCCCGGAGCAGCAGCCACATGAGCACGCTGGCCGCCAGCTGCAGCACCAGCAGGACCACCGCCGCAGGAGCGAAGGAGTCCGTGGTGACCTGGGTCAGCAGCCAGTACACGGCGTTCGGCACGAGCTCGAGGTGGTCGTTGTAGTCACGCACGAGCAGGTCGGCGGTCAACCCGAGCCGGCGGGCGGTCTCGAGGTGCAGGAAGTCGTCCTGCCACCAGTAGGACTGCGGCACGAGCGCGAGCCGGACGAGGAACTGCAGCACGACCAGGGCAGCGGCCGCGAGCGACACACGTGACACGGTCATCGCACTGCCTCCTTGTCCTGCCCGCGGAGGAGCAGCCCTCCGAGAACGCCGACCCCCAGCGCCGCGATCACGTCGGCGGTCCCCGACACCTGGCCGGCGAAGAGCCGGTCCGAGTATCCCGCCACCACACCCGAGGCGATCAGCAGGATGCCCCCGGCGCCGAGGAGCAGCTGCCTGCGCCGCTCGGACGCGCCCAGCGCGGCGGCCAGCAGGGCGGCGCCCCCGGCGACGACGCCGCCGAGGACGGTCAGCGCCAGCCAGGCCATCGCGGTGCCCACCCGCCGACCGCGCCCCGTCCGGCGGACGACGCGAGCCCGTCCGCGGACCGGGCTGGTGCTCCGGCGGCGACGGCGCCCGAGGACCAGGTCCACGAGCGCGCCGACGACCAGGAGTGCTGCCGCGCCCAGCCCCACCAGCAGGCTCGTCCGGTACGCCGCGTCCGGCGCGTACGTGAGCCGGACCGTGCCGGGACCGGTCGCGGTGGGGACGACGAAGGCCTGCTGCCAGCCGTCGAGGACGGCGGGCTCGAGAGCCACGCCGTCGAGCTCGGCGCGCCAGCCGTCGTTCGCGTTCTGCCCGGTGGCGAGGTACGCCGCCTCGCCGGCCGCGACGGTCCAGGTCCGGGACTCCCCCGACCCACCCATGGCGTGCACGTCGCGCAGGGTCGTCTCCCCCGCGCGCGACTCCCGCGGGGTGAGCAGGAGCCGCGTCGGCTGGAACTGCGTCGTCGGCGTCGCCACGACCACGTGCGTGCCCACTCCGAGGGTGACGGGCCCGTCACACACGCGCCAGTCGAGCGGCCGGCCCCCGAGGACGTCGCCGATGGTGCCGCGGACCGCGGTGGGGTGCGTCCGGCCGTCGATCCGCACCTCGGGACCGAGGCCGCAGACGCTGCCGGTCCGGGCGGCCGGGTCCGGCGTGCGGGACAGGTCGGCGATCCCCTCGAGGCGGACCTCGCCGACGCCGACCGGCACGGTCTCCTGGCCCGGGATCGAGCGGGCCTGGAACCGGATGGACACCTCGCTGGCGACCAGCGGCCGGAAGGTGCCGAGGCTGTCCGGCCCGAGGTCCACCACCCGGGTCTCGCCGGCGCCGCGGATCGTGGCCCGGAAGGGCCGGACGGCGTCGACCGGCGCGGAGTCGACCGAGAGCCGGGTCAGCCGGCGCTCCCGTCCCCAGGCGAGGTCGAGCGTCGGCGCGAGCTCGCCGACGTTGGCGAGCCAGGGAGTGCCCGGGTCACCATCGACGGCCATGGCCGGCGCCACGGCCGGGTCGGACACCAGCACGCTGTCGGCGCGAGCCCTCAGGGAGGCCGGCCCGAGACCGTCGAGCAGGCTGATCGTCTCGTCGGTCGGGAGGGCACCGACCTGCCCGGTCACCGTCCACTCCCCCGCGCCGTCGAGCTCGAGCTCACGAGCCAGCCCGGCTGCCTCGTCACTCGGGCGGAAGCTGGTGGGGTCGCACACGGGTCCGAGGACCGTTGGGACGCAGGCACGCACGGCAGGGCGTGCGGTGAACACGAACGTCGTGCTCCCCGTGGCTCCGACGTCGGGGACCCGCAGCCGACGGGACACCTGCACGCCCTCCACCTCGATCTCGCGCAGCTCGACGGCGGCGAACGGCACGTCGCCGGCGATCCGCGTGACGGTCACGCGGACGTGCCGGGCACTGACCCCGTCGAGGTTGGCCGCGCCCAGGCCCGAGATCGCGTTGATCCGGACGGTGCGCGTCTCGTCCCCCGCGCGGATCTCGACCTCGCGGACCGGGGCGGCCGCCAGCCCGTCGACTCCGCCGTGCACCTGGACGACGCCGATCTCGCGGGCGGTCCCGAGGTCGAGCTCGACCCATTGGCCGACGCTGTCCTCGAACGGCGCGGAACGCCAGGCCGTGGCGACCGTGCCGTCGACCGCCGACGCCGGACCGAGCTCGGGGCGCACCGGACCCACGGTGTCGGGATAGCCGCTCGACGACGACGCGCTCACGTCCGCGGCGCCCGTGAACACGGCCGTCACCTTGGGCACTCCGGCGACGCCGGCGTAGTCGGGCTCGGGGCGACCACCGCGGTACGGCGCAGTGGCGGTCAGCACCTCGCCGACGGCGTCGTGGAACCGGCCGAACTGGCGCTCCTGCCGGCGATAGCCGTCGGTGACGACGTCGGGGGTGGCCTCCGCCCCACCGGAACCGACGACGACGTGCGCGCCGGCGGGCACCACGTCGGCCTCGCGTGCGGTCATCACGTCCTCGGGGGCTCCGACCAGGAGCTGCGTGCCGTCCACCACCTGCGCACCGCCCTCGGCCTCGGGTGCCTCCACCCGGTAGACGTCGATCAGCGCCTGGTCGCCGAAGCCGGATCGTCCGAAGGACTCCTCGAGGACCAGCCCGGGGCTGTTGGACAGGGCCAGGTCGACGCGGTTCGGGTCGGCCACGTCGGCCGCCGCCAGCTCGATGTCACGGCGGACCAGGATCCGCGTCACGCCAGCGGCCGCCAGCGTGTCGGCCAGGCGCGGCGACCCGACGCCGGTCTCGAGCCTGGCCTCGATGCCGTCCATCCAGCGGATCGTCGCGGTCGGCACCAACGGGATCTGCGTGCGGGCCACCCACGCGCCGTCGTACAGCGCCTGGATCGGCTCGTCGATGGTCCAACCCCACCGCTGCATGCCGAAGGCGGTGGCCGGGACGACGAGCACCGCACCGCCGTCGTCGTGCGCCTCGAGGTGTGCGACGGCCTCCCTCCAGCCGTCCGGCACCTGCTGCCAGCCCTGGTGCCGGAGCCCACCGGTGGCCAGGGGTGCGGCCGTCACGACCAACAGCACGGCCACGACGACGGACGGCAGCACGACGGTGCGCACCTGGTCGCCGACGGCGCGGGGGCGACGCCGAGCCGTCCACACCGCCAGCAGACGCACCGCCTGCGCCACCCCGAGGGCCAGCGGCAGCCGGATCGCCGGGTCGACCTTGTGCACGTTGCGGAACGGCGCCAGCGGCCCGTCGAGAAGGTCGCGAACCCACGGCGCGATGGGCGAGCCCGCCGGCCCGCCGTGTCCGACGGTGAGCAGAGCGAGCCCGGTCAGGGCCGACAGGGCCAGGGGTCCCCGGAACGGCATCGAGGGGTGCACGAGTCCGGTGAGTCCGATCGCGGCGATGACGGCCGCGACCAGCACCAGCCCACGGTTGGTCGAAAGCTCGTAGGCGCCGGGCCAGAACGGCCCACCTCCGACGAAGATGTAGTTGACCCAGTGCTCGGCACCGCGCACGGAGTTGCTCCAGCCGGTCACGCGCGTCGTGGCCGCTGCGGTCTCGATGTAGTCGAGGAACGGCGGGCTGTAGCGGCCCATCACGACCAGCGGGGCCATCCACCACAACGCCGCGAGGCTGGTCGCCACGCCCCACCAGGCCAGCAGGCGGCGGCCGGCAGGCGCCCCGACGCCGCTGAGCACCAGGCACAGCGGGAGGAGCAGGGCGGCGAGGTTCTCGACCGCGTTGATCCCGCCCATGAAGAGCACGGAGGAACCGGAGAGCAGTCCGGCAGTCCGGGGAGCCAGCCGGCCCCGCAGCGCGAGCACCAGCGGCAGGCACGTCCACGGCAGGACGACCGTGGGGAGGATCTCGCCCGTGAGAGCGCCCGAGAGCCCGAGCAACCGGGGCGAGAACGCGAAGGCCATGCCGGCCAGCAACGCGGCGCGGGGTCCGCCGAGACCCAGCGCGCGGGCCAGCCGGCGCGCGCCCTCGCAGGCGGCGACGATCAGCAGCGCGGACCAGATGCGCTGGGCCAGCCAGTCGGGCACGAACGGGTCGAGGACGACGTACCAGGCCCCCTGCGGGAAGAGATAGCCGTAGGCCTGGTTGCCGAGCGAGCCGAAGTCGACGGCCGGGTTCCACAGCCGCTCCACCCCCGGAAGGCCGGCCCAGGGTGCCTCGGTCAGGTCGAGCTTGGTGTCGAAGGTCACCTCCCCGGGGCGCTGCAGCACCGAGAGCAGCGTGATCGCCGTGTACAGCGAGAGGAGGAGGCCGTGTCGTCGCAGCCTCGAGGTCATAGAGGGAGCCGCCTGAAGAGGGGTCTCGGGACATGACGCAGCGCCGACATCACCCACCGCAGCGAGCCGGGCACCCAGACGACGTCCTTGCCCGACCAGACCGCGTCGAGCACGGCCCCCGCGACCTCGTCGGCGCCGACCGACAGGGGCGCGGCAGTCCTGCCCGCGGTCATCTTGGTCCGCACGAAGCCAGGGCGCACCACCAGGACGCGGGCCCCGCTGTCCCGCAGCGCCTCGCCGAGGCCCAGGAAGAAGCCATCCATCCCGGCCTTGGTCGACCCGTACACGAAGTTGCTGCGGCGGACCCGCTCCCCCGCCACCGACGAGAGCGCCACGATGACGCCGTGGCCCTGCGTGCGCAGCCGCCCGGCGAGCAGCACGCCGATGCTGACCGCGGCGACATAGTTGACCCGGACGTGCTCGAGGGCCTCGGCGTGGTCCTGCCACGCCTGCTCCTCGTCGCCGAGGACACCGAAGCCGAGCACGGACACGTCCAGGTCTCCACGCTCCGCGCAGGCCTCGACGACCGCGGCGTGCCCCTCGACGTCCAGGGCGTCGAAGTCGACGATCGCGACGTCGGCCCCGGCCGCGCGGAGGCTGGCTGCCGCGGCGTCCCGTGACGAGCCAGGCCGGGCCGCCAGCGTCACCAGGCGCGTGCCCCGCGCGACGTACGCCGCCCCGATGGCGAGGGCGATCTCGGACGCACCGCCGAAGAGGACGACGTGCTGAGGGGTGCCGACCGCGTCGATCACGTCGTTCCTCCGTCAAGGTCGAGGCGGCGGGACAGGTCGCTGGTGAAGACCGAGTCGGCGCCCGTGCTCCGGCGGGTGACAGCGAACTCTGCGAGCCGCGGATACATCTCCCGCAGCGTCGCGGCGCGGGTGCGGCCGTCCTTCGCGAGGTACACCCTGCCACCGGCTGACGCCACGCGCTCATCCAGGTCCCGCAGCAGCACGCCGACACCGGGGTCCGCCGCGACGTCGACCGCGAGCGTCCACCCGGCGATGGGGAACGACAGCGGGCCCGCATTCCCCGGGCCGAGCCGCTTGAGCACGTTGAGGAACGAGCAGCGCCTCGACTCCGACAGCCGCCGGGCGACGTCGACGAGGACGTCGCGGGCGGTGTCGGGAACGACGAGCTGGTACTGCACCAGACCCCGAGGTCCGTAGAGCCTGTTCCAGTCGGTCACGGCGTCCAGCGGGTAGAAGAACCCCGCAAGATGCTGCACGCGGCTGCGGGGCTGCCGCGGAGCCCGTCGGTACCAGAGCTCGTCGAACGCGAGCACGGCCGGTCGTGAGACGAGGTTCAGGGGAACCGGCACCGGCAGGCCGCGCGCCGTCGACTCCGGCACCCGGAGCGGGTCACGCCTCTGCGCCGTCCCGAGCTCACCGAGCAGCGCATGCTCGCCGTGGTCGAGCACCGCGCGCCCGAACGAGCGTCCGCCGCCGAGGTCGACCCACGCCACGGAGTACGCCGCGGTGTCGTCGAGGACGACCATCCGGTCGAGGAGGGCGTCCAGGGAGGGCACCCGCGCCTGGGTCGCCCGGACGTACGCCGACTCGACCCGGCGCAGCCTGAGAGTGACCCGGGTGATGACGCCGGTGAGACCCATCCCGCCGACAGTCGCCCAGAACAGGCGACGCTCGTCGTCCGAGTCCGCATCGGGCGCCAACCACCGCGCGACACCGTCGGCGCCGACGAGCTCGAGCCGCACGACGTGGCTGCCGAGGCTTCCGTCGCGGTGGTGGTTCTTCCCGTGCACGTCGCAGGCGACGGCTCCGCCGAGGGTGATGTCGCGGGTGCCGGGCGTGGTCATCGGGAAGTACCCACGCGGCAGCACAGCCGCGATCACGTCGGCGAGACTCGTCCCGGCCGAGGTGGTGACGCTCGCCGTGGCCTCGTCGAGGTCGATCTCGGAGCCGCCGAGGCGGAGCACCACGCCGCCGGCGTTCTGGGCGGCGTCTCCGTACGACTTGCCGCGGCCGCGCGCCACCAGCCCACGAGAGTGGTGGGCGGCCTCTCGCACCGCGTCGCCGACCTGCTCTGCGGAGACGTCCAGCACCCGGGCCGCGCTGGGGGCGGTGCGCCCCCAGCCCGTCAGGAGGTGGGTGTCAGCCACGGATCACGCCGGTGAGGAGCAGGGTGAGCCAGACGACGCCGATGCCCTGCAGCACCTTGTCGCCGAAGACGATGTCCTCGGGCTCGGCGGCCTTGCCGGCGTCGATGTCCACGGCGTACCGCATCAGCCCGAGCACGAACGGCACGATCGAGATCGCGTGCCAGGACTCCGGACCCGACTGCTCGAAGGCCCACAGGGAGTACGACATCACGGTCGTGGCGGCCGCCGCGCTCCAGACGAAGCGCAGGTAGGAGTCGCTGTACCGCACGAGCGACCGCCGCGTGCCGAGCTCGCCGCCGAGGGTGTGCAGCTCCGAGTAGCGCTTGCCCGCCACGATGAAGAGCGAGCCGAAGCCCGCCACCATCAGGAAGTACGACGACAGCGGGAGGCCGGCCGCGACGCCGCCGCCGACGGCCCGCAGGAGGAAGCCGACCGCCACGACCGCGAGGTCGAGGACGGGCTCGTGCTTGAGCCACAGGCTGTACAGCACCTGGAGGACGAGGTATCCGGCAAGCAGCACGAGGAAGTCCAGGGAGGCCAACGCCGCCAGGGTCGCCGCGGCGATGGTGAGGACGACGGCGAGGACGACGGCGGTGCGCGGGGCCAGCTCGCCCGCCGCGATGGGCCGATGCCGCTTCACCGGGTGCCGGGCGTCCGCCTCGCGGTCGATCGTGTCGTTGACGAGGTAGACGGCGGACGAGGCCAGGCAGAAGGCAGCGACCGCCAGGAGGGTCGGCCGGAGCACCTGCGGGTCGAGCAGCTCCCCGGCAGCTGCGGGGGCCGCGAACACCAGGATGTTCTTGATCCACTGGTGTACTCGCATCCCCCGCAGCCAGGCCGGTCCACGACGGGACCGCGTCTCCAAGGTCGTGGTCACCGGGCGCACTCTAGCCGTGCGTACAGTGCTCCCGACCGAACTCGAGGCAGGTGGCAGATGGCGGACGGCACGGCCGAGCGACCCGGGCCGGGAACCGACTTCGACGCGGTGTGGCGACGGGCGGACGAGGTCCCGGGCTGGCTCAAGCCGGGCCAGGGACGTCTCCTCTGGGACGAGGCGATCGCGCTGCACCCGGGTGCGACGATCCTCGAGATCGGCAGTCATCAGGGCCGGTCGACCGTCGTCCTCGCGGAGGCCGCGCGCCGGGTCGGCGCGACCGTGGTGGCGGTGGACCCGTTCGTCGAGGGCCGTCTGTTCGGCGGGGTCGTCGACCCGCGCCCGCTTCGAGAGCACGCTGCGCGCCAACGACCTCGAGCAGGTGGTCGAGCTCGTCCCTGACTACAGCACCCACCTGCGACCGGGTTGGTCGCGGCCGATCGACCTTCTCTACGTCGACGGCAAGCACGACGTCTGGACGGCGTCCGACGACCTCCGCTGGGCCGCGCACCTGCCCGAGGGCGGGGCCGTCGTCGTGCACGACAGCTTCTCGTCGATCGGCGTGACCCTGGCGATCCTGCGCCGGGTGCTCTTCTCGAGCCACCTGCGCTACGAGCGGCGCAGCGACAGCCAGGCGCTCTTCCGGCGCGGTCGGCCCACGACCGCCGACCGGCTGCGGATCATCGCCGAGCTGCCCTGGTGGATCCGCAACGTCGGTGTGAAGGTGCTGCTTCGCCTGCGGCTGGGACGGCTCGCGCGCCGGCTCGGCCACGACTCCCCCTACGACCCCTACTGACGAACCTCGGCTCCGGCCAGGGCCAGCTCCTGAGCCATCCGGTCGGCGAGCTCGACCCCTTCCGCCGTGGAGAACCACGCCCGTCGCAACCGGGTCGTGATCGTCGTCGTCGTCGGCGTGCTGGCCAGCCCCACGCACACGCCGGCGGGCCCGGCGGCAACGGGCCAGAACTCCAAGCGGGTCACGGCCGGCTGGTCGACCCGGCCGAGGTTCGACACCAGCAGGGTCGATCCGAGCCGGGACGACAGCAGCCGCGTCACCCGTGGGCCGATGCCGCCCGCGCTGGTGACCGGGAAGGCCGGCTCGGGCGTCAGCCGCTCGACCAGGAGCTGCGCGTCCTGCACCGTCGTCACCGAGTCGGTCCTGACCCGCGCGTAGGCGGTGTCGCGATCGGGCGGCGGCGTGGGCGACCCGGGGCGGCGGGACAGACCGAGGGCCACCACGGTCGGCCGCCGGCCGGCCGTCGGCACCCCGTGCGCCGACAGCTGCCCCCGGACCGCCCGGACCGCCCCGAGAAGCAGCGAGGCGGTCGACGCCGCCGAGGGGGGCACGTCGCGCGAGAGCAGCAGGTCGCCCTCATCCCCGGACGGACGTCGATCGGTCAGCCGCCGAGGTGGGCTCACCAGGGCCTCGACCAGCCGGCCCAGGCTCCGGCGCGCGAAGCCGCCCGGCTCCGCGGCGGCCGGCACCCCACGTGCCGACGAGGGCAGGTCGTGACCGGTCAGCGCGGCGGCGTACCCCAGCAGGCCCAGACCGTCGGCACACCCGTGGTGGAGGGCGACGACGAGCTCGTGGCCCGCCTCGTCCAGCGCCACCCGCACGAGGGGACCGTCGTCGTGGAACGGCTCATCGGCGAGCCGGCCGAGGACGCTGTCACGCTGCTCGGCCGCGTAGATCTCGAGGGTCGGCGGGCGGCCCAGGTGGGGGTGCTGCGCATGCAACGTCGCCGCCCGTCGCGCTGTGTCCCCTGCGTCGAGGTGGTCCGCCAGCGCGAGACGGACGACGATGCTCCAGGTCACGCCGGGGTCGCCGTACAGACCGACGACGAGGCGGGCCCGGCGCACGGCGGGGTCAGCCGTCATTGCGGCCATCGGCTCCGGCAGGCATGTCGACAGCCTAGGCTTTGACCATGGCCCCTGGACCGCTCGGCGCCCGCCTGCGCGCGATGACGCAGAGCGGGTCCAGCATCGCTGTCGCGATGGCGGTCACCAACGTGGCGACGTACGGCTTCACGATGATCGTCGCCCGGATCCTCGGGCCGACCTACTACGGCGCCTTCGCCGCCCTGATGGCGATGCTGCTCGTCACGGGTGTCCTCCAGCTCGGACTCCAGGCCACGGCCGCCCGGCGGATCGCGGCCGAGCCGCACCACGTCGGTCAGATCGAGCAGTCGATCCTGCGCGTGACCTACCTTGCCTCGTTGACCCTCGGCGGGCTGCTCCTGCTCATCAGCCCGTTGGTCAACGCCGTGCTGCGTCTGGACAACCTGCTCGCGGCGGCGCTGGTCGGCGTCGCCGCGGTTCCGAACTCCATCATGGGCGGCCAGGCCGGCATCCTCCAGGGGGAGCGCCGCTGGCGGCCCCTCGCAGGGGTCTACCTCGGCGTCGGGATCCCGCGCCTGGTGCTGGGCGTCTCCCTGATCGCCTGGCGCCCGGGTGTCGTGACCGCGATGCTCGCCGTCACGATCACCCTCTTCGTGCCCGTCGTGATCGGCTGGTTCGCCCTGCGGACCAAGCGGCCCGCGGGCGCGGTCGTCGACCACTCGGCCCGCGCGGTGGTGGGCGAGACCGTCCACAACTCCCTCGCGCTCCTCGCGCTCTTCGCGCTCTCCAACGTCGACGTGGTGATCGCCCGCAACGTTCTCGACGAGCACCAGGCGGGGCTCTACGCCGCCGGTCTCATCATGGTGAAGGCCGTCCTCTTCCTCCCGCAGTTCGTGGTGGTCGTGGCGTTCCCGTCGATGTCCTCGCCGAGCGAGCGACGGCGGGCGCTGATACGGAGCCTCAGCCTGGTCGCCGTCATGGGCGGCCTCGCGGTCGCGACCGCGGCGCTCTTCCCCCGACTGGCGCTCGTGTTCGTCGGCGGTGAGGAGTACGCCGAGATCGAGTCACTCCTGTGGGTCTTCGCCGCACTGGGCACCCTGCTGGCGATGCTCCAGCTGCTGCTCTACTCCGTGCTGGCCCGCCGCGGCCAGCGCTCCGTGTACGCCGTGTGGGCCGCGCTGGTCGCCATGGTGGTGCTCGGGCTGACGACCTCGACGCTGGGCGGACTGCTCGCCGTCGTGATCACCTCGGACGCCGTCCTCTTCGCGGCGCTGCTCGTGGCCACGCTGCTGATCCTGCAGCGCGCGCCCGCGACCGCGCCCGAGCCGGTCGAGGCACACCACTGACTGGCTAGTGCGCTGCGTCGTGCCAGCTGCGGCCGGTGCCGACCGAGACGTCGAGGGGCACCGTCAACGTCGCAGCGTCTCCCATCTGGTGGCGGACCAGCTCCTCCAGCCGTTCGCTCTCCCCGGTCGCCACCTCGAACACGAGCTCGTCGTGCACCTGGAGGAGCATCCGAGACCTCAGCCCGGCCGCGTCGATCGCCTGCTCGACCCCGAGCATCGCGACCTTGATCAGGTCGGCCGCCGATCCTTGGATCGGGGCGTTGAGCGCCATCCGCTCGGCCATCTCGCGGCGCTGCCGGTTGTCGCTGGTCAGGTCGGGCAGGTAGCGACGCCGGCCCAGGATCGTCTCGGTGAAGCCGGAGCGGCGGGCCTCGTCGACGACCCCCGCGAGATAGTCGCGAACGCCGCCGAAGGTCTCGAAGTAGTCGTCCATCAGCACGCGCGCCTCGGAGGGCTCGATCTTGAGCTGCTGGCCCAACCCGAACGCCGAGAGGCCGTAGGCGAGGCCGTAGTTCATCGCCTTGATCTTCGCCCGCTCCTCCACGCCGACGGCGTCGGCCTCGACCTCGAAGACCTTGGCCGCGGTGATCGAGTGGAAGTCGCGCCCGGACCGGAAGGCCTCGATGAGCTCGGCGTCCTCGGAGAGGTGCGCCATGATCCGCATCTCGATCTGGCTGTAGTCGGCGGTCATCAACGACTCGTACCCGTGGCCCACCACGAACGCCTGGCGGATCCGGCGCCCCTCGGCCGTGCGGATCGGGATGTTCTGGAGGTTGGGGTCGGTCGAGGAGAGCCGGCCCGTGGCCGCGATCAGCTGGTTGAACGTGGTGTGGATGCGACCGTCCGGGGCGACCGAGGCGAGCAGGCCCACGACCGTCTGCCGCAGCCGGATGACGTCACGGTGGCGCAGCAGGTGCTGGAGGAACGGGTGCTCGGTCTTGTCGTACAGCGCGGCCAGCGCGTCGGCGTCGGTGGTGTAGCCGGTCTTCGTGCGCTTGGTCTTCGGCATGCCGAGCTCGTCGAACAGCACGACCTGCAGCTGCTTGGGCGAGCCCAGGTTGATCTCCTTGCCGATCACCTCGTAGGCGTCGGCCGCCGCCTGGCGTACCCCTGTCTCGAACTCGGCGTCCAGCGCCTCGAGGTGGTCGAGGTCGACGGCGATGCCGGCCTGCTCCATGCGGGCCAGGCAGTGCACGAGCGGAAGCTCGACCTCGGCCAGCAGCCGCGTGCCGCCGCGCTCCTCGACCGCGACGTCGAGCGCCTCCGCGAGGTCGAGCACCGCGCGTGCGTGCAGCATCGCGGTGTCCGCTGCCTGCTTGGCCGCGAGATCGTCGCCGTCGCCGAGGCCGAGGGAGTCGAAGCTGAGCTGCTCCTGCTCGACCTCGATCGCCTCGGTGTCCCCCTGCTTGAGCTCGCGCTTGAGGTAGCTCAAGGTGAGGTCGGCCAGGTCGAAGGTGCGCTGGTCGGGCTTGACGAGGTACGCCGCCAGCGCGGTGTCGCTGACCAGCCCGTCGAGCTGCCAGCCGCGGGCGGCGAGCGCGAGCAGCGGACCCTTGGCGTCGTGCATGACCTTGGGGGCCTTGGGCTCGGCCAGCCAGGCGCCGAGCGCCGCGTCGTCGTCCGGGCGTGACCGTGGCCGCGTCGACCCAGGCCGCGGAGCCGTCGGCCGCGGCCAGGGCGATGGAGCGCACCTCGCCTGTACCGGACCTCCAGGTGCCCTGGACGGTCACCCCGACCCGCTCCCGCCGCGTGGTCGGAGAGCCAGGCCGCCACGGCGCCGGGCTCGAGCACCACCCCGGACATCTCGAAGCCGGACTCGTCGATCTCCTCCTCGTTGAGCGACTGGACGGTCTCGAAGAGCCGCTCGCGCAGCACCCGGAACTCCAGCCCGTCGAAGAGCGTGTGCACCTCCTGGCGGTCCCACGGCTGCATGGCCAGCGCGGCGGGGTCGACCGGGAGGTCGAGGTCGGTGACCAGCGCGTTGAGCCGCCGGTTGCGGATCACGTCGCCGAGGTGCTCGCGCAACGCCTCGCCCTTCTTGCCGGTGATCTCGTCGGCGTGGGTGATGACGCCGTCGAGGCCGTCGTACTGGTTGATCCACCGGGCCGCGAAGCCGGGGCCCACGCCCGGGACCCCCGGCAGGTTGTCGGAGGTCTCCCCCACGATCGCGGCCAGCTCGGGATAGCGCCCCGGTGGCACGCCGTACTTCGCCTCGACGGCCGCCGGCGTCATCCGCGCCAGCTCCGAGACGCCGCGGCTGGGGTAGAGCACGGTCACCTTGTCGGTGACGAGCTGGAGCGAGTCGCGGTCGCCGCTCAGGATCAGGACCTCCAGCCCGTCGCTCTCGGCCTGGGTGGCGAGCGTGGCGATGATGTCGTCGGCCTCGAAGCCCTCCTTGTCGAGGTAGGCGATGCGCAGCGCGTCGAGCACCTCGCGGATCAGCGGCAGCTGGCTGCTGAACTCCTCCGGGGTCTTGTTGCGCTTCGCCTTGTACTCGGCGTACTCCGCCAGCCGGAAGGTCTGCCGCGACTTGTCGAAGGCCACCGCGATATGGGTGGGCTGTTCGTCGCGCAGCACGTTGATGAGCATCGAGGTGAACCCGAAGACGGCGTTGGTGTGCTGGCCGGTCGTGGTCGAGAAGTTCTCGACCGGCAGCGCGAAGAAGGCGCGGTAGGCCAGCGAGTGGCCGTCGAGGAGCAGCAGCCGCGGAGCCGCTGTGGTCGCCGGGTCGGTGGTGATCGGAGGCACCCGGTCACCCTAGTGCTGGGCACCGACAGCAGAATCGGTGCCATGAGCGACGCCAGCACCGACGATGGCACCCACCTGCCGAGCCTCGAGGAGTACCTCGCCGGCCTGCCCGAGGGCATGGGCGCCCTCAACGAGCGGATGGGGATCACGCTGGTCGAGATCTCCGCCGACCGCGTGGTCGCGACCATGCCGGTCGAGGGCAACACCCAGCCCTACGGCCTCTTGCACGGCGGAGCGTCGGTGGTGCTCGCGGAGACCCTCGGCTCCGTGGGCGCCGGCCTGCACGGCCATCCCGACCGGCTCCCGGTCGGGGTCGACATCAACGCCACCCATCATCGGGCCGTGCGCTCAGGGACGCTGACGGGCGTCGCCACAGCCGTCCACCTGGGCGGACCATGGCGACCTACGAGGTCGTCATCAGCGACGAGCAGGACCGCCGGGTCTGCACCGCCCGCATCACCTGCGCGCTGCTTGCTCCCAGGTAGACCCCCAGGAGCCCTGCTAGGACGCGGCCTCGGGCGCGCTCTCGCGACTGCCGCGCAGCGAACGACGGGCCGCCAGGATCTGGGCGAGCTGGCGGCTCGGGCGGACGCCGACCGAGTGCCGGCTGCCGACCGAGAGCTTGGCGCGCACCACGTTGGTCGGCGCCAGCCGGAGAGTGGCCATCGGACCCAGCGCGAGCCGGGCGAAGAACCGGTTGGCGTCGCGGGACCCCGCGGTCGCGGCGGTGGCGACGTGCGCGATGCCGCGCTCCTCGGCGTAGGTGACCGCGGCCTCCATCAGCGCGCGCCCCACGCCACGTCCCTGGAAGCGCGGCGCCACGTGAGGGTGGATCGCCTGGACGACCGGCTCGAGGTTGACCGGAGTGATCGTGGTCGCGCGGAGATAGACAGCGCCGGCGACCTCGCCGTCGTACTCGGCCACGACGATGCACCCGTCTCCGGACTCGCGACAGCCGGCGACGATGCGATGGACGTCGGCCACGAGGTCCTCGCCGTCGGCCTTGCGCATCACCATCGACCACAGGTCCACGAGAGCGTCGGCGTCGGTGTCCTCGGCCTTGCGCAACGTCACCGGCGACCTCATGCGTCTACCTCCCCGGGTCAAGTCAACGATCACGTGTCGTGCGTGCTCGCCCGCTCCCCCAGAGGCGACGTCGAGGAACGAGACTACGCTCATCAGTCCCACCTGTAACCCCCGGTGTGCCGAACTCGCGCACCGGACTGGCACATCGAAGGGCGAGGAGCCGGCCGCGACCATGCAGTTCACCGGCGTCGGCACCATCGTCAATGTCGTGACCGTCCTGCTCGGGGCGAGTCTCGGAGTGCTCCTCGGGCACCGCATCCCCGACCGCGTGCGGGACCTGGTGATGGACGCCCTGGGCCTCGTGACGCTACTTATCGGTGGACTCTCGGCGTGGGCGGTCACCGACACCGCGCTGAGGTCGTACGTCGGCACAGGCGCCCCGATGCTGATCGTGCTGGCCTCCCTGGTGCTCGGAGGGGTCGTGGGCGCCGCACTGCGCCTGCAGGAACGCGTGGAGGCCGTCGGTGGTGCCCTGCAGCGCCGGCTCACCCGGGGAGCCGGGTCGGCCGAGCGGCATCGCTTCGTCGAGGGCTTCGTGACGGCGTCCCTGGTCTTCTGCACGGGACCCCTCACCGTCCTGGGCGCGCTCAACGACGGCCTCGGCAACGGAGCCGACCAGCTCTACCTGAAGGCCACCCTCGACGGGTTCGCCGCCATCGCGTTCGCGGCGACCTTCGGCTGGGGCGTCGCCGCCAGCGCCCTGACGATCCTGGTCGTCCAGGGCTCGCTGACCGTGGTCGGCGTCCTGCTCGGCGACGTCCTTCCGGACGCCCACCTGGCCGCGGTCACGGCCGTGGGCGGCCTGATGCTCGTCGGGGTCTCGCTGCGGTTGCTGAGGGTGCGTGAGATCGCCGTGGCGGACCTCCTCCCGGGCCTGCTCATAGCACCTGTACTAGTGCAGCTCGTCGGCATGGTGCATTGACGTAACGGTTCGCTAACGACATGGTGCGGTGTGACTGTCCAGTCAGTACGTCGACTTAGGTTGATCCCTGCTGACGTCCAACCGTGGGACGGACTCGGGTCGTCTGGTTGGATGCGGTCAAAATTGCGCCAATCAATTCAGAAAGGTTCACCGCGTGAATCGATCCCGAACGACCTCTTGGGTCAAGCTGCTGGCCGGCACCGCCGCCCTCACGCTGACCTTGGCCGCCTGTGGCTCGGAGGACCCCGAGCCGGAGGCCGACGACTCCTCGACGCCCTCCGCCAGTGAGTCCGAGGGCGAGTCCCCCGCGGCTGAGACCTTCACCAACGACAAGTGCGGCGGCGAGACCAGCGCCGACGCCTTCCGCGTCGGCGGCATCCTGCCGCTGACCGGCAACCTTGCCTTCCTCGGCCCGCCCGAGATCGCGGGCGTCGGCCTGGCCGTCAACGACATCAACGCCGCCGGCGGCGTCGGTGGCAAGCAGGCCTGCTACCGACATCCAGGACTCCGGTGACTCCACCGACATGTCCGTCTCCACCGCCTCGGCCGGTGCCCTCGTGGCGTCCAAGCCCTCGGTGGTCATCGGCGCGGCGTCGTCGACGGTCTCCCTCAACGTCGTCGACACCTTCGCCGACAACAAGATCACCGAGGTCTCCCCGGCCAACACCGCCGCGGACCTGTCGGGCTACTCGCCGTTCTACTTCCGCACCGCTCCCGAGGACTCGGTCCAAGGTGGCGTGCTCGGCTCGCTGATCTCGCAGGACGGCTACCAGCGCGTGGCGTTCCTGGTGTTCAACGACACCTACGGCACCGGCCTGCGCAACTTCACCCAGGACGCCTTCGAGGGCGCCGGCGGTGAGTGCGTCTACGGCTGCAAGGGTGAGGGCGACGAGTTCCCGGCGGGTCAGACGACCTTCTCCTCCGAGGTCACGGCCGCTCTCGCGTCGAACCCCGACGCGATCGTGGTCATCGCCTTCGACGAGACCAAGGCCATCGTGCCCGAGCTCGCCGCGCAGGGCTGGGACATGTCGAAGACCTACTACACCGACGGCAACCTCAACGACTACAGCGAGGACTTCGAGCCCGGGACGCTCGAGGGCGCCCAGGGCACGCTCCCTGGCGCCGACCCGGACGCGACCTTCAAGGCGCGGGCCAACGGCTGGTCGGAGTCGGCCGAGGGCGAGACCCTCACCGGCTACAGCTACGCGGCGGAGTCCTACGACGCCGTCATCCTGGCGGCCCTGGCCGCGGTCAAGGGTGGCGACACCACCTCGGCGACGGTGCAGAAGAACTTCGCAGCCGTCTCCGGCGCCTCCGGCGGCGAGGAGTGCACGACCTACTCCGACTGTGTCGCCCTGCTCGAGGACGGTTCGGAGATCCGCTACGCAGGTCCGTCGGGCATCGGTCCGATCAACGAGCTCAACGACCCGTCCTCGGCGTTCGTCGGGATCTACCAGTACGACGGTGACAACAAGAACAGCCTGACCTCGACCCTCGAGGCCGAGTCGGTCAACTGATCACCTGATCCACCCGCATCACCAGCAGGGCCCCGGACCGCAAGGTCCGGGGCCCTGCTTGCCCGTGTCGACCCGACCGGGCGACACTGCTACATCCTCCGGCACGCGCGGCCGGAAGGCTGCGCCACGCCCCCAGCCGAGGCCGGCATGCGCGGGCCGGTCGGGGCCGGGCTGGCGTGCCGTCTGTAGCCGTGGCCTCGCGGCCCAGCGAACCGACCTACGTCGTCAGATGGGTGGCCGGGTGGCCACTGCTACAGCCTCCGGCACGCGAGCCCCGGGACCGGACGGTTCGCCACGCCCCCAGCCGAGACCGGCCAAGACCGTGGGCGGCTGGCGGGCCGGTCGGGGCCGGGGCTGGCGTGCCGTCTGTAGCCGTGGCCTCGCGGCCCAGCGAACCGACCTACGTCGTCAGATGGGTGGCCGGGTGGCCACTGCTACAGCCTCCGGCACGCGAGCCCCGGGACCGGACGGATCGCCACGCCCCCAAGCCGAGACCGGCCCAGCCGAGACCGGCCAAGACCGGCCAATCAGCCCGAGACCCTCAGGGGGTGTCGGTGCGGGTGGAGTCGACGTCCTCGGCCAGGGTGCCCAGGTAGAGCTGGATCACCTTCGGGTCGTTTGCCAGCTCCCGACCGGTGCCGGTATAGGCATCCCGGCCCTGGTCCAGCACGTAGCCACGGTCACAGATCTGCAGACACCGCCGCGCGTTCTGCTCCACCATCACCACACACACCCCGGTCTTGTTGATCCGCCGGGTCCGCAGGAACGTCTCGTCCTGCCGCACCGGCGACAACCCCGCCGACGGCTCGTCGAGCAACAGCACACTCGGCTCCATCATCAACGCCCGCGCCATCGCCAACGACTGCCGCTCCCCACCGGAGAGACCACCAGCACGCTGGTTGCGACGATCATGGAGCACCGGGAACAGGTCCCACATCGCCGCCAACCGCTCATCGATCTTCTTGGGCCGCATGAACAGCCCCATCCGCAGGTTCTCCTCGATCGTCAACGACGGGAACACGTTGTTGTTCTGCGGAACGAACCCCACCCCCATCGCCACCAGCTGGTTCGCCTTCAAGTTGGTGATGTCCCGCCCGTTCAACGTCACCGACCCCGAGTGCACCTTCACCAACCCGAACATCGCCTTCAGCAACGTCGACTTCCCCGCCCCGTTCGGGCCGATGATCCCGATCATCTCCCCCGGATAGGCCACCAGGTTGCACCCATTGAGGATGTTCACCCCCGGCAGATACCCCGCCACCACCTCCGTGGCCTCCACCACCGCCTGACCCGTCCCGGGCCGCTCCGCCACAGCCTGCTGCTCGGTCACTTCGGGTCCTCCCGGATCGTGGTCGGGCCATCCCCGGCAGTCGGCGGGCCGCTGGTCTTCGGAGCATCCCCGGCAGTCGGCGGGCCGGGGGGCTTGCTGTGCTCGTGCTCGGCGTGGTGATCAGCCTCGAGCTCGTGGTGGTGGTCGGGGTGATCGTGCGGGTGCTGCGCGGCCTCCTCGTCGCGCTGGGCCTCCTCGGCGGCGACTTCGTCGGCGAGTTGGTCCATGTGGTCGTCGGTGAGGAGGGTGTCGTCGCCGAGGTCGGTGTCGTGGTGGGCGCCGAGGTAGGCGTCGATGACGGCCTGGTCGGCCATCACCTCATCGGCGCGGCCCTCGGAGATGACGCGGCCCTCGGCCATCACCACGACCCAGTCGGAGATGTGGCGGACCATGTGCATGTCGTGCTCGACGAACAGCACCGTCATCCCCTCGTCGCGCAGGGACTGGATGTGGCCCAGCAGCGACTGGGTCAACGCGGGGTTCACCCCGGCCATCGGCTCGTCGAGCATGATCATCTGCGGGTCGCTCATCAACGCCCGGGCCATCTCCAACAGCTTGCGCTGCCCACCCGAGAGGCTGCCGGCGAAGTCGTCCTTCTTGGCCAGCAGGTTGAACCGGTCCAACAGGTCCTTGGCCTTGGCCTCGATCTCGGCCTCCTGCTTCTTCCACGCCGGCCAGAACGGCCCCAACAACAACCGCTCACCGCGCTGGTCGCGGGCCCCGAGCATCATGTTGTCCATCACCGTCATCCGGTTCAGGGCCTTGGTCAGCTGGAAGGTCCGCACCATCCCCAGCAACGCCACCCGCGACGCGGAGGTCTTGTCCAGGGTCTGCCCGTCGAAGGACCAGTGCGCGCCCTCCTTGACCGAGGAGGGCCGGTCGAACCCGGTGATCAGGTTGAAGAAGGTGGTCTTCCCCGCCCCGTTCGGGCCGATCAACGCGGTGATGATGCCACGCTGGACCTCCAGATGGTCCACATCGACCGCGGTCATCCCCCCGAAGTTCCGCACGATGTTGTCCACCGACAAGATCGGGTCGGGCTTGCCCGCCCCCGGCACCCGGTCGATCCGGTCGGTCACCGCCAACCGCGCCGCCGGATCGGCCATCGCCCCCGCCCCCGACGCCTGGTCGGCGGCTGCCGTCTTGGGCATTGGCTGGTCGGGAGCTGTGAGTGGCTGTTCAGACATTGAACCGGAGCTCCCTCTTGTCGCCCAGGATGCCCTGGGGTCGGAAGATGACCAACAGCATCAGCGAGACCCCGATCACGATCCAGGAGAACTGCTGGGACTGCTGGGTGTTCATGATCGAGTCCGGCACGATCGCGTTCGAGGTGCCCTGGATGAAGATCCGCAGCCCGAAGAACAAGATCGAGCCCAGCACCGGCCCGAAGATGGTGGCCGCACCCCCCAACAACAACGCGGTCCACATGAAGAACGTCAACGACCGGCCCATCGCGTCGGGCTGCACCGCCGAGGCCAGCACGTAGACCATCCCGCCCACCGCCGCCAACCCGCCACCGATCACCAACGCCTGCATCTTGATCGCGAACACGTTCTTCCCCAGGCTCCGGATCGCGTCCTCGTCCTCCCGGATCCCCCGCAACAGCCGCCCCCACGGCGAGCGGACCATGTAGAACACCACCACCGTCACCACCGCCACGAACGCCCAGGCCACGAACCGCACCCACCACCCGTTCACCCCGGTGGCCTGATAGTTCAACGCCAACCCGATCCCCGAGAGCCCCAGGAAGTGGAACGGATCCCACTCCACCCCACCCCCGGGGAAGAACGACAACGCCACGAACGGCGCCCGGTACTGGCTCCCGGGCAGCCCCTGCGCGGCCCCGGTGAAGTTCTCCAACGTCGCCAACCGGCCGGTATAGCGGATGATCTCGGCCGCCGAGATCGTCACGATCGCCAGATAGTCACCACGCAGCTTCAACGTCGGCATACCCAACACCAACGCGAACAACACCGCCGCCGCGATCCCGATCAGCACCGCCAGCGCCATCGGGATCCCCTTGTCGATCGAGATCGCGAACCCATAGGCGCCCAACAACATGAACCCGGCCTGGCCCATGTTCAACAACCCGGTGAACCCGAAATGGATGTTCAACCCGATCACCGCGATCGCCACCCCCGCCGTCTGCGGCGCGATCGCCTCCCGCAACATCGCGTTGATGATCAACGTCGCACTGCCACCGGAGAGCTCCACCAGCACCAACAACCCCGCGATCACCGCCACCGCGATCAAGAACGCGTTACGCACCGGATGCTCCTTCCGGCCCTGCTCGACCGCCAACGACTCCTCCGCCGCCAACGACCCACCCGGATCCGTCCCAGGATCAGTCATCGTCATCTCAACGCCACCCTTCGCCTTCTCAGCCGACTCGTTCGGCGCGACCGAGCAGACCCTGCGGCCTGACCATCAACAACACGATCAACATCCCCAACGCCACCGCGTACTTCAAGTCCCCCGGCGCCCCCAACGGCCCCGCCAGCTCCACCACCAGACCGATGATCAAAGAGCCCACCAACGCCCCGAACGCCGTGCCCAACCCACCCAACGTCACCGCCGCGAACAACAACAACAAGATCTGCAGACCCGTGTCCCACCGGATCCCGTTCGAGATCACCAACGCATACAACAACCCCGACAACCCCGCCAACGCCGCCGCCAACGTCCACACCAACCGGATCACCTTGTCCACATCGATCCCCGACGCCGCCGCCAACGCCGGATTGTCCGACACCGCCCGCGTCGCCCGACCAATCCGGGTCCGCAACAACCCGAACCCCACCAGCGCGATCATCACCACCGCGATCCCCATCGAGATCATCGACCGATACGACAACGTCACCGGACCAAACGTCGCCACCTCACCAGTGCCCAACTCCACCTTCACCGTCCCCGCACCCACGAAATACTGGAACGCATACTGCATCGCCAACGACAACCCGATCGTCACGATCATCATCTGCGTCAACCCCAGACCCCGACGCCGCAACGGCTGCCACATCAACCGATCCTGGATCCACCCCGCAAACCCACACGCAACCACCACCACCACCCCACCCAACACCAACGGCAGCCCACCCACCCGGATGAACGCATACCCCAACACCCCACCCAACGTCACCAACTCCGCATGCGCGAAGTTCGACAACCCCGTCGTCCCATAGATCAACGACAACCCCAACGACGCCAACGCGATCAACAACCCCAACCGCAAGCCATTCACAATGCTCTGCAAGATCTGGTCGAACTTCGACGACGAGGCATCAAAGTCCTCCGACCGAACCTGGAACAACACCGCCTTCGCGATCCCCAACTCCGGCACATCCACCTTGAACGACCCCGCCGTCGACCCCGCCTGCGCACCCGCCGGCGGAATCAACTCAATCCCCTCCGGCAACTGCGACTCATCAATCGACACCTCATAAATCCCCGGCTCCGTCACCTCAAACGACCACCGACCCGTATCCGCCGACGTCACCGTCTCCTCCGACCCATCCGGAGCCACCAACGTCACATCAACACCCGCATACGGCTCCGCACGCGTCCCGATCGTCCCCGCCACACACGACCGCTCATCACGCTGCGGCAAACACAACGTCGGCGCAGCCTCCGCGCTGCTGGTCATCAAGAGGACCACGAACGGCGCCAGCACCAGTCCCATCAGGAGGGCCGCCACCCCCCGGATCACTGATCGGTCCATCGCTCGAGTGGTCACTCGTGTCCTCCCTCCGCAGCGCGGCGTCCCGCGCGCACGGGCAGTGTAGGGGTGCCCGCCGGGGCGAACACTAACCCTCCCCGAATCCTGGGTGTGTCAGCCCACTGCTCACTGATCGTCACGGATTTCCGTCGGCGATGCCAGGGCCATGCTCAAGAACCCCGTCCGCGACCTGCCGCATGCTCAGCCGCAGGTCCATCGCGGTCTTCTGGATCCACCGGAATGCGTCGGGCTCGCTGAGGCCCAGCGTGCGCTGCAGCTCCACCTTCGCGCGGTCCACGGCCTTGCGTGCCTCCAGCCGCTCCGTGAGGTCGGTGACCTCGCGCTCCAGGTCGGTGAGCTCTGCGTAGCGGCTCACGGCCATCTCGATCGCGGGCACGAGGTCGTGCTTGCCGAACGGCTTGACGAGGTACGCCATGGCGCCGGCCTCGCGCGCCCGCTCGACCAGGTCGCGCTGGGAGAAGGCGGTGAGCATGACCACCGGGGCAAGTCGCGCACCGGCGATCCGCTCGGCGGCCGCGATGCCGTCCAGGACCGGCATCTTGACGTCGAGGATGACCAGGTCGGGCCGCAGCCGCTCGGTGAGCTCGACAGCCGTCTCGCCGTCCCCGGCCTGACCGACGACCTCGTAGCCCTCTTCCGCGAGCATCTCCGCCAGGTCCATGCGGATGAGCGCCTCGTCCTCGGCGATCACCACGCGAGCTGACGGCGGCTGACTCGGCTCGGTCACCCCGTCAGGCTAGTCGGCGTCGACCGCCTGCTCGCGGGGCGGCCGGTGGCAGACCCTCAGAGCGCGCGGGCTGCGGGCCGGGTGTGCGCCGGACGGCTGGTCAGGAAGGCCTCGACCTCGGCCGCCTCGACGCGACGCCGACTGGTCTCGGTCGCCGCCGCGCGAGCGTTGTCGAGCGCGCGCTCGTGGACTCGTCGGCCCCATCCGTCGACGAGCCGTCGTGCCGCGGTCACTGCCTGCAGGTTCATTGTCGAGCAATCTAATCGACTATTGGGCGGAGTCAAGGGTTCCGCTCGCGCTCGGGTACCTTTCATCCTGCTCTGGCCCCGGTATCCCAACGGCAGAGGAAGCGGTCTCAAACACCGTCCAGTGTGGGTTCGAATCCCACCCGGGGCACCCGCTGCGGGCTTCAGGCCTGGCGCCGGTACGCCGGGGCGACCTCGTTGATCGCGTCGCCCATCCGGTGCACCCGGAGCGCGTTGGTCGAGCCGGGGATGCCCGGCGGAGAGCCGGCGATGATCACCACGACCTCGCCTTCGGTGACCCGCCCGATCTCGAGCAGCTGCTCGTCGACCTGGCGGACCATCTCGTCGGTGTGCTCGACGAAGGAGGTCTTGAACGTCTCCACGCCCCAGGTCAGGCTCAGCTGGCTCCGTACCTTCGCCTCGGGCGTGAACGCCAGCACCGGGATGGGCCCCCGGTAGCGCGAGAGGCGCTTGGCCGAGTCGCCCGACTGCGTGAACGCGACGAGGAACGCCGCGCCGACCCGCTCGGCGACCTCGGCGGCTGCCTTGGCGATGACACCGCCCTGGGTCCGCGGCTGCCAGTCGATGGCGGCCATGGTGCGCAGCGCGTGGTCCTCGGTGGAGCCGATGATGCGGGCCATCGTCTCGACGACGGTGATGGGGTGCTCCCCCACGCTCGTCTCGCCGGACAGCATGACCGCGTCGGCGCCGTCGAGCACCGCGTTGGCGACGTCTGAGGCCTCCGCGCGGGTGGGCGCGGGGTTGGTGATCATCGACTCCAGCATCTGCGTGGCGACGATGACCGGCTTGGCGTTGCGCCGGGCCTTGTCGATGATCTGCTTCTGCAGGAACGGCACGTCCTCGAGGGGGCACTCCACGCCCAGGTCGCCTCGGGCGACCATGAAGGCGTCGAAGGCCTTGACGATCTCGTCCAGGTTGTCGATCGCCTGGGGCTTCTCGATCTTGGCGATGACCGGGAGAAGGATGCCCTCCTCGCGCATGATGCGGCGTACGTCCTCGACGTCGGCGGCGCTGCGGACGAAGCTGAGCGCGACGTAGTCGACGCCGAGCCTGAGGGCCCAGCGCAGGTCCTCGACGTCCTTCTCGGACAACGCCGGCACCGAGACCGCCACGCCCGGCAGGTTGATGCCCTTGTTGTTGCTGACCTTGCCGCGCGACCACAACTCTTGTGACGACGTCGGTGGCGTCGACGCTGGTCACCTCCAGGCGCACCTTGCCGTCGTCGATGAGGATCGGGTCGCCGACCTCCACGTCACCCGGCAGCCCCTTGTAGGTCGTCCCGCACGCCTTCGCGTCACCGGGCACCTCGCGGGTGGTGATCGTCCACTCCTGGCCGGTCTCGAGCCGCACCGGCCCGTCGGCGAACGTCTCCAGCCGGATCTTCGGCCCCTGGAGATCGGCGAAGATCCCGACACCGTGACCGGTCGCGTCCGACGCCTCGCGGACCAGGCGGTAGGCCTGCTCGTGGTCGGCGTAGGACCCGTGGCTCATGTTCAGCCGCGCGACGTCCATGCCGGCATCGACGAGCTCGCGGATGCCCTTCTCGGAGTTCACCGCTGGGCCGAGGGTGCACACGATCTTCGCTCTACGCACCTCTCGAGCCTAGCGCTAGTTGGAACGATCCAACGCCGCCGGCGTCCAACGGTGGACCGAACCCGACCCGGTCAGACGACGAGCGGGCGCGCCGTCGGCGGGATCGGGGCGGGCAGGGTCGTGGACCCCGTGAGGAAGGTGTCGACCGCCGACGCGGCGGCCCGCCCCTCGGCGATCGCCCACACGATCAGCGACTGGCCACGGCCGGCGTCGCCCGCCACGAAGACGCCGTCGACGCTGGTGGCGTAGACGCTGTCGCGCTTGACGTTGCCACGCTCGTCGAGATCGACGCCGAGCTGCTCGAGCAGCGGTCGCTCGGGCCCGACGAACCCCATCGCGAGCAGCACCAGCTCGGCGGGGATCTCGCGCTCGGTGCCCTCGATCGGCTGGAACTTCGCGTCGACCTCCACCAGGCGCAGCGCCCGCACCCGACCCTGCTCGTCACCGAGGAACTCCTGGGTCGAGACCGCGTAGACGCGACTCCCGCCCTCCTCGTGGGCCGAGGAGACCCGGAACGTCATCGGGTACGACGGCCAGGGCTGGCCCGGCCGGACGCTCCACGGGCGGCTGGCCCATGATCTCGAGCTGGGTCACCGACGCGGGCCGTTGCCGCAACGACGTGCCGAGGCAGTCGGCGCCGGTGTCGCCGCCGCCGATGATGACGACGTGCTTGCCGGTCGCCGTGATCTGGTCGTCGACCTGGTCGCCCAGCGAGGCGCGGTTGCCCTGCGGCAGGAACTCCATGGCCTGGTGGATGCCGGCGAGCTCGCGCCCGGGCACGGGCAGCTCTCGGCCGATCGTCGAGCCGGTGGCGATGACCACCGCGTCGTAGCGGTCGCGCAGCTGGTCGCCGGTGATGGACTCCCCGACGGTGACGCCGGCGCGGAAGACAGTGCCCTCCCTGCGCATCTGGTCCAGCCGCCGGTCCAGGTGCTTCTTCTCCATCTTGAACTCGGGGATGCCGTAGCGCAGCAGGCCGCCGATCTTGTCGGCACGCTCGTAGACCGCCACCGTGTGGCCGGCCCGGGTGAGCTGTTGGGCCGCGGCGAGCCCGGCCGGACCTGAGCCGACGATCGCCACCGTCTTGCCCGAGAGCCACTCGGGTGGTTGGGGCCGCACGAAGCCCGACTGCCAGGCCCGGTCGATGATCGAGACCTCGACGTTCTTGATCGTGACCGGGTCCTGGTTGATGCCCAGCACGCAGGCGGTCTCGCACGGCGCCGGGCAGAGGCGGCCGGTGAACTCCGGGAAGTTGTTGGTCGCGTGCAGTCGCTCGATCGCGCCATCCCAGTCGTCGCGCCAGACCAGGTCGTTCCACTCCGGGATGATGTTGCCGAGCGGGCAGCCCTGGTGGCAGAACGGGATACCGCAGTCCATGCAGCGCCCGGCCTGGGTGGTGATGATCGGCAGCAGGGCTCGACCGATGCCGTCGGGGTAGACCTCGTCCCAGTCGTTGACCCGCTCGGCGACAGGTCGTCGCCCAGCGACCTCGCGGTCATGTTTCAGGAACCCACGCGGATCAGCCATCGAGCAGAGCCTCCTTCATGATCCG
Organism: uncultured Actinomycetota bacterium; assembly: GCA_963767095.1. Lineage (GTDB taxonomy): Bacteria > Actinomycetota > Actinomycetes > Propionibacteriales > Nocardioidaceae > Nocardioides. The sequence continues at coordinate 45,298 of CAVYCK010000032.1, read as the reverse complement.
CGTTGCGAACGCTGCGTCGAGCACACCGTGACGACGGATGACCTCAGCCATAGAGAACCTCCATGATCCGGTTGTCGGCCTGCTCCTCGTCGAGGCCCTGCTCGAGAGCCTCCGCCTTGGTGTCGAGCACCCGCTTGTAGTCGCGCGGCATGACCAGGGTGAAGCGCGTCAGGGCGGCGGGCCAGTCGGCCAGCAACACCTCGGCCACCGCCGAGCCGGTCTCCTCGCCGTGCCGCCGGACGAGGTCGTGCAGCTCGTCGGCGTACGCCGCCTCGACCGGGCCGAGGTCGACGAGCTCGTGGTTGACGCGACCGTCGTCGACGTCGAGGACGAAGGCGTGGCCGCCCGACATGCCGGCGGCGAAGTTGCGTCCCGTCGGGCCCAGGACGACGGCCCGACCGCCGGTCATGTACTCGCAGCCGTGGTCGCCGACGCCCTCCACCACCGCGGTGACGCCCGAGTTGCGCACGCAGAAGCGCTCACCCACCTGCCCGCGCAGGAAGATCTCGCCACCGGTGCCGCCGTAGCCGATGACGTTGCCCGCGATGATCTGGTGCTCCGCGACGAACGTCGCCGCGCGGTCGGGCCGGACGACGAGGCGACCTCCGGAGAGGCCCTTGCCGAGGTAGTCGTTGGCGTCGCCCTCGAGCCGCAGCGTGATGCCGCGCGGCAGGAACGCGCCGAAGGACTGCCCGGCCGAGCCGGTGAACGTGATGTCGATGGTGCCGTCCGGGAGGCCTTCGCCCTGGTAGCGCTTGGTCACCTCGTGACCGAGGATCGTGCCGACGGTCCGGTTGACGTTGCGCACGGCGAGCTGGGCGCGCACCGGCTCTCCACCATCCAGGGCGGGGGCCGCCAGCCGCACCAGCTCGTGGTCCAGCGCCCGGTCGAGACCGTGGTCCTGGGACTTCGAGCAGTGCCGGTCCTGGCCGGCGAACTGCCCGAAGTCGCCGTCGACGTCGGGCATGTGCAGGATCGGGGTCAGGTCGAGGCCGTCGGCCTTCCAGTGGTCGACGGCCGCGGTGACGTCGAGCACGTCGGCCTGGCCGACTGCCTCCTCGATGCTGCGGAAGCCCAGCTCTGCGAGCAGCTCGCGCACCTCGCTGGGCGATGAACTCGAAGAACGTGACGACGAACTCCGGCTTGCCGCCGAAGCGCTCGCGCAGCACGGGGTTCTGGGTCGCGACGCCGACCGGGCAGGTGTCGAGGTGGCAGACGCGCATCATGATGCAGCCCGACACCACGAGCGGAGCGGTCGCGAAGCCGAACTCCTCCGCGCCGAGGAGCGCGGCCACCAGGACGTCGCGCCCGGTCTTGAGCTGACCGTCGGTCTGCACGACGATCCGGTCGCGCAGGCCGTTGATCAGCAGGGTCTGCTGGGTCTCGGCGAGGCCGAGCTCCCACGGCCCGCCCGCGTGCTTGAGCGAGGTCAGCGGGGACGCGCCGGTCCCGCCGTCGTGGCCGGAGATCAGGACGACGTCGGCGTGCGCCTTGGAGACGCCCGCCGCCACCGTGCCGACCCCGACCTCGGAGACGAGCTTGACGTGCACGCGGGCCGACGGGTTCGCGTTCTTCAGGTCGTGGATCAGCTGCGCGAGATCCTCGATCGAGTAGATGTCGTGGTGCGGCGGCGGGCTGATCAGCCCGACGCCCGGCGTCGAGTGCCGGGTCTTGGCCACCCACGGGTAGACCTTGTTGCCGGGCAGCTGTCCACCCTCGCCGGGCTTCGCGCCCTGCGCCATCTTGATCTGGATGTCGTCGGCGTTGGTGAGGTACTCCGAGGTCACGCCGAACCGGCCCGAGGCCACCTGCTTGATCGACGAACGCCGCTCCGGGTCGTGGAGGCGGTCGGCGTCCTCGCCGCCCTCACCGGTGTTGGACTTCGCGCCCAGCCGGTTCATCGCGATGGCCAGGGTCTCGTGGGCCTCCTGCGAGATCGAGCCGTAGGACATCGCGCCGGTCGAGAACCGCTTGACGATCTCGGAGACCGGCTCGACCTCCTCGATCGGGATCGGCGCGCGGCCGGTGTCGCCGGCGTCCCTGAAGCGGAACAGCCCTCGCAGCGTCATCAGCCGCTCGGCCTGCTCGTCGACCCGGGCCGTGTACTGCTTGAAGATGTCGTAGCGCTGCGTGCGCGTGGAGTGCTGAAGCCGGAAGACCGTGTCGGGGTCGAACAGGTGCGGCTCACCCTCACGGCGCCACTGGTACTCCCCACCGATCTGGAGCTCGCGGTGCGACGGCGAGATGCCGCCACGGGGGTACGCCGTCGTGTGCCGGCGGGCGACCTCCTCCGCCACCACGTCGAGACCGACGCCTCCGAGCTTGGAGGTCGTGCCGGTGAAGTAGCGGTCGACGACCGCCGAGGACAGCCCGACGGTCTCGAAGATCTGGGCGCCGGTGTAGGAGGCGACGGTGGACACGCCCATCTTGGACATCACCTTCAAGCACGCCCTTGCCGAGCGCCTTGATCAGGTGCTTGACCGCCACCTCGGGCTCGACCTTGACGTAGAAGCCGTCCCGGGCAAGGTCCTCGACCGACTCCATGGCCAGGTAGGGGTTGACCGCCGCGGCGCCGTAGCCGATGAGCAGGGCGACATGGTGGACCTCGCGGACGTCGCCGGCCTCGACCAGGAGGCCCACCTGGGTGCGTGTCTTCTCGCGCACCAGGTGGTGGTGCACCGCTCCGGTGAGCAGCAGGGACGGGATCGGGGCGAGCTCCTGGGTGGCGTGCCGGTCGGAGAGCACGATGATGCGCGCGCCCTCGGCGATCGCCTCGGAGACCTCGGCGCAGATCTCGTCGAGCCGGGCGGCCATCGCCCTCGCCGCCGCCCTCGACGGGGTAGAGACCGCGGGCGATGTGCGTGGTGAAGCCGGGCATGTCGCCGTCACGGTTGATGTGCCGGATCTTGGCGAGGTCGTCGTTGGAGAAGACCGGGAACGGCAGCACGACCTGGCGACACGATGCCGGCCCGGGGTCGAGCACGTTGGCCTCCGGGCCGATCGAGCCGTAGAGCGACGTGACGAGCTCTTCGCGGATCGCGTCGAGCGGCGGGTTGGTGACCTGGGCGAACAGCTGGCTGAAGTAGTCGAAGAGCAGCCGCGGCTTCTCCGAGAGCGCGGCGATCGGCGTGTCCGTGCCCATCGAGCCGATGGGCTCCGCCCCGTTGTTGGCCATCGGGGTGAGCAGCACGCGCAGCTCCTCCTCGGTGTAGCCGAAGATCTGCTGGCGCCGGGTGACCGACGCGTGCGTGTGCACGATGTGCTCGCGCTCGGGGACGTCGTCGAGCCGGACCATCCCGGCATGCAGCCACTCGTCGTACGGGTGCTCGGCGGCCAGCTCGGTCTTGACCTCCTCGTCCTCGATGATGCGGTGCTCGTCGGTGTCGACCAGGAACATCCGCCCTGGCTGCAGCCGGCCCTTGCGCACGATGGTCGCCGGGTCGAGGTCGAGAACTCCGACCTCGGAGGCCAGCACGACGAGCCCGTCGTCGGTCACCCAGTAGCGGGAGGGCCGCAGACCGTTGCGGTCCAGGACGGCCCCGATCTGCGAGCCGTCGGTGAAGACGACGCAGGCGGGCCCGTCCCAGGGCTCCATGAGGGCCGAGTGGAACTCGTAGAACGCGCGTCGCGCGTCGTCCATCTCGGTGTGGTTCTCCCAGGCCTCCGGGATCATCATCAGCACCGAGTGCGGCAGGCTGCGCCCGCCCATGTGCAGCAGCTCGAGGACCTCGTCGAACGACGCCGAGTCGGACGCTCCGGGGGTGCAGATCGGGAACAGCCGGTCGAGGTCACCGGGGATCACGTCGGAGGCCAGCAGCGCCTCGCGGGCGCGCATCCAGTTGCGGTTGCCCATGACGGTGTTGATCTCGCCGTTGTGGGCGATGAAGCGGAACGGATGGGCCAGCGGCCAGCTCGGGAAGGTGTTGGTCGAGAAGCGCGAGTGCACCACCGCCAGCGCCGAGGCGATCCGCTCGTCGACGAGGTCGGGGAAGAACTCGTCGAGCTGGTCGGTGGTGAGCATCCCCTTGTAGGCGAGCGTCCGTGACGAGAGCGACGGGAAGTAGACGTCGGTCTCCTTCTCGGCCCGCTTGCGCAGGCAGTAGGCACGGCGCTCCAGGGCCATCCCGGCGACCCGTTGGCCCGCGCCCGCGACGAAGACCTGGCTGAACGCCGGCATCACCGAGCGCGCGGTCGCCCCGAGCACCCCCGGTCGGGTCGGGACGTCGCGCCAGCCGAGGACGGCCAGCCCCTCCTCGTCGGCGAGCTCCTCGATGCGCCGGCGGGTCTTGACCACGTGGTCGTCGTCGCCGGGCAGGAACGCCGTGCCGACGGCGTACGTGCCTGCCGGCGTCAGCGCGATGCCCTCGTCGCCGCAGACCGCTCGCAGGAAGGCGTCCGGCACCTGCAGCAGGATCCCTGCGCCGTCACCCGAGTTCGGCTCCGCGCCCGCGGCGCCACGGTGCTCGAGGTTGCGCAGCGCGGTGAGGGCCTTGACCACGATGTCGTGGCTGGCCTCGCCGGTCAGGGTGGCGACGAACGCCACACCGCAGGCGTCGTGCTCGAAGCGCGGGTCGTAGAGGCCCTCGGCGGGCCTGCTCCGGGCCATCGGCGGGAATGCAGGCATCAGGCATTCCTCCCGTCGTCGTCTGAAATCGAGGATCGGCGGCAGGGGACAACATTGGCCCGCGCGGCTATCGGCACGGTACACCGCGACAACGGGCTCGTGAGATCACCATCTCAGCGGGCAGAACGCAGCTCCCCGGTGGTCGAGCAGCGAGCTGTGGCGAGATCAGTCGAGACCACCCCGCGCCCACACCGATCCTTCGTGCCTCAGGACGGGCTGCGCGTCACATCCCGGTGGTAGACCGACGTCTCCCGGCCGGGGCGGGCCCGACGAGACCAGAGGAAGTACGCCAGCGCCAGGACGAACAAGATGATCGACGTCCAGACGTTCCAGCGCAGACCCAGCACGTTGTCCAGCTGGACACTGTCGACCCGCAGCATCTCGATCCACGCCCGGCCAGCGGTGTACGCCATCACGTAGAGCGCCACGACCCGGCCGTGACCGAGCCGGAAGCGCCGGTCGGCCCAGATCAGCACCCCGGCGGCGGCCAGGCACCACAGGGACTCGTAGAGGAACGTCGGGTGGAAGGTCGGCTCGTCGAGGTAGCCCGCGGGCCGGTGCGCAGCGTCGATCTCCAGGGCCCACGGCAGGTCGGTCGGTCTCCCGAACAGCTCCTGGTTGAAGTAGTTGCCCAGCCGGCCCAGGGCCTGGGCGACGAGCACTCCCGGCGCCATGGCGTCCATGACGGGGAGCAGCTTGATGCGCTTGCTGCCGGGCCCCGATGGCCACGCCGAGCGCGCCCATCGCGATCGCTCCCCAGACGCCGAGCCCGCCGCGCCAGACGTACAGCGCTGCGACCGGGTTCCGGTCCTCCCCGAAGTAGAGCTCCCAGTCGGTGAGCACGTGGTAGAGCCGGCCGCCGACGAGCCCGAACGGCACCGCCCAGATCGCCAGGTCGGCGATCTCGTTGGGCGCTCCGCCGCGGGCGATCCAGCGCTTGTCGGCGATCCAGACCGCGGCCAGGATGCCCGCCACGATGCACAGGGCGTAGGCGCGGATCGGCAGCGGTCCCAGGTGCCAGACGCTCTCCGACGGGCTCGGGATCGCCCAGACCAGCAGCTGGGTGCTCGTCACCGCGCGCCGTCCTGGGCCGCGTCGGTGGCGAGGTACTTCTGCAGGTCCTCGGCCAGCTCCGCCGAGGAGGAGCCCTCCTGCCAGACCAGCGGCGCCGACCCGTCGGGGGCGACCCCGACGATCGGGGTGCCGTGGTCGACCTCGTAGCCGCCGCTGGGCAGCGGCTCGCCCTGGGCGACGTAGACGCCGAGCTTCTCCCCCACGGCCTCGATGGTGGGCAGGTCGCTGGTGAGGCCGACGTACGCCGGGTCGAACTGGTCGAGGTAGTCGCGCAGCACCACGCCGGTGTCGCGAGCAGGGTCGGTGGTGACGAACACGACCGCGACCTGCTCGCGCTCGGACGCGCTCGAGCCGGTTGAGCGCGGAGGCGATCGTCGACATCACGATCTGGCAGATGTCGGGACAGTGCGTGTAGCCGAAGAACACCAGCGTCAGCGCCGCGTCGGGGTCGGTGGCCAGGGAGTACTTCGCCCCGTCGGTGTCGACGAGCTTCTGCTCGGGCACGGCGTAGGGCTCGGTGAGCACCACCCCGTTGTAGCCGTCGTCGTCGCCGCCCACGACGATCGCGTTGGACGTGCCGCCGTCGACCTGCGTGCACCCGGCGAGCAGTGCCACCGCCAGGATCAGGAACAGGAGCCGCGCCGAGCCAGGCTTCGTCGACCACGGCGCACTCCGTCGGCGAGGTCCTCGGTCAGGGCGGCCAGGGCCGCCAGCCCCGCCGCCCGGTCGTCGGGGTGGTCGAGCAGCGCCCGGACGAACGCCGAGCCGACGATCACGCCGTCGGCGTACGCCGCCACGTCGGCTGCCTGGTCGCCGGTGCCGACGCCCACGCCCACGGCGACCGGGAGATCGGTGGTCGCCTTGGCTCGCCGCACGAGCGGCTCGGCCAGCGTCGCTGGACGTGGCCCGGGCACCGGTCACCCCCATGACGGCCGTGGCGTAGACGAAGCCGCGACAGGCGGCCGTGGTCATCGCCAGCCGCGCGTCGGTCGAGGACGGCGCGACCAGGAACACCTTGTCGAGGTCGTGGGCTGTCGGCGGCGGCGATCCACTCCTCGGCGCTGTCGGGCGTCAGGTCGGGGGTGATCAGCCCCGCGCCCCCGGCGGCCGCGAGATCGGCGGCGAACCGCGCGGGCGCCGTAGCGCTCGACGGGGTTCCAGTAGGTCATCACCAGGGCGGGGACCCCGGTCGCCGCGACGGCCTCGACCGTGCGCAGCACGTCCTTGGTGCGCACGCCGCGCTCGAGCGCCTGCTGGGCCGCCGCCTGGATGGTGGGGCCGTCCATCACCGGGTCGCTGTAGGGCAGGCCGATCTCGATGGCGTCGCAGCCCGACTCGACCATCGTGCGCAGCGCCTCGATGCCTCCGTCGACATCGGGGAACCCCGCCGGCAGGTAGCCCACCAGCGCGGCACGACCCTCGGCCCGGGCCGCCTCGAACGCGGTGGTCACGCTGCCCGGTCACCGGGTGCCGCCCAGGCCGAACCAGTCGATGGCGGTCTCCATGTCCTTGTCGCCGCGGCCGCTGAGGTTGACCAGGACGAGACCCTGGGGGCCCAGCCTCCGCGCCACGTCGTAGGCACCCGCCAGGCGTGCGCCGACTCGATCGCGGCGATGATCCCCTCGGTGCGGGCCAGCACCTCGAGGGCGTCCATCGCCTGCGCGTCGGTGACGGGCAGGTAGTCGGCGCGGCCGGACTTCGCCAGGTGGGCGTGCTGCGGGCCGACCCCCGGGTAGTCGAGCCCGGCGGAGATCGAGTGCGACTCGATCGTCTGGCCGTCCTCGTCCTGGAGGACGAAGGTCCGCGCGCCGTGCAGCACACCGCTGTCGCCGGCGGCGATCGTGGCGGCGTGGCGGCCCGTCTCGACTCCCGTCGCCACCCGCCTCGAAGCCGTAGATCGCGACGTCCTCGTCGCCGAGGAAGGCGCTGAAGAGCCCGATGGCGTTGGAGCCCCCGCCGACGCACGCGGCGATCGCGTCAGGCAGGCGGCCGGTGAGCTCGAGGCACTGGGCACGTGCCTCGTCGCCGATGCCGCGGGTGAAGTCGCGGACCATGCTCGGGAACGGGTGCGGGCCGGCGGCGGTGCCGAAGAGGTACGCCGTGTGGTCGACGCTGGCGACCCAGTCGCGCAGCGCCTCGTTGATGGCGTCCTTCAAGGTGGCGCTGCCGGAGTCGACCGGGACGACCTTCGCGCCGAGCAGCTGCATGCGCGCCACGTTGAGGGCCTGCCGCTTCACGTCGACCGAGCCCATGTAGACGGTGCAGTCGAGCCCGAAGTACGCCGCGGCGGTGGCGCTCGCCACGCCGTGCTGGCCGGCGCCGGTCTCGGCGATCACCCGCGTCTTGCCCATCCGCCTGGTCAGCAGCGCCTGACCCGAGCACGTTGCGGATCTTGTGGGCGCCGGTGTGGTTGAGGTCCTCACGCTTGAGGAGGATCCGTGCCCCGCCGATCTCGGCGCTGAGTCGCTCGGCGTCGTAGAGCAGGCTCGGGACGCCGGCGTACTCGCGAAGGATCGTGTCGAACTCGCCCACGAAGCTGGGGTCCGCCATCGCCTCCTGCCAGGCCACGGTGAGCTCGTCGAGCGCGGCGACGAGCGCCTCCGGCATGAACCTGCCACCGAAGTCGCCGAACCAGCCGCGCTCGTCGGCGGTCCACCGCTCATCGGGCCCGTCGCTGTTCACCGCACTCCTCCTCTTGCCTTCACTGAGGTCCCGCCGTCTTCACTGCAGCCTGTCATCGCCCGAACCGCGGACTCGGGGTCCCCGTCCTTCACCAGCGCCTCACCCACCAGCACCACCCGCGCCCCGAGGCCGGCGTAGCGCGCCACGTCGGCCGGACCGGTGATCCCGGACTCGGCCACGAGCACACGATCGTCCGGGAGCTGCGCTGCCAGTCTGCCGAACGCCTGGTCATCGACCTCGAGTGTCCGCAGGTTCCGGGCGTTGACGCCGATCAGCTCCGCACCGAGGTCGGACGCCCGCTCCGCCTCGGACTCGTCGTGCACCTCGACCAGGACGGTGAGCCCGAGCCCGCGCGCCGTCTCGTGGAGACGGCGCAGCGAGTCGTCGTCGAGCGCCGCGACGATCAGGAGCGCGAGGTCGGCACCCGTCACCCGCGCCTCGACCAGCTGGTAGTCGCTGACGATGAAGTCCTTGCGCAGCAGCGGTGTGGGGACCGCCGCCCGCACCGCCGCCAGGTCCGCGAGGCTGCCGCCGAAGCGGCGCTCCTCGGTGAGCACGCTGATGGCGTGCGCCCCGCCACGGGCGTACGCCGCGGCCAGCTGCGCCGGGTCCGCGATCTCGGCGAGATCACCCTTGCTCGGGCTGCGCCGCTTCACCTCGGCGATCACGCTCGTCCCGGCTGACCGGAAGGCGGGCATCGGATCCGCGCGGCGGGTCGACGTCGGCCAGCGCGGCCCGCAGCTCGGTGAGCGTCGTCCGGGACTCGCGAGCCGCGAGGTCGTCGCGCACGCCGGCGACGATGTCGTCGAGCACGGACACGCGGCGGACCTCCGGGATGCGGGAACGCCCGGGACGGGCTGGCGGCACTAGCGTCTCACGCAGGTGCACGGCTCCCATCAGGGTCCAGGGAGTCGAGACGAGCAGGCCGGCCGCTGTGTAGCCTCGACCCCCACCGCAGAGTTGTGCCACCCGCCGCTTCGGACCCAGGAGACGCAGATGAGCTACGACCCACCGCCGCCGCCCCCGCCCTACGGCGACCAGCCGCAGTACGGCCAGCCGTACGGCGGCGCACCGCAGGGCACCAACTCCAAGGCCGTCTGGTCTCTGGTCCTCGGAATCCTCGGGGTCCTGTGCTGCGGGCCGCTCGGAATCGTCGCGCTGATCCTCGGCCGCTCCGCCCAGAACGAGATCGCCCAGACGGGTCAGCAGGGCGCCGGGCTGGCGAAGGCCGGGTGGATCCTCGGCATCGTGGCGATCGTCTTCATGATCATCGGTGCGGTCCTCTTCGCGACCGGGGTGCTGAGCTTCGACGGAACGTTCGACACCACCTGACGCCGGCGGCGCTCGCAGCCGGTCCGGCAGGCGCGCGTCAGGCGGCCAGCCAGCCGCCGACGGGCAGGTTGCGGGCGACGGCGAAGGCGACCGCCAACCCGAGCGCGACCTGCCCCCACAGCACCGGGCGCGAGGTGGGCAGCAACCTCCCGTGGCCTCGCCACTCGCGGCGTACCCACGCCACCCACAGCAGGACCAGGACCGGGATGGCCAGCACGAGAAGCAGGTTGCTCGACGCCGCACCCGCCAGGTCGAGGTGCGTCAGGTCGTTGACGGCGCGCAGGCCGCCGCAGCCGGGGCAGTCGAGACCGGTCAGGAAGCGCGACCGGGCAGAGACCCCAGCTGCCCTGCGTGTGCGGGTCCCGGTAGTGCAGCGCGACCGTCAGCGCACCGACGACACCGGCCGTCGCGAGCGGGGCCACCAGCCGTCGGCGCCGGGACCGCGCACGCGCGGTGGACGCGTGGGCGACGGTGGTCATCCCTCGACGACCACTAGTCGCGCGCAGCCTCGTCGCCCAGTCCCATCCTGTTCATCACCGCGAAGATCGGCAGGGCGAGGAGCGGTGATGACGGCCGCGACCCAGAAGACGGTCATGTTGACCGGCGTCATCATCAGGCCGATGCCCCCGACGACGAACCCGACCATCGCGACGGTCACGCCGGTCCAGGCTGCGGGGGTGTTGCCGTGGTGGGCCATCGAGGTCTCCTGCGCGGTTCGGACGACGGGACGGGCCACAGTCTAGTGACGAAGGACGCCGTCAGGCGGTCGGGTCGCGCCCTTCGTCGAGCGCCTTCCAGAGCGCCAGGTCGTCGTCGGCCTGCTCCGCGGGCGGTCCGGTCGGGCGGTCGTACTTGTCGCCCATCTCGGGCCACGAGGGGACCAGCCACACGGCCGCGACGCTCGCCGCCACCGACAGGACTGCGGCCGACCAGCGCGACCCAGTACCACGCCGCGAGCTCGATCTCCGGGCGCGCACCGACGCGGGCGAGCTCGTCGGAGACAGCGTCGGGAAGCTGCCACCACCCCGCGACCACGGTCGCCAGCACGCCCGAGGAGGCGAGCGCCCCGAGCACGGCGACCGTGCGCCGCACGCGGCCCCGGGTGACGAGCACGACGCCCCACGACGCCAGGACGACCATCGAGAGGGTGGTGGCCAGCGGCAGGTCGTTCGCTCCTCCGGGCCCCAGGGCGGAGCCGTCGCCGGGAACGAGGAAGGCTCCCACGCGGACCAGGTTGCGGCTGCTGGCGACCGCGGTGATCGCCGCCGACGACACCCCGATGGCCAGCACCGGGACGAAGGTCCGCCGTCGGTCAGCCATCGGCGAGCAGGATGTCGGCGTCGAAGCAGGTCCGGGTGCCGGTGTGGCAGGCGGGGCCCTCCTGGTCGACCTTGACGAGCAGGGTGTCGCCGTCGCAGTCGAGCCGGACCTCCTTGACCCACTGCCGGTGGCCGGAGGTCTCCCCCTTCATCCAGTACTCCTGCCGGGAGCGGGACCAGTACGTCGCCCGCCCGGTGGTCAGGGTGCGGGCCAGGGCCTCGTCGTCCATCCAGCCCAGCATGAGGACCTCGCCGGTGTCGTGCTGTTGGACGACGGCGGGCACCAGTCCGTCGGCTGTCCGCTTGAGGCGTGCGGCGAGGGCCGCATCGAGGTCGGTCACGAGGAGATCATCCCCCGTCCCGTCGCCGCGCTGGTGCCCTGCTGGGCGATCCAGGACCGGTGCAGGCCGGCGTAGACGCCGTCCTGGGCGACGAGCACCGCGTGAGGGCCGCGTTGGACGACGCGGCCGCGGTCGACGACCACGACCTCGTCAGCGGCCTCGGCCGTCGACATCCGGTGGGCGATGGTGACCGACGTGCGACCCGTCATGAGTCGCTCGAGCGCCCGGCCGATGCGCATCTCGAGGGCGGGATCGACGGCGCTGGTCGCCTCGTCGAGCACGAGGAGGTCGGGGTCGGCGAGGTGGGCCCGCAGCAGCGCGACGAGCTGGCGCTCCCCTGCCGAGAGCGACTCCCCGCGCTGGCCGACGTGCGTGTGGAGACCGCCGCGGCAGGCCGGCCAACCAGTCGGCGAGCCCGAGCTCCTCGGCGCTGGCGTGGATGTCGGCCTCGTCGGCGTCGAGCCGGCCGTAGCGGACGTTGGCGGTGATGGTGTCGTCGAAGAGGAAGCCCTCCTGAGGAACCAGGACCACGCTGCGACGCAGGCTCTCCGGGGCGATCCGGCGTACGTCGATGCCGTCGAGCAGGACGGCACCGTCGCGCGGGTCCATGAGGCGGGTGAGCAGCTTGGCGAACGTCGACTTTCCCGACCCGGTCTCGCCGACGATCGCGACGCGGGTGCCGGGCGCGATCGTGAGGTCGATGTCGCGCAGCACCGGCGGGCCGTCGGGGTAGGCGAACGTGACGTGCTCGAAGGTCACCTCGATCGGGGCACGGGGCAGCACCTCGCCGTCGGGGCCGGGGTCGACGAGGTCGGCGGGCGTGTCGAGGATGCCGATGACGCGCCGCCACGAGGCGATGGCGTTCTGGGCGTCGGTGAGGATCTGGGTGCCCATCTGCACGGGTCCGACGAACAGCGTCACGAGGAACGCGAAGGCCAGCACCTCGCCCGAGGTCATCCCGCTGGTGAACCCGAGCAGGACCCCGACGATGATGACGCCGGCGTTGGCCAGCCCCGCCGAGATCCCGCCCAGGCTGAAGGAGATCACGGTGAACCGCTGGGCGCGGGTGCTCGCCGCCTTGAACTCGTCGATCGCGTCGTCGATGCGCTGCTGGGTCCGCTGTTCGACGGCGTAGGAGCGCACGACGGCCGCGCCGACCACCGGCTCCGAGATCGCGGAGAGCAGCACGCCCACCTGCCGGCGGACCAGGCTGTAGGCCTCCGAGAGCTTGCGCTGGAAGTAGCGGATCGACAGGAACAGCGGGGCGAACGACACCCACACGACCAGCGCGAGCTGCCAGCTGTAGATCACCATGATGACCGTGGCCACCATCATCTGGCCGATGCTCACGATGAAGATCAGGCCGCCGAAGACCAGGAACTGACTGACCTGGTCGACGTCGGTGGTGACCCGCGAGACCAGGGCACCGCGACGCTCGGTGTTCTGCGTGAGCAGCGGCAGGTCGTGGACGTGCCGGAACGCCTTGATGCGGAGGGTGGCCAGGCCGCGCTCCGAGGTGACGAACAGCCGGCTGGTCATGAGGTACGACGCCCAGCTGGTCAGCACGATGGCGATCGCACAGACCACGCCCATCCACGCGACGAAGCTCACGTCGGGGCCGTCGAGGCCGTTGAGGCCGCGATCCAGGGTCTGCTGGACGGCGATCGGCACGACCACCTGGCCGCACGACGCGATGATGGCGAGGACGAGCGTGACCTTGAAGCCGTGGGTGAGCTCGGGCGAGATCTCCACGCCGCGGCGGATCGTGTCGAGGGCGCCGATGTCCTCGCCGGTGTCCATCCGGGTGGCGGTCGTCCCGAGGTCGCTCATGACTCCTCCACCTTCTCGAGGTGGTGCTCGTAGGCGTTGACCAGGGTGGCGTACGCCGGGCTGCGGGCCAGCAGGTCGGCGTGCGTGCCCCGGTCGGCGACGCGGCCGTCCTCGAGGTGCACGACCTCGTCGGCGAGCGCGATCGTGGCCTTGCGGTAGGCGACGACGACCAGCGTCGCGTCGGCGTCGCCCTCCCGCAGCGAGGCGAGGATGCGGGCCTCGACCTCGGGGTCGACGGCCGAGGTCGCGTCGTCGAGCACGAGCAGCCTGGGTCGGCGGACCAGGGCCCGGGCCAGTGAGATGCGTTGCCGCTGGCCGCCGGACAGCGACGTTCCGCGCTCGCCGAGCTGGGTGTCGAGCCCGTGCGGGAGCGCGGCGACGAAACCGTCGGCCTGGGCCGTGCGCAGGGCCGCCCAGACGTCCGCGTCGGAGATGTCGGCGCCCAGGGTGACGTTGCCGCGGACCGTGTCGTCGAAGAGGAACGCGGTCTGCTGGACCAACGACATCACCGCCGCCAGCGCGCCGGGGCGCAGGTCGCGGAGGTCGGCGCCGTCGACGAGGATCCGCCCGCGGTCGGGGTCGACCAGGCGCGTGAGCAGGCTGGTCAACGTGCTCTTGCCACTGGCCGTGGCCCCGACGACGGCGACCGTCTGGCCGGGTTGGACGTCGAAGGTGAGGTCCCGGAGCAGCGGCACGTCCGGGTCGTAGGCGTAGGCGAGGCCGTCGACCTCGAGCCTGGCGCCATGCCCGGAGTCGGGTTGCGGCACCGCGCGGTCGCCGTACGGCATAGCGCCGGTGGCGCGGATCACCGCGTCGGCGCGCTGGTAGCCCACCACGCTGCGCGGGAACTCGCCCAACAGCCAGCCGATCGAGCGGATGGGGAACGAGACGATGGTGAGGAGGTAGGCGACGGTCACGACGTCGCCGGGATCGGTGCTGCCGGCGAGCACGCGGGCGACACCCACGGTGAGGACCACGAGCACGCCGAGGTTGGGCAGCGAGGCCAGGGTCGGGTCGAAGGCGGCGCGGATGCGGCCGGCCCGGATGTTGACGTTGCGCAGCTCGTTGGCCTTGGCGGTGAAGCGATCGGTCTCCTCCTGCTCGCGCCCCAGCGTCTTCACGACGAGGGCACCGTCGAAGGACTCGTGGGCGATCTCGCTGACCTCGGCCCGCAACGCCTGCGCCCTGGTCATCAAGGGTGAGGCGAGCCGTTGGTAGACCAGGTTGGCCGCGACGACGGCGGGGAAGACCAGCAGGCCGACGAGGGCGAGGACGACGTCGGCGAGCAGCATCTGGATGATGGCGATCACCATCATCGCGACCGTGCCGACCGCCATCGGGAGGGGCGCGATCGGCCCCCAGGCGGCCTCGACGTCCGAGTAGGCGTTCGAGAGCAGCTGGCCGGTCGGGTGCCGCTGGTGCCACTCCATGGGCAGCGAGAGGTACTGGCGCGTGACCGCGCGGCGGGTGTGCGCCTGCATGCGGTACTGCATGACGCCTGCGCCCAGCCGGCGGGCCACGATGCCGACCGCCCGCAGCAGCGCGACGCCCATGAAGAGCGCCAGGACCGTCCACAGCATCCCGGCGCCGATCTCGCCGTCCCTGAAGGCGGGGATCACGACGTTGTCGGTCGCCCAGCCGAGCACCCAGGCGTCGGCGACGGTCAGCGCCCCGAACAGCAGGCTGCCGAGCGTGGACAGCGCGAAGATGTGCGGCTCCCGCTTGATCGCGACCCCGATGACGCGAAAGCCGGCGAGGGTGGTCCCGCCCTGCCTCTCGCTCACCTGTGCCGTCTCCGTCGCGCTCGTCGTCACTCCCCCTCGTTGCATCCTCACCCGCAACCCCCCGAGGTCGTCAGGCTATTCCGGGCCGCCGACAACGTCTGCATCGGCGTGCCCTCCTAGGCTCGGACCATGACCGCCTTCGTGACCACCGAGCGGGCCGCGCTCTGCGACACCGCGCTGGAGGTCGGCGAGGACGCCCCGACGCTGTCCGGCGACTGGACCGCCAAGGACCTGCTCTGTCACCTGCTCGTCCGCGAGCGCAGCCTGGTCGGGGCGCCGGGGATCCAGGTGTCCCTCCTGTCCGGGTTGACCGAGCGCGAGATGGCCCGGCTGGCACGGCAGGACTACGAGGTGCTGGTCGAGCGGTTCCGGACCCGGCCGTGGTTCTCGCCCGTGGCTCTGCCGCAGATCGACGCGTGGCTCAACACCCTCGAGCTGTTCGTGCACCACGAGGACCTGCGGCGGGCCCAGCCCGACTGGATGCCGCGCGCCCTCGACGGCCGAGCGCGCTCCACGCTGTGGAAGGCGATCTCGGCGGCCGGCAAGGTGCTGGTCCGGTCGGCAGGCGTCCCGGTCACGATCCGGCGTACCGACGTCGAGCGGCGCTCCGTGCTCGTCCCCGGCTCCGACCCCGTCGTCGTCTCGGGCCTGCCCGGTGAGGTCACCCTGTTCCTCTTCGGCCGCGCCCAGACCCGGGACCTGACCTTCGAGGGTCCCGACGACGCCGTCCGCAAGCTCCGCGGCGCGTCCCTCGGCCTCTGACCACGCGGCCAGGATTCGGGATAGTCCCTCACGTTTGGCACCGAAGTCCCGCGCAAGTCGGTGCCAAACGTGAGGGACTATCCAGATGAGGGGGGTCAGCGGACGGGGTGGCCGGCGGCGGCCAGGGCGGTCTTGACCTCGCCGATCGAGACGGTGCCGAAGTGGAAGACGCTGGCCGCGAGGACCGCGTCGGCGCCGGCCTCGACCGCGGGCGGGAAGTGATCGGCGGCGCCCGCTCCGCCCGAGGCGATGACCGGGATCGACACCGCCGCCCGGACCAGCCGGACCAGGGCCAGGTCGAAGCCCTCACGGGTGCCGTCGGCGTCCATGGCGTTGAGCAGGATCTCGCCGGCGCCGAGCTCGGCGCCCCGCGCGGCCCACTCGAGCGCGTCGAGACCGGCTGACGTGCGGCCGCCGTGCGTGGTGACCTCGAAGCCGGACGCCGTCCCGGCCGAGCGGCGCGCGTCGACCGAGAGCACCAGCACCTGGTTGCCGAAGCGGTCGGCGATCTCGGCGACCAGCTCGGGCCGCTGGATCGCCGCCGTGTTGACCGCCACCTTGTCGGCCCCGGCGCGCAGCAACCGGTCGACGTCCTCGACCGAGGACACTCCCCCGCCGACGCACAGGGGGATGAACACCTCCTCGGCCGTCCGTGAGACGACCTCCAGGGTCGTCGCCCGACCTTCGTGCGACGCCGAGATGTCCAGGAACGTGAGCTCGTCGGCGCCGGCGGCGTCGTAGGCCCGGGCAAGCTCGACCGGATCGCCGGCGTCGCGCACGTCGCGGAAGTTGACGCCCTTGACCACGCGGCCCGCGTCGACGTCGAGGCACGCGATCACGCGGACGGCGAGACTCATCCGGTGCCCTTGGTCAGCGCGAGAGCGTCCTCGAGCCTGAACCGTCCCTCGTACAGCGCTGTCCCCGCGATGGCGCCCTCCACCCCCACCGGGACGAGCTCCATCAGCGCGCGGATGTCGTCGAGGGTCGTGACGCCGCCCGACGCGACGAGGGGCCGGTCGGTGGCGGCGGCGACGTCGCGGAGCAGCTGCAGGTTCGGTCCTTGCAGCATGCCGTCCTTGTTGACGTCGGTGATGACGTAGCGGGCGCACCCCTCGGCATCGAGGCGGGCGAGCACGTCGTAGAGGTCGCCGCCCTCACGGGTCCAGCCGCGTGCGGCCAGGGTCCGGCCACGTACGTCGAGGCCCACGGCCACCCGGTCGCCGTACGCCGCGATCGCGGCCGCGCACCACTCGGGCTGCTCGAGCGCCGCCGTGCCGATGTTGACCCGTCGGCAGCCGGCGGCCATCGCAGCTGCCAACGACTCGTCGTCGCGGATGCCCCCGCTCATCTCCACCGAGATGTCGAGCCGTCCGACGATCTCGGCCTGGAGCTCGCGGTTGTGGCCGCGACCGAACGCGGCGTCGAGGTCGACGAGGTGGATCCACTCCGCCCCTGCGTCCTGCCAGCGCAGCGCCGCCTCGATCGGGTCGCCGAACCGCTTCTCCGACCCGGCGACGCCCTGGACCAGCTGGACCGCGTGGCCGTCGGCGATGTCGACTGCGGGCAACAGCTCGAGGTAGGCGCTCACAGCGACCGCACCCAGCTGCGCAGCAGCGCGGCGCCGGCGTCACCGGACTTCTCGGGGTGGAACTGGGTGGCGGACAAGCGGGCCGTTCTCGACGGCCGCGACGAAGCGGTCGCCACCGTGCTCGGCCCAGGTCACCAGCGGTGCCCGGGTGCGGTCGTTGGTGACCAGCGTCCAGTCGCGGACGGCGTAGGAGTGCACGAAGTAGAACCTCTCCTGCTCGACGCCGTCGAAGAGGGTGCTGCCCGCGGGCGTCTCGACGGTGTTCCAGCCCATGTGGGGAACGACGGGGGCCTGCAGCCGCTCGACGACCCCTGGCCACTCGGCGCAGCCGTCGGTGACGACGCCGTGCTCGATGCCCGTGGTGAACAGCACCTGCATGCCGACGCAGATGCCGAGCACCGGCCGGCCGCCCGCGAGCCGGCGGCCGATCAGCTCCGGACCACGGACGCGACGCAGCCCGCTCATGCAGGCGGCGTACGCCCCCACGCCAGGCACCACCAGCCCGTCGGCCTCGGCCGCCACCGACCGGTCGGCGGTGAGCGTCACCTCCGCGCCGGCGCGCTCGAGTGCGCGCACCGCAGAGCGGAGGTTCCCCGACCCGTAGTCGAGGACGGTCACGCGCGTCATCGGATCAGTGCGGCCACTAAAGCGTGCCCTTGGTCGAGGGCACGCCGGTCTCGCGCGGGTCGAACGCGATGGCGTCGCGCAGCGCTCGTGCGAGCGCCTTGAACTGCGCCTCGACCAGGTGGTGGGGGTCGCGGCCCGCCAGCACCCGGACGTGCAGCGCGATCTGGGCGTGGAAGGCGAGGGTCTCGAAGACGTGGCGGGTCAGGGAGCCCTGGTAGGGCGCCAGCCCGGGACCGCCGATGGCGACGTACGCCTGGCCGTCGGGCTCACCCGTGTGCACGCAGTAGGGGCGTCCGGAGACGTCGACCACGGCCTGCACGAGCGCCTCGTCGAGCGGCACGGTCGCGTCGCCGAACCTGCGGATGCCCGCCTTGTCGCCCAGCGCCTCGCGCAGGGCCTCCCCCAGCACGATCGCGGTGTCCTCGACGCTGTGGTGGGCGTCGATGTGCGTGTCGCCGGCCGTGTCCACCTCGAGGTCGATCAGCGAGTGGCGGGCGAACGACGAGAGCATGTGGTCGAAGAAGCCGACCCCGGTCGTCACCTGGGCGCGGCCGGTCCCGTCGAGGTCGAGCGACACGTGGACCTTGGACTCGGTGGTCTCGCGGTCGACCGTGGCGGTCCTCGGCGGCCTGGTTGTCTCGGCGCTGCTCATCGCTGCTCCTCCATCACCTCGGTGAGTGCCTCACGGAATGCTCCCATCTCCGCGGGGGTGCCGACGGACACGCGCAGCCAGCCGGACGGACCCACCTCGCGGATCAGTACGCCGCGGTCGAGCAGCGCCTGCCAGACGGCGTGCCGGTCGGCGAACGCGCCGAACAGCACGAAGTTGGCGTCGCTGTCGGCGACGGCATGGCCCTGCTCGCGGAGCCAGCCGACGGTGGCGTCGCGCTCCGCGCGCAGGTCGGCCACCCTGGACAGGAGCTCCGGACCGTGACGCAGCGCGGCGAGCGCGGTCGCCTGGGTGACGGCGGAGAGGTGGTAGGGCAGCCGGACCACCCGGATCGCGTCGCAGACGGCCGGATCGGCGGCGAGGTAGCCCAGGCGCGCTCCGGCCAGCGCGAAGGCCTTGCTCATCGTGCGCGTGACGACCAGGTTGCGGTGCCGCGACAGCAGGTCGAGCGCGCTCGGGGTGCCGGCGCGCCGGAACTCGCCGTAGGCCTCGTCGACGACCACGAGCCCGTCACCCACAGCCTCGCAGAGGGCCGTCACGACGTCCGGCGCCAAGCGCCGTGCCCGTCGGGTTGTTGGGCGAGGGCAGCAGGACGATGCTCGGCCGTCGTTCGGCGACCAGGGCGCGGGCGTGCGCGACGTCGAGGGTGAAGTCCTCCTCGCGATGGCCCTCCACCCACTCGGTGACGGTGTCGCGGGCGTACTCCGGGTACATCGAGTACGTCGGCGCGAAGGACAGCGCCAGCCGGCCCGGGCCGCCGAAGGCCTGGAGCAGCTGGAGCATCACCTCGTTGGAGCCGTTGGCCGCCCAGACCTGCTCAGGGACGACCGGTGTCGTCGTGTCGCTGGAGAGGTACGCCGCCAGCGCGGTGCGCAGCTCGACGAACTCGCGGTCGGGGTATCGGTTCAGCGAGCCGGCCGCCGCCGAGACAGCCGCGGCGATGTCCGCGACGCAGGCATCGCTGGGTCCGTAGGGGTTCTCGTTGACGTTGAGCTGCACGGGCACGTCCAGCTGGGGCGCGCCGTAGGGCGCAAGGCCGCGGAGCTCCTCGCGGAGCGGTGGGAAGGTCATCTGGTTCCGATCAGTCGGCGAACCGGACCCGGACCGCAGCGCCGTGGCCGGGCAGGTCCTCGGCCTCCGCGAGGGCGACCACGTGGTCGGCGACCGCGGCGAGGGCCTCCCGCGAGTAGTCGACGACCTGCACCGTGCGGGTGAACGCGCGGACGGACAGGCCCGAGGAGTGGCAGGCGCAGCCGCCGGTGGGCAGCACGTGGTTCGACCCGGCGCAGTAGTCGCCCAGCGAGACCGGAGCGTGGGGGCCGACGAAGATCGCGCCGGCGTTGCGGATGCGCGGCACCAGCGACGCGGCGTCGGCGGTGTGCAGCTCGAGGTGCTCGGCGGCGTAGGCGTTGACGACCTGGAGTGCCTGGTCGACGTCGTCCACCAGCACGACTGCCGACTGGGCGCCGCCCAGGGACTCCCGGATGCGTTCGCTGTGCCGGGTGGCGTGGACCTGCTTCTCCAGCTCGCGCTCGACGTCGTCGGCCAGGCGCAGCGAGTCGGTGACGAGCACCGCGGCCGCCAGCGGGTCGTGCTCGGCCTGGCTGACCAGGTCGGCGGCGACGTACGCCGCGTCGGCCGTGTCGTCGGCCAGGATCGCGATCTCGGTCGGCCCGGCCTCGGAGTCGATGCCGACCTGACCCTTCAGGAGCCGCTTGGCCGTGACGGTCCAGATGTTGCCCGGCCCCGTGACGAGGTCGACCCTGGCGCACTCACCGACGCCGTAGGCGAACATCGCGATCGCCTGCGCTCCCCCGACGGCGTAGACCTCGTCGACGCCGAGCAGCGCGCACGCCGCGAGGATCGTCGGGTGCGGGAGCCCGCCGTGGTCCTGCTGCGGCGGGGACGACAGCGCGATGGCCCCGACGCCGGCAGTCTGGGCGGGGACGACGTTCATCAGGACGCTCGACACCAGGGGGGCCAGCCCCCCTGGCACGTAGAGGCCGACGCGGTCGACGGGCACGATCCGGCGCGTGACGAGTGCTCCCGGGGCGACCTCGGTGGTCACCTCGCGCTCGAGCTCGGCGGCACACGTCTCGCGCAGCCGGGCGATCGACTCCTCGAGGGCGCTGCGGACGTCGGGGTCCAGGCCGGCCAGGGCGTCGGCCAGGGCGGTCGTCGGGCACGCGGGGGTCCTCGACGGCCACGCCGTCGTGCTGCAGCGACAGGTCCCGGATGGCGACGACCCCGCGGGTGCGGACGTCGTCGATGATCCGCTGCACCGCGGGCACCGCGGCATCGACGTCGAACTCCGCGCGCGGGACGGCGGCGCGGTAGTCGACGAGCGTGCCGCCGATGGCGGCTCCCCGCAGGTCGATGCGTCGGATCATGCCGGTCAGTCTAGAGAGAGCTGCGCAGCGACCAGCGTGGGCGACAGCATGCGGGAACGCCGTGCTACTACCGTGGTGGGGTGAGCGCGACGCTGCCGATGTTCCCGCTGGGATCGGTGCTCTTCCCCGGCGTGATCGTGCCGTTGCGGGTCTTCGAGGACCGCTACCGCGCGCTCGTGCACCACCTGATCCGGGAGCCCGACCCCGCGCACCGGCTGTTCGGGTCGGTGGGGATCCGTGAAGGCTACGAGGTCGGCGACCACGGCGCGCAGTCGCTGTTCCGCGTGGGGTGCCGCCTCCAGCTCACCGACGTCGAGGCGCACGAGGACGGCACGTTCGACATCGTGGCCGTCGGCCGCGACCGGATCCGGCTCGACCGGCTCGACACCACGGGACCCTTCCCGGCCGGAGAGGTGGCGACCATGCCCCCTGCCGAGAGTCCGGTCGATCCCGCGGTGATCCGGCAGGCTCTGGCGCTCTTCACGGCCTACCGGGCCGCTGTCACGCCGTACCGGGGCGACCCGCACCCGGGCGACCTGCCGCGGGACCCGACATACCTCTCCTGGACCCTGGCCGCCGTCGCACCCCTGGCCATGCCCGACCGGCAGGCGCTGCTGGAGTCCGACGACACGACCGGACGCCTGCTGATGGTCAGCGAGATGCTCCGCTCGGAGCTGCGCGCCATGAACGCGATCCCCTCGCTGCCCGCCACCGAGGTGGCGCGGACGCGCTGGTCGCCGAACTGAGGACACGGCACAGGTCGTGGCGAGGAAGCGCGCCGGCGGTACGCCGGCCACGGTGGCCCTCGAGCGCGCCCGCATCGCCTTCACCCTGCACGCCGTACGAGCACGACCCGCGGTCCTCGTCGTACGGGCTCGAGGCCGCAGCCGCGCTGGGTGTGGACCCGGGTCGGGTCTTCAAGACGCTGATGGCGGCCCTCGACGGACGCCTCGTCGTCGGCGTCGTGCCGGTGGACGGCGATGCTCGACCTGAAGGCGCTCGCCCGGGCCCTGGGCGGATCGAAGGCGGTGCTGGCCGAAGCCGCGGTCGCCGAGCGGGCGACCGGGTACGTCGTCGGCGGCATCTCACCCGTCGGCCAGAGGCGGAGCCACCCGACCGTCGTCGACGAGTCGGCGTGGGAGCACCCGACGATCTTCGTCTCAGCCGGCCGACGCGGGCTCGATCTGGAGATCGCGCCCGCCGACCTGGTCGCGGTCACCTCCGGCGTCGCCGCCCGGGTCCGCCGCCCCTGACAGCCGGGCCTGCTACTCGTCGGTGGTCACCCGCAGGACGGCGTGCGCGATGCCGTCCTCCTGCCACGCGGACATGCCGACGGCCGACAGCGGGGAGAGGTTCGCCTTCGCCTCGGCATCGTCGCCGGTCAGCTCGACCAGCCAGTCGTCGCTTCCGTCGAAGTCGAGGTAGAAGACCACCCCCGCCTGCTCGGCCTCTCGGATGACGTCCTGGAAGGTCTCGGACTCACCGAGGCCACCGTCCTCGAGCAGCGCCGCGCGGTAGTCGTCGTTGGGGCTGATCGCGAGGAAGTCACCGCTCGCCTGGGCCTCGAGGAAGCCGGCGTCCGGGCCGGCCATCTCCTTGAGCTTGTCGAGCACCTCCTGGGCGGCCACGGGGTCACCCTTGAGCTTGACGCCCACGGGGATGTCGGACCCGTCGCCGGAGTTCGTCAGCGACTCGGCGTCGAAGCCCGGGCCGAGCGCCAGGACGGCGGACTCGCCGACGAGCGTCTCGACGTCCTCGGGGACCTGGATGCCGAGCTCCTGCTCCATCGCGTCGTACATCTCCTCGAGGCTCTCCGCCTCGCCGGTGAGGTCGGCCACGCTCTCGGAGACCTTGGTGAGCCAGCCCTCCTGGAATCCCAGCCCGAAGGCCGCGACGGTGTCGGCGGGCAGCGTCGCCAGCGCGTCGTCGCCCCGGTCGGTGCCGTAGAAGGTGGTGTTCTGCAGGCCGAACCCACCAGCCGTCTCGAGCTCGAGCGAGCCGTCGGAGAACCGCAGCGTGGCTGCCATCCCCTGGAAGTCGGCGAACGCCTTCTTCATCTGGTCGGTCGCTTCGCCACCCCCGACCTCCATGGTGGGGTCCAGCCCAGCCATCGGGAGGAGCCCGTCGGCCGAGTCGAAGATCGTGCTCGCCGCGTCGGCCGCGGCGTAGGCCGTCATGACGCCGGGGTCGCCGGCGCGGCCGGTCCAGGTCTGGAAGTCCGCATCGTCGGCCAGGGACGACGACGCTCCGTCGGCCGCTGCGCGCTCGGCGATCTCGGTCGTCTCGGCCAGGACCGCCCAGTCGCCCTCGATGGCGTAGCCGAGGTCGGCGTCCGGCGCCGCGACCTTGTTCGCATCGCCGTGGGCGACGCAGTTCCTGAGCTTCTCCAGCCCGGCCGCGGCGGCGTCGGCGTCGCTCACCTGCACCACGAAGACCACGGTGTGCTCGGCGTCGACCAGGCCGACACCGGCTCGGTCGCCCAACCAGGACTCGACGTCCCGGGCGTACTCGAGGTTGGCGCAGGCGTCCTCGCCACCCTGGATCTCGTCGAAGAGCGCCTTGCGGAGGTCGTCGTCGGTGTCGAGCCCGAGCCTGTCCTTGAACGCCGGGAACTTGTTGAGCATCCCCAGCGCCTCGATCTTCTGACCCCCCGACGGGTCGAGGTCGATGCCGACGTACGCCAGGGTGCCTGCGGGCAGCGCGGCGGCCGGCTGCTCACCGGTCGTGAAGAAGGACATCGCGGCCCACGCCGCGCCACCGGCCACCGCGAGCGCCGCCACGGCTGCGCCGCCGATGAGCACGGGCTTGAGGTTGCGTGCGGCCGGAGCGGCGGTCAACGGCGCACCGCCGCCCTGTTCGAGGACCTCGGGGCCGCCGCCGGTGGGGCCGAAGGGGTCGGGCGACGGATCGGACGGGCCGGACGGCGGCAGGCTGCTGGACATGGCGTGCTCCCCCTGTGGTGACCAGGTCCGGTGGGGACCGTCGACAGTTGTCGATCCGACGTCGAGACTACCCGGCCGGTTCCGCCCCGGAGGTCCTTCTCGAAGATCCTGGCCGCGAACCACCGAGCAGCAGGAACGACGCCGCCAACGCGGTCAAGGCCCCGGCCGGGAACGCGACGTAGGGCGACCAGCCCTCGACCCGGAGGTCGGCGACCTGGGCGGTGAAGTCGGGTCTGCCCGCCGCCTGCGGACGCGGGTCCTCCGGCCCCAGCGCGCTGCCCGTGACCGCCATCAGCAGACCGGCCAGCGCCGAGCCGACGGCGACCGCGGCCAGGGTGAGCACCTCGTGACCCCGGCTGAGCAACGCCACGGCGAAGCCGAGCACGATGCCGGCACCGGCCGCCACCACGACGTACAGTCCCGTCCCCGCGACGTCGCGCGGTGCACCCTCGCTGTCGACGTGCCACGCCTCGTCGAGGAAGAGACCCGTCGGCGGCGTCCACAGGGCGTGCCAGACCACCCCGGCGACCACCCCGCCCAGCGCGAACGCCAGCAGCACGAGCAGGACCCTGACCGCCAGGGCACCCGACGTGGATCGACCAGAGGTCACCCCGCCAGGCATCCCGGACCGAGCAGCTGCTTGAGGTCGGCGAACAGCGCCGGACTCGGGGAGACGCGCCGGTCGGGCAGGCCCAGGACCTTGGTGCCCTCGCGGGCGCGCAGGTTGAGCCGGACCTCGGTCGTGCCCGGGTGGGTGGCCAGGATGTCCTTGAGCTGGGCGACCACCGGCGGGGTGCAGCGGGTCACCGCCAGGTTGATGATCACCGGCCCGGACGGGCCCTCGGCCAGGTTCGGCACCGAGACGCTCTGCCCGATCAGCGAGGCCTGGTCGTCCTCGCGCTTGAAGTTGGCCTTCACCGTGAGGATGGCGTCCTCGGTGAGGTAGGTGCTGGCCAGCTGGTAGGCGGAGGCGAAGAAGCGGACGTCGATGGCGCCGGCGAGATCCTCCAGCGTCACGATCGCCCAGGTGTCGCCGCGCTTGTTGATCTTCCGCTGCACCGAGGTCACCAGTCCGGCGACCGTCACCGGCGAGCCGTCCCCACGCTCCTCGTCGATCAGCAGCTGGCCGATCGTGGCGTCGGTGCCCTGCGCGAGGACGTGCTCCAGGCCCATCAGCGGATGGTCGGAGACGTAGAGCCCGAGCATCTCGCGCTCGTGGCCGAGCAGCGTCGTCTTGTCCCACTCCTCGATGTCGGGGACGCTCACCGAGATGCCGAACGCCGCGCCCACCTCGTCGTCGAGACCGCCGAAGAGGGAGTCCTGGCCGATGGCCTCGTTGCGCTTGATGTCGACGTACTGGTCGACGGCGGTCTCGTGGATCGCCACCAGGGCCCGTCGC
Organism: uncultured Actinomycetota bacterium; assembly: GCA_963767095.1. Taxonomy (GTDB): domain Bacteria; phylum Actinomycetota; class Actinomycetes; order Propionibacteriales; family Nocardioidaceae; genus Nocardioides. Next base: position 19,934 of record CAVYCK010000032.1, on the reverse strand, counting down.
TTGTGCTTCATCTCGTCGAACGCGCCGGCCTTCACCAGCGACTCGATGACGCGCTTGTTGCAGACCAGGGCGGAGACCTTCTCCATGAAGTCGTTGAAGTCGGTGAACCGGCCCTTCTCGGCGCGGGCCTTCCCGATCTCGGAGACCACGTTGGCGCCCACGTTGCGGACGGCGGTGAGGCCGAAGCGGATGTCGCCGTTGACCGGCGTGAACGTCGCCTGCGACTCGTTGACGTCGGGCGGAAGGACCTGGATCTGCATCCTGCGGCACTCGTTGAGGTAGAGCGCCATCTTGTCCTTGTCGTCCTTCACCGACGACAGGAGCGCGGCCATGTAGTGGGCGGGATAGTTGGCCTTGAGGTACGCCGTCCAGTAGGACACCAGCCCGTAGCCGGCGGTGTGGGACTTGTTGAAGGCGTAGTCGGAGAAGGGGACCAGGATCTCCCACAGCGTGTCGACGGCGCGCTGGGAGTAGCCGTTGGCCCGCATCCCCTCGGAGAAGCCCTCCTTCTCGGCCTCCAGCACCTCGCGCTTCTTCTTGCCCATCGCCCGACGCAACAGGTCCGCGCGGCCGAGGGAGTAGCCCGCCAGCTTCTGCGGGATCTCCATGACCTGCTCCTGGTAGACGATCAGGCCGTACGTCGGCGCCAGGATCTCGGCCAGCGGCTCGGCCAGCTCGGGGTGGATCGGGGTGATCTCCTGCTTGCCGTTCTTGCGGAGCGCGTAGTTGATGTGGCTGTTGGCACCCATGGGGCCGGGCCGGTAGAGGGCCAGCACCGCGGCGATGTCCTCGAAGCTGTCGGGCTTGAGCAGGCGCAGCAACGAGCGCATCGGCCCGCCGTCGAGCTGGAAGACGCCGAGGGTGTCGCCACGGGCGAGCAGCTGGTAGGTCGGCAGGTCGTCGAGGGGCAGCTGCTCCAGCACCAGGGTCTCGCCGGTGCCGGCCTCGATGCTGCGAACAGCGTCCTGGAGCACGGTGAGGTTGCGCAGCCCCAGGAAGTCCATCTTGAGCAGTCCGAGGGTCTCGCAGGTCGGGTAGTCGAACTGCGTGATGATCGCGCCGTCGGCCTCGCGCTTCATGATGGGGATCAGGTCCAGCAGCGGCTCGCTGGACATGATGACGCCGGCCGCGTGCACGCCCCACTGGCGCTTGAGCCCCTCGAGGCCGATCGCGGTGTCCACCACGGTCTTGACGTCGTTGTCGCCGTCGTAGAGGGAGCGGAACTCACCGCCCTCGGAGTAGCGCCGGTGGCCGGAGTCGAAGATGTCCTTGAGCGGGACGTCCTTGCCCATCACCGACGGCGGCATCGCCTTGGTGATGCGGTCACCCATGGCGAAGGGGTAGCCGAGGATGCGGCTGGAGTCCTTGACGGCCTGCTTGGCCTTGATGGTGCCGTAGGTGACGATCTGGGCGACGCGGTCGGCGCCGTACTTCTCGGTGACGTACTTGATCGCCTCGCCACGGCCGCGCTCGTCGAAGTCGATGTCGATGTCGGGCATGGAGACGCGCTCGGGGTTGAGGAAGCGCTCGAAGAGGAGGCCGTGCTCGAGCGGGTCGAGCTCGGTGATGCCCGTGGCGTAGGCGACGATCGCCCCGGTGGCGGAGCCACGGCCGGGCCCGACGTAGATGCCGTTGGCCTTGGCCCAGTTGATGATGTCGGCGGTCACGAGGAAGTAGCCGGGGAATCCCATCTCGGTGATGACGCCGATCTCGCGGTCGGCGCGCGCCTGCGCCTCGGCGGGGATGCTGCCGGCGTAGCGGCGGTCGAGGCCGCGCTGCACCTCCTTGATGAACCACGTCTCCTCGGTCTCGCCCTCGGGCACCGGGAAGCGCGGCATGAAGTTGCCGGGCTTGAAGTCGACGTGGCAGCGCTCGGCGATCAGCAGCGTGTTGTCGCAGGCCTCCGGGAGGTGGCTCCACAGCGCCCGCATCTCCTCGGCGGACTTGATGTAGTAGCCGTCGCCGTCGAGCTTGAAGCGCTTGGGGTCCGACATCACGCTGCCCGAGCTGACGCACAGCAGGTGCTCGTGGGAGTGCGCGTCGGCCTGGTGGACGTAGTGGGAGTCGTTGGTCGCGATCGGCGGGATGCCGAGGTCCTTCGACAGCCGCAGCAGGCCCTCGCGGACCCGCGTCTCGATCGAGAGCCCGTGGTCCATCAGCTCGAGGAAGAAGTTGTCGCGACCGAAGATGTCCTGGAACTCGGCTGCCGAGGCACGCGCCTTGTCGTAGTCGCCGATGCGCAGCCAGGTCTGGACCTCACCCGACGGGCAGCCCGTGGTGCCGATCAGGCCTTCCGCGTACTCCGCGAGGAGCTCGCGGTCGGCGCGAGGCTTGTAGTACTGGCCCTCGAGGGACGAGCGGGACGAGAGCCGGAACAGGTTGTGCAGACCCACGGTCGACTCGGCCAGCAGCGTCATGTGCGTGTAGGCCCCACCACCCGACACGTCGTCGTCGCCGCCGTCGTTCCAGCGCACCCGCTTGCGCTCCTGACGGGCCGTGTTGGGCGTGCAGTAGGCCTCCAGGCCGATGATCGGCTTGATCCCCCGCGCGGTGGCCTTGGTGTAGAACTCGTAGGCCCCGAACACGTTGCCGTGGTCGGTCATGGCGATCGCGCCCATGCCCAGCTCGGCGGTGCGCTCGAACAGGTCGTCCAGCCGCGCCGCTCCGTCGAGCATGGAGTACTCGGTGTGGACGTGGAGGTGGACGAAGTCGGACGCTCGCTGATCGGACAAGGGCGCGTCTTCTCCCGTGGGTCGTGGATGAGTTCAGGGTGTGCGCACAGCTGCGCTGTGAGCACATCGTTGCCGCTCGGGTGGCGGCCGACCTCGGGGAAGGAACCGTCAGCCTACGCGAGCGACGAGTTCATCGTGGCAGCACTCGCCGACATCCCGGTGCCTGGGCGGATCAGCCCTGCTCGTTCGCCCCGAGCGACTCGGTGACCAGGGCGTGCACGATCCGGGCCAGGCGTTCCTCGCCCAGCTCGGGCGCCCGGGCGGCCAGCCGCGCGGCGATCGCGCGCTCGCGCTCGAGGTCGCGCGGCTGCTGCCCCTGACCCGCCTTGAGCGCCTGCACCTCGCGCGTGAGGGCCACCCGACGGGCGAGCAGGTCGCCCAGCTGGTCGTCGACCTCGTCGATCAGACCGCGGAAGAAGGTCAAGCGGCTCGGCCCCGGGCCAGGCCATCCGAATGTCGGGAGACCTCTCCTCGTTGCTCTGGCCGTCGGTGCGCTCGAGCTCGACGAGCCCGTGCCGGGCGTAGAACGCGCGGGCCGGGACGTTGACCTCGAACACCCAGAGGCAGAAGCCCTCCGGGCGCCGGGCCTTCACGAGATCGAGCAGCGTCGAGCCGATCCCCTGCCGCGCGAAGCGGGGCGCGACGTACAGGTCGTCCAGCCAGGTCTCGGTCAGCCGGGCGTACGCCGCCACGACACCGGCCGCCTCGGCGACCCAGACCTCGTCCTGCGCCAGCCGGCTGCCCAGCCAGGCGTGGACCTCGTCGTCGGTGTGGATGCCCGCCGGCATGGCGGCCCCACGACGGGCATCCAGGTGCACCCGGGCCACGGCCTCCGCGTCGTCGGCGGTTGCGGGGCGGATCCTCACCTCAGTCGGCATCGCGGATCTTCTCCAACGCCTCCGCGAGGTCGTCGGGGTAGGTCGAGGTGAACTCGACGTACTCACCGGAGTCGGGGTGCACGAAGCCCAGGCCGACCGCGTGCAGCCACTGGCGACGCAGCCCCAGCCTGGTGGCCAGCACCGGGTCGGCGCCGTAGGTGATGTCACCCACGCACGGGTGCTTGAGGGCGGCCATGTGCACCCGGATCTGGTGGGTGCGACCCGTCTCGAGGTGCACCTCGAGGAGAGAGGCGAACCGGTGCGCCTCGAGCGTCTCGTAGTGAGTGACCGAGTGCCGCCCGTCCGCCATCACCGCGAACTTGTAGTCGGCCCCCGGGTGCCGGCCGATCGGCGCGTCGACCGTGCCGGCCAGCGGGTCCGGATGACCCTGGACGAGGGCGTGGTAGACCTTGTCGACCGTGCGGTGGCGGAACGCGTTCTTGAGGATCGAGTAGCCGTGCTCGGACTTGGTGATGACCATGACGCCGGACGTGCCGACGTCGAGACGCTGGACGATCCCCTGCCGCTCGGACGCTCCGCTGGTGGCGATGCGGAAGCCGGCCGCGACCAGGTGTCCGACCACGGTCGGCCCGGTCCAGCCGGGCGAGGGGTGCACGGCCACACCGACCGGCTTGTCGATCACCACGATGGAGTCGTCGTCGTGGATGATCCGGATCCCCTCGACGATCGCCGGCTTCACCTCGAGCGGGTCTGCCTGGCTGGGGATCGACACGTCGAGCATGCTGCCGGGCTGCACGCGATGGCTCTTGACCACCTCGACGCCGTCGACCTGCACGTGGCCGGCGGCCACGAGCTCGGCCGCACGAGTGCGCGAGAGTCCGAACATCCGCGCCATCGCCGCGTCGACCCGCTCGCCGGCCAGCCCCTCCGGGACGAGGACGACGCGGTGGTCGACGGCGTCGGTCACGATGCAGGGCCCCCGTCGGCCGGGTCCGGGGTCGACGGGTCGGTCGGAACCTCGCCCGAGGCGCCGACCCGGCTGCCGTCGACGGCGATGCCGCGGAACGTCGTCAGCAGGGCGAGGGCCGCGCCCACGTTGATGCAGATGTCCGCGACGTTGAACACCGGCCAGTGGGGCACCATGAACAGGTCGATCACGTGGCCGCGCATCGGGCCGGGCTCGCGGAGGATCCGGTCGGTGAGGTTGCCGGTGATGCCCGCCAGGAGCAGGCCGAGGCTCCAGGCCCACGGCACGCTGCCGAGCCGGCGCGACACGTAGACGACGACGCACGAGGCGATGATCGCGAGCCCGGTCAGCACGGGTGTCAGGGACGTCGCTGTGCTGAACGCCGCGCCGGGGTTGCGCACGAGATGCAGCACGAACCACTCGCCGGCCAGCTCGATGTCGCCGTCGGCGAGGGCGCGGACCGCCACGCTCTTGGACACGACGTCGACGGCGTACGCCGTCAGGAAGACCAGGACGAAGATCAGCCGATAGCGAGGCGCCCGGGGCTCTGCGCCGTCTCGGCGGCTGACGTCGGCGCTGGAGTTCAGCGACGCTCCTCGCGCTGCTTGCATGTCATGCAGAGTGTCGCACGCGGAAACGCCATCAACCGCATCTTGCCGATGGGGTTGCCGCACGACTCGCACACGCCGTAGGTCCCGTCGTCGATCCGGGCCAGCGCCCGTTCGATCTGGGCCAGCATGTCGCGCTCGTTGTTGACCACGACGAGCTCCTGGTCGCGCTCGAAGCTCGTCGCTCCCATGTCTGCCTGGTCGTGACCGGCGCCGTCGCCTGCATCGCGCATCAGGGCGGCCAGGTCGTCCTCCTGCTCGTGCAGGAGGACGGTCAGCCGGTCCCGGTGCTCGTGCAGGTCCTGCAACACCTCGTCGATCTCGGCCTTCGACCAGCGCTCCTCGCCTTCCTTGACGACCAGTGCGCTGGGCGCTGCCTTCTTGCCGATCGCCTTGGCGGCGGGTGCTGCCTTCTTGGCGGTTGCCGCCTTCTTCACGGGCGTGGATGCCTTCTTCGTCGTGGTGGGCTTGGCCGGTGCGGCCGTGGCGGGGGCGGTCTTCTTGGCGGGCGCCGCCTTCTTCGCCGGTGCCGCTGCCTTCTTGGCCGGGGTCGCGGTCTTCTTGGCGAGTGCGGTCTTCTTCGCCGGCGCCGCTGCCTTCTTGGCTGTCGAGCCGGCCTTCTTGGCAGGGGCGGCGGTCTTCTTGGCTGGGGCGGCGGCCTTCTTCGCCGGGGCCGACTTCTTCGCTGGCGCTGCAGTCTTCTTCGCCGGCGCGGCAGTCTTCTTTGCCGGCGCTGCCGCCTTCTTTGCCGGCGCTGCCGTCTTCTTCGCCGGCGCCGCCTTCTTCGCCGGTGCCGCCTTCTTCGCCGGTGTCGCCTTCTTCGCCGGTGCCGCCTTCTTCGCCGACGCTGCCTTCTTCGCCGGGCGCCGTCTTCTTCGCGGGCACGGTCTTCTTCGCGGGCACGGCCGTCTTCTTCGCGGCCTGCTTCACGGGCACGGCCTTCTTCGCCGTCTTCGCGGGTGCCGCCTTCTTCGCACTCGGGGCGGACGACGTCCGGCCGGAGAGAACCTTCTTGGCCGCAGCCCGGGCAGAACCCGCGAGCGACTTAGCCGTGCTGCGCACCATGAGAGAGCGCCCCTCCTGCCACCGAGAGCCTGCGGCCGGTGCCGCAGACGCGCAGGGAGCGTAGCCGCTGGAATCGACCTACTCAAACCGCCGCGCCACGCCTGAGACACGCTGCCTGAGCAGGCGAGACGTTCGGGTACGACGAACGGCCGGCCCCATCAGGGACCGGCCGTCGTCGACGTACCTGCTAAAGGGTGAAGCCCTCGGGAGGCGCCAGCCTCAGGCCTCGTCCTCACCGAGGATCGACCGGAGCCGCTTGGGAGCCGGGGCTCCGACGCCCTCCGGGCTCGGCGCCTCGTGCGTGGTCTCGAGCGCCTCGAGCTGCTGGGTGAAGTAGCTCTTGAGGCGGGAGCGGTACTCGCGCTCGAAGGAGCGCAGGTTCTCCACCTCGCCGTTGAGCTTCTCGCGCTCCTGCTCCAGCGCGCCGAACATCTGCTTGCGTCGCTCGGAGGTCTCGGAGTCCAGCATCTGCGAACGGGTGCGAGCGTCGGCCTCGAGCTTGTCGGCCTTGGCCTTGGACTCGGCGTCGAGACGCTCGGCCTTGGTGCGGGCCTCGGCCACGATCATGTCGGCCTCGTTCTTCGCCTCGTCGACCAGCTGGTCGGCATTGCGGGTCGCGATCTCCAGCAGCCGCGCGGCGGCGTTGGAGGCCTCGGGAACCGTCTCGACGCGCAGCGTCTGGGCAGCCGCGGGAGCGGCCGCGAACGGCGCGGGGGTCGGCTCCCGCTCCGGCTCCGGCTCGGGCTCCGGCTCGCGCTCGGGCTCCGGCTCGCGCTCGGGCTCCGGCTCGGGGCGCTCCTCGACCACGGGGGCGGGAGCGGGCACCGGACCGCCGGCCTGGGCCGAGGAGAGCTTGGACCGCAGGTCGTCGTTCTCCTTCGTGAGCCGCGCCAGCTCGGCCTCCACCTCGTCGAGGAACTGGTCGACCTCCCCCATGTCGTAGCCCTCGCGGAGCCGGACGGGAGTAAAGCGCTTGTTGCTCACGTCCTCAGGCGTCAGCGGCATGACCTCACCCATTCAAGTCGTCGTTGGTACTTCCCTGCCGAACAATAGCGCTTGCCGCTGGGCGCCCGAACTCCCCGACCCCCCGGCCGCGTCACGACCTCGTGGGGTCCGCCGACGGCCCTGGTCCGCGTCCGTCAGAAGACGGACGCCGTCACCGACAGCAGGATGTAGGCGGCCACCAGCACGATGATGAAGCTCAGGTCGAGCGCGAAGTTGCCGATCTTCAACGGCGGGATGAAGCGGCGCAGTGCCTTGATCGGCGGATCGGTCACGGAGTAGACGACCTCGAGGATCACCAGCAGTGGGCCACCCGGGCTCCACGAGCGCGCAAAGACCTGGACCCAGTCGAAGACGAACCGGATCCACAAGAAGACGATGAAGAGCCACAGCAGGCCGTGGATGACCTGCCCGACGATGTTCACGGCGGACCCCTGAAGGACGTGGACGGCTCGAGCGTGATCAGCTCTGGTTGAAGAAGCCGCCCTCGGCGATGCGGCGCTTGTCCTCCGCGGCGACGCTGACGTTGGGCGGGGAGAGGAGGAACACCTTGTTGGTCACGCGCTCGATGGTGCCACGTGTGGCAAACACCAGCCCGGCCGCGAAGTCGACGAGCCGCTTTGCGTCGTTGTCGTCCATCTCCGAGAGGTTCATGATCACCGGAGTCCCGTCGCGGTACTGCTCGCCGACGGTGCGCGCCTCGTTGTAGGTCCGCGGATGCAACGTGGTGATCCTCGACAGCTCGGCCACCACGCCCGCAGGACGCGGGCGGCGGTCCGCGAGATCGGTGACCGGTGCGGGTCGGGAGCCCCGACCCTTCTCGGGCGCCCGCGTCGCGTACTGCTCGCCCGTGTCGTCGTAGGAGTCCCCGTACGCGTCGTCGTACTCGTCGAGTCGGCCGGTGTCCTCGAGGAGACCGAGGTACTCGCCGATCTTGCGCATCGCGCTGGCCATGACTAGTCCTTAGGGAGATCCGGCGCCGGTGCGCGGCGCTGCTGTCTGGTTCGTGACATTACTGGACCACGGGCCTCGGACCGAGGACCGCGGAGCCTATGCGCACGTGTGTCGCGCCCGCCACGATCGCGGGCTCGAGGTCGGCGCTCATGCCGGCCGAAAGCCAGGTGGCGTGGGGGTGCCCCGCGACGAAGCCGTCGCGGATGTCGGCGAGCCGGTCGAACGCAGCCGCGGGATCCTCCCCCAAGGGCGCCACCGCCATCAGGCCGCGCATCCGCAGCATCCCGTGGGCCTCCACCTCAGCGGCCAGCCCATCGAGCTCGGCGGGGTCGGCGCCGCTGCGACCCGGGCCTCCCGGGCGTCGGTCACCAGGTGGGTCGAGGCTGACCTGGAGCAGGCAGTCGACCGGGTGGGACCGGTCGTGGGCACCTCGTTGGAGGCCGGCCACGAGCTTGGCCCGGTCGACGGACTCCACGACGTCGGCGTAGGTCGCGACGGCGGCCGCCTTGTTGCTCTGCAGCCCGCCGATGAAGTGCCACGTCAGGTCGAGGTCGACGCAGTCGGTCGCCTTGGCCTGCGCCTCCTGGTGCCGGTTCTCCCCGACGTCGGTGACCCCGAGCTCGGCCAGGATCCGCACGTCGGAGGCAGGGAAGAACTTCGTGACCACCACGAGCGTCACCCCCGCTGGATCCCGACCGGCGTCACCGCACGCGGTGTCGATGCGCCGGCGGACCCTCGTCAACCCGGCGGCGATCTCCTCGAACCGGTCGCTCATGTCATCCACACCAGGCCGGCCAGCCGGCCGGCCCGGTCGCCGTCGCGCCGGTAGGAGTGCAGCCCGGCGTCCTCGCGCGTGCAGCCACCGACGTCGACCACCTCGACGCCCGCCGCCTCGAGCTGGGAGCGCACTCCCGCGCCGATGTCGAGGGCGGGGGTGCCGGTGCGCGAGACGGCGTACGCCGCAGGCACGACCGCGGCGATCTCGGCCCGCATCGCGTCGGGGACCTCGTAGCACAGCGGGCACACGTGCGGGCCGACCCAGGCCGTGATCGTGGTGGCGCCCTGCTCACGCATCCGCTCGACGGCGCGGGTGGCGACGCCCAGGGCCAGGCCGTTGCGACCGGCGTGCACCGCGCCCACGACGCCCGCCTCGGCGTCCGCGAGCACCACGGGGACGCAGTCGGCGGCCCGCACCATCAGACCCAGCGCACGTTGCGTCGTCACGAGGCCGTCGCCGTCGGGCTCCTCGGCGTACGTCGCCGGATCCGCCAGCAGAACGTCGTCGCCGTGCACCTGGTGGAGCCGGGCGAACCGGACACCGCACGCATCCTCGAGGAGCGCGAGGTCACCGAGGACGCCGGCCTTCACGTCGAGCGTGGAGTCGGTGAAGGCGACGTCCACCCGGACGCCGCCCTCCCGTGAGTCGCGGAAGCGGAACACCTCTACTTCAGGAAGTCGGGCACGTCCAGCTCGTCGTCGTCGAACTGCACCTGCCGCGGCCGCGGAGCCTGGCTGGCCGGGGCGGCCTCGGGACGGGCCGGCGACGGTGCGCCCTGGGGAGCGGGCGGGGCCGAGGACTGCGGAGCCCCGACGGACACGGGCTCCTTGCGCTGCTGCGCGATCTGCGCCGCGGCTGCCCGGGTGTCGGCCTGCGTCTGCTGCGCGGGAGTGCGCCGCAGCACCGTGCCGTCGTCGCGCCGGCGCGGCATGCCACCGTCGAAGCCCGCGGCGATCACGGTCACCCGCACCTCGTCCCCGAGAGCGTCGTCGATCGTCGCCCCGAAGATGATGTTGGCCTCGGCGTGCGCCGACTGCGACACCAGCGCGGCCGCCTCGTTGATCTCGAAGAGGCCGAGGTCGGAGCCACCGGCGATGGAGAGAAGGACACCGTGGGCGCCCTCGATGCTTGCCTCGAGGAGCGGGCTGGAGACCGCCATCTCGGCGGCGGCGACCGCACGGTCCTCACCGCGCGCCGAGCCGATGCCCATCAGGGCCGACCCCGCATTGGCCATGACCGACTTCACGTCGGCGAAGTCGAGGTTGATCAGGCCGGGCGTGGTGATCAGGTCGGTGATGCCCGAGACGCCCTGGAGGAGCACCTGGTCGGCCTGCTTGAAGGCGTCGAGCACCGAGACGCTGCGGTCGCTGATCGAGAGCAGCCGGTCGTTCGGGATCACGATGAGGGTGTCGACCTCTTCGCGCAGCTGGGCGATGCCCTCCTCGGCGGCGTTGGCACGGCGCCGGCCCTCGAAGGCGAACGGCCGCGTCACGACGCCGATGGTCAGGGCGCCCAGCGAGCGGGCGATCCGGGCGACGACGGGTGCGCCGCCGGTGCCGGTGCCACCGCCCTCGCCGGCGGTCACGAACACCATGTCGGCGCCCTTGATGACCTCTTCGATCTCGTCGGCGTGGTCCTCGGCGGCCTTGGTGCCGACATCGGGGTTGGCGCCGGCACCGAGACCGCGGGTGAGCTCGCGGCCGATGTCGAGCTTGACGTCGGCGTCACTCATGAGGAGGGCCTGCGCGTCGGTGTTGATCGCGATGAACTCGACGCCCTTGAGTCCGACCTCGATCATCCGGTTGACGGCGTTCACGCCACCGCCGCCGATCCCCACGACCTTGATGATGGCCAGGTAGTTCTGGGCTGCTGCCACGGGTCTGAGCCTTTCCGTGCTCGGTGTACGTCGGGTGATCGTCAGGTACTGATCAGTGGATGCTGCTCTTTCGTGGGGAAGCACCCGGTCGACCTGCCCTCGTGGCCTTCTGAACCTTAACCATGAGCCTGAGGGTTATAGTTATGTCAACCTGATGTTGTTCCAGAACAGTAGGCACGGACCCGCCCCACACCCGGGAGACACGCGGGCAGGTCGGCAATTCAACGAGTTGATCCAGCCCTAGCGGGTCGTGGTCGGCTGGCCGGGGACGCTGACGTCGTACGACGACGCCGGCTCCTTGAGCAGGGCGGCGAGCACGCGGGCCTTGGCGTCGGACTCCTCCGCGCTCCCCCACAGGACCTGGCGGCCGTCGCGAAGGACCAGGGTGATCTGGTCGACTGTCACGACCTCGAGGTGCTCGACGCGTCGGGCCAGGCCGGCCGGGAGCGAGGACACGACCAGCGCTGCCTCGCGCAGCGCCTCTCCCCCGGTGCTCCCGCTCGTCCGGACGAGCGGGAGGTTGCGCGGCGGGCGGGGGTAGTCGCGGAAGACGACCCCGGACTCGTCCATGCCGCGGATCCGTCCGCCGATGTCGACCACGGCCACGGCGACCCGCTCGGTCACGACGATGCGGAGCTGGTCGGGCCACTGCCGGGTGACGGTCGCGTCGGCCACGGGCGCCAGGGACTCGACGCGACGCTCGATGCCGGCCAGGTCGATGCGGGCGAGCGGCTCGTCGGCCGGCACGCGGGCGGCACGGCGTACGTCGTCGGGGCTCAGCAGCCCCGTACCGCTCACCATGACGTCCTGGACGGCGAGGTAGCGACTGAACAGCACCACCCAGACGCCGCCCACGAGCAGAGCGACGACGAGCACGACGACGAGGAGTGGCTTCCAGCTCAGCCAGCGTCGTCGCCACTGGCGGCGGGCGAACCGTCGCCGGGTGCGCAGGTCGCCCGTGTCGGCGACGTCGGCCTTCGACCCACGCGACCGCAGCAGACTAGGCATCGGCGACCACCCCCAGCCGGGTCAGGACCTGAGGCCCCACCGTGGTGACGTCGCCGGCCCCCAGGGTGAGGACGAGGTCGCCCGGACGGGCCAGCGCAGCCGCCAGGTCCGCGGCCTCGGCGAGCCCGGCGGCGCGGTGGACCCGACCGGAGGGCAGGGGCACGGCGTCGGCCACCAGGGCTCCGGTGACGGCAGCGTCCGGCTGCTCCCGCGCGAGGTAGACGTCGAGCACCACCACCTCGTCGGCTGCCCCCAGGGCCACCCCCATCTCCGGTCCGAAGATGCGCGTCCGCGAGACCAGGTGGGGCTGGAACACGACGACGAGCCGGCCGGCCCCGGCGACGGCACGCGCGGCCTCGAGGTCGGCCTCGATCTCGCGCGGGTGATGGGCATAGCTGTCGTAGACGTGCACCCCGCCGGCCTCGCCCTTGGCCTCCATCCGACGTCCGGAGCCGATGAACGACTCGAGCCCCGCGCGAAGCGCCTCGAGGTCGTGGCCGAGCTCGAGTCCCATCACCAGAGCCGCGAGCGCGTCGAGGACGTAGTGGCGCCCGGGGATCCGCAGGCGGACGGTGCCGAGGTCGGCGCCGTCACGCGTGACCACGAAGCTCGAGGTGGAGCCCGCGAACGCGACCCGGGTCGCGCGGACGTCGGCGTCGACGGCCTCGCCGACCGTCACGACCCGGCCACCGCGGTCGCGCACCAGGGCGGCCAGGGCGCGCGCACCGGGGTCGTCGACGCAGCACACGAGGAAGCCGTCGGGGTCGACCGTGGCGGCGAAGTCGTCGAAGGCCTGGCGATAGGCCTCCTCCGTGCCCCACACGTCGAGGTGGTCGGCGGCGACGTTGGTGACGATGGCGGCATGGGGCCGGTAGACCAGGAACGCCCCGTCGCTCTCGTCGGCCTCGGCGACGAACAGGTCACCCGCACCGGCGTCGGCGTTGCGGCCGGTCGCGGTCAGCACGCCGCCGACGGCGTACGTCGGGTCGGCTCCGGCCGCCACGAGCGCTGCGGTGAGCAGCGACGTGGTGGTGGTCTTGCCGTGCGTGCCGGCGACGGCGACCACGCGGTGCCCCGCCATCACCGACCACAGCCCGGCGGACCTGGGCAGGATCCGCAGGCCGAGGCGGCTGGCCTCGGCCACCTCGGGGTTGTCCTCACGGGCGGCGGTGGTGACCACGACCGTGTCGGCCGCGGCGACGTGGGCGGCGGAGTAGCCCAGGTGGCAGGGCACGCCGAGCTCGCGAAGGCCGGGCAGGAACGGCGTGTCGTGGTCGTCGCTCCCGGTGACCGGCAGTCCCCGCGCTGCCATGATCCGCGCGATGCCCGACAGGCCCGCCCCACCGATGCCGACGAAGTGCACCCGGCCGAGCGCCTCGGCCGGGAGCAGCTCGTCGGGGACCGGGATCCTCACCGGGCCGACTCCTGCACGATGCGGGCCAGCTTCTCGTCGGCGTCGCGCGGGATCAGCGCGGCCGCGGCAGCGCCCATCCGGGCGAGGCGGGCCGCATCGGCAGCCAGGCCGGGGACGGTGCTCGCGACCCAGGTGATCGTCAGGTCGGCATCGTCGACCAGGAGGCCGCCCCCGGCGTCGACGACCGGGCGGGCGTTGCGCTCCTGCTCGCCGTTGCCGATCGGCAGCGGAACGAAGATCCCGGGCAGCCCGACCGCGGCAGCCTCGGTGACCGACGAGGCGCCGCCTCGGCAGACGACCAGGTCGGCGGCGGCGTAGGCGAGGTCCATGCGGTCGACGAAGGGGACGACGACGTAGGGCACCCCGGGCGCGGGATCCGCGGGCACGGCCTCACCGGTCGGTCCGGAGACGTGGAGCACCTGCACGCCCGCTCGCGTCAGGCTGGTCGCCGCACCAGCGACCGACTGGTTGAGCCTGCGCGCGCCCTGCGAGCCGCCGGTGACCAGGAGGGTCGGGCGATCCTGGTCGAGGCCGAAGAAGGCCCGGGCCTCGGCCCGCAGGGCGGCCCGGTCGAGGCCCGAGATCAGCGTGCGGATCGGGAGTCCGACGTACTCGGCCTTCGGCAGGGGCGTCGATGGGAAGCTCACCGCGACCCGGTCGGCGATCCGGGCCCCGGCCTTGTTGGCCAGGCCGGGCAGCGCGTTCTGCTCGTGGACGACCAGGGGGAGCTTGCGGCGGCGCGCGGCGAGGTACGCCGGCATGGACACGTAGCCGCCGTAGCCGACGACCACGTCGGGACGCACCCGGTCGAGCACGTCGTAGGTGGCCAGCACCGCCTCGCGCAGCCGGCCCGGGACGCGGAGCAGGTCGCCCGAGGGCCGCCGCGGCAGGGGCACAGGAGGGATGAGCTCGAGGCGATAGCCCGCGGCGGGGACCACCCGGTTCTCCAGTCCACGCGGGGTGCCGAGACAGGTGATCTCGACGGTGGGGTCGAGCCGGAGCAGCGCGTCGGCGGTCGCCAACAGCGGCGAGGTGTGGCCGGCGGTGCCGCCACCGGCAAGGAGAACACGCATCGTCTGAAGATTAGGCCGTGGGTCCGGAGGAGACGCGACCAGCCGACAGCCCGGCCGACCGGTTGCGGCGACGAGCCGCCAACGCGGCGGCGGCCTGGGGCTCGCGACGGGCGAAGCCGATGAGCAGGCCGAGCGCCACCAGCGACGGCACCAGGGCCGAGCCGCCGTAGGAGACGAGCGGCAGCGGGATGCCGATGACCGGCAGCAGGGCCAGGACCATGCCGACGTTGATCATCATCTGGCCGAGCAGCCAGACGACGATGCCGAAGCTCATGTAGCGGGTGAAGGCGTCGGTGCTGCGCTGGGCGACCCGCACGGCGGCGTACGCGATGGTGAGGAAGAGGGTGATCATCAGCAGCGTCCCGAGCAGTCCCAGCTCCTCGCCGAGCACGGCGAAGATGAAGTCGGTGTGCGCCTCGGGCAGGTCTCCCCACTTCTGGCGGCTCGCGCCGATGCCCTCGCCGAACCAGCCGCCGCTCGAGAGCGCGTAGAGGCCGTGGGCGGGCTGCCACCCGGTGCCGTGGAAGTCGCGGAACGGGTCGGTGAAGCTGGTGATGCGCTCCATCCGCTCGCTGCTCGTGCGGGCCAGGGCGAACGCGGCCACGCCCATGATGCTCAGGCAGAGCCCGAAGAAGCGGGCCGGGGCGCCGACCACCCAGAGCATGCCGAGCAGGATCGCGAAGAGGACCAGCGCCGTGCCCAGGTCGTTGCCGAAGACGACGAGGGCGGTCGCCACGAGCATGCCCGGCACGACCGGGAACATGGTCTCGTGCAGGCTGCGCAGTCGGCGGTCCTTGTGCGCGTAGACGTGCGCGGCCCAGAGGATCAACGCGAGCTTGGCGATCTCGGAGGGCTGGATGACGACCGGACCCAGAGCCAGCCAGTTCTGGTTGCCGTTGCGCTCGACGCCCATGAAGGCCGTCATCAGCAGCAGTCCCAGCGAGACGAAGTAGCCCGGCCAGGCGAGCCGGCGGATCCAGCGGTGCGGCAGCCGCGACGCGATCCACGCGCAGGGGACTCCGAGCACCACCCAGGTCAGCTGTCTCATCACGACGTGGTAGCTGTTGCCGTCGTAGAAGCGGAACGAGTACACGCTCGACGCGCTCAGCACCATGATCATGCCCATGGTGAGCAGCAGCGCCGCCGAGCCGAGGAGCAGGTAGTAGGACGTCAGCGGGCGGTCGAGCGCGTGCTGGAGGGCGGCGTACGTCGCTCGCACGGTCTGGACCGGTCCGCGCCAGCCTCGAGCCGTTGGGGTGTCGGCCGTGGTCATCGGCTCGCGCTGCCCCTCTCCCGTCGGCCCAGCTACGTCGGCTGGCTACATCTGCTGCTCGATCCTGTGCACCGCCGCGGCGAATGCGTCACCGCGCTCGCCGTAGTTGGCGAACATGTCCATCGACGCGCACCCCGGCGCCAGGAGCACGGTGTCGCCCGGTCGGGCGAGCCCGCTCGCGGCGGCCACGGCACGGTCCATGGGAGCACCAGTCTCGTCGGCGTCGACGATGATGACGGGCACATCGGGCGCGTGTCGCGAAAGCGCCGCGGCGACGAGGTCCTTGTCGCGGCCGAGCAGGACGGCGCCGCGCAGCCGGTCCCGGACGGTGGCGACGAGGCCGTCGAACTCGGCGCCCTTGGCGAGACCGCCGGCGACCCACACGACGTGGTCGAAGGCCTGGAGCGAGGCCTGCGCGGCGTGCGGGTTCGTGGCCTTGGAGTCGTCGACGTAGGTCACCCCGCCGATCGTCGCGACGGTCGCGATGCGATGGGCTCCGGGCCGGAAGGCGCGCAGCCCGTCGCGAACGGCCTGTTGGGAGACGCCGTGGGCCCGGGCCAGCGCCGCGGCCGCAAGGGCGTTGGCGACGACGTGTGGCACGACGACCTCGGTCATCCCGAGGTCGGCCAGGGTGCACAGCTCGGCGGCGCTGGTGTGCCGCTCGTCGACGAACGCGCGGTCGGCCAGGACGTCGTCGACCAGCCCGACCATGCCGACGCTCGGGATGCCGAGGGTGAAGCCGATCGCGCGGGCCCCCTCCTCCACGTCGGCCTCGCGCACCAGCCGCTCGGTCTCCGGGTCGGCGACGTTGTAGACACAGGCGCGGGTGACGCCCTCGTAGATGCGGCCCTTGTCGGCGGCGTACGCCGCGCGCGAGCCGTGCCAGTCGAGGTGGTCGTCGGCCACGTTGAGCACCGCGGCCGCCTCGGCTCGCACCGACCGGGTGTAGTGCAGCTGGAAGCTCGAGAGCTCGAGGGCCAGCACGTCGTAGGGCTCGGGATCCATCACGGCCTCGAGCAGCGGGCGACCGACGTTGCCGACCAGCGCGCTGCGCAGTCCGGCGGCGCCGAGGATCGAGTGGAGCATCTCGACGGTCGTGGTCTTGCCGTTGGTGCCGGTGACCGCCAGCCAGGGAGCGGCCTGCGCTGGATCGCGCAGCCGCCAGGCCAGCTCGACGTCGCCCCACACCGGCATCCCCGCGTCGGCGGCCGCCGTGATCAGTGGGGAGTCGGGGCGGAAGCCGGGTGAGGTGACCAGCAGGTCGGCATCGCGGGCGTCGGGCGGCAGCGCGTCGCCGGTGCCCTCGCCGAGCCTGATGTCGGCCCCCAGGATGCGCAGCAGCTCGGCCTTCTCGGCGATCTCGGGGGTCTCCTTGTCACCCAGCGCGACGACCGAGGCGCCGAGATGGGTCAGCGTGTCCGCCACGGAGAAGCCGGTGACGCCGAAGCCCGCCACGACGGCGCGAACGCCTTCCCAGGAGTCGTGCCGACCCAGAGTGTCGACGCCTCTACGCACTGGCGACCCACTGCGCGTAGAAGATCCCGAGCCCGGCCGCGACGCAGAGACCGGTGATGATCCAGAAGCGGATCACCACGGTGACCTGCTCCCAGCCGACGTTCTCGAAGTGGTGGTGGATCGGCGCGATCCTGAACACCCGGTGCCCCGGCTCCACCCGGAAGATCGTGCGGAAGAGCCCGCTGCGACGGCTCACCTTGAACACGCTCACCTGCACCATGACCGAGAGCGTGACGACGACGAACAGCCCACCCAGGACGAGCAGCAGCAGCTCGGTGCGGGTCAGGATCGCCAGTCCGGCCAGGGCCCCCCCGAGCGCGAGCGAGCCGGTGTCGCCCATGAAGATCGCGGCCGGCGAGGCGTTCCACCACAGGAAGCCGAAGCAGGCGCCCATGATCGCGACCGACACGATCGCCAGGTCCAGCGGATCTCGTACCTCGTAGCAGTTCGGGCTGGGCAGCGCCTCGCAGGACTGGTTGTTCTGCCAGATGTTCACCAGCGCGTAGGCGCCGAAGACCATCACGCACGCACCTGTCGCGAGGCCGTCGAGGCCGTCGGTGAGGTTGACGGCGTTGCTGAAGCCGGTGACGTAGAACCAGATCAGCAGCAGCACCACGACGGTCGGGAGCTCCCAGCCGATGTCCTTGAGGAACGAGAGGTGGTGCGAGGCAGGACGGCGGTGGTTCTCGTCCTCCAGCCACGGCGACAACGCGAGGATGCCGAAGACCAGCGCGATCACGGTCTGCCCGATCATCTTCGCGGCGCTGCGCAGCCCGAGGCTGCGCTGCTTGACGATCTTGATGAAGTCGTCGAGGAAGCCGACGAGACCGAGCCCGGTGAAGAGGAAGAGCAGGAGCAACGCCGAGGCGCTGATGGAGCCGCTGGTGAGCAGGTTGGCGGCGAAGTAGCCCACCAACGTCGCGAGGATGATCACGATCCCGCCCATCGTGGGCGTGCCGCGCTTGGTGTGGTGGGTGGTCGGCCCGTCCTCGCGGATCTCCTGGCCGTAGCCCCGCTTGGTGAGCACCGGGATCGCGAACCGGGTGCCGAGGAGCGAGATCAGCAGCGAGATCCCGCCGCCGTACAGGATCGCTCTCATCAGCCGGGGTCCCCGACGCGACGCGAGCAGAGCGAGCGTCGTGGTGGGGTGTTCACTGGCGTGGCACTCCTTCTGCGGTCGGGGGGTCGAGCAGCGCGTCGGCGACGTGTTCCAGGGCGACCCCCCGGGAGGCCTTCACCAGCACCACGTCACCGGGCACGACATTCTTGCGCAGCCAGGTGATCGCTTCGTCACGCCCCGCCGCCCGGACCAGCTCGCCGGTCCACGTGCCGCTCTCGGTCGCCCCGTCGCCGATGGCCCGCGCCTCGTCGCCGACCACGACGAGGGCATCCAGCCCGAAGTCGGACACCCAGCGGCCGATGCCGAGGTGCGCCTGCTCGTGCAGCTCGCCGAGCTCGCGCATCTCCCCGAGGACGGCGATCCGGCGACCGCGCGTGCGCCCGAGCTCGTACAAGGTCTCGAGCGCCGCCTGCATCGAGTGCGGGTTGGCGTTGTAGGCGTCGTTGACCACGAGCACCCCGTCTGCCCGTTCGTGGACCTCCATGCGCCACCGCGAGGCGGAGCGGGCCGCCGTCAACCCGGCCGCGACGACGCTGAGGGGGACGCCGACCGCCAGGGCCATCGCCGCCGCGGCCATCGCGTTGTGCATCTGGTGATTGCCGGTGGAGGCGAGGCTGACACGCTCCGTCTCCCCGGCGTACCCGAGGTCGAAGGAGTAGCGGTCGAGCTCGTCCTTGCTCGGCCGGGCCGAGGTCACGTCGCCGCCGTCGCCGAACGTGAGGACCCGGGCGCGCGTGCGGGCGGCCATGGCGGCCACCGCCTCGTCGACGTTGAACAGCACCGCCGTGCCGTCCGGCGGGAGCGCCTCGACGATCTCTCCCTTCGCCTGCGCAATGGCCTCGCTCGACCCGAACTCGCCGATGTGGGCGGATCCGACGTTGAGCACCGCCGCCACCCGAGGCGGCGCGATGTCGCAGAGATAGGTGATGTTGCCGAGGTGCCGCGCTCCCATCTCGACGACGAGGTACGACGTCTCAGGTGTCGCGCGCAGCACGGTCAGTGGGACGCCGAGCTCGTTGTTGAGGTTCCCGGCCGTCGCGACCGTGGGCCCGACGTCGCCGAGGATCGCGGCGAGAAAGTCCTTCGTCCCGGTCTTCCCCTGCGAGCCCGTCAGGGCGAGCGACGGTCACGCCGGGCAGCCGGTCGAGCACGTGCCGGGCCAGCGTGCCCAGGGCCGAGACGGCATCGGCGACGACGACGGTCGGCGCAGCCGTCGGCCGCGACCCCAGCACGGCCGCGGCGCCGGCCGCCATCGCGGCGACGGCGTACTCGTGGCCGTCGACCTGCTCGCCGGAGATCGCCACGAACAGGCCGCCGGTCTCGACCGCACGGCTGTCGGGCGAGGCCGGCGCGTCGACCACCACCCCCGGGTCGCCGTGCACCACTCCCCCGGTGACGGCGGCGATCTCGGCCAGGGTCAGGGCGATCACCGCGTGAGCTCCAGGAGCTCCTCGCGCGCGACATCGCGATCGTCGAAGGGGTGCACCACGCCGCCGATCTCCTGGCCGGTCTCGTGGCCCTTGCCGGCGATGAGGACGACGTCGCCCGGGGCCGCCTCTGCGAGCGCGACGCGGATCGCCGTACGTCTGTCCCCCACCTCGACGACGCGTCCGGGACCCGCCGATCCGGCCAGCACGCCCGCGCGGATCGCGGCGGCGTCCTCGCTCCTCGGGTTGTCGTCGGTGACGACGAGCAGATCGGCGAGGCGGG
>CAVYCK010000031.1:0-45662 GCA_963767095.1 uncultured Actinomycetota bacterium | reverse complement strand
GGCAACGTGGAGATGCCCGGCCGCGGGGCGCCGGCGTCTGCCTTCGGCGGCGGCGTGCGCGAGGTCGTCACCGAGTACGGCGGCGGCCTCGTCATGCACGCCGGAGCCGGGTCCGTCGCGACGCCGGGGATCGTGCCGGCGTTCGCGACGGCCCACGAGCGCTACGCACGGCTGCCGTGGCGACGGCTGCTGGGACCGGCCGGCGAGGCCGCCCGCCACGGCTACCCGATGAGCCCGGCCGCCTCGCGCTACCTCGGCTTCACCGCCGACTCCCTCTTCGCCGAGGATGCGGAGGCCCACGCGCTGGTGACCGCGGGCAGGCGGGGAGCTGTTGCGCGGGGGCGATTCGACGCGCAACGAGCTGCTCGCCGACGTCATCGACGAGCTGGCCGCGGAGGGCCCGTCGCTGTTCACGACCGGGCGGGTCGGGCGCGCCCTGGTCGAGTCGATGGCGACCGGTGGGCTCGTGACGGCGGCCGACCTGGCGGCGTACACGCCGGTGGTGCGCGCGGCGCACACGCTCGCCGTCGGCGACTGGACCGTCGCGACGAATCCACCCCCCGCTGTGGGCGGGCCGGTGCTCGCGGTGATGCTGGGCGAGCTGGCGCGGCGGGGGGTCTGGACGTGGTCGGACGCGATCGAGGTGCAGCGGGCTGTGCTGGGCTACCGGCTCGACGTCCACGACCTGTCCGCCGACCTCGACACCGATGGCCGCCTGCTGCTGGCCGCGGTCGGCGAGCGCGGACTCTCGGCCCTCGCAGTCGCCCTCGACCGCGCACATCTCCGCCGTGGACGCCGACGGCAACGCGTGCGCGATCACGATGAGCAGCGGGTACGCCGCCGGGATCTGCATCCCCGGCACGGGCATCATCCTCAACAACTGCCTCGGCGAGGTCGAGCTCAACCGCCGCGGCCTGCACGCCCTGCCGCCGGGCACCCGGCTGGCCTCCAACATGGCCCCGACGACCGCGCGCGCCGCGGACGGTCGCACCCTGGCGATCGGCTCACCGGGCGCGGACCGGATCACCAGCGCGCTGATGCTCGTGCTCGGGCAGGGCTTCCTGCACGGTGCGGATCTCCGCGAGGCCATCGACGACCCGCGCCTGCACCTGCGGCGCGCGGCCGACGGTGGCTTCGTCGTCGAGCACGAGCGCGACGACGCCCTCGCCGCGGCGGTGGCGACGTCGGGGCTCCCCGGGCACGAGTACCCGGAGCCGCACATGTACTTCGGCGGGGTCGGGGCGGCGTACCGCTCCGCCACCGGCGCGCTCGAGGCGGCCGGTGACTTCCGGCGCGACGCCGCGGTCGGCGTCGCCTGAGGACCGGACTGGTCGACCGACTCCTGCACTTGGTCGCGGTTGCTTCGGCCACCAAGCGCAGGTTTCCCGCCTGGGCGGGGAAACCTGCAGGGCTCTACAGCCCGGGGCCCTCGCCGCGCAGGCTGGTCGACCTCGGTCATGGCCTCGCGCAGCTGGCCGAGCCACTCGTCGGCGTGCTCGCCGACCAGGCGGACCGACCAGGCGAGGGCATCGGAGCGGGAGCGGGCGACGCCCGCGTCGACCAGGGTGTCGAGCACCCGCCGCTCGGGCTGCCGCAGCCGGGTCATCACCGGCACGGCCAGGTGGGTGAACAGCGCCTCGACGTCACCGTGGCGCACGCCCCACGCGACCTTGCGCGCGTAGCGGGCCTCGGCCTCGTCGGCGATCTGCATCCGCCGGCCCCGGGTGTCCTCGCGGAACCGGTCGATCCGGCCCTCGACAGCAGCGCCCTCGGAGGCCTTCGGTCTGCGCGTCGGCGAGGGTCCCGATCACGGTGATCTCCTCGCGGTCGACCACGACCTCGATGCCGCTGAACCACTCGTCGGGCAGCCGGCCGGTCAGCCACTCGCGCGGCGTCGTCGGCCGGCGGCACGTCGGCCGCCTGCCAGCCGCCGCGGCGGCCGCCTCGGCGGCCACCCTCTCGGTGCCCGTACCTGCCGCGGCGGCGCTCGTCGCGGCCTTGTCGTTCGTCAGTCTCGTCGCTTCTCATGTGAGAGCTCCTTCGTGTTGCTTACGTGATTACAACATTACAACGCAAGTCAAGGCTCACCCTGCTGAACTCTCGGCGTCGAACACGGCCTCCCGGTCATCACCAGACCCGGAGTCCGCCGGTCATGCCCGTCACCGGGTCCTGGGCCATGACTGCGTAGACTGAGACCGAGGTCACACCGACCTCCTCGTGGCGTGCCTACCCACGCCCGTCCGCAGACTGCTGGAGCCGCCCATGCCGTCCACCCCCGTCGGGGCCACCACCGACCGGGTCGCGCTCGTCCGCGCCATCGCCACCCAGCACCTCTCCGACCGGGGCGCGCTGATGCCCGTCCTCCACGAGGTCGTCGAGGAGCTCGGCCACGTCGCGCGCGAGGACGTGGAGACGATCGCCGACGTGCTGAACCTGTCGGTCGCCGAAGTGCACGGCGTCGTGACGTTCTACAAGGACTTCCGCACCGAGCCGCCCGCCGCGCACACCGTGGCGCTGTGCCGCGGCGAGGCGTGCCAGTCGGTCGGCGCGGAGGCGTTGTACGCCGAGACACGCGGCGCGGGCCGGCGAGCTGGGCGCCGACGTCGAGGTCGACGAGGTCTTCTGCTTCGGCAACTGCGCCCTCGGTCCGTCCGGCACGCTCGACGGCCGCCTGCACGGCCGGCTGTCGAGCGAGCGGATCCGCGCGCTGACGGAGGGCTGGCGATGACCGCGCCCTCGACCACCGGGTCTTCGTCCCCGGCGACGCCGCCGCGGTCTCGGTCGGCGCCGACGAGGTCGCCGCCGCCTTCGAGGCGGCCGGCGCCCGCGTCGTGCGCAACGGCTCGCGCGGCATGCTCTGGCTCGAGCCGCTCGTCGAGGTCGAGACCGAGGCGGGCCGCGTCGGCTACGCCAACGTCACGGCCGACGACGTCGCCGCGGTGCTGGCGGGCGACGCCGTCAGCCTCGGCGTCGTCGACGAGCACCCCTGGCTCACCTCCCAGCGCCGGGTCAGCTTCGCGCGGGTCGGCGTCGTCGACCCGTCCTCGATCGCCGACTACGAGGCCCACGGGGGCTGGGCCGGGCTGCGTCGCGCGCTGTCGATCTCCCCCGCCGACGTCGTCCAGGAGGTCACCGACTCCGGGCTGCGCGGCCGCGGCGGCGCCGGCTTCCCGGCCGGCATCAAGTGGAAGACCGTCCTCGAGACCGCCGCCGACCTGAAGTTCGTCGCCTGCAACTTCGACGAGGGCGACTCCGGCACGTTCGCGGACCGGATGGTCGTCGAGGGCGACCCGTTCACCCTGATCGAGGGCATGACGATCGCCGCGCACGCGGTCGGGGCGAGCGAGGGCTACGTCTACGTGCGGTCGGAGTACCCCCACGCCGTCGCCGCCCTGCGGCGGGCCATCGACGCGGCGTACACCCACGGCTTCCTCGGCCGCGACATCCTCGGCTCGGGCCTCGCCTTCGACCTGCACGTGCGGGTCGGTGCGGGCGCCTACATCTGCGGCGAGGAGTCCTCGATGCTCGACAGCCTCGAGGGCCGTCGCGGCGAGGTGCGGGCCAAGCCGCCGATCCCCGCGATCAAGGGACTGTTCGGGCAGCCGACGGCCGTCAACAACGTGCTCACGCTGTGCGCCGTCCCGATGATCCTGGCCGACGGCGGAGCGGCGTACGCCGAGCTCGGCACCGGCCGCTCCCGCGGCACCCAGGTCTTCCAGCTGGCCGGCAACATCAAGCAGGGCGGCATCGTCGAGCTCCCGTTCGGCGTCAGCCTGCGCGAGCTGGTCGAGGACTACGGCGGCGGCACGCTGACCGGCCGCCCCGTCGCGGGCCGTCCAGGTCGGCGGCCCGCTCGGGCGCCTACGTGCCGCCGGAGCGGTTCGACGTGCCGATGGACTACGAGGCGCTGGCCGAGTCGGGCGCGATGCTCGGTCACGGCGGCATCGTCGTCTTCGACGAGACCGTCGACATGGCGCAGATGGCGCGCTTCGCGATGGAGTTCTGCTCGATCGAGTCGTGCGGCAAGTGCACGCCGTGCCGGGTCGGCTCCACCCGCGGGGTCGAGACCATCGACCGGATCATCGCCGGCCGTGACGTCGCGGCCAACCTCGTGCTGCTCGACGACCTGTGCGACACGATGACCAAGGGCTCGTTGTGCGCGATGGGCGGCCTGACCCCGATGCCGGTGCAGAGCGCGATCAAGCACTGGCGCGAGGACTTCGAACCGCAGGAATCCGAGCAGAGCGGAGCAACCGTATGACGCTCATCGACGAGCCCCAGAGCATCTGGAACCCCGAGGTCGACTTCGGCACCCCAGCGGTCCGCGACGCGGACGTCGACCTGGTCTCGGTCACCATCGACGGCCACCACGGTCGACGTCCCCGCCGGCACGTCCGTGCTGCGGGCCGCGACCGAGGCCGGCGTTGCGATCCCCAAGCTGTGCGCCACCGACTCGCTCAAGGCGTTCGGATCCTGCCGCATGTGCCTGGTCGAGGTCGACGGCGCCCGCGGCGTACCCGCGTCCTGCACGACACCCTGCGCGGACGGCATGGTCGTCAGCACCCAGACCGAGCACGGTGCGCGACGCTGCGGCGCAACGTGATGGAGCTCTACCTCTCCGACCACCCCGAGGACTGCGACGGCTGCGCCCGCGGCAACTGCGAGATCCAGGCGATGGCCGCGACCGTCGACTCCGCCGAGGTCCGCTACGGCCGCCCCGCGACCCGCGACGAGGTCGCGCACGCGCTGCCGCTCGACGACTCAGCAACCCCTACTTCGCCTTCGACGCCTCCTCGTGCATCGTCTGCTCGCGCTGCGTGCGCGCCTGCTCCGACATCCAGGGCACCTTCGCGCTGACTGTCGAGGGCCGCGGCTTCGACTCGGTGATCAGCGCCGGCGGCACCGACTTCCTCTCCTCGGAGTGCGTCTCCTGCGGTGCCTGCGTGCAGGCCTGCCCGACCTCCGCGCTCCAGGAGAACTCCGTCGTCGCAGCTCGGCATGCCCACCCGCTCGGTCGACACGACCTGCGCCTACTGCGGCGTCGGCTGCTCCTTCCGTGCCGAGGTCCAGCGGCGACGGTGACGACGCCCAGGTCGTGCGGATGATCCCGTCCAAGGACGGCGGCGCCAACGAGGGCCACAGCTGCGTGAAGGGTCGCTTCGCCTACGGGTACGCCGCCCACAAGGACCGCCAGCTCTCCCCGATGGTGCGCGACACGATCGACGACGAGTGGCGCACGGTCTCCTGGGAGGAGGCGATCGCCAAGGTCGCCACCGGCTTCCAGGCGCTCCAGGCCGAGCACGGCGTCGGCGCGATCGGCGGCATCTCCTCGAGCCGCTGCACCAACGAGGAGGTCTACGTCGTCCAGAAGCTCGTGCGGGCGGCGTTCGGCAACAACAACATCGACACCTGCGCGCGCGTCTGCCACTCCCCCACCGGCTACGGGCTCAAGCAGACCTTCGGCACCTCCGCCGGCACCCAGGACTTCAAGTCCGTCGAGAAGACCGACGTGATCCTGCTGATCGGCGCCAACCCCACCGACGCGCACCCCGTCTTCGCCTCGCGGATGAAGAGGCGGCTGCGCGAGGGTGCCGGGCTGATCGTGGCCGACCCGCGCCGCATCGACCTGGTGCGCAGCCCGCACGTCGAGGCGGCCCACCACCTCCCGGTGCTGCCCGGCTCCAACGTCGCGTTCGTCAACGCGCTCACCCACGTCATCGTCACCGAGGGTCTGCACGACGAGGAGTTCGTGCGGGCGCGCTGCGAGGACGCCGACGACTACCTCGCCTTCATCGCCGACCCCGGTCACTCCCCCGAGGCGACGGCGGAGATCACCGGCATCGCGCCCGAGCGAGCTGCGCGCCGCCGCCCGGCTCTTCGCGACCTCCGGCAACGGCGCGATCTACTACGGCCTCGGCGTC
Organism: uncultured Actinomycetota bacterium; assembly: GCA_963767095.1. Taxonomy (GTDB): domain Bacteria; phylum Actinomycetota; class Actinomycetes; order Propionibacteriales; family Nocardioidaceae; genus Nocardioides. The sequence goes on along the minus strand of CAVYCK010000031.1, from coordinate 39,741 downwards.
ACCGAGCACTCCCAGGGCTCGACCATGGTGATGGGCATGGCCAACCTCGCGATGGTCACCGGCAACATCGGCCGCGAGGGCGTCGGCGTCAACCCGCTGCGCGGGCAGAACAACGTGCAGGGCTCCTGCGACATGGGCTCGTTCCCGCACGAGTACCCCGGCTACCGCCACGTCTCGCAGGACGACGTCCGCGGCGATCTACGAGAACCTCTGGGGCAAGGCGCTCGACCCCGAGCCGGGTCTGCGCATCCCCAACATGTTCGACTCCGCGCTGGCCGGCACGTTCCGCGGGCTCTACATCCAGGGCGAGGACATCGCCCAGTCCGACCCCAACACCCAGCACGTCGAGGCGGCGCTGCGGGCGATGGACCTCGTCGTCGTCCAGGACCTCTTCCTCAACGAGACGGCCCGCTTCGCCCACGTCTTCCTGCCTGGCACGTCGTTCCTCGAGAAGGACGGCACGTTCACCAACGCCGAGCGCCGGATCAACCGCGTGCGACCGGTCTTCTCCTCGAAGGTCGGCAAGGACGAGTGGGAGATCACCTGCGAGATCGGCCAGGCGATGGGCTACGACATGTCCTACGCCGCCGCGTCCGAGATCATGGACGAGATCGCCGCGACGACGCCGACCTTCGCCGGCGTCTCGTTCGCCGCGGCTCGACGAGCTCGGCTCGATGCAGTGGCCGGTCTACGACGACGCCTCGCCCGGCACGCCCGATCATGCACATCGGCGAGTTCGTGCGCGGCAAGGGCAGGCTCATCGAGACCGTCTTCGTGCCGACCACCGAGCGGTCGACCCGGAAGTTCCCGCTGATCCTGACCACCGGCCGGATCCTCAGCCAGTACAACGTCGGCGCGCAGACCCGGCGTACCGCCAACAACACCTGGCACCCCGAGGACGTCCTCGAGATCCACCCGGCCGACGCCGAGGTGCGCGGCATCTCGACCGGCGACCTCGTCGACCTGTCCAGCCGCGTCGGGTCGACGACCCTGCGCGCGCATGGTCTCCGAGCGGATGCCGGCGGGCGTGGTCTACACGACCTTCCACCACCCGGTGACCGGCGCCAACGTGGTGACGACCGAGAACTCCGACTGGGCCACCAACTGCCCCGAGTACAAGGTCACCGCCGTCCAGGTCGGCGTCGCCAACCAGCGCGGCGACGCCGCGGTCGCCGAGTCCCGCGAGCCCTCGTCGGCCCACGCGTGACCGCGCCCGAGACGGCCGATGAGCGCCTGACCAAGGCGGAGGCGCGGATGGGCAACGACATCGCCCGCCAGTTCGCGCACCTGCCGGCACCGGCGGCCGCCGAGGCCATCGCCCGCCACATCGAGACCTTCTGGGACCCGCGGATGCGCGCGCGGCCTCGAGGCGCTGGTGGCCGAAGGCGACGACAGCCTGGACCCGCTGCTGGTCGACGCCGCCGGCCGCCTGGCCACCCAGCCCGACGCCGACCGGACGCACCACCGCCGAGCGGACCGCACGTTGCCCAGTCGGCGTAGCGCCGGTCGGCTGAAGTGCGTCCGGTCGGCCTAGTCGGGGTAGCCGGCGATGCCGCGCAGCCGCTCCCACTCGTCGGCCAGGCCGAGGCTGGTGCCGATCTCGAGGATCGACCGCGCGGAACATCGCGCCGGACGACGGTCAGCGCCGGGTCCATGTGGCCGAAGACCTCGAGCGTGACGATGCCGTAGAGCCGGGCCCAGGCGAGCTCGAAGAGCCACAGGACGCCGACCCCGTCCTCGCCGAACAGGTCGGCGAGCCCGCGCTTGGGGGAGTCCTCGGCGGACTCCCACGCGGGCCACGACCCCCGGCTCCAGCTCCTCACGGGACGGGGCGGGAAACCGGACCTGCTCCCAGAGCCGGAAGAAGAGCTCGCCGAAGAAGTCGGTGAAGAGCGACTCCCCCTCGGCGCACTCCTCGCCGCTTGGGTGCTTGGCAAGCAGCGGGAACGAGTGCTCGTGCGGGGCGTCACCGGGCACGGGCGGCGAGGCGAAGACCATCCGGAACTCCGCGGGGTTGCCCAGCGCCCAGGTGCGGAACGCGGTCGCCGCGGCGACGATCTGGGCCGCCGGGTCGTCGACGGGGTGCGCGTCGCGAGCCCGGGCCATGGCCGCCACGACGTCCACGAAGATCTGGCGCGTGACCAGCGCCGTCGAGGGCCGCGGCGCCGTCGACGTAGCGGTAGAGCGCGGGCGGCGTCAGGCCCATCTCGCCGGCGACGGCCCGCAGGGACACCTCACTCCCGCCGCGCAGCAGCGACGCGGGCGACCTCGACGATCTCGTCGTACGTCGCCTGCCGCTGCCGCTCGCGGCGGGTCGGGCTCGGTGCTGGCTGCGCTGGTCATCGGCTCTCCTTCCGGCGAGTTCCGGCGAGCCCTCGTCGTGTCGCGAGTGACCGACACGCCACCTAACCATAAAGGTTGACAACTCCGGTGAACACCCTTCACTGTTACGGGCATTAACTTTCCTGAATCTTCGACACCGCCTCGCAGGAGCGACCGTCATGAACCGTTGGGGAGCCTTCGTCGCCCGCCGTGCCCGCGCCGTGCTGGCCGTCTCGCTCGTCCTCGTCGCCGCCGCCGCGGTCTTCGGCCTCGGCGTCTTCGGCGCCCTCTCCGACGGCGGGTTCGAGGACCCGGCCGCCGAGTCGAGCCGGACCGCCGCCGCCATCCAGGACGCGTTCCCCGACAGCTCGGCCGACCTCGTCGTCGTCTACTCCAGCCCCGACCTGACCGTCGCCGACCCGGCGTTCGCGCGACGCCGTCGAGGACACGGTGGCCGGGCTCGACCCCGAGGCGGTGCGCGGCGCGGTGTCGCTGGTTCGACACCCAGGCGCCCGACCTGGTCAGCGCCGACCAGCACGCGACCCGGCGTCATCGTCACCCTCGACCGGCGCCGACGCCGAGGAGAAGGTGGCGTCCTACGACCTGGTCAAGGACGACCTCGAGGCGGTCGGGCTCGCGACGCACGTCGCCGGGCAGTACGTCGTCTTCGAGGACGTCAACACCCAGGTGAGCGAGGACATCGCCCGCGCCGAGACCATCGCGATGCCGATCGTGTTCATCCTCAGCCTCATCATCTTCGGGAGCGTCGGCTGCCGCCCTGATGCCCACGATGGTCGGCATCGTCGCCGTCTTCGGCGCCTTCGCGGTCGTCCGGCTGATCACCATGGTCACCGACGGTCTCGGTCTTCTCGATCAACGTCATCACCCTGCTCGGCATGGGCCTGGCGATCGACTACGCGCTGTTCGTGGTCGAGCCGCTTCCGCGAGGAGCTGGCCAAGCGTCCCGGCACCGGCCGCGAGGACGTCGCGGTCGCGATCGAGCGCACCATGGGGACCGCCGGCCGCACGGTGCTGTTCTCCGGCGCCATCGTCGCCGCCGCGCTGTCGTCGCTGCTGGTCTTCCCGCAGAACTTCCTGCGGTCGATGGGCTTCGGCGGCGTGGCGGCCGTCCTGGTCGCGATGGCGGCGTCGCTGACCGTCCTGCCCGCCGTGCTGACGCTGCTCGGGCCCCCGCATCGAGTGGGGCACGATGCCGTGGCGCCGTCGCCAGCGCGCACGGGCCGACGTCGCCTCGGCGGACGGGCACGGCGCCTGGGCGCGGATCGCGCGCAGCGTCATGCGGCGCCCGGTCGTCTACCTCGTCACCATCACCGGCGCGCTGCTGCTGATCGGCTCGCCGATCCTCGGCGCCCAGTGGGGCTCGGTCGACGAGCGGGTGCTGCCCGAGGACTCGCCCAGCCGGGTCGCGGCCGATGTCGGTCGCCGACAACTTCGGTGGCGACACCGCCAGCGCCGACGTCGTCGTGACCGGCGCGGGTCCGCGGCCGACGGTCGAGGCGCTACGTGGCCGACCTGGCCGCCGTCCCCGGCGTCGCCGAGGTCCGCGTGGTCGCGTCCGGCGGCACCGGCGACACCGACGAAGCACTGGGCAACGACCGCGCACCCTGCTGCAGGTCGAGCTGGACGCGGCAGCGCCCAGACCCAGGACAGCCAGGACCTGGTCGAGGAGCTTCGCGGCGTCGCGGCGCCCGACGGCGCCACCGCCCTCGTCGGCGGTCCCTCGGCGGCAGACCGTCGACCTCGTCGACTCGGTCTTCGACCGCCTGCCGCTGGATGGCCCTCATGGTGGCCGCGGTGATGCTGGTGCTGCTGTTCCTGGCGTTCGGCTCGGTGGTGCTGCCGATCAAGGCGATCGTGATGGCGGTGATCTCGATCGCCGCGTCGTTCGGCGTCGTGACCTGGATCTTCCAGGAGGGCCACCTGTCCGGGCTGCTCGGCTTCGAGTCGCCGGGCTACCTCGACGTGACCCAGCCGATCCTGATGCTGGCGATCCTGTTCGGCCTGTCGATGGACTACGAGGTCTTCCTGCTCAGCCGCGTCCGCGAGGAGTGGGACCGCAGCGAGACTCCGATGAGCCCGACGACAACACCGCCGCCGTGGCGATCGGGATGCAGCGCACCGGCGCGATCATCACCAGCGCCGCGCTGCTGCTGGCCGTCGTGATCGGCGGGTTCGCGACCTCCGGCATCGTCTTCATCAAGATGATCGGCGTGGGCATGCTCGTCGCCGTGCTCCTCGACGCGACGGTCGTGCGCGCGCTGCTCGTGCCCGCGACCATGCGGCTGCTGGGTCCCGCGAACTGGTGGGCCCCCGCACCGCTGGCCCGCTGGTGGGAGCGCCACGGGCACCGCGAGCACCTCGCCGACGAGAGCCCCGAGGTGCGCGAGCCCGTCTCGATCGGCTGACCTGGCCGGCTTGCTGGCTGGCTGACCTGGAGCACGCTCAGGACGACACGGACAGCCGGCGCCGTCCCTCCCAGGTCGAGGTCGCCGCCTCCAAGCGGGCGGCGATCTCGGCGACCATGGCGAGGGCGAAGGCCTCAGGGGTGTCGTCGTCGCTCTCGGGTACGACGTGGTGGACCGTCCCGGCCGCCAGCAGGTCGACCGCCCGCACGCGCTGCGACTCGGCCATCTCGGCGGCGTGGTCGACGTCGCCGTGGACGATCACGCTGGCGCCCTCGGGCGGCAGGGGCGAGAGCCAGGCGTGCTCGGCGGCGATGACCGTGGCTGCCGGGAGGAGCGCGAGCGCTCCCCCGCCGCAGCCCTGTCCGAGGATCACCGAGAGCGTCGGCACGGTCATCGTGGTCATCGTGCCGATGCATCGGGCGATCTCTCCGGCGATCGCTCCCTCCTCGGCCGCCCGGGAGAGCTCGGCGCCGGGTGTGTCGATCACCGTGACCAGGGGCAGGCGCAGCTCCTCAGCCAGCGCCATGGCCCGCCGGGCCTCGCGCAGCGCGGCCGGCCCCATCGGGCTGCTGGCCGACTGCTTGCTGCGGTCCTGGCCGACCACCACGCAGGGCTGCCCGTCGAGTCGCGTGAGGACCAGCAGCATCGACTCGTCACGCTCGCCCTGGTCGGTGCCGTCGAGCCGGACGGTCGCCTCCCCGCCCTGGCGCACCAGTTCGCGGACGCCGGCGCGCCCCTCGGCCCTGGTCCTCCGGACGGAGTCCCATGCGGGCCGGTCCGGAGCCGGCGTACCGATTCGACGCTCGAGGCGCCGCGGCCCGGGCGGGTCGACGAGCACGGCCAGCGCCCGCTCGACCACGCCCGGCAGGTTCTCGGCCGCGACGACGGCGTCGATGACGCCGTGGGCGGCGAGGTTCTCCGCGGTCTGCACGTCGTCGGGGAACGGCGCGCCGTTCAGGGCCTCGAACACCTTGGGGCCGAGGAAGCCGATCAGCGCGCCCGGCTCGCCGACGCTCACGTGCGCGAGCGACCCCCAGGAGGCGAAGACGCCGCCGGTGGTCGGATGCCGGAGGTAGACCAGGTACGGCAGGCCGGCGGCCCGGTGGTCCATCAGAGCGCGGGAGATCTCGACCATCCGGACGAACGCGGGCGTCCCCTCCTGCATCCGGGTGCCGCCCGACGCGGTCGTCGCGAGCACGGGCAGGCCCTCGGCCGTCGCGCGCCGGACCGCGGAGGTGATCCGGTCGGCCGCGGCGCGACCGATCGAGCCGCCCAGGAAGCGGAACTCGTTGACCAGCACCACCACCGGGCGTCCGTGCATGAGTCCGCGGCCGGTCAGCACCGACTCGTCGGTGCCGGCCTTCTCCGCGGCCTCCTCCAGCTCGCGCCGGTAGGCGTCGGGCTCTCCGGAGTAGTCGACGGGCTCGTCCCAGGACTCGAAGGACCCGTCGTCCAACACCAGCTCGAGCAGCTCGCGAGCCGTCCAGCGGCGGGTCATCCGGCTACCACCCGGGCAGCACGAGCGCCGCCCACACCAGCAGCGGACCCACGACGACCACGATCACGCTGTACGTGAGGATCTGCTTGTAGTAGACCGGCTCGCTGATGGTGTCGGGCTTGTTGGCCAGCATCAGGGCACCGTTGGTCGAGAACGGGCTGACGTCGACGATCGTCGACGAGATCGCCAGGGCGGCGACGAACATGCCGGCGTTGATGCCGCCGTCGCTGATCAGCGGGACCGCGATCGGGATGATCACGGGGAGCAGCGCCGTCGACGAGGCGAACGCCGACACCACGCCGCCGACGTAGCAGAGCACCAGCGCGCCGATCACCACGGTGCCGAGGCCGGCGGCCCAGTTGCCGACGTACTCCGGCACGCCGGCGGTGGTCAGGATGGTGGCGTAGGTGCTGACGCCGGCGACGAGGAGGACGGTCGGCCAGGCGATCTGCTTGACGGTGTCCCTGTTGGCCTCGGGCGAGAGCATCGAGAGGATCACGGCCGCCGTGATCGCGACGAAGCCGATGTTCTTGTCGAAGACCAGCGCGACGACGGCGACGAGGAGGAAGGCGACGAGGGTGAGCATCTGGTCGCGGTGTACGCCGGTGCGCACGGCCGTCGCCGTGGCAGGTCCAGCGCTGGCGCCGGGCTCCCCCACCGGGCTGTCCGCGCCTGGGCGGTCCGCAGCTGGGCTGTCCGAGTCCGGCCGCCGCCGCCTCGACACGTTCGGCGTCGGGGTCCACCCGGCGGCTCATCAGCTCACGGCCGCCGAGCGCCAGGAACAGGATCAGCGCCATGATGGCGTTCACGACGAGGCTGGCGAAGAAGATCGTGAGCTCGCTCGTGGGCAGGCCGGCGTCCTCCATCGCGGAGTTCGTGATCAGGCCGTAGATGCTGATCGGCGAGAAGCCACCGGCCTGGGCACCGTGCACGACGAACATGCCCATCATGAGCGGGTTGATCTTGTAGCGGCCGGCGAAGCCGAGCGCGATCGGCCCGATGATCGCGCAGGCGGCCGGGCTGGCGGCGCCGATCGCGGTCAGCAGACCGGTCACCGCGAACATCACCCACGGGATCAGGGCGACGCGCCCGCCGACCGCGCGGACCGCGGTCTGCACGATGAGGTCGACCGTGCCGTTGTTCTTCGCGATGGCGAAGAGATACGTGACGGCGATCAGGGTGAGCACCAGGTCGCCGCTCACCCCCGCGAGGATCTCCTTCTCGTCGAGGTCGAGGGCGTACATGCCGACCAGCCAGGAGGCGACGTACGCCAGCGCACCCATGTTGATGGGCAGCAGCGTGCCGATCACGAAGAGCGCGACGAGCGCGACGATGGCAACGAGTTCCGGACCCACGACGCTACCTTTCCGAGAAATGCCCCCGGTCACCCGAGGAGTACCCCGAGGGGGCCGTCAATACGCTGACCCGGTGACCGGCCTCGAGCAGCTTGCCGTCCTCGCCGCCGGACTGGGCGCGGGGATCATGACCTCGACGGTCGGCGTCGCGTCGCTGCTGTCCTTCCCGGTCCTGCTCGCGGTCGGCCTGCCGCCGGTCGTCGCCAACGCCTCCAACACGGTCGGCCTGACGCCCGGCGGGCTGAGCGGCACCTTCGGCTACCGCTCCGAGCTGAGGGAGCACCCGCGGGTCACGGCCGTGGTGATCGCGACGTGCGCGGGCGGCGCCGTCCTGGGCGCCGTGCTGCTCCTCGCCCTGCCGGCGGAGGTCTTCGAGGCCATCGTGCCGTGGCTGATTCTCTTCACCTGCCTGCTCGTCGGCATCTCGCCCGCCCTCAACCGCAAGCTGCGCGAGCGGCGGGGTGCCGACTTCGTGCCGCGCCACACGACCTCGCCGGTCACGACGTTCTTCGCGGCCGTGACCGGTGTCTACGGCGGCTACTTCGGCGCCGGCTCCGGCGTGATGATGATGGCGGTCCTGGGGCTCGGCACCGACCTGGAGTTCCGCATCGTCAACGCCCTCAAGACCCTGGCCGTGGTCGCCTCGAACGTCGTGGCCACGGTCATCTTCCTGTTCGTCGCCGAGCTCGACTGGCGGGCGATCGTGCTGCTGGCCGCCGGCTCCGTGGTCGGCGGGTACGTCGGCGCGCGGGTCGGCCGGAGGTTGCCACCCACCCTGCTGCGGACCGCCGTGGTGATCACCGGGGTCGTCGCCGCCGGTGTGATGCTCTTCTGAGCGCGGCTGTCTCGTGGTGCGGCCGCGAGCGCCCCAGACCGGTCCAGACCTTTGGCGGCGCGGACCCGAAAGGGGGTGGCCGCATCGGGACAGCCGTCGCAGAATTCGCCTCGTGACGACACGGGGGGTCAGACGGTTCACGGCTGCCGTCGTCGGGGTGGCGGTGGCGCTGGGCCTGACGGTGGGACTGACCTACGCGCCGACGAGCGCCCGGGTCGAGGCTCCCGGCTCCGCGTCGGCGTCGGGTCCGTCCACCGTGACCATCACGATCGGCCTCGGCGGCGCCGCCCACGGCTACCTCAACCCGGACATCGCGCTCGAGCAGGGCGGCACCCTGACCATCGCCAACAACGACGGCGTCGCCCACACCGTCACCTCCGACGCCCTCGGCACCAGCGGCGACCCGCTCTTCGACTTCTTCGCCCCGGCAGGCACGACCCGCGACTTCCCCTTGCCGCTCATCGCCGGCGGCGTCTACGCCTTCTACTGCACCTTCCACCCGGGGATGCGGGGCACGCTGACGGTCATCGGGGGGCCGGTCGGCGAGGTCCCGGTGCCGCCGGCCTTCGAGCAGCCGCTGCGCATCCCGAAGGTGCTCAGCGGCGACCACATCACGATCCCGATGAAGAAGGCCGATGTGCGGGTCATGGCGCACGGACCGAAGACGTCGATGTGGACCTACGGCGGCAGCTATCCCGGGCCCACGATCGTGCGGCGCGCGGGCCAGGCCACGCGAGGTCACCTTCAAGCACGTGCTGCCCCGCCGAGGCCGGCAAGCTGACGGTGCACCACCACGGCGGACACCAGTCGTCGGCCGACGACGGTCAGCCGACGACGTACCTCATCGACAAGGGCGACAAGCGCACCTACGACTACTCGCTGCGCGACGCCGGCAAGCCCGCGCCGGCGGCGTTCAACTTCTACCACGACCACCGCATGCACGTGACCGCGCGCAACAACTGGCGCGGGCTGCAGGGGATGTTCCTCATCACCGACCCGAAGGAGAAGAGGCTCGGGCTGCCCAAGGGCGCTACGACGTGCCCCTGCACTTCTCCGACCGGACGCTTCACCGCAGAACAACCAGCTGGTCGATCCGTTCCCGGACCAGGGCGGCTCCCAGCACGCGGGCACGCAGGCATGCACAGCTGGATGACCGGCCCACACGCTCCGCCGAACGACGCGACGGTCGGCAAGCGGATCCTGGTCAACGGCCAGTTCGCGCCGTACCTCACCGTGTAGCCCGGTCTCTACCGCCTGCGCCTGCTGAACGCCTCGCTCTTCTCGGCCTACGACTTCGCACTGTCGGACGGCTCGGCGTTCACCCAGGTCGGCACCGGCAGCGGCCTCCTGCCCGCGCCGGTCACGCGACAGGACGTGCTGCTCGGGCCGGCGCAGCGCGCCGACGTGGTCGTCGACTTCCGCGGCAAGTCCGGCCAGGACATCCTGCTCAACACCATCCCGCGCAGCGACGCAACGGTCCGGCGTCGGCACCGGCTCGCGCAACGCGGCGCTCATGCAGTTCCGCGTCCGCGGGCACGCGTCGCAGAAGTCGCGGGTGCCCGACAAGCTGCGCCCGCTCGCGCCGCGGAGGCGTGCCCGGCAAGGTCGCCAAGACCTGGACCTTCGACCTTCAGAAGACCGGGCCACGGCTCGTTCTGGTCGATCAACGGCAAGATGTTCAACGCCGGCCGCATGGACCACCGGGTGCGGATGAGCGCCACCGAGCAGTGGAGGCTGCGCAACATCAGCGACATGACCCACTACGTGCACCTGCACCAGGAGCAGTGGCACACCCTCAGCCGCAACGGCGAGCGAGCCGCCGCCGTGGGAGCAGGGCCTGGAGGACACCTGGCGTCTCGACCCGGGCGAGTGGTCGTGGTCGCCGCGAAGTTCACCGACTTCCCCGGCGTCTTCATGGTGCACTGCCACATGCTCGACCACGAGGACCACGGCATGATGGCGCAGTTCGAGATCCTCCCGCCTCGGTAGGTACCGCGGCCCGTCGCCTGACGGGGCTGCCGGCCTCCGGTGGTCGAGGGTCCCGCCTCGACCGTCTCGAATCTCCGGCGCGCCGATCGTCCACCGTACGCTGGACGCATGACCATCGCCCGCCGTCCCGGGACCGACGGTCCGGGTCCGGGTCACCGAGACGAAGGGCGACGCCAGCCACGAGCGCGAGGACCGCCTGGTCACCGAGGAGCCGCTGGAGATCCGGCTCGCCTGGCCGGGCTCTCCGGCCGCGCGGGCCTGGGTGACGATGCGGACGCCGGGCAACGACTTCGAGCTCGCGGCGGGCTGGGCGGCGCACGAGGGCCTCGTCGTACCCGAGCCGGGCGCCGTCCGACGGCGTCGCCTACTGCACCGACGCGGACCTGACGCCGGAGCAGGAGTTCAACGTCGTCACGCTGACGCTGTCGGCTCCCCCGCGCGTCGACCCGACCCACCGGCACACCGGCACGGGCGGGGTCGGCGCCGGCTCGGCCTGCGGCGTCTGCGGCAAGGACTCGATCTCGGCGGTCCTCGACGTCCCCCACGCGAAGCCGTGGAACGGCCCGCTGCCATCGCTCGACGTCGTACGCCGCCTGCCCGACCTGCTGCGCGAGCGCAGCAGGTCTTCTCCCGCACCGGCGGGGTGCACGCGGCCGGACTCGCGACGGCCGACGGCGAGCTGCTCGTCGTCCGCGAGGACGTGGGTCGCCACAACGCCGTCGACAAGGTCACCGGCGCCCGCCTCCTGGCCGGCGATCCGGTCGCCGAGGCCGGCCCTGGTCGTGTCCGGGCGCGCCGGGTTCGAGCTGGTCCAGAAGGCCGTCGCCGCGGGCATGGGCTCCCTCGTCGCCGTCGGTGCCCCCAGCAGCCTCGCCGCGCGCCTCGCGCAGGAGGCGGGACTCGCGCTCTTCGGCTTCACCAAGGGCGAGCGCACCGTCCGCTACTCCTGACACCCATCACCTTCGCCGGTGGTAGCGCACATCGCCGTTGGGCAGGCGCTCGGTCCGGTGGCCCGCGTCGTGGGCTCTGCGGTGGTGCCAGTGGCAGAGGAGGATGCCGGCGTTCACGTCGGTTCTACCGGCTTGGCTCCAAGGGGTGGCGTGATGTGCCTCGGTCCAAGGCGCCGGGACCTCGCACCCTTCCGCTCGGCAGTGCGGGTGCTGGACAGCGAGCGCCTTTCGCTGGGCCGGCGTGAACAACCTGGCCGTGCGGCCGAGGTCGAGCGCTTCGCTCTTGCTGCCGAGGACGGCAGGGACGAGGCCGGCGGTGCAGGCGAGGCGTCGGGCCTCGCCGGCGGTGATGGTCTCGCCTGTCCCGAGCTGGGCGGTTGCCGAGCCCGGTGACCAGCGTCTCGAGCGCCATGGTGACCATCAGCGTGGTTGCCAGGCCACCGTGGTCGGGCAGCTGCTTGGGGTCGAGGCGTTCGAGGAGTGCGCAGAACGCCAAGCCGCGTTGCCGGTCGGCGGGCAGGCGTACGCCGGTCGCGGGGTCGCGGTCGTCGTGCTGCGCCTGGCGTGGGTGGCGGGGGGAGGTGAAGGCTTCGAGGTAGGTCTTGAGTCGCGCCGCGACACTGTCCGGCACCGTGGCGGCGATGTCGGTGGACCCGTCCCCGCGGCGCCTGAAGTCCAGCCGGGTGACCTGCTCCGCCTTCTGCTCGGCCCGCTCCAAGGCCCGACGTTCCTGCTCGTCGCCGACCTCGGGGGCGATCACGTCGAGGATCCGCCGGCCCAGCCGGGCGAGCTCGGTGGGACCGAACTCCTCGGCGTGCTCGACCAGGCGCCGCTCTGCGAGCTTCCGCACGTCGGCCGTGACCTCGTCCGGCAGCGCCTCCAGAGCCTTGACGACGACCCGGGCCTGGTCGAGGTGCACCCGACCGTCGGACAAGGCACCACCCACCTGCCGCCACCGCGTGTCGAGGGCCTGGGCGAGCTTCTCCTGGGCGTACGCCGCCCGCCGGTCGGTCCGCGTCCTGGGCGCGACCCAGTCCGCCACGGTGCGGCAGCCATCTTCGGCGGCGACATCTTCCGAGGCCGCGACCACCCTGAGGTTGACCGCCTGGGCCCGCGAGATCAGCTCCGGCAGGCGGACCATCAGGTCTGCCCGGTCGCCGGCGGTGAGGTAGACCGGGTCGCAGTCGACCACCGAGGCCAGCGCCTTCTCGATCGTGTCCGCGCAGGCCAGCAGCGGATGCCGAGGACTGCTGGTCGAGTGGCTCATCGTGGACCACGCTAGACGCGACCACCGACAACGCCACCAGCTCAGAACACCCTTGTCCACAGGGCATCTGACGGCCCGACTAGCGTGGAACGCATGGCCACCATCCACCCCACGGCGACGGTCGCGTCGAGCGCCGTCGTGACCGGCGACGTCACGATCGGCGCCCACTCCCGCGTCCTCCACCAGGCCGTCCTCAACGGCGACCTCGGGCCGGTCGTCGTCGGTGAGTACGTCGTGGTGATGGAGCACGCCCTCCTCCGCGGCCGGTCCGACCATCCGTGCTCGGTCGGCGGCCATGTCCTCGTCGGCCCGCACACCCACCTCAACGGCTGCACCATCCAGGACGAGGTCTTCGTCGCCACCGGCGTCTCCGTCTTCCCTGGCGCCGTGGTCGGCACCCGCTCGGAGCTGCGCATCAACGGCGTCGTCCACGTCAACACGATCGTCGCGCCCGAGACCACCCTTCCCATCGGCTGGATCGCCGCCGGCAACCCCGCCGAGCTGTTCTCCCCCGACCGTCACGACGACCTCTGGGCGGTTCAGGAGCCCCTCGACTTCCCCGGCACCGTCTACGGCGTCCCCCGCGGCACCCCGATGGTCGAGATCATGCGCAGGCAGTCGTTAGCGTTCGATCCCGGCCGTTCGCCTTAGCGACCCGTCCAGAGCCTGCGTTCACGTCCACGGCGTGGGTCCACGCCCTGTCGGCGGCGCGACCTAGGTTGCCCTCGTGCGCATCCTCCACACCTCCGACTGGCACCTGGGCCGGTCGTTCCACCGTGAGGGGATGCTCGGGCACGCAGGCGGCGTACGTCGACCACCTGATCGACGACGGTCGAGCGCGAGAGGGTCGACCTCGTCGTGGTCGCCGGCGACGTCTACGACCGGGCGCTGCCGCAGGTCGACGCGGTCGCGCTGGCCGACGAGGCCTTCAGCCGGGTGGCCGCGAGCCGGGCCAGGCTGGTCGTCACCAGCGGCAACCACGACTCCGCGCAGCGGCTCGGCTTCGGCACCCGGCTGATCGACGCCGCGGGGGTCTTCATCCGCACCGACGCCGCCAAGGTCGGCACGCCCGGTGCTGCTCGACGACCAGCACGGCAAGGTCGCCGTCTACGGCATCCCCTACCTCGAGCCCGACACGCTGCGCGAGCCCTGGGGGCTCGACGGCCGCTCGCACGAGGCGGCGCTCGGCGCGGCGATGCAGCGCATCCGCACCGACCTGGCGACCAAGGACGGCCAGACCCGGTCGCGTGGTGCTGGCGCACGCGTTCGTCGCCGGCTGCGAGCCGAGCGACTCCGAGCGCGACATCAGCGTCGGCGGCGTGTCCATGGTCCCGAGCCAGGTCTTCGACGGCGTCGACTACGTCGCCCTCGGCCACCTGCACGGCCGGCACGAGGTCACCGACCGCATCCGCTACAGCGGCTCGCCCGCTGGCCTACTCCTTCTCCGAGGCCGACCAGCTCAAGGGCTCGTGGCTCGTCGACCTCGACGCGCGACGGCGACGTGACGGCGGAGTTCGTCGAGGCGCCGGTCCCCCGGCCGCTCGCGCGGCTGCGCGGCGACCTCGAGGCGCTGCTGGCCGACCCGCGCCTGAACCGGCACGAGGCGTCGTACGTCCAGGTCACCCTCACCGACGACGCCCGCCCGCCGCAGGCGATGGAGCGGCTCCGGCCCCGGTTCCCCCACACGCTGGTGCTGGCCTTCGAGCCGACCGCCGGCGACGGGGCGCTCCACGCCGCGGCATCGCCCGCAGGGCCAGGGCGACCACGACATCGCCCTCGACTTCGTCGCGCGACCTGCGCGGCACGCCGGCCACGCCCGACGAGGCGGGCCTCCTCCAGCGACGCCGTCGACGCCTGCTGCGACGACCCCGACCACGACGTCCTGGTCGAGAGCGCCGCGAGGCCCGGCCGATGAGGCTCCACCACCTCGAGATCACGCGCGTTCGGGCCGTTCGGCGACACCGGTCGAGGTCGACTTCGACGCCCTCTCCGGCGGCCGGGCTCTTCCTGCTCAGCGGCGCCACCGGGGTCCGGCAAGACCAGCATCCTCGACGCCGTCTGCTTCGCGCTGTACGGCGACGTCCCCGGCGACCGCAGCAGCGCCAAGCGGCTGCGCTCCGACCAGGCCGAGCCCGGGGTCGCCCCCGAGGTCGTGCTCGAGGCGACCCTGTCGGGCCGCCGGATCCGGATCACCCGGTCCCCCGCCTGGGAGCGCCCCAAGCTCCGCGGCACCGGGCTCACCACCCAGCAGGCCGTCCGTCGCGGTCGCCGAGCGCGTCGACGGCGCCTGGCAGACGCTCTCCACCAGGCTCGACGAGAGCGGCTACCTCGTCGGTGAGCTCGTCGGGCTCAACCTCGACCAGTTCTGCCAGGTCGCGCATGCTGCCCGCAGGGCCGGTTCCAGGCCTTCCTCCGGGCCCGCTCCGAGGACCGGCACAAGCTCCTCCAGCAGCTCTTCCGCACCGGCCGCTTCGAGGGCGTCGAGCGGTGGCTGCGCGACCACCGCATCGCCCTGCGCCGGGAGTCCGAGGCGCACGAGGCCAGCGGTGTCCGACCTGGTCAGCCGGCTGAGCGAGGCCGCCGCCCCGGTCCCGCTCGCCGCCGGACCCGCCGACCTCGCCGACGCTCGCCGGCGGCCGCCCGCTCGCGGGCTGGGCGACCCTCCTGCTCGCGATCGCCGAGGACGGCCACGACCGCGCCCGCCACCGAGCAGGAGGTGGCCGACCTCGGCCGCCGCCATCGCCGCAGCCGCCTCGCGAGGCCGGGCAGCTGCTCGCCGACCGGCAGGCCCGCCACGCGGCCGCCCGCGCCGAGCTGTCCCGGCTCGACCGGGCGGAGATCAGCTACCAGCGCGTCCGTCGGCCTCCTCGACGCCGCCGGCGCGCGCCGCCCGGGCCCTGCCCGCCGTCGAGCACGCCGAGGCCGCCCGGGCGCACGAGATCGAGACCCGGGCCGAGGAGGCCGCCGCCGGCGCCGACCTGGCCGGGCTGGGCGTCGGCCACTCGACGCCGACTCCCTCGGGCGACCCGCGACGACGCGCGCGACCGCAGCCGCGGCAGGCCCGCGCCCTGCTGCCCCGAGAGGAGCGCCTCGTCGGGCTGCGCCGCCAGGTCGAGACGTACGCCGCCCGGATCGCCCAGCTCGACGGCGAGCTGGTCGCACACGAGACCACCCTGGCCCGGCTGCCCGAGCGGCTGGAGCGGTGCCGCGCGAGCTGCGGGCCGCCACGTCGGCCGCTCGCGGCCCTGCCGGGCGCCGAGGCGCCGGCGAGGACCTGCGCAAGCGGGTCTCCGCGGCGGCCCAGCACGCCGCGCTCCTCCCCCAGCTCGCCGAGGCCAGGGCCGCGCAGACGTCGGCGGTCGACGAGGCGCAGCAGCTCACCGAGGCGTGGCTGCGGCTGCGCGAGCAGCGGCTCGAGGGGATGGCCGCCGAGATGGCGGTGACCCTCGTGGTCGGGGGCGGCTGCCCGGTCTGCGGCTCCGAGCACCACCCGCACCCCGCGCGGGGCCGCGCCGGCGCACCCGACGCCGAGGCCGAGCGGCAGGCCCGCAAGGCGGTCGACGACGCCGAGGCCGCCCGGCACGCCCACGACGAGCACGTCCGCGACCTCACCACCCGGATCGCGATGGCCGAGCTGCTGTCCGGCTCCGACCGGACCCGCCTGGCGGAGCGGGTCGCCGAGGCCGACGCGGAGCTGGCCCGGGTGCGCGCCCTCGCCGACGACCGAGCCCCGATCGCGGCCACCCTGCGCGACCTCGAGGCGCAGGCCGACGAGGTCACCCGCCGCCGGGATGCCGCGAGGCTCGAGCACCAGGGCGTCGTCGCCGCCGAGACGGCGCAGCGCGTCCGAGCTCGCCGCCATCGCCGCCGAGGTCCAGGCCGCGCTTGTGGGACACCGAGGACCCCGACCTGGCCACCCGCGCCGACCCGCCTCGCCCGCCTCGCGACCGCCTGCCACCAGGCGCTCGCCGCCCGCGAGCGGGCCGACCAGGCCCGCGCCGAGGCCGCTCGCAGCCGCGCAGGCCATGACCGCCGCGCTGGCCGAGTCCGGCTTCGCCGACGCCGCCGCGGTCCGGGCGCGCGGCTCGACGCCCGCCGAGCGTCACCCGGCTCTCCGAGCGACGTCCGCGAGCACGAGGCGGCCCGCCTCGCCGCCCGCAAGGTGTTCGACGACCTCGACGCTGGCCGAGGCCGCCGCCAGCGACGCCCCGGACCTCGACTCGCTCGCCTCGGTCGCCGACAGCGCGCCGGGCCGCGGCCGCCGAGGCGGGCACCGAGGCGACGGTGAGCGAGACCCGGGCCGACCGGCTCGCCCGCCTGCACGACGAGCTCGCTCGCGGCGCTCGACGCCTGGCCGCCGGTGCAGCGCCGACCTCGACCTGGTCACGGGGCTCGTCGGCGTTCGTCGAGGGCGGTCGCCGGACAACCGGCTCCAGATGCGGCTGTCCGCCTACGTCCTGGCCTACCGGCTCGCCCAGGTCGTGGACGCCGCCAACGAGCGGCTGGCCCCATGAGCGACCAGCGCTACTGCCTGGTCGCACACCGGCCGGAGGGCGCCGGCGAGAACCGCGGCGGGCTGAGCCTCCTCGTGCGCGACGACTGGTCGGGCGAGGAGCGCGACCCGGCCACCCTGTCGGGCGGCGAGACGTTCGTGGTCTCCCTCGCCCTCGCGCTCGGCCTCGCCGACGTGATCACCCAGGAGTCCGACAGCGGCGCCGCCGGCGACTCCCGGCTCGACACGCTCTTCGTCGACGAGGGCTTCGGCAGCCTCGACGCCGACACCCTCGACGACGTCATGGACACCCTCGACTCCCTGCGCGAGGGCGGCCGCGTGGTCGGCGTGGTCAGCCACGTCGCCGAGATGCGGGACCGGATCCCGTGCCGCCTCGAGGTCACCAAGAGCCGCCGTGGGTCTCGGGTGCGCGGGCCGGGTGACCCGCTAAGTTCGACCGCATGACCGGACTCGATCCGACCTTCAGCGCCCTGCCCTACCGCGCACTCGGCGACGTCGCCCTGGCACGGGCGGCCGCGCTCGGTGCCACGCACGCCGACTTCCGCTTCGAGCGCATCCGCTACCAGCGCCTCGGCGTCCGCGACGGCGTGCTCCAGGGCGCGGCCGACACCGAGGACCTCGGGCTTCGCGGTGCGCGTCATCCATGGCGGCGCCTGGGGCTTCGCCGTCCGGCGTCGTGCTCACCGACGACGAGGCGGTGCGGCTGGCCGACACCGCGGTCGCGGTCGCCAAGGTCGCCGCCGAGATGACCGTCGACGCCGGTCGAGCTCGCCGACGAGCCGGTGCACGACGACGTGACCTGGGTGTCGCCCTACCTCGTCAACCCGCTCGAGGTGCCGACCGCCGAGAAGGCCGCGCTGCTGATCGACGTGGACCAACCGGCTCCGCGAGCACGGCTTCGTCGAGCACGCCACGCGCCAGCCTCCAGCAGGTCCAGGAGAACAAGTACTACGCCGACCTCGCCGGCACCCGCACCACCCAGCAGCGGATCCGCCTGCAGCCGCAGTTCGAGGCGATGGGCTCCGACGCCGGCACCGGCGCCTTCGACTCGATGCGCACGATCGCGCCTCCGGTCGGCCCACGGCTGGGAGTACCTCACCGACGGCCTCTGGGACTGGGACACCGAGCTCCTGGAGACCCCCGACCTGCTCGCCGAGAAGCTCAAGGCCACCACCGTCGAGCCCGGCATCTACGACCTGGTCGTCGACCCGTCCAACCTGTGGCTCACCATCCACGAGTCGATCGGGCACGCCACCGAGCTCGACCGGGTGCTCGGCTACGAGGCCAACTACGCCGGCACCTCGTTCGCGACCTACGACCAGCTCGGCAGCCTCCGCTACGGCTCGGAGCTGATGAACGTCACCGGCGACCGCACCGTCGAGCACGGCCTGGCCACCACCGGCTACGACGACGAGGGCGTCGAGACCCAGTCGTGGGACATCGTCAAGGACGGCGTGCTCGTGGGCTACCAGCTCGACCGGCAGATGGGCCGGATGCACGCCGAGCTCAACGGCGGCCGGTCCAACGGCTGCGCCTACGCCGACTCCCCCGGCCACATCCCCATCCAGCGGATGGCCAACGTGTCGCTGCAGCCCGCGCCCGACGGACCCGACACCGCCGAGCTCATCGCCGGCGTCGAGCGCGGGCTCTACGTCGTGGGCGACAAGTCCTGGTCGATCGACATGCAGCGCTTCAACTTCCAGTTCACCGGCCAGCGGTTCTTCCTGATCGAGGACGGGCGGCTGACCGGTCAGGTCCGCGACGCGGCGTACCAGGCGACCACCACGGACTTCTGGGGCTCGATGGACGCCGTCGGCGGCCCGCAGACCTGGGTGCTCGGCGGCGCCTTCAACTGCGGCAAGGCCCAACCCGGCCAGGTGGCGGCGGTCAGCCACGGCTGTCCGTCCGCCCGGTTCCGCGGCGTCAACATCCTCAACGCGCTCCAGGAGGCCGGCCAGTGACCCGAACCAGCCCGGCCAGCCCCCAGGACCTCGTCGAGCACGCGCTGGCCACCAGCACCGCCGACGACTGCATCGCGATCGTCCACAACGGCACCCAGCGCCAACCTGCGCTGGGCCAACAACACCCTGACCACCAACGGCGTGATGCACGGGGTCGGCGTCACCGTCATCTCCTTCGCCCGGCACCGCCGACGGCGGCGTGGCCACCGGGTCGGTCAGCGGCAGCGCCAGCGCGACCGACGCAGGTCACCGCGCTCGTCGAGGCCGCCGACGCCGCGGCGCGGGCCGGCTCCCCGGCCGAGGACGTGGCCGACCTGGTCACGCGGCTCCGCCGCCGCCGACTGGGACGACGCCCCCGGGGAGACCGACATCCACGTCTACGACGCGTTCGCCCCGGCCCTCGGGGAGGCCTTCGGCCGGGCCGAGGCGGGCGGCCGGGTGCTCTACGGCTTCGTCAACCACGGCGTCACCACGACCTACCTCGGCTCCTCCACCGGTCTGCGCCTGCGGCACGTCCAGCCGACCGGCCACTACGGCTGCACCGGCAAGACCGCCGACCGCGGCCGCAGCGCCTGGGTCGGCGGCGCCACCCGCGACTTCGCCGAGGTGGACGCCCTGGCGCTTCGACGCGACGCTCGAGCAGCGGCTCGGCTGGGGCGAGCGCCAGGTCGACCTGCCGGCGGGCCGCTACGACACGATCCTGCCGCCGCGCTCGGTGGCCGACCTGATGATCGACGCCTACTGGTACGCCGGCGCCCGCACCGCCCACGAGGGCCAGTCGGTCTACAGCAAGCGCGGCGAGGGGCACCCGCATCGGCGAGCAGATCGCCCGGGACGGCGTCCACCTGTTCTCCGATCCGGCCTACCCCGGCCTGGAGTGCACGCCCTTCGTGACTCGCCGCGACGTCGGGCAACGAGGAGTCGGTCTTCGACAACGGGCTCGCCGCTGGGCCGCACCGACTGGATCGCCGACGGCCGGCTCGAGTCGCTGATCCAGACCCGGCTACTCCGCGGGATGACCGAGCAGCCCGTGACGCCGTACGTCGACAACCTGGTCCTGGAGGTCGACGGCGCCTCCGGCTCCATCGAGGACCTCGTCGCCGGCACCGAGCGCGGCCTGCTGCTGACCTGCCTGTGGTACATCCGCGAGGTCGACCCGCAGTGCTGCTGCTCACCGGCCTGACCCGCGACGGCGTCTACCTCGTCGAGAACGGCGAGATCACCGGCGAGGTCAACAACTTCCGGTTCAACGAGAGCCCGATCGACCTGCTCCGCCGGTTCAGCCACGCCTCGGCGACCGGCGCCGAGCTTCAGCCGCGAGTGGGGCGACGACTACTTCTCCCGCACCGCCACGCCGGCCCTGCGGGTGCCCGACTTCAACATGTCGAGCGTCTCCCAGGCGCACTGAGCCTCAGGGTGCGGTGACCGCCCAGCTTCCCAACGCCAGGACCAGACCGGACTCTTGTGCGTGAACAAAGACCTGGGCGCCCAAACGGTTGTCCAGGACGGCGCCGGCCCGGCCGTTGACGGAGGCGTCCGTGAAGATGCACAAATGGCCGGGGGCAGCGGCCGGTTCCTCAGCCGTTCCCGGGCACTCGAGGGATCCCGACGAGTCCAACGGGAGCATGATCGGCTCCACATCGCCCAGGACCGGGAACGTGTAGCTGATCGATGTGGACACCGCTTGATCGGCGGGCACCGTTCCGGTCACGCCCCAATGTCCAACCAGCGTCTCGCCTGACGGCACGGCTGCGAGCAGCGCGCCGGGATCGCCTTGGTCGCCCTGTTCACCCTGTTCACCCGGGTCGCCCTGCTCCCCCTTCTCGCCTTGCTCGCCCTGCTCACCCCGCGGGCCTGTGTCCCCCTTTGCGCCAGCAGGACCTCGCGCCCCGATCAGGCCCTTCTCCCCCGTCGCCCCGGTGGCCCCCGCGGGGCCGGTCGCTCCCACCGCCCCGGCGGCACCGGCAGGACCCCGTGGGCCGGCGACGAGCTGGCCGGCAGCGAAGTCCTGGGACAGCAGCGAGCCGTCCTTGACCTTCTTCGACGACACGGCGTTGGCCTTCAGCTGCTTGGCGCCGACGCTGTTCTTGGCGAGCTCGGCGGCGGCGTACGACGTGCCGCCGAGCGCCACGAGGAGGGCCAGGGTGGCCGTGACGTTGGCGTAGCTGCCGCGTGCGATCTTCATGGTGAGCCCCTCGTTCTGGCGACCGGGCTGAGGGACGGTCGACCCCCGATCCGAGCGTGTCGCGGGGCGCTCGCGCCGACAAACGACCCGCGTCGCCTCACGCAGGGGACCTACGTCCCGCTCGGTTGACCGTCGAGGCCAGGCGCGTGGTGATGCGGCTCACAACCCGGGAGCGCCCGGTGCTGCAACCTCGTCAACGGCAGCCGCGTCTTGGGCGTGACATCACCTCAGAACTCACCCAGGAGCACGAACATGCGCACCACCATCGTGGCCGCCCGAGGCCTCGTCGCCGCCGCGGTCGTCCCGTCGTCGGAGCCTCGGCCTTGCCGGGCCGGCCTCCGCGGACCCGAGCCCGGGCCGCAGACCCACACCGAGCGGGGCATCGTCCTCGAGTGCACCGGCGAGGCCGCCGGCCTCTCGGCGTACGTCACCCTCTACGAGAACGACGTCTACACCAACTACGTGCAGGTCGTCCTGGACGACGACCCGAGGCGCGCCGCCTCGCGCGAGCCCAAGGACATCTGGTCCGAGGGCCAGGTGAGCTCATCGGTCCGGATCCCGGGCAAGCGGGCCACGATCACCGGAAACGCCACGAAGACCGGCAGGCGCACCCGCGTGCACGAGGAGCTCGACGACGCGGGCCACCACGTCGTCTCCGACGGCTGGCACCGGCGGCTCGAGAACGACCTGACCCTGCCGTACGCCGGCACCACCGTCGACGCTGACCTGCGCCCGGCGTTCTTCTACAAGCTCGAGTCACCAAGACCCCGAGCGTGTAAGCGGGGTGGTTTCGAGACGGTCGCTGCGCGACCTCCTCAACCAGCGGAGGGTCGCCGCGCGCGACCTCCCCGGCGGTACACCTCCCCGCTGGTTGAGGAGGGACGAAGTCCCGTCTCGAAACCTGCGACGCCTACTCGGCGAACGCCTCGGGCGGCGGGCAGGCGCAGACCAGGTTGCGGTCGCCGTACGCCTGGTCGACCCGGGCCACCGGCGGCCAGTACTTGTCGGGGTCCGGACCGGTCGGGAAGACGCCCTGCTCGCGCGAGTAGGCGCGGTCCCACTCCCGGACCAGCGCGCGGGAGGTGTGCGGCGCGTGCCGCAGCGGCGAGTCCTCGGCGCTCCACTCCCCCGCCGCCACCGCGTCGATCTCGCGGCGGATCGCGATCATCGCGTCGCAGAACCGGTCGATCTCGGCGAGGTCCTCGGACTCGGTGGGCTCCACCATCAGGGTGCCGGCGACCGGGAACGACATCGTCGGCGCGTGGAAGCCGTAGTCGACGAGCCGCTTGGCGACGTCGTCGACGGTGATGTCGGTGTCCTTGGTCAGCCCGCGCACGTCGAGGATGCACTCGTGGGCGACGAGTCCGTGGTCGCCCTTGTAGAGCACCGGGAAGTGCTCGTCGAGCCGGGCCGCGACGTAGTTGGCCGACAGCACCGCGGCCGCCGTCGCCCGGGTCAGACCCGACGCGCCCATCAGCCGGATGTAGGCCCAGGTGATCGGCAGGATCCCCGCGGAGCCGTACGGCGCCGCCGAGATCGCGCCGATGCCCTCGCGCTTGCCTCCTCGGGGTGCATCGGGTGCGACGGCAGGAACGGTGCGAGGTGCGCCCGCACCGCGACCGGCCCGACCCCCGGGCCGCCGCCGCCGTGCGGGATGCAGAAGGTCTTGTGCAGGTTGAGGTGCGAGACGTCCCCGCCGAACCGGCCCGGCCGGGCGTAGCCCAGCAGCGCGTTGAGGTTGGCGCCGTCGACGTACACCTGACCGCCGTGCTCGTGGACGAGGTCGCACAGGTCGGTGACGGTGTCCTCGTAGACGCCGTGGGTCGACGGGTAGGTGACCATGATCCCGGCCAGGTCGTCGGCGTGCTCCTCGCACTGGCGGCGCAGGTCCTCGAGGTCGACCGATCCCTCGTCGGTCGCCTTGACCACGACCACCCGCATGCCGGCCATCACCGCGGAGGCGGCGTTGGTGCCGTGGGCGGACGACGGGATCAAGATGACGTCGCGGCCCGGGTTGCCGTTGGCGCGGTGGTAGCCCCGGATGGCCAGCAGACCCGGCGAGCTCACCCTGCGAGCCCGCGTTGGGCTGGATCGAGACCTTGTCGTAGCCGGTGACCTCGGCCAGCCAGCCCTCGAGGTCGGCGACGAGCCGGCGGTAGCCCGCGGCGTCCTCGGCCGGGGCGAAGGGATGCAGGTCGGCGAAGCCGGTCAGGCTCACCGGCTCCATCTCGGTGGTGGCGTTGAGCTTCATCGTGCACGAGCCGAGCGGGATCATCCCGCGGTCGAGCGCGTAGTCACGCGCGGAGAGGCGACGCAGGTAGCGCAGCAGCTGGGTCTCGCTGCGGTGCTCGTGGAAGACCGGGTGGGTGAGGTAGTCGGTCGCGCGGCGCAGGTCGGGGGGCAGCGCGTCGGCCGCGTCGTCGTACCGCCGACGTGGCGCTCGCGGGTCGACCCCGAAGGCGCGCAGCACCGAGGCCACCGTCGACCAGGTGGTCGTCTCCGAGGTCGACAGCGACACCGTGTCGGCGTCGACGAGCCGCAGCTGGAGGCCGTGGTCGCGGGCGGCGGCCACGATCTCGGCCGCCCGACCCGGGGCGGCCACCGTCAGGGTGTCGAAGAAGGGCTCGTCCGCGACGTCGTAGCCGCCCGCGCGGAGCGCGTCGGCGATCCGGACGGCGTAGCCGTGCGCGCGCAGGGCGATCGCGCGCAGCCCGTCGGGACCGTGGTAGACGGCGTACATCGAGGCGACCACCGCGAGCAGCACCTGCGCGGTGCAGATGTTGGAGGTCGCCTTGTCGCGGCGGATGTGCTGCTCGCGGGTCTGGAGCGCGAGGCGGTAGGCCGGGCGGCCCTCGGCGTCGACCGAGACCCCGACCAGCCGCCCGGGCAGGTGGCGCTCGAGCCCGGCGGCGACCGCCATGAAGCCGGCGTGCGGGCCGCCGTAGAACAGCGGGACGCCGAAGCGCTGGGAGGAGCCGACGACGACGTCGGCGCCCAGGGCGCCGGGGGCCTCGAGCAGGGTCAGGGCGAGCAGGTCCGCGGCGACCACGGCGAGCGCGCCGCGGGCGTGGGCCTCCTCGATGACCGGACGCGGGTCGAGGACCCGGCCGGAGGCGCCGGGGTACTGCACGAGCACGCCGGACAGCCCCCTCGCCCGCTCGGCAGGCAGGCCGTCGGTCAGGTCGGCGACGACCACCTCGATGCCCATGCCCGCGGCGCGGGTGCGCACGACGTCGATGGTCTGCGGCAGCGCGTCGGCGTCGACGACGAACGGCCCGGTCGCCTTGCGGTGGGCGCGGCGCACCAGCGTCATCGCCTCGGCGGCGGCGGTGGCCTCGTCGAGCAGCGAGGAGTTGGCCGTCGGCAGCCCGGCGAGGTCGCCGACCACGGTCTGGAAGTTGAGCAGCGCCTCGAGCCGGCCCTGGGAGATCTCCGGCTGGTACGGCGTGTAGGCGGTGTACCAGCTCGGGTCCTCGAGCACGTTGCGCCGGATCACCGGCGGCGTGATCGTGCCGTGGTAGCCGAGGCCGATCATCGACTCGCCGGGCCGGTTGGCGGCCGCCAGCGCGCGCAGCTCCTTGGCGACGGCGTCCTCCGACGCGGCCTCCGGCAGCTCCAGCATCTCGGCCTCGAGCCGGATCGCCTTCGGCACGGCGGCCGTCATCAGCGCGTCGAGGGTCTCGTAGCCGAGGGTGGCCAGCATCGTGTCGACGTCGGCGTCGGAGAGCCCGATGTGGCGGTCGGCGAAGGCGGTGTGGGCGGCGGCCTCGAGCGTGCCG
This sequence comes from uncultured Actinomycetota bacterium, assembly GCA_963767095.1. GTDB lineage: Bacteria > Actinomycetota > Actinomycetes > Propionibacteriales > Nocardioidaceae > Nocardioides. The sequence continues at coordinate 14,661 of CAVYCK010000031.1, read as the reverse complement.
AGGGCCGGGCGGCCCTCGGGGCTGAGGTCCGGGCGGATGACGGTCATCTGGTAGGCGCTCCTCGACTGGTGGGTCGTTCGGTTCGCCTCCCCCTCAGTCACGCTGCCGGGTCGTGGGTGGACCGGGCACCGCTCCAGAGTCGCCTCGCCCGCACGGTCCTGGCGCCTGAGAGGTTCCGGGGAGGGGTTGCCCCTTCGGCGCTCCGCCGCAGGCGGCCGGTGGGGCCGCACGCGCCGGAGACTCTCCCGTGCGGGATTGTCAGCCCTGCGAATCTATCACCGGCATCGACACTGGCTATCGTCGGCGCGCGCCGACGCCCGCCGATCCGGTGGGCACCGAGGTGGTCTCAGCCGGTCTGACGGGCCGCGCGACGGGCGGCGAGCTCGTCGCCGGCCAGCGCCGGCTGCTCGTCGTCGGTGTCGTCGGCGGCACGCTCGGACGGCAGATCGGCGAGGGTGCCCTCGATCTCGCGCCAGACACCGCCGATCGCGATGCCGAAGACGCCCTGGCCGCCCTGGAGCAGGTCGATGACCTCGTCGTTGCTGGTGCACTCGTAGACCGAGGCGCCGTCGCTCATCAGCGTGACGCGCGTCAGGTCGTCGGTGCCCCGCTCGCGCAGGAACTGCACAGCCGTCCGGATGTTCTGCAGCGAGATGCCCGCGTCGAGCAGCCGCTTGATGACCTTGAGGATCAAGATGTCGCGGAAGGAGTACAGGCGCTGTGACCCCGAGCCGCTCGCGCCGCGCACGGTCGGCTCGACCAGGCCGGTGCGGGCCCAGTAGTCGAGCTGGCGATAGGTGATGCCCGCCGCGTTGCACGCGGTCGGGCCGCGGTAGCCGGTGTCGCTGGGCAGCGGAGACACGTCGTCGGTGAACAGCAGACCCTGCTCGTCGGCGAGCTCGGCCGCCTGGACTGCACCCGCAGCATCGGCGTCGATGCCCTGCTGCTTGTTGTCGTCCACGCTCACTGTCGACCTCCGTCGATCTACTCCGTGCCGTGTTGCTCCCAGGGAATCCGCTCCGGCCTGCCCGGTTCGTGGTGCTGATCCGGACGGCACGACAACGGTGGAGTTACACCGGAGACAGTTCAAGGTAGGCGCCACCCCCACCTCGGTCAACGCGGCTCCCCGGCGTGTCGCAACCCTAACTCTCATCTTGAAGGTGAGAGTTTGCGCTCAACCCTCACGCTCAAGATGACCCCTGACCGACACCTCAGTGCTGCTCGAAGTCCTCGGCGGAGACGTTGTCGAGGAACTCGCGGAACCGCTCGACCTCGTCCTCCTGCTCGGCGGGCACCTCGAGGCCGGCGTCGTCGAGGACGTCCTCGGCGCACACGATCTTCGTGCCGGTGCGCAGCGCGAGGGCGATCGAGTCGGACGGGCGGGCACTGACCTCGACGCCGGAGCCGAACACCAGGAGCGCGTAGAAGACCCCGTCCTTGACGTCGGTGATCCGCACCTCGCTCAGCTCGTTGCCGGTCGCCTCGAGAACGTCCTTCATCAGGTCGTGGGTCAGCGGCCGCGGCGGTACGACGCCCTGTTGGGCGAACGCGATGGCAGTGGCCTCCACGGCGCCGATCCAGATCGGCAGGTAACGCTCACCCGAGACCTCGCGCAGCAAGACGATGGGCTGGTTCGAGGGCATCTCGACCCGCACTCCGATGACGTCGACTTCGCGCACGCGACAACCCTACTCCGGCCCCCGCACCCGTCAGGAGCGGTGCAGGCCCGCCTTGACCAGGGTTGCGTGCAGCCGCACCGACAGAGCAGCGATCTCGCTCACCGCGTCGTCGGCACGGCCCTTGGCGGAGGCGTCGCGGCCCCGCTGGAGGGGGGCGACGACCTGCTCGACGAGCCCGACCTCGCGATCGGCGGCGGTCTTGAACGCTCGCAGGTGGCGAGGCTCGAAGCCGAAGCCGGCCAGCTCGCGCGCCGTCGTGGCGATCACCAGCGCGTCGGCGTCGTAGTGACCGGTGCCCGGGCCGCGGGGTGATCAGGCCGTACTGCTCGAGCTGGTCGAGCAGGTCGGTGGAGATCTCGGCGATCTTGACCAGCTCGCGCCGAGAGAGCCGCATGTCGCTGCGAGCCGAGAAGGACTCGGCGCTGGGCAGACCGTCACCGGCCAGCGCCACCTTCGGCACGGTCGGCACGACGGACTCGATCGGGGGTGGCGCGAGGCCACGGTCGATCGCGTCGAGGTGCTCGCCGATCACCTTGAGCGGCAGGTAGTGGTCGCGCTGCATGCGCAGGACGTAGCGCAGCCGGTCGACGTCGTCGACCGTGAACTTGCGGTAGCCCGCCGGCGTCCGCTCCGGCTTGATCAGGCCCTTGTCCTCGAGGAAGCGGATCTTGGGGATGGTGACGCCGGGGTAGTCCGGGCGGAGCTGGTCGAGCACCTGCCCGATGTTGAACCGCGCCCGGCCCGAGGAGACGGATGGCCCCGTGGGCAGCGACGGGGTGGCCACGCCTACTGCCCGGGGCCGGAGAAGAAGACGAGCCGGTACTTGCCGATCTGGACCTCGTCACCGTCGCGCAGGCCGACGCTGTCGATGCGGTCGCGGTTGACGTAGGTGCCGTTGAGGCTGCCGGCGTCGCGCACGGAGAAGCTCGTGCCGGAGCGGTGGAACTCCGCGTGCCGCCGCGACACCGTCACGTCGTCGAGGAAGATCTCGCTGTCGGGATGACGACCGGCCTGGACGACGTCGAGGTCGAGCAGGAACCGGCTGCCGGCGCCCGGGCCCCGCTGGACGACGAGCAGGGCATGGCCGGCCGGGAGGGCGTCGACCGCAGCCGCGTCGACCGGGCTCAGGTTGCGGTCCGACGTCTCGACCTTGCTGTCGGGCGAGCCGAACGTGATGGTCGCCGTGGCCTCGACAGCCGACTCGTGGGCCGCGGTCGCGGTGCCCGCGTCACCAGCGTCGGTGGCCACCAGCCGCGTGCCGCACTGCGCGCAGAACCGCGCGTCGTCGGGGTTCTGTTTCCCGCAGGCGGTGCAGAACGGCATATCTCGAACCTATCAAAGCGCGTCGCCCGCGGAGCGGGTTGGCGACGGCGGGTCAGGGTGGGTCGCTCCGCGCGGATCCGGGCTCAGGCGTCCAGCGTTGCCTGGTACGCCGCCGCGTCCATGAGCCCGGCGGTGGCACCCGGGTCGGCCGGCACGACCTCGAAGAGCCAGCCGCCGCCGTAGGGATCGTTGTTGACGAGCTCGGGAGTGTTGGTCAGCGCGTCGTTGACCGCGACCACCTCGCCGCTGACCGGCGCGTAGATGTCGCTGACCGACTTGGTCGACTCGAGCTCGCCGCAGGTGCCGCCCGCCGTCACCTGGTCGCCGACCTCGGGCAGGGACACGTAGACGATGTCGCCCAGCGCGTCCTGGGCGTAGTGCGTGATTCCCACGCGGACCGAACCGTCGGCCTCGCCGGGCGCCAGCACCCACTCGTGCTCGCTGGTGTACTTCAGCTCTTCGGGATACACGCGCTCTCCTCCGAATGTCGGGCGTGGGTCGCGCACGAGGCTAGCGCGTCGACGAGCCGGACTCGCACCCTGCTCCGGGCTACTCCCCGCTGGGATCAGCGGGGGCCGCGAACTCCGGTCGTGACGCCGTGCGCACCGCGGTGATGTCGAGCGAGCTGAACTCCTCGATGTCGACCTCGGCGCCGTCCTCCTCGAGCTGGTCGACCGGCCCGCCGAAGAACAGCATCCCGCTGTTGCGCAGCGTGCCGGGCTCGCCGATGACCTCGACGGTGTAGGGCGAGGTCAGCAGCTCACCGTCCGCCTCGATGCCGCCGATGGCCTCCTCGAACGAGGTCTGGGCGATGACGCGGACCTCGCCGTTGACGGCGATGGCCTCGGCGCCGGCGTTGCGCAGCTCCTGGACCATGTCGATCATCGTGGCGAGCGCGACCTCGCCCTCGGTCTCGGTGATCGTGACGCGGATGCCGGGCCCGGTCACGGGCACGAGCCCCGCGAGGATGTTGTAGGTGTCGAGGGACCCCTTGGCCTCGGCGAGCGCGGCCTCACGTCGGCTGGTGACCGAGCGCAGGTCGCGACGCGAGTTCTCGAGCCGGGCCAGCTCGCCCTCGGCCCGCTGCGAGGCGCCGGAGAGCGCGGTCAGGACGTCGATCAGGTCCTGCTCGCGGTAGCCCGCGTAGGTGTTGTCGAGCTCGTTGGCGCGCACCTGGGTGACCGCCGAGAAGCCCACGGCCGCCAGCAGGATCGCCACCACGAACTGTGAGGGCGACGGGGTGATGAAGGCCCGCCACAGCCGCTGCCGGCCGGTGGGCTTGGTCGTCGCGGTCGAGGCGGAAGGGCGTTGCCGGACCCTGGGTTGGGCATCGGCCCGTGCATCGGCCCGTGCATCGGCTCGGGGATCGGCTCGGGGATGGACTCAGGCATGGAAGACGTGCCTCCGGATCGCGGCGACGTTGGAGAAGATCCGGATCCCCAGGACGACGATGACGCCGGTCGAGAGCTGCCCGCCGACGCCGAGCTTGTCGCCCAGGAAGACGATCGCCGCGGCCACGACGACGTTGCTGAAGAACGAGACGACGAAGACCTTGTCGTCGAAGATGCCGTCGAGCAGCGCCCGCAGGCCGCCGAAGACCGCGTCGAGGGCCGCCACGACCGCGATGGGCAGGTAGGGCACCAGGGCGGGCGGCACGGACGGCTGCAGCCACAGGCCCAGCACGACCCCGACGATCAGGCCCAGGATCGCGATCACGCCGTACCTCCCTCCTCTGCCTTGCGCGGCACGTTGCCTGCCTCGCCCTCCGTGGCGTAGCGCAGCTGGCGCAGCCCCGCACCCGGCAGCAGGAGCTGGTCCTCATTCTGCCGGTCGAAGTCGAATCCCAGCACTTCGGCGAGGTCGTTGAAGCGCGCGCCGCTCGGCGACTCCATGAAGCGCGCCTGGAGGGTGCGCGGGTCGCCGATCGCCTCGATGACGTACGGCGGCCGCAGCGGTCGTGAGTTGACGTTGATCGCCTGCCCGCTGTTCTGGATGTAGGTGAGCGCCGTCAGGCGCTGGTCGTTGATCGTGATGGCCTCCGCGCCCGCGGTCCAGAGACCGTTGACCAGGAGCGCGAGATCTTCGTCGCGCACCGCGTCGTCGGGGTCGACCCCGGCGGGGTTGTCGACGCGGAACCGCACGCCAGGTCCGGTGACCGGGACGTAGCCGGTGCGGATCCGGATCCGACGCATCTCCTCGGCGTCGTCGGCCTGCAACGCGGCCAGCCGATCGTCCTCGCTCTGCAGCTCGGCGATGGACGCCTCGAGACGCCCGACGCGGGTCTGGGTCGCTGCCAGCACGTCGCGCTCGGCGTCGATCCGGCTGATCAGGGTGGTCCGGCTGCTCTGGTTGTCGACAGCCGCCAACGAGGTCTGGCGGCCGGCGACGGCCACGAGCACGCCCACCATGACCGTGACCGCCAGCCACATCCACCACGAGACGCCCTTGCGCTCGTCGGGCCCCGGCGTGCGATGCCGGCGAGCGACGTGGGCGTAGTCCTCGTCGAGGGCCTGGATCTGGATCCGCTGGAGCAGTGGCATCGTGACCCGGTCGACCGTGTCGTACTCGCGACCGAACTCGTGCTCGTAGAGGTCCGTCACGGCGGCGCCCCGACCCGGTTGTCGCGGTCCTGCATGAGCTTGTAGACCTGGTAGGCGTAGAGCACGCCGGCCCACCAGTAGAGGCCGATCCCCCAGATCGCGAAGGCCCAGCCGAACACGTCGGCCAGCGAGGCGACCATGCCCGTGCCGTCGCCGAGCAGCAGGAGCGGGAAGGCGTAGAGCAGGTTGAACGTGGCGGCCTTGCCGAGGAAGTGGACCGGCAGGGCGCTGTAGCCGCGCGTGCGCAGGAAGGGCACCAGGCCCCACAGCAGGAGGTCGCGCAGCGGCAGGATGATCGCCACCCACCAGGGGATGATCTCGCGCAGTGCGAGCCCCACGACCACGGCCAGGATGTAGAGCCGGTCGGCCACCGGGTCGAGGATCTCGCCCAGTCGCGAGGACTGCCCGAGGCGTCGCGCGAGCCATCCGTCGAGCCAGTCGGTCACCCCGGAGACCATCAGGAGGACCAGTGCCCAGGCATCCGCCTCGGGCCCCAGGACCAGCCACAGGAACACCGGGACGCCCAGCAACCGAACGAAGCTGATCATGTTGGGCAGGGTCCAGACACGCGTCGTCAGCGTGTCGGAGCGGGTCACTGCCTCAGCCTATAGAGCAGCGTGGACGCCATCCTTCAGGCCGGCTCGCTCCTGGTGCGCCGCGTCCCGGATCTCACCGACCAGCTCCTCGATGACGTCCTCGAGCGTCACCAGACCGACGACCTCGCCCCCCTCGTCCACCACGCGGGCCATGTGGGCACCCCGGCGCTGCAGGGTCTCCAGGGCGTCCTGGAGCGAGTCGCCGGGACGTACGGCGGCGAACGGCCGGATCCACTTGTCGTCGATGGGACGGGTCCGGCGCTCGGCCTCGGTCTCCAGCACGTCCTTGATGTGCACGTAGCCCAGCAACGCCCGGTCGTCGCCGGTGACCGGGAAGCGGCTGTAGCCGGTCGCCGCGCAGACGTCCTCGACGTCGGCGGCGGTCGAGCCGCGACGTACCGTGGTCAGCGTGTCGGGTGCCATCACCACGGCGTCGACCGTCTTGTCGACGAACCCGAGCGCGCCGGAGAGCCGGCCGTACTCCTCGTCCGCCAGCAGGCCCTCGCCGCGCGACTCCTCCACCAGCGCAGCGACCTCTTCGCGCGTGTACGTCGACGACACCTCCTGCTGAAGCTCGGCCCCCACCACCCGCAGCAGCGCCCGCGCGACCGCGTTGAGCACGACGACGACCGGCCTGAGCACGGTGACGAACACCCACACCACGGGGGCCAGCAGGACCGCCACGCGGTCGGGGCCGGCGAGGGCGATGTTCTTCGGCACCATCTCGCCGAGCACCACGTGCAGGTAGACCACGACGCTCAGCGCGAGCGCGAAGGCGATCGGGTGCACGAGCGCGTCGGAGAGGCCGACCGCTTCCAGCACCGGCGCCACGAGGTGGGCGAGCGCCGGCTCGGCGATCGCGCCGAGCAGGAGGCTGCACACGGTGATGCCCAGCTGGTTGACGCCGATGACCAGGGAGATGTTCTCCATCGCCGAGAGAGTGATCCGGGCCATCCGTGAACCGGCCTGGGCACGCGGCTCGATCTGGCTGCGCCGCGCCGAGATCAGGGCGAACTCGGCACCCACGAAGAAGGCGTTGCCCGCCAACAGCAGGACGGCGAGGAAGAGCGCGGTGACCTCACCCATCGGCGTCGTCCTCGTGCTCCTCGCGCACGGTGACCGTCAACCGGTCGACGCGCAGTCCGTCCATGCGGTCGACCTTCAGGGTCGCGACCCGGCGGGTGATCGAGCGATCCTCGCGGTCCTCGATCGAGACCGGCAGCTCGACGTCCGTCTGGTCGCCTGCCTGCGGCACCCGGCCCAGCCGCTGCACGACGAGACCCGCCACCGTGTCGTAGTCGTCGTGCTCGGGGAGCTCGATCCCGGTGATGTCCTCCGCCTCGTCGGGGCGAAGAAGTCCCGAGAGCGACCAGCCGCCGTCGCGTCGCCGCCAGGCTCGGGAGCCGAGCCGGTCGTGCTCGTCGGCGATGTCGCCGACGATCTCCTCCACGACGTCCTCGAGCGTGACGATGCCGGCGTGCCCGCCGTACTCGTCCAGCACCACCGCCATCTGGAACCCGTCGGCGCGCAGCAGCGCGAGCAGCGGGTCGAGGCGGAGCGAGTCGGGGACGACGATCGGCTTGACCATGATGTGCTTGATGCGCGTGGTCGGCCGCTCGTGAGACCGGCAGCGCGACCGCGTGCTTGACGTGGACGGTGCCGACCACCATGTCGTCGACGTCGAGCACCGGGAAGCGCGAGTGGCCGGTGCTGCGCGCCATCTCGATCACGTTGATCGCGCGGTCGGTGGCCTCGAGGCTGGTGGTGCGCACGCGCGGCGTCATGATCTCGCCGGCCGTGCGGGTCCCGAACTCCACCGACCGCTCCATCAGCTCGGCGGTGTCGGCGTCGAGGGTGCCCTGCTCGCCCGAGTGCGAGATGAGGCTGGCGAGCTCGGTCGAGCTGCGGGCCGACCGCAGCTCCTCCTGCGGCTCGATCCCGAGGCGGCGGACGATGGCGTTGGCGCTTCCGTTGAGAATGCGGATCGGCAGGGCGCTGGCCGTGGTGAACGTCCGCATGAAGCGCTGGGTCGCCCGCGCGGTCTCCATCGGCTTCGCGATCGCGAAGTTCTTGGGGACCAGCTCGCCGAACACCACGGTCAGCGCGGTGCTGATCACCAGGCCGAGACCGATGGAGATCGGGCGCACCCAGTCCTCAGGCACCCCGAGGGAGGTGAGGGTCCGTCGACGAGCTGGGAGATCGCGGGCTCGGCCAGGAAGCCGATCGCCAGGTTGGTGACCGTGATGCCGACCTGTGCGCCCGACAGCTGGGTCGAGAGGCTGCGCAGCGCCGTCTGGACGCCGGCTGCAGCTCGGTCGCCGTCCTCGACGGCCCGGTCGACCTTGTTGCGGTCGACGGTGACGAACGCGAACTCAGCGGCGACGAACATCCCGCACGCCGCGACGAGCAGCAACGAGATGGCGAGCAGGATCGTGGCGCTCATCGTGGCGCCGATGCTACCGGCGTACGCCGATCGCCCCGGCGGTCGGGCCACCTCTCTATCGGGGCGGACAAGAAAAAGCCGGCGCGAAGCCGGCTTTTTCTGTCTGACGTTATGGAGATTACAGATTGCGGTTGACCGCATCCTTGATCGTCTCCTTCACGTCGCCAACGGCCTTCTGGCCCTTGCCTTTGAGTTCCTGCGCGGCGCCTTCGGCCTGAAGCCTGTCATTACCGACGGCCTTGCCAACGCCTTGCTTGATATTACCCGCCGCTTCATTGGCGGTGCCTTTGATCTTGTCAGCTGTGCTGCCCATAAAATCCTCGTCTGTTTGGATGTATGTACCGCATCAACCTTGGGCCGCAGGTTTCGTTCCTGAAGGAACTTCACGATGTCTTGCGCTGATCGCGCAAAGAAAAACCCCCGACGCTTGCGCATCGGGGGTCCAAACAGCCTTGGAGGTTTTTTCGATCAGCAAAGGGGCATCAATGCTGAACGCAGTCGGCTGTTATCTGGGGTTACCAGCTGCGGATCAGGCGGCTGGCGAAGATGAACTGGCCCTGGTCGGCGATGTTGTAGCTGCCGGCCGGCTTTCCAGCTGCGAGCGCCGGAAGCGTGGCTACACCCGACGAAGCGGTATCAAAGTATTGATACAGGATTTCGCCACCGACTTCGAGGTTCGGAGTGATGTTCCAGGCGGTACGCGAACCGACGATGTACTGCTTGAAGTCTGGGTCGCAACCGAAGCCAGCTCCGAAGCGAGCAACGCCGGCGGTGCTATTGCAGATGATGTTCTTGGCATCCGCATTGTAGTGGACCGACTGCATGTGACCGTAGAGCGAGGTGCGCAGCACTGACGGGATCCAGTAGTGCTGGAAGCCTGCGTTGATCGACCAGCCTTCGGTCAGCTGCTGCTTGCCGCCACCAATAACACCCGACGAGTCATAGACGCTGTCAGCGAACCAGCCGAACGCGGTCGAGTTGTAGAAGCCGGAGTTGTCGCCCGGATTGAACAACGCGAAGGAACGCTGGGTGACAGTGGCCTGAACCTGCTGCAGAGCGCCCTTGGTGTACTGACCGGAGATGACGAGCGTGTCGCCAGCGCCCGTCGGGAGCTGCTTCAGCTGGATCGAACCGTTGAACGCATAGCCATAACGGGTCTCCGGATAGCCGGTGGTTTCGAAGCCAGCCGTGGTCGTGTTGTAAGGCACCTGCACGTTGTCGTGAACCAACGCACCGAAGTGCACGCCGCCCCAAGCCTGCTCGACGCGAACGTCACCGGCGATATCCGGCATGTGATAGGCCGAGCCGGTGCCACTCAGAGCAGGCCGCGAGTTCGTAAGGTCCGCACCGACCGCGACGTTGCCGCTGCGGTTGAAGATGATGCCACGCTTCGGAGCGAACGCACCGATCGCCGCGGTGATGCCGTTGCCGAACTGGGCACGGTATTCAACACCTTCCGACTGCGACGTGTCACGGCCGGTGAACGAGTTGGTGCTCCAGGAGCCGATATCCGTATCCCAGGCGGTGTTGTAGGTGTTCAGGAAGCGACCGACGGTGAAGCCGGCCAACTGGATGTAGGCGGTCTGCAGCGCAGGGGTGGTAGCACCTGGTTGACGGTGGTGATGTACTCCTGGAAGTACGCACGCATCACACCATACTGGGTGTTGTTGCGGACGTCGAAGGAGAAGGCGCCGCGGGCTTCGCTGACGAACCAGTCGCCGTTACGCTGTTCGCCCGGAGCACCGCCGGCGAACTGGGTCACGGTCGACTGACCGTTCACCGTTGCCTGGAAGCGCATATAGCCGCCGATGCGGATGCAGGATTCGGTACCGGGGATATAGAAGAATCCCGCACCATAGGTGGAGCAAACCTTCACGTACTCGACCGGCTTGGCCTTGACGGGAAGATCGGCTGCTTGCGCCCCGGCGAATGCAGCGACACTCGCTGCTGAGCCGAGGAGAAGGCTCTTAACCATCTTCATTGTAACCTCCAAGTTGCTTTGTTGGGAGGGTCCCGGCTCCAACATTGCGGAATCGCGTTCGCCCCAGCCCCCGATGTCATGTTGATCTCAAACCCTGTGCGATACTCAGGAGAACATCGCGGTCTCGATCATCATGGCGGAGCGAAAATGATTTACTGTCCGCATCGATACATTCGTGCATCTGCTGTCGGGACGCTTGTGTGAAGAGTGTACGGTCGCGCACGATCTCTTCATCGCGACTTGAAGTGTGACATTCACGCATCAACGGGAATGTACGCATCGCGGCGAATGCCTGAAAACGCAGTGTTTGCGATGTTTGTGCAGCGATCTGGCGTGCCGTTTCGTACGAAAATGTTCGCTGCATAAGCGGCCGAAACCGGTCAGTGCTTGGACACTTCCCGCAAGAGCGTCGCCGCTCGGATGTGATGTAGGGATTTGCCTGACAGCAACGTCGGGAGTTTCACCTTGCCCGATTATGCCGAACTCTACCGTCCGGACAAATCATCCAGCCAGCGACGGGCTGAGCCATAACGCACGATGTCCGATCGCGTTCGCAGTCCGAGTTTTTCCAGTGCGCGCGCCTTGTGCGTTTCGACAGTCTTCACGCTGACGTCGAGCCGCCCGGCAATTTCCTTGTTGCTTAAATCCCTGCGCGATCAATTGCAGCACTTCGGTTTCGCGCGGACCAAGTTCGGCGGCGTCGGATCTTGCCGTCGGCGGCTCCGCGGAGCCGAGCAGGACCTTTTCGGCCACAGACGGATCGAGGTAAATGCCGCCGCCGGCAATCGCGCGTATCGCGCGTATCAGTTCTTCTGCCGCCGAGCGTTTGAGAAGATAGCCTCGTGCACCGGCCTGCATCATCGGTTGCACATAGGCCCGGTCTTCATGAACGGTCAGTGCCAGCAGTCGGACGTCAGGGCGTTCGGTTGCGAGTTTTTGGGCGACTTCGAGCCCGCTCAACTCCGGCATCGAGATATCGAGGATCGCGATGTCGGGATTGTAAGTCTTGACCGACTCCACGGCCGTCAACCCGTCTGTCGCTTCGTCAACGACGACGATGTCATCGGCGCTTTCGAGTAGCGCCTTCATGCCGGCAAGAACCACCGGATGATCATCGGCCAAGGTTACGCGGATTCTGCTCATGCGACTTCTCTTTCACGGAAAAGCGGCATGAAGATGAAAAGCGTCGTTCCCGCGTTGCGGTCAGTCTCGATCGTGAGCGATCCGCCTAGCCGCTTCAGCCGCTCCTCGATGCCGGACAGCCCGAGCTTCATCCTGCCGCTATATCCGTTGTTGTTTTTGGCGTCTTGAGGATCGAAACCAACGCCGTTGTCTTCCACGATGACACGAAGCTCTGACGGTCTGCGATCAATGACGACGCTGACAGCGGATGCCTCCGCGTGTTTGACGACATTGTTCAGGGCCTCCTGAACAATTCGGTAGATCGCGATTTCCTTTTCTGCCGGCACGTCGGCCAGATTGCCCAGCGCCTGAACGTCGACCTTGATCCCGAAGCGGCGGCTCCACTCCGAACAGAACGCCGACACCGCCTCGTAGAGGCCGACATCGTCAAGGGCCGTCGGCCGCAGATCGGATGCAACTTGATGGATGTCGCGGCTGATCGTCCCGGCCAGCGATTGCAGCCACTGGATTTTCTCCAGGCTCGCTGAGCTGCCGGCCCCGTTAGCTGAGATCAGCGACTGCTCGAGATTCTTCAGGCCGAGGGACAAGCCCGTGACCGTCTGTCCGATCTGGTCATGAAGTTCGATCGCAATGCGCCGGCGTTCGCTTTCTTCCGCCTCCGACAATCGCCGCAGCAGTTCGATCCGTTCGATCTCGGCGCGCTTGACCGCGTCGATATCCATGACGATGCCGAACGTGACACGCGCTCCCTGCCGATTGAGGCCGGGGGCGCGCGCGTAGATCCGCCTCCATGGCGCCTGCGGCAAGGCGGTGCGGAACTCGGTGGCAACGGTCGCCGCGGCGGACTGGCGAAAGCTTCGTTCGACCCAGGCGCGATCGTCAGCGTGAATATTATCGAGAAAGACCGCCGCGTCGAAACTGAGATCGCGGTCGGCCAGTGGCTCGGGGAGTCCAAGCAATTCTCTTGTTCGCCTGGACGCCTGAACCTCGTTGGTCAGAAAGTTCCAGCTCACGACGCCAAGGTCGGCAGCATCAATCGCAAGCGTGCGGCGCTCCTCGCTGAGGTGCAGAGCGAATTCGGCCTTCTCTTCCTGATCCCTGCGGCGCTGCGCAATGTCGCGCGCCGTGAACAGAGCGAGCGCCAGCGCAAGGGCAAAGCTCATCGCCCCGCCGCCTGCCAGGAAAATCACCGAGCGGCGCACCGGCTCATTGAGTTCTTCCGAGGGGATGCCGAAATGAACCGACCATCCGCTGGTGCCCGGTAGCGATCGAAAGATGGTGTCGACGTCTTCGCCGTCATTGGTATGCCCGATATAGGCGCCTTCCGACGCGGTCTTGATGGCGTTGCGAACCGACTGGTTTGCCGCGCGCCCCAGCTCGAAATGTTCGGCTGCTGTTCTCGCAACGGTATTGCCCTTTGCGTCGACGACGACACCGACCCATCCGGGTGGTGCGCCGGCCGCGCGCAGGATCTGACTGACGGCATCCGGGGTGAGCGAAACGGTCAGGACATAGGCCAGCGTGCCGCCGCGATGGACCGGAACTCGCAAAGCGATAAGTCGCTTGCGTGACACACGGCCGATGGGCCCGATTCCGCCGATGGCGGCTTCGCCGGTCTGCAGCACGGTCTTTAAATTCTCGATGTCGGTCGTCGCGGGAAGATATTCACCCATCGGCCGCAGAAGGTTGATGATTTGAGCTCCCTTTGGGTCGATCAGTGCGATGGTTTCCCACAGCGGCCGCGCCTCTTTGACGCGCGAAGCTTCTAGATAGAATTTGGCGATATCCGGAGTGTCGAGCGCCGATGACGATGCCAGCGTCTCCGCGATATCCAACTGGGCGTTGAGTTCGGACGCGACGCGGGTGACCACCCGGTCCAGCGTCTCCAGGGCGGCGGCCTTGACGTCTTCCCGGTTCTGACGCGCGTTGAGAAACACCGCCCATCCAGCAAACAGGACCATTGGGATCGCTGCTGCCATCAGAAGCAGTACGAGCGGCCGGCGCGGTGTTGTTCGCTGGTCCAAGGCTGTTACGTCCAAATCGGTCTAAGGCCTCACGGCCGAAACTGTTCCCGTCCCGCCACGCGGGCTTATCAATCTTGCGCGAAAAAGCGGAGCTGCGCGGTCAGGGTTTCCCTGACAAGAGCGGGTGCTAGGCCCGACTGAAGAATCGGTCCACCGACCGTACAGTGCTTGGCGGCGACACCCCGCACATCATTGTGCGCCACAGGGATGAAACATGCTGACGGACGATCGAAAAGGCAATACGGACGATTTGCCTAAGAATCTGCTGCTCGCCGGTCTTTCGCTCGAAACGCGCCAGCAGATCGATCGTTATTTGACCGGGTGTCGCTCTCGGCCCGGCAGATCCTGGCTGAACGCAATCAGGAGATTTCGCACGCATATTTCATCGAATTGGGCGTCGCGGCGCTTTCGGTAACGGCGGAAGGCAGCGGGTCGGTCGAGGTGATCACGCTCGGGCGGCGGGATTTCGCCGGTTATCCTCTGGCACTCGGGACGCGCCGGTCGCCGCATCGCTGCGCGATGCAGATGCCGGGCAGGGCGCTGCGGATCAGATCCGATGATCTGATCGAACTGATGGAACGCAACGAAGAGCTGCGGAAAACCTTGCTGCGTCACATCCAGGCGATGATGATCCAGAGCTCGCAGCAGATTGCCTGCCACATCAAGCACGATCTGAAGCAGCGCTTGCGGCGCTGGCTGCTCGAGACCAGCGACAAGCTGTGTTCGGATCAGGTGCCGGTTACCCACGCCACCGCCGCCTACGCGCTTGGCGTCCGGCGCGCCGGGATCACCACCGCGATCGCAAAACTCGAGCAGGACGGACTGATCGTGCATCGCGCGGCAGCGTGACGATCGTCGATCGGGAAGGCCTT
>CAVYCK010000030.1:0-44018 GCA_963767095.1 uncultured Actinomycetota bacterium | reverse complement strand
GGGGCGGCCGTCGTCGCCGTCGGTGGGGGCGCCTCGGACGTCGGCGGCGGTGGGGGCGGCGCCGAGCTCGTGGGCGGCAACGGCACCGTCTCCGTCGGCGTCGTGGCACCGTCTCGGTCGGGGTCGGCTCGTCGGTCGGCGTTCCCTCGGTCTGGGTCGGCGTCGGCTTCCTCGTCGGGGGCCGCTTGGTCGGGGAGGGCGGTGGCGTGTAGGGGTCGTGGCCCTCCTCGGGTGCGTCACCGTCGACGTACACGGGCTCCGGGAACTCCTCGACCTCCATGCCCTCCATGACCCGGCCCATGACGTCGGTCCAGGTGCGGGCGGGGTAGGAGCCGCCGAAGAACTCGGGGAGGAAGCCCTCGAGCTGCTCGCGGCCCTTGCCGCGGACGTACATCACCGCGGTCGCGATCTGGGGCGTGGTGCCGACGAACCAGGACGAGGAGACCTCGCCCTTGTCGTTGGTGGCCGTGCCGGTCTTGCCGGCACGGGCCGGTCGAGCTCCTGCGCGGCACTGCCGGACCCCGCCTCGACGACCTGCTGGAGCGCGTAGCAGACGTCGGCGGCGATGTCGGGGTCGAGGACCTCGCGGGTCGGGCGCTTGAAGCTGTAGTCGGTCTCGCCGGAGCTAGGACGATCTTGTCGATGACATGGACGTCGGCCCGGGTGCCCTGGTTGGCCAGGGTGCCGTAGGCGTTGGCCATGTTGATGGGGCTGACCTGGGCGCTGCCCAGGGCCACGCCGAGGTTGGCCTGGACGTCGATCGACCGGCTGGGGATGCCGAAGTTGCCGGGCTCGTTGCCGGGGATGCCGAGGTCGTAGGAGGCGTCCACGATCTTCTGCGGACCGTCCTCCATGCTGTTGGTCATGTCGATGAAGGCGGTGTTGATGGAGTCGGCCGTCGCCTCGATCATGCTGACGATGCCGTAGGAGGTGTTGCCCTGGTTCTCGAAGTCGGTGCCGTCGGGCAGGACCATCGGGGAGTCGCCGTCGAAGGTGTCCTTGAGCGAGAAGCCGTCCTTGATCGCGGCGGTGTCGGCGAAGGCCTTGAACGTCGAGCCCGCCATGCCGCCCGCGACCGCCCAGTTGATCTGGGAGTCCAGGTAGTCCTGGCCGCCGTAGAAGCCGAGCAGGGCGCCGGTGCCGACCTCGACGGTCGCCACCGCGACGTGCAGCTGGCCGCCGTCGAAGCCCTCCGGCCGCTGCGTGGCCTGACCCTCCTCGGCCGCCGCCATCGCCTCCTGCGTGAACGTCGTGGTGACCTGCAGCCCGCCGCCGTCGATGTCCTCCTCGGTGTAGCCGAGGCGGAGCAGCTCGTCGCGCACGAGCTTGAGCATGTGGCCGCGCTGGCCGCCGTACTGGCTCTGCGCCGCGATCTTCGGGAACTTCGGCAGCCGCTTCATCGCCTGGTCGGCCTCGGCCGACGAGATCGTGCCCATGTCGGCCATCGAGGCGAGCACGTACTCGTAGCGCGCCCTGAGGTCCTCCTTGGCCTCCTTGCCGTTGGCGGGGTCCAGGTTGGTCGGGTTGTTCAGCACGCTCGCCAGCACCGCCGACTCCCGCAGGGTCAGCTCGGCCGCCGGCTTGTCGAAGAACGCCTGCGCCGCCGCCTCGACGCCGTACGCGCCGCGGCCGAAGTAGATGGTGTTGAGGTAGCCCTCGAGCACCTGCTCCTTGCTCATCTTGCGCTGGAGCTTCAGCGAGAGGATCGCCTCCCGGACCTTGCGGTCGAGGCTGCGCTCCTGGGTGAGGTACAAGATCTTGACGTACTGCTGGGTGATCGTCGACGCGCCCTGGGTCGCGTTGCCCTGGGCGTTGCTGAACGCCGCGCGCAGGATGCCGCGGGGGTCGATGCCCTTGTCGGTCCAGAACGTCTGGTTCTCCGCGGCGACGACGGCGTCCTGCATCGTCTGCGGCATCTCGTCGAGCGGGATCGACTCGCGGTCCTGGGTGGCGAACTCGCCGAGCACGGTCTCGCCGTCGGCGTAGTAGATCTTGGAGGTCTGCGCCTCGAAGTCCTCGTTGGGGTCGGGGATCTCGACCGCGTTGTAGGCGACCACGAACGCGCCGACGCCGAGCAGGCCGAGGACCGAGGCCGACCGCCAGCAGCACGAGCGCGACGCGCTTGACGCGCCGCTTGCTGTCGCCTGGCTTCTTCGGCTTCTTCTTGACCGCAGGGCCGGCTGCTCTGCGCTTGGCTCGGGGTGCCACGAACTACTCCGTCATCGATCGGGGAAGCGGGCGTTCTCGGTGCCGCGCCCGGACCAGGGTACGCAAGTCCCGGTCGCGACCCCGCTTCCTCGACGGTGACGTCCTCGTCACACTCCGCATCCGCGACCCATCGCGAATTCCCGTCGCGCGGATATATCGCTACGATAGGTCTGTGGCAAGACGGGCAGAGACGATCGAGCTGGCAGTCCTCGGGCTGCTGCACGAGGGCCCCATGCACGGATACGAGCTGCGCAAGCGGCTCAACCTCATGCTCGGGTGGAGCCGCGTGCTGTCCTACGGCTCGCTCTACCCGACGCTGAAGAAGCTGCTGCGCGCGACCTTCATCGAGGAGTCGCCCGGCGAGCTCACCATCACCACCCGCCGGCCGCGGATCGTGTACGCCGTGACCGAGACCGGCCACCGCGAGTTCGAGCGCCTCATGTCCGAGGTCGGCCCGACCGCGTGGGAGGACGACAACTTCGACATCCGGTTCGCGTTCTTCGGGCGCACCGACATGGAGATCCGGCTGCGCGTGCTCGAAGGGCGCCGCAGCCGCCTCCAGGAGCGGCTCGACCCGGGTGCAGAAGGAGCTCCAGCTGACGCAGGCCGAGGTCGACCGCTACTCCGCCGAGCTGCAGCGCCACGGGGTCGAGTCGGTCGAGCGCGAGGTTCGCTGGCTCTCCGACCTGATCAACGCCGAGCACGACCGGGGTCAGCAGCCGTCGAGTCCCCCTCAGCCCGGCTAGACCCTGCCCCACGAACGTCCTGGCCCCACCCAGACAGAGCAGCACCAGCAGCATCGCCCCAGATAACCGTAGGAAGAAGGAGAGCCCCATGGGTTCGGTTCGAGTAGCAATCGTCGGCGTGGGCAACTGCGCGGCCTCCCTCGTGCAAGGCGTGCACTACTACCGGGATGCCGACCCGAACGAGGTCGTGCCGGGGCTCATGCACGTGGCCTTCGGCGAGTACCACGTCTCGGACGTCGAGTTCGTGGCGGCGTTCGACGTCGACGACAAGAAGGTCGGCAAGGACCTCTCCGAGGCCATCGGCGCGTCCGAGAACAACACCATCAAGATCGCCGACGTGCCCACGATGGGCGTCGAGGTGCAGCGTGGTCACACGCTCGACGGCCTCGGCAAGTACTACCGGATGACCATCGAGGAGTCCGCGGCCGAGCCGGTCGACATCGTGCGCGCGCTGCGCGAGGCCGAGGTCGACGTGCTCGTGTCCTACCTGCCGGTGGGCTCCGAGGAGGCCGACAAGTTCTACGCCCAGTGCGCGATCGACGCCGGTGTCGGCTTCGTCAACGCGCTGCCGGTCTTCATCGCCTCCGACCCCGAGTGGGCCGCGAAGTTCGAGGCCGCGGGCGTCCCGATCGTCGGCGACGACATCAAGTCGCAGGTCGGCGCGACCATCACCCACCGGGTGCTGGCCAAGCTGTTCGAGGACCGCGGCGTGGCGCTGGACCGCACCTACCAGCTCAACGTCGGCGGCAACATGGACTTCAAGAACATGCTCGAGCGGGAGCGCCTGGAGTCCAAGAAGGTCTCCAAGACCCAGGCCGTCACCTCCAACCTCAGCGGCGAGCTGGCCAACAAGATCTCCGACCGCAACGTCCACATCGGCCCGTCCGACTACGTCCAGTGGCTCGACGACCGCAAGTGGGCCTACGTCCGCCTCGAGGGTCGCGCCTTCGGCGACGTGCCGCTGAACATGGAGTACAAGCTGGAGGTCTGGGACTCCCCCAACTCCGCCGGCATCATCATCGACGCCATCCGCGCCGCGAAGATCGCCATGGACCGCGGCATCGGCGGCCCGATCATCAGCGCGTCGTCGTACCTGATGAAGAGCCCGCCCGTGCAGCTGCCCGACGACGAGGGCCGCCGCCGGGTCGAGGCCTTCATCGCCGGCGACGAGTAGCCGAGCGGGCGCAGCCTCACCGTCGACGGGCGCAAGGTCACCTCATCTGTGGGTGACGTTGCGCCCGTTCGGCGTACTAGCTGAAGAGGTCGCCGATCAGGCCGCTGGTGCCGGCGCCGCTGCCGGTCGCGGCCTGGCCGGTCCACTCGTAGGCCTGGACGACCACGAAGCCCGGGCCGTGGAAGGCGTACTGGAACGCCTCGCCGCTGCCGCCGCGCAGCATCGACTTCATGTTCATGGTGTTGTTGATGCCCGGCACCAGGTTGGTCGACCAGCAGACCGCGGCCTGCACGTCGACGTACGTCGGCTGCTGGCTGCAGTCCAGGACGACCGGCTTGCCGACGACGTTGACCGCCACCGTGCCGGTGCCGGTCACGGTGGTGTTGAAGACCCCGCCGCCGGCCATGCCGGCGCCCTTGACGCGGTTGATGTCCCAGGCCAGGGTCGCGTCGAAGGCCATCAGGTTGCGACTGTTGATCGAGATCGACTCGTTCTCCAGGTGCAGCAGGTAGACGTAGCCGGCCTGGTCGGAGAAGAACACCTCGCCCTGGCCGGAGACCCGCATCAGGCTGGTGTCCTCGGAGCTGAGCACCTTCTTGGCGAGCTTGGCGAAGCCGCCGGTCTTCTCGTGGTCGAAGCGGACCTGTCCCTGGAAGGCGATCATGCTGCCCTTGGTCGCCAGCACGTCGCCGCCCAGCGAGACGCGCAGCATCTGGCTGTTCTGGAGCACGAACCGCTCCTGGCTCTGCACCTCGAGGTTGCTCTGCTCGAACAGGTCGCTTCTCATGCGGCTCATCGTGCCCGACCTCGCGGTGGTCGTTCCATCGGGGACCCCCCCGGGATAGTCCCTGACGTTTGGGTTGCGAAACGGCGTACGGGACAACCCAAACGTCAGGGACTATCCGGATTTGGGCGTGGGGTACGGCGCTCAGCGGGGCGTCCGGGCGGCCCACCACGCGCGGAGGGCCGCCTCGGCCGCCTCGGGCGACTGCGGCCCTTCGTCGAGGCGCAGCTCGAGCAGGAAGCGGTAGGCCTCGCCGACCTCACGACCGGACGGGATGCCCAGGATCTCCATGATCTGGTCGCCGTTGAGGTCCGGTCGGATCGAGGCGAGCTCCTCCTCGGCCGAGAGCCGCTCGATCCGCGCCTCGAGGTCGTCGTAGGTACGCCGCAGGCGCTCGGCCTTGCGGGCGTTGCGGGTCGTGCAGTCGGCCCGGGTCAACACGTGCAGGCGGTCCAGCTCGTCGCCGGCGTCGCGCACGTAGCGGCGTACGGCCGAGTCGGTCCACTCCCCCGACCCGTAGCCGTGGAAGCGCAGGTGCAGCTCGACCAGCTTGCTCACCGCGTCGATCAGCTCGCCGCTGAACCGCAGTGCCTGCATCCGCTTGCGGGTCAGCTTCGCGCCGACGACGTCGTGGTGGTGGAAGGTGACCGACCCGTCGGCGAGGAACTTGCGCGTCCGGGGCTTGCCCACGTCGTGCATCAGGGCCGCGAAGCGGGACACGAAGTCGGGAGTGCCAGCAGCCCCCGGCAGCCGCGGCTCGAGCGTGATGGCCTGCTCGAGCACGGTGAGCGTGTGCTCGTAGACGTCCTTGTGCCGGTGGTGCTCGTCGCGCTCGAGCTTCAGCGCCGGCAGCTCGGGCAGCACGCGCGCGGCGAGCCCGGTCTCGACGAGCAGGGTCAGCCCGAGGCGCGGGTACGGCGCACACACGAGCTTGACCAGCTCGTCGCGCACCCGCTCGGCCGACACGATCTCGATGCGCTCGGCCATGTCGGTCATCGCCGCGACCACCTCGGGTGCGACCGTGAAGCCGAGCTGCGCGGCGAACCTCGCCGCCCGCATCATCCGCAGCGGGTCGTCGGAGAACGAGTCCTCAGGACGCCCCGGGGTCCGGATCAGCCGGTGGGCGAGGTCGACGACGCCGCCGTGCGGGTCCTCGAAGGTCCGGCCGGGTATCGAGACCGCCATCGCGTTGATGGTGAAGTCGCGACGGCCCAGGTCGGTGACCAGCGAGTCTCCGAAGGCCACCTCGGGCTTGCGCGAGGCGGCGTCGTAGGCGTCGGAGCGGTACGTCGTGATCTCGACGATCCACTGTCCCTTGCGCGCCCCGATGGTGCCGAAGGCCCGCCCGATGTCCCAGGTCGCGTCGGCCCAGCCGGTCAGGAGCCTCTCGATGACCTCAGGGTGCGCCGACGTGGTGAGGTCGAGGTCGTTGTGCAGCCGGCCCAGCATGGCGTCGCGCACCGGACCGCCCACCAGGGCGAGGGCGTGACCAGCGGCGGCGAACCGCTCGCCGAGGGGTCCGAGGACAGGCTCGATCCGGTCGAGCTCGGCGCTGACCCGGCGCTGGACGTCGCCCATCTGCAGGGGCGGCAGCACAGGCTGGACGGCGTCGGACACGACAGGCAAGCCTAGTGGGCGTGCCCGCTGGTGGGGCACGCGCGCTGGTGGGCACCTCGCGGCCCACCCCGCCGGTACTGTCGGGGCGTGCCCGGTCACCCGTCGTTTCTGCCTGCCCTCGTGGCAGTCGGCGTGACTCTCGGGACGACGATCCTCGCCTCGCCGGCCGCCCCGGCGGCCCCGGCGGCCCCGGCGGCCCCGGCCGCCGCTGCCGCCGCGACAGCGCCGGCCGAGGAGGCCGACCCGCTGGAGATCTCGATCGACAGCCTGAACCCGTCGACCATCCCGGAGAGCGGCAGGGTCGCGGTGACCGGCACCGTCACGAACGTCAGCGACGAGATCTGGGAGGACGTCAACCTCTATCCCGTCCTGCCCACGGAGGCGGGGCTGCCGATCACGACCGTCTCCGAGCTCGACGCCGCCGCGCAGGTGCCCGCCGACCTGGTGATCGGCGAGCGCGAGGTGTCGGTCAGCGACCAGGTCGGTGACCTCGCACCCGGGGCCGTGGCGCCGTACGCCCTGCGGATCCCGCGTGGGCTGCTGCCGACGACGGAGGGCGTGCACTGGCTCGGCGTGCACGCGCTCGGCGCCAACGCCGAGGGCCGCGACGACTTCAACGACGGCAAGGCCAGGACCTTCATCCCGCTCGTGCGCGACGCGAAGCCGGTGCCGACCGCGCTGGTGCTCCAGCTGCGCGCACGGGTGCTCTCGACGCCGGACGGTCGCGTCGACCGTCCCGACCTGTGGGCCTTGTCGCTGGCACCGGGCGGCCGGTTGAGCTCCGTGGTCGAGATGGGGGCGGCGGCCGGCAGCCACGACCTCACCTGGCTGGTCGACCCCGCCGTGATCTCGACCGTCAACTCCCTGGTCGCCGGCAACCCCACGCGGATGCCGCCGCGCACCGAAGAACCCGTGGAGGGCGAGGGCGACGGCGAGAGCGAGAGCCCCACGCCCACGCCCGAGGCCGTGACCCCCTCGGCCAGCGACGAGGCGCTGACCGACCCCGGCGACCCGTCGACCCTCGCGGCCGTCGCCATCGAGGGGCAGGCCTGGCTGTCCCGGCTCCAGACCGCGCTGGCCGGCCAGGAGGTGCTCGCCCTGCCGTACGGCGACGTGGACGCCTCGGCCGCCAGTCACCTCGACTCCACGGCTCTGGTCGACGCCCAGACCATGTCCGCCACGGAGCTGGCAGCTCAGGGGCTGACCTCAGCGCCCGTGCTCGCCTCACCCAGTGGCTACCTCAACCCCGACGCGATCGCCAACGCGAGCCCCGACACCACGCTCCTGGTCACCTCGGCCGCCGTCGGCGTCGAGGCGCCGACCGTGGCTGACGTGGGCGGCCGCGAGGTGCTGCTCTCCTCCGCGACCGCCGTCGACGGCGGCCCCGGACCCGACGACCGGCTGGCGACGGTCGCCCTGCGCCAGCGGGTGCTCGCCGAGGCCGCCGTACGCGCTCTCGACAACGGTGGTGAGCCGCTCGTGGTGACGCTCCCCACCGACTGGTCGACCACCGACCCCGCCGAGTTCTTCGCCGGGCTCGACGTCGACTTCGTCGACCTGACGTCGCTGTCGGGCGTCGCGAGCAGCCCGGCGCACCCCGTCGAGGAGCTGGCCTACCCGACGTTCCAGCAGGACTTCGAGCTCGACGCCGCCAACTTCGTCGCAGCCCAGGACCTCATCGACTCCGGCACCACGCTGCAGCAGATCCTCGTCGACAACCCCGCCCTGGCCGGGCTCGTCGAGCGCGAGGCGTACGCCGGGTTGTCGTACTGGCAGCGCCCCCGCGTCAACGAGGCCCGCGCCTCCGCGGTCCGCTCGCGCCTGTGGATCGAAGGCACCCTGGGCCGGGTCACCATCGACGGCCCGGTGTCGGTGACGCTCTCCAGTGACACCGGCCAGTTCCCGGCCAGCGTGCGCAACGGCCTCGACGAGCCGGTCATCGTGCGGGTGGGCGCCGACGCGAGCACCGGGCTGAGCGTCGAGCTGCCCGACGAGGTCGCGCTCGACCCGGGCGAGACCACCAGGTTGCGGCTGAGCGCCAGCACCGACCGCGTCGGCTCGCACACCGTCCGGCTATACGTCGCCACCACCGACGGGACCCCGACCGGCTCGGAGGCGGAGCTGCCCATCCGCAGCAACCAGGTCAGCCAGATCATCTGGATCGTGATCGTGGCCGGCGGCGGGCTGCTCTTCGGGGCGATCGCGCTGCGGCTCGTCCGCCGCCTGCGCCGACCCCGCCCGGCGAGCGAGTGACCCGGTGAGCACCGAGACCCCCGGCGCTGAGAGCAGGGCCATCCTGACCAACACGGCCGTGATGGCGGCCGGGACGGTGCTCTCCCGCCTCACCGGCTTCGCCCGCGCGGCGCTGCTCGTCGCCGCCCTCGGCAGCGGCCTGCGCGCCGACATCTTCACCACGGCCAACACCGTGCCCAACATGCTCTACATCCTCCTGGCCGGCGGCATCTTCAACGCGGTCCTGGTGCCCCAGCTGGTGCGGTCGATGAAGAGCGACCCCGACGGTGGCGACGCCTACGCCAACCGGGTCGTCACGGTGGCCGCCCTCTTCCTCGCCGTCGTGACCCTGCTGCTGGTGCTGGCCGCGCCGTGGCTGATGCGGCTGTTCGTCGGCCCGACGTACGCCGATCCCGCGCTGGCCGCACAGCTCGAGTCGGTGATCAGCTTCGCGCGGCTGTGCCTGCCGCAGGTCTTCTTCTACGGGATGTTCGTGCTGCTCGCCCAGATCCTCAACGCGCGCGGCCGGTTCGGGCCGATGATGTGGGCCCCGATCGCCAACAACCTGGTCGCGATCACGATGCTGTGCCTCTACCTCAACGTGCACGGCAGCGCGACGGGGACCGACGACTGCACGGCGTACACCCGCAGCCAGGAGCTGCTCCTCGGTCTGGGTTCGACCCTCGGCATCGTCGTGCAGCTCGCCATCTTGTTCCCCTACCTGCGCGCCGTGGGCTTCCGCTTCAGCCCGCGCTTCGACGTCCGCGGCACCGGCCTCGGCCACACGCTGCGGCTCGGCGCCTGGACCGTCGCCTTCGTCATCGTCAACCAGGTCGCCTACACGATCGTGGTGATGCTCGCCAACAGCGGCACGGCCCAGGGCGTGCTGGCCGGGTGCGACGCCGGTGCCGCTGCCGAGCCGGCCTCCGGCCTCACCGTCTACGCCAACGCCTTCCTGATCCTGATGGTCCCGCACGCCGTCGTCACGGTCTCGCTCGCGACGGCCGTGCTGCCCCGGCTCTCGGCGCGCGCTGCCGACGGCGACCTCGCCGGACTGGCGCGCACGCTGGGCAGCACCCTGCGCATCTCGCTGGCGGTGATCATCCCGTTCGCCGCGCTGCTGCCGGTCATCGCGGAGGACCTGGCCAACGGCTTCTTCGGCTACGGCGCCGGGCGGCGCAGCTACGAGCTCTACGTTCCGGCGCTCACGATCTTCGGTCCGGCGCTGGTCTTCTTCACCGTGCACTACCTGGTGCTGCGGGGCTTCTACGCCCTCGAGCGCAACCGCACCGCCTTCTACGTGCAGTGCGTGATCGGCGCGGTCAACATCGCCGCGGCGATCGCCCTGGTGTCGTCGACCGGACCGAGCGCCACGGCCGCCGCCCTCGCCGGCGCCTACCTGATCGCCTACGCCGTCGGGTCGACGGTGTCCTACGTCGTCCTGCGGCGCACGGTCGGCAACCTGGGTACGCCGGTGCTGGTGCGCTTCCTCGTCCGGATCCTGCTGGCCACAGCCGTCGCCACCGCGGCGGCGTACCTGCTCTCCCAGCTCCTGCACGCCGTCGCCGTCGAGAGTCCCCAGCCCCCCGTCGCGGCGGTGATGCTGCTGGTGGTGGTCGCCGTCGACGTCGCGGTCTTCCTCGGGCTGGCGCGGATGCTGAGGATCACCGAGGTCAACGAGGTGCTCGACACCGTGCTGGGCCCGCTGCTGCGGCGGCGTCGCCGGAGCGCGACCCGGTGAGCGTCCTACGATGACGGGGGAACCGACGACCCCCCACGACGAGGAGGGACAGCAGGTGGGCGAGCCGGACGACGGCCTCCCGCGGCTGCGTGCCGGGGACGTCCTGGCCGGGCGCTACCTCGTCGCCGACCTGCTCGGCGAGAGCCGCGGAGGGCGGTTCTGGCGAGCCGAGGACCAGGTGCTGGCCCGGCACGTCGCCCTGCACGTCATCGCCGCCGACGACGAGCGCGCCGACGGCCTGCTCGAGGCGGCGCGGCTCTCGGCCACCGTGCACGACCGGCGGATCCTGCGCGTGCTCGACGCCGACCGCGTCGACGGCCTGTGCTTCGTGGTCAACGAGTGGGGCGCCGGCTCCTCCCTCGACATCATGCTCGCCCGCGACGGGCCACTGTCCCCGCGACGGGCTGCGCACCTCGTCGCCGAGGCGGCGGCGGTGACCGCGGCCGCCCACGACGCCGACGTCGCCCACGGCCGGTTGGCCCCCGAGAACCTGCTCGTCGACCACCACGGCTCGGTCCGCATCATCGGCCTCGCCGTCGAGGCGGCCCTGTGGGGGCTGCCACCCGGGCGCACGTCGAGCGACGTCACCGACCTGGCCGCGCTGCTCTACGCCGGGCTGACCGGTCGGTGGTGCGGGGTCTCCCGCTCGGCGGTGCCGCCCGCGCACCAGGTGGGTGGCCGGGTGCTGCGGCCGCGGAAGGTGCGAGCCGGTGTGCCCCGCGTGCTGGACGACCTGTGCGACGAGGTCCTCAACGGCGTGGCGATCGGCACGCACGCGAGGACGCCGTACGACCTCGCCACTGCCCGCGGCATCGCCGACGCGCTGGCCGACTTCGTCGGTGACCCGACGGGCCTGGCCATCCCCGAGCCCGAGCGGACCATGGCGATCCCGGTCTTCGTGTCGGACGTAGCCGAGCTGGGTGACGACCTCGCGCCACCCGCGAGCGCACCCGAGCCCGTGCCGGTCCCGGAGCCCGAGCCGGCGCCGGAGCCCGTGACGGTCCCCGAGCCCGAGCCCGAGCCGGAGCCGGAGCCCGTGCCAGAGGCAACGCCGGAGCCGGAGGCACGACCGGAGCCCGAGCCGGCGCCACCGCTCCTGACCGAGACCGCGCCGCCGGTGGCCGCGCTGGAGTCCACCGACCAGCCGACCCAGGCCGGGATGCCGATCTTCGACGACGAGCGCGACGAGGTCGCCTGGATCTCCGCCCGCGCCGAGAAGCCGCCGCCGCCACCTCCCTTCGAGGAGAAGCCCGCCAAGCCGCTGTTCGCACCCGACCCGCCCTCGGGGCGGCCGGTGCGCACCCCGCGCCCGGGGGTGACGCCCACCTCGGGTGACGGCTTCTGGCCCTGGGACGGCGGCCCGGCCTCGTCGACGGGCACCAACCCCGGCGTCTCGACCACCGGCTCCGGCATCGGGCTCTTCGACGACGAGGACGACGGCGTACCCGGGCGGAGCTGGCTGCGCCTCGCCGCCGTCGTCGCGGCGTGCATGCTGCTGCTGGTCGCGGTCGTGGTCGCCTTCAACCTCGGCCAGGGGCGGTCGGCGCTCGAGTTCGACGACGAGCCACCGGCCGGCGAGACGACTCCCTCGGCCTCGGCGGCCGCCGCCCAGGCCCAGGTGGTCGCCGGGACCACCGCGAGCGACCTGGACCCCCAGGGCGAGCCCCCGGAGGAGAACCCCGACCTCGCCGCCAACGTCGTCGACGGCGACCCCGCCACGACCTGGCGCACCAGCACCTACAGCCAGCAGTTCGGTCCCGGTGGCCTCAAGACGGGAGTGGGGGTCGTCATCGACCTCGGCGAGGTGCGCGAGGTCCGCAGCGTCGAGCTGACCCTGGTGGGTCAGCCCACCGACGTACGCCTCTACCTCACCGACGAGGTGCCCGACCGGCGTCGCCGGGCTCCAGCCCGTCGCCTCCGAGACCGTCGACGGCACCTCGCTGACGGCCGACGTCGAGGCGAGCGGCCGGTACGTCGTCGTCTGGCTGGCCGGGCTGCCGGCCGTCGAGGGCGGGTTCCGCGGCCAGATCGGCGAGGTCGTGGTGAGGGCTGCGTGAGTGCCGGCACGGACGACCCGGCGCCCAGCGACGCCGAGCTGCTGCGCGCGCACGTCGACGGCGACCCCGACGCCTTCGGGATCCTCTTCAAGCGGCACCGCGACCGGCTGTGGGCGGTGGCGCTGCGCACCATGGGCAACCCCGAGGACGCCGCCGACGGGCTTCAGGACGGCCTGATCGCGGCGTTCCGACGGGCCGCGTCGTTCCGGGGGGACGCCGCGGTCACCACCTGGTTGCACCGCGTCGTGGTCAACGCCTGCCTGGACCGGCTGCGCGCGGCGAAGGTGCGAGCGGCGGACCCGCTGCCCGACGACCTCGACTCGCACGAGTCGCGTGGGTCGTTGCGGACGGCCACCGACGACGCGCTCGACCCGGCCGAGGTCAGCGTGGCCGACGAGCGACGACGGGTCGTCCTGGCCGCGCTGCAGACCCTGCCCGAGGAGCAGCGGGCGGCGCTGGTGCTGGTCGACATGGAGGGCTATGCCATGGCCGACGTGGCGCAGATGCTCGACTGCGCCGTCGGCACGGTGAAGTCGCGCTGCTCGCGGGGCCGCGCGAAGCTGGCCGGGCTGCTCGCCGAGCGCCTCGGTGCGCTGGACGCCGACCCGCCGGGTGACGCAGGTCTCGGGAACCACGCGCCCGGCCGACCCGTCCCATCCCAGGACCCGTCGCGCGGTCCCCCGCGTGGTCCGCCGCCCGCGCGGCAGGGCGGCTGAGCCGCGACGAGGACCAGCCGACGTACGAGATGACCAAGGAGGTGGACGCGTGACCGACGACGAGCTCGACCCCAACGAAGACCCGGGCGAAGACTCCAGCAACGACCCCAGCAACGACCCGGCGCAGGAGCGCGTACGCCGCCTGCTCGCCGAGGCCCGCCACGAGGCCCCCGTGCCCGACGAGGTCGCCGCCCGCCTGGACGCCACCCTGGCCGGGCTGGTCGCCGATCGGCGGCGGGAGAACGTCGTCGATCTCGAGGCCGCGCGACGACGGCGTCGGCGCTGGACGACCGGTCTGGTCGCCGCCGCAGCCGTCGTGGTCCTGGGGATCAGCCTGCCCAACCTCACCGGTGGCGTCTCGATGGACGGCGACTCCGAGGCGGGAGGCGCAGCGGACACCTCGACCAGCCAGGACGAGTCCCTCAGCCGCGAGCTGGCCGAGGACCCGACCGACGACCCGGGCGCCGACTCGGGCGCCGACTCCGGTGGCGGCAGCAGCGAGGCGGCGCCGTCCGCGCCGTCCGCGTCGTCACCGTCCGAGGCGACCGCGCCGTTCTCCACCCCTGTGGAGCTCGACCCCGGCCGGTTCAAGCAGGACGCCGTCGCCGCCCGTGACGCGGTTGTCAGCGACCAGGCCGAGCTCGTGGGCCGCCCGGCCGTCTGTGGCGACGTACCCGACGCTGCGCAGCAGGTCGTCGTGGTGCGCTACGACGACCAGGACGGCTACCTCGTCTTCGAGCCCGAGGGCGGCGGGGACGGCCGGCAGCGGGTCACGCTCTTCCTCTGCCCTGGCGGGGTCCCGGCCCGCCAGGCGCTGGTCGCCGGGCCCTGAGCCTGACGCCGTGCCCGGCCCCTGCCGGCCCGGCGCCTACGACCAGGTCAGCTTCCTGGTCCACAGCCCGTTCTCCAAGCGCCCCGTCCCCTACAGCCGCATCCGCTCTTGTGCCGCGGAGCCCGCTTTGCTAGTGCGGTCTCCCTCGGAGCGGTCGACGCGGAAGCGGATGGTGGTGGTGGTCGAGGTGTTGCCGGCGAGGTCGGTGGCGGTGAGCCGGACCCGGTAGGTCCCCGACGTCAGCCGCTGCTCGGCGGTCTTGCCGTAGAAGACCCGGTCGTTGGCGCCGGCCCGCAGCGACCACCGCTTGGTGCCCACCGCCCGCCACCGGCCCTCGCGCCTGCGCTGGACCACGCCGGCCAACGCGGCCCGCTCCGTGCTCGTGACCCTCAACCGGGCACCCTCACCGGTCGGCAGCCGACCCGGGCTGAGCCGGGCCCCGGACAGCACCGGCGCGGTGCTGTCCGGCACCGCCGCCGGGCCGACGACGATCGTGCGGGCCAGGGTCGTGGAGTTGCCGGCCCCGTCGGTCGCGGTCACCCGGACCTTGTAGGACCCTGGCCGCGGCGTACACGTGCGAGGTCGCGCGCCCGCGCCGGTGCCACCGTCGCCGAAGTCCCAGCTGATCGACCCGATCCCCCACCGGTCGGCCGCCGCGACCGACACCCGGGCACTGGTTCCCAGCCCGACTGTCGCCGGCACCGACAGCTCGGTCAGCACCGGGGCCGCCGCGTCGACGACACGGGAGCGCAGCAGCTCGTCGCTCGCCCCGGTCTGGTCCCGCCAGACGACGGTCAGGTTGCCCTGGTCGTCGACACCCAGCTGCGGACCTGTCAGCCCGTGGGACGGCTCGGCAACGACAAGACGCTCGGGGGCGCCGAACCTGCCACCGGGCGGGCGGCGGCTGTACTCGAGGCTGGCGCCCGTCCCGTCGACGCGACGCCACGCCACCGTCACGGCTCCGTCGGCGGCCACCACGACGGCGGGCTTGCCGAACGACACCATGGTCCCCGGATCGCTCACCTCGAGGGTGCGCGTCTCGGGCTGCGCCACACCCGGCACGAGGGTGCTCGCCCAGACGCCGGGCCCGCTGACGCCGTCGGCCGGCCAACCGGGCGTGGCGACCGTGACCACACCGTCGGTGTCGACGGCCAGCGCAACGTGTAGTCCGGCGAAGCGCTCCTGGAGCTGTGGCGAGAGGTCGACCACCGGCCCGGACGCTTCCCCTGGCAGCCAGGACACGGCCTGGTACCGGGCGAGGACGGGGTTCAACCACGCTGCGGTGAGCCGCCCGTCCGGCGCCTGCACGAGCTCGATGCCAGAGAGGAACGCGTGGTCGACGATCGACGCGACGGGGCCGAAGCCGAGCCCGGCCGCGTCTCGGCTCGCGGCCCTCAGGCCGACACCTTGGTCCCAGACGACCGTCACCCGACCCGTGGCCCCGGCGACCACCGCGATGTCTTCGAGCCCGGCGATGCCGTCCGTCTCGGCCAAGGCGTCCACCACACCCCAGGCCGATGCGCCTGGCGGCAGCGTGGCCGCCCGGTAGTACGCGAACGCGCCACCCGGGTCAGCCCACGCGACGGTGGCACTGCCTTGGGCGTCGACGGCGAGCTCGAACGCACCGCTGACCCCTGCGGGCGTCGTCAGGGCCACGGGGGCGCCGAACGCGCTCGCACCCGCGGGACGTACGGCGACCTCGACCAGCACGTCGTCCCCGTCGGTGTGCACCCAGGCCGCGACGACGGCCCCGGCCGGCGTCATCGCCACCCGGGCCTGACGCACGTCCTCGCCTGCACCCGAGAGCGGCTCGGTCGTGAAGCCCGCCGCCCCGGGCAGTCGCGTCAGCGCGACGATCCGCTGGTCCCAGACCCGCTCCGTCACGACGGTCGAGACCCCGTCCGGGGCGACCACCAAGCCGCTGTCGGCACCGTCGACCTTGACCAGGTCGACCGGTGCCAACAACCCGGTCGCCGAAGCCGGCTGCGCGCCCGCGATCAGCATCGTGCTCGTGGCCAGCACGGCGAGCACCAGCCCGCACGCTCTCCTCTTGTCAGTCTTCACGTGTGGTGGTGTCTCCTGGTCAGCCGCGGTCGACGCGGAAGCGGATGGTGGTGGTGGCCGAGGTGTTGCCGGCCGAGGTCGGTGGCGGTGAGCCGGACCCGGTAGGTCCCCGACGTCAGCCGCTGCTCGGCGGTCTTGCCGTAGAAGACCCGGTCGTTGGCGCCGGCCCGCAGCGACCACCGCTTGGTGCCCACCGCCCGCCACCGGCCCTCGCGCCTGCGCTGGACCACGCCGGCCAGCGCGGCCCGCTCCGTGCTCGTGACCCTCAACCGGGCACCCTCACCGGTCGGCAGCCGACCCGGGCTGAGCCGGGCCCCGGACAGCACCGGCGCGGTGCTGTCCTGCCCGGCCGCCGGGCCGACGACGATCGTGCGGGTCAGGGTCGTGGAGTTGCCGGCCCCGTCGGTCGCGGTCACCCGGACGGTGTAGGACCCGGCCGCGGCGTACACGTGCGAGGTCGACGCACCCGCGCCGGTGCCCCCGTCGCCGAAGTTCCAGGTGATCGTCGGCGGGCCGGACCAGAGGTCGCTCGCGGGGGCCGACATCGCCACCGCCGAACCCGCCGTACCCGTCGCCGGCACCGCCACAGCGGGAAGAACGGGCCCTCTGCCATCCAGCACCCGCGCGTAGGCGCGGTACAGGAACCCCTCGGCCAGGGTCCGGCGCGCCCAGGCGACGAACGCAGAGCCGTCCGGGTCGATGGACGCAGCGACCTCGTCGTCGAGGACGCCGACGACGCGCTCCGTGAGGTCGATGGTCGCCCCGAACGAGCCACCCGCCGGACGGTACGCCGCGCGGGCGACCCGGCTGCCGCTAGCGTCCCACCGGTAGATCCAGGCAAGGACGGATGCGCCGGCGGCCGAGCCGCTCAGCGTCAACGCGACCGCGCGATCTCCCCCGGAGTCCACCTGGACAGGTGGGGTGAACGCGCCGCCGGCCAGGGCCGTGGCAACCCAGACCCTCGCCACATCGGTGACCTCCGACCAGGCGACGGTCGCGGTCCCAGCGCCGTCGATCGCCACGAGCGGCGCCTCGACGTGCGCGGCCGTCGCGACGTCGATGGGGTCGCCGAAGGAGACCGCCCCCGCCGACCGGACGGCCACCTGCATCAGCCCGTCGAAGCCGGTGCCCAGCCCCCAGACGACCACGGTATCGCCGGCCGCGTTGCTCGCCACGTCTGGATTCGTGGCGAAGGAGGAGCCGGCGGCGAGGGGTGTCTGGGCAATCTCGAAGAGCGCGCTGCCGACGGGGCGACGACGCGTCCGGAGGAGGCTCTGAGCGTCCATGCGTTCGACCCAGGCCATCGTGACGACCCCCGCGCCGTCCACCGCCAGGTCCGGAGGGCCGAGATTGCCCACGTCGAGAAGCGTCGGGGCCGACCAGTCCGCCAGATCCGGCTCCCAGGTGGCCGTCTCGGCCACGGTGGTGACGACCTGTCCCTCTGGGTTCAACACCGCCCTCGTCCAGGCCACGGTCACCCGGCCCTGATCGTCCCCGACCCCACTGAACTCCGGCGACGCTGGAGCTGAGGGTCTCGGGCGCTGCGAAGCCGGCTGCTCCGGCTGCCCGGTGGGCCACCTCCAGGCCGTAGATGCCCGCGTCGACGCGGCGGTTCCAGACGACGGTCGTCGCGCCCGTGGCGTCGACGACCAAGACGAGGCGCCTCACGTTGCTTCCGGGAGGCGCCGCCTCGACCGGCGTCGAGAAGCCGGCAGCTCCCGGTGCCCGCGTGGCGACCTGCACGGTCCACGACGTGTCGTTGCCATCGAGGTTCTCGACCCACGCCATCACGAACGTCCCGTCGGGACCGGTCGCGGTCGCGGTCTCGCGGATCTCGTCGGCGGGGGCCGCCGTCGCCTCCACCTCCGGCAGCCAGGGAGTCGCGGACGTCGCCGGCGGGGCTGCCAGCGCCGTCAGTCCCGCGACCAGCACCGCCCCGAGGAGAGCGGAGAGTCCTCTTCTCGTGGCAGAGATCGTCCGGGCGCGCGTCATGACAGTTCCCCTCGTACGTGTGGTCGTGGCAGATTGCCGCCACAGCCCAGTAGCGCGCGACCAGGCACCTACGACAAGGGACCCAGGTCCCCAGCCGATCGGGTCGGCGGCGGACGGGTCAGCCGCGGTCGACGCGGAAGCTGATGACGGTGGTCGCCGAGCGGTTGCCGGCGGAGTCGGTGGCGGTCAGGCGGACCCGGTACGAGCCGGGCCTCAACCGCGACTGGGCGGCCTTGCCGTAGAGCTTCTCGACGTTCGCGCCGAGCGTGACGTCCCACTGCTTGCGGCCCGCTGTCTTCCAGCGACCATGCACCCTGCGCTGCACGACCCCGGTCACGGTGGCGGTCTCCGAGCTGGTGACCCGCACGGTCGGGGCCCTGGGAGCCGGCAGGACCTTCGGCGTGACCCGCGCCTTGGCCAACACCGGCGCGACCCGATCAGCCGATGTCGGCGGGGTCGGTTGGGTTGGTGGTGTTGGCGGCGTTGGCGGGGGCGAGGGCGGTGACGAGGGCGCGGCGACGACCAGCGACCGCGTCTGCGTCGAGGTGTTGCCGAGCGCGTCGGTCGCTGTGACCCTCACCTCGTAGGTGCCCGCGGTGTCGTAGACGTGGGAGGTCGAGGCCTCGATCGAGGTGCTGCCGTCGCCGAAGGACCAGACGACCGTGGCCGGTCCCGACCATGGGCGCGGGCCCTCGTCATCGCACGTCCCCTTCGTCCAACCACCAGATCACTGCCCTGAGCCCGAGGCCTTCAGTACGCCCCCGCAGATGACCTAGGACAAGGGACGTAGGTCCCCCGACGGGCGCGCCCGAATCCGCTGCCGCGGTCAGTCGCGGTCGACGCTGAAGCGGAGCGTGGTCCGGGACGAGGAGTTGCCGGCGGCGTCGGTCGCGGTCAGCACCACGCGGTAGCGCCCGGACCGCAGCCGCAACTCCTCGACCTTGCCGAAGAACGTCTTGGTGTTCTCTCCTGCCTGCACCGACCAGCGCTTGGCTCCGGTCTGACGCCATTCTCCTTTTCGCCTGCGCTGCACCACCCCGACCAGGGCCGCGCTCTCCGTGGTGGTCACCGAGAGCTTCGAGCCGTGACCCGTCGGCAGCGCGTCGGGTCGCAGCCGGGCCTTCGACAGCACCGGCGCGGTCGTGTCCTTCGCCGAGGCGACCACGACCGTCCGGGTCAGCGTGGTCGCATTGCCGACCGCGTCGGTCGCGGTCACCGTGACGACATAGGACCCGGCCGCGGCGTACACGTGGGAGGCGGTCGCGCCGGCCGCCGACCCGCCGTCTCCGAAGTCCCACGTGAACGTCGCCGGGTTGGACCAGCGGTCGACCGCCTGAGCCGTCAGAGAGCTCGGCGAGCCGGCCACGGCCGAGCCGACGGCGAGACTCACCCGCGGACCGGCCACATCGAGCACCTGCGAGAACACCGTGGTCAGGCTCCGGGCGTCGCTCGAGAAGTCGTGGACCACCGTCACGTCACCGTCGGGGGCCGCGGCGACTGCTGGGTGCTCGAGCGCCTGACCCAGGGTGGGGTCGCTCAGCGCAACCGGCGCAGCGAACGACCCGCCAGCGGGGCGACGGGAGACATGGGTGATGGGGACGTTGCCGACGTCCTGGCTCCAGGCGAGGGTCACGGCCCCGAGGCTGTCGATCGTCGACGCGAGCAGGTCGCTGTACGCGTCGGGCTCCGATAGCGCTGCCTGGGTCACGCTGCCGACCGGCTCGACGATGCCGACCCTCACGATGTGCGCCCCATCGATCCACGCGACAGTCGCCCGACCCTCGGCGTCCAGCTCCACCAGGGGCCCGTATCCGACGCCTGGCGCGGCCAGCGCGACCGGAGCCCCGAAGGGCTGGCCCGCAGCAGTACGACGCAGCAGAGCGACTGCCCCGTCCGGATTGTTGTCGGTGCGGATAGCCACGGCCGCGCGTCCATCCGGGCGGACGGCGAGGTCCATGGCCACGTACAAGGTGTCCTGGTCGTCGGCGAGGGTCTGCACCTGCCACGTCCCCGAGCCGGCAAGCCGGGTGGCAGCTGATGCCTTCACGTCATCGAGCCACGCGATCGTCACGGCTCCCGTCGAGTCGGCAGCTGCGGCCAGATCGACGACCGCGGCCAGCCCGCCGGCGAGCTCCTCGGGAACCGACCAGGTGACGCTGTTCGCCGCCCGGGTCGAGGTGGCAATCAGGTCGTCGTCACCCGATGGTCCCCTGACCGCCCACGTGGCGGTGAGCCTGCCGGATCCGTCGACGGCCACCGCAGCGCCCTCCCAGGTGAACCCCGGCGGCCGCGACGCGATCGGCTCGGCGTCGGGGAACACGGCCACACCCGCGGGTCTGGTCGTCGCCATCAGCTCCTCGCCACGGACGAACACGATGGTGACCGCGCCGTCCGGATGCCCGACGAGCTCGACATGACGCACGTCAGCGGGGCCAAGGCTCTGGACCGGGCCGAAGTCGGCAGCACCCGCCGGGCGGGTTGCGCTCTCCAGCTCCTCGACACCGTCCCTCAGCCAGGTCGCTGTGGCGTTGCCGGCCGCATCCACCACGACGTCGGGAATCTGAACGCTGTCGTTGTCGGCATCCGCGGCCGTGACCTCGGGCAGCCAGGTAGGCGCCGCCTGGGCGGGAGCCGCCGAAGCTCCCAGCACGACCGTCGCCGCCACCACTGCCGGCAACAGCCGTCTCGCGCGCGTCATCGAGTGTCCCCTTGGCCGGCGGCATCGCCCGTGCGACACCCTGGGACGCAGTAGGCGCCTCGCCTGCGCAAACGACAAGGGACTCAGGTCCCGCCTCGCAGCGTCCCGCCTGACGGCTGGGGTGCGTGGGGCTCATGTTCCCCGTGCTCCCAGACGCCTTCCGCGCGACGTCGACGGGCCGCCAGACAGCCCGGCTCCGGGAACATTCGTCGCCTAGGATCGGTTGACACCGGCGTACGGCGGCATCACCTCCACCCCTCACCACGGCCGCCGACGACGTCCCCTAGCGGCAGGAGCGCGCAGCCAGCATGTCCGACACCACCTCGACCTCGACCGACCTGCGCGACGTCATCGTCATCGGCTCCGGGCCCGCCGGCTACACCGCCGCCCTGTACTCAGCGCGCGCCTCGCTCAAGCCCCTGGTCTTCGAGGGCGCGGTCACCGCAGGCGGTGCGCTGATGAACACCACCGAGGTCGAGAACTTCCCCGGCTTCCGCGACGGCATCATGGGCCCGGCCCTGATGGACGAGATGCGCGCCCAGGCCGAGCGCTTCGGCGCCGAGCTGATCCCCGACGACGTCACCGAGGTCGATCTGACCGGCGACGTGAAGATCGTCAAGACCGCCACCGACACCTACCGCGCGCGCTCGGTGATCCTGGCGATGGGGTCCGGCTATCGCAAGCTCGGCATCGCCCGCGAGGAGGAGCTCTCCGGTCGCGGCGTCTCGTGGTGCGCCACCTGCGACGGCTTCTTCTTCCGCGAGCAGGCCATTGCGGTCGTCGGCGGCGGTGACTCGGCGATCGAGGAGGCGACCTTCCTGACCCGCTTCGGCTCGAAGGTCTACCTGATCCACCGGCGCGACGAGCTGCGTGCCTCGAAGATCATGCAGGAGCGCGCCTTCGCCGACCCCAAGCTCGAGATGATCTGGAACTCCGAGATCGCCGAGATCAACGGCGGCGACCGGCTGGAGTCGGTCACCCTGCGCGACACCGTCACCGGCGAGACGCGCCCGCTGGAGGTGACCGGCCTGTTCATCGCGATCGGCCACGACCCCCGCTCCGAGCTGCTCACCGGTCAGGTCGACCTCGACGACGAGGGCTACGTGCTGGTCCACCAGCCGTCGACGCACACCAACCTCAAGGGCGTCTTCGCCGCCGGCGACCTGGTCGACCACCACTACCGCCAGGCCATCACCGCGGCCGGCACGGGCTGCGCGGCAGCGCTGGACGCCGAGCGCTACCTCGCCGTGCTCGACCACCATGCCTCCACCGCCGGCTCCGCCGAGCGGACCGCGGCCGAGCTCGCCTCCGCCGACGTCTGAGCCGGTCGACTGCGCCCGCGCGCCGGGAACATCCGTCGGCGGAGCGGTGTTGACTAGAGCGACGCACACCCGCACTCGTCAGCAACTGAAGGGAACAACCGTGGCGAACATCGCAGCCGTCACCGACGCCGACTTCGAGGCTCAGGTCCTCAAGTCCGACAAGCCCGTCCTCGTGGACTTCTGGGCGGAGTGGTGCGGTCCGTGCCGCCAGGTCGCGCCGATCCTCGACGAGATCGCGACGCAGCACGGCGACCAGATCACGTTCGTGAAGATGAACGTCGATGAGAACCCCGTGACCCCGTCGACCTACCGCGTCGCCGGCATTCCGACCCTGAACGTCTACCACAACGGCGAGGTCGTCCGGTCGATCGTCGGCGCCCGCCCGAAGGCCGCGCTCCTCAAGGAGCTCAGCGAGTTCATCACCCAGCCTGCCTGAGCGAGCCTGATCGAGCCGGCGTAGCGCGCCCGTCGATCAACCGGTCGTCGAGCGCCCGGCGCCGCGGCCCCGCGCGACACCGGCCGCCGGGCTGACGCGCGGGGCGGACGACGCCGCGCAGCTTCTCCAGCGCCAGCTCGACCTCGTCGCGCCAGGTGAGGGCGGAGCGCAGGTCCATCCGCAGCCGGGGCGTCGTCCCGTGCGCGCGCTGGGTCTTGAACCCCACGCCGCCGAGGAAGCCCGCCGGCAGCACGCACCGCTGCGGACACTCGCGGCCGCCGTGGCCGTCGCGGGTGTCGCCGAACGCCTCGATCGCGCGGACCCCGCCGCGCTCGATGAGGTCGCGGGCCATCCCCTGCACCAGCATCCGGCCGAGACCGCCGCCGCGGTGCTCGGGCAGGACGTACGCCGTCGTCATCAGCAGCGCGTCGGGCGAGACCGGCGCGGTGGGCAGCACCGAGGCCCCGGGCGCGCAGGGCGGCGGGCACGTAGACGACGTACCCGACCGGGCGCTCGTCGACCAGGGCCACCCGCCCGCAGGAGCCCCACTCGCGCAGCACCTCGGAGAGCCAGGCCTCCTTCTCGGCGGCCCGCTCGTGGGCGGGCACGCGCGCGCGCCGGACGGGGTCGAGCTCCCAGAACAGGCACTCGCGCGATCGGGGCCTCGAGCGCCGCGAGGTGGTCGACGGTGAGCCGGACGATCTTGCGAGCCACGCGGGTCGGACCTCCTCCGGTGAGAGCCTGGTGTGACGAGCGGAACGACCAGCGGCGCGGACACGGGCTGCGCCGCCGGTCGTGATCCTTCATGCTAGACGGGTCATGGAGCCGCAGCCCCCGCCTTCGACCGGTCGCCCGCCCGGTGCCGCGCACGAGCACGCGGCTGGACTCCTACGTCGACCGCTATGCGGCGCGCACCGCCGGCATGACCGCGTCGGAGATCCGCGCCCTGTTCGCCGTCGCGTCGCGGCCCGAGGTCGTGTCGCTGGCGGGTGGGATGCCCAACATCTCCGGGCTCCCCCTCGACGTCGTCGGCAGCGCCATCGGCGACCTGATCGCGACCCAGGGGCCGGTCGCGCTGCAGTACGGCTCCGGCCAGGGCGATCCCGCGGCTGCGCGAGCAGATCACCGACGTCATGCGCCTCGAGGGCATCGACGCCCACCCCGACGACGTGGTCGTCACCGTCGGCTCCCAGCAGGCGGTCGACCTGGTCACCCGGATCTTCTGCGACCCCGGCGACGTCGTGCTCTGCGAGGCGCCGTCGTACGTCGGAGCGCTGGGCGTCTTCAAGTCGTTCCAGGCCGACGTCGTGCACGTCGAGATGGACGCCAACGGCCTGGTCCCGGACGCGCTCCGCGCCGCCATCGCCGCCGTGCAGGCGTCGGGCCGGACGATCAAGTTCCTCTACACGATCCCGAACTTCCACAACCCCGCCGGCGTGACGATGTCGATCCCCCGGCGAGCCGAGGTGCTCGACATCTGCCGGGCGGCCGGCGTCCTGGTGCTCGAGGACAACCCCTACGGCCTGCTCGGCTTCGACACCGAGCCGATGCGGGCCCTGCGCGCCGACGAGGCGGAGGGCGTGATCTACCTGGGGTCGTTCTCCAAGACGTTCTCCCCCGGCATGCGGGTGGGCTGGGCGCTGGCGCCGCACGCGGTGCGGGAGAAGCTCGTGCTCGCGCAGGAGGCGGCCACGCTGTGCCCCCCGGCGTTCTCGCAGATGGCGGTCTCGGCGTACCTCACCAAGCACGACTGGCTCGGCCAGATCAAGCAGATGCGCGAGATGTACCGCGAGCGCCGCGACGCCATGATCGAGGCGCTCCACGACTTCATGCCCGCCGGCGTGCACGTGGAACGTCCCGGCCGGCGGCTTCTTCGTGTGGGTGACCCTGCCGCCGGGCATCGACGCCAAGGCGATGCTGCCGCGCGCGGTCACCGCGAGGGTCGCCTACGTGCCGGGCACCGCGTTCTTCGCCGACGGCTTCGGTGCCGGCTCGATGCGGCTGTCCTACTGCTACCCGACGCCCGAGCGGATCCGTGAGGGCGTCCGCCGCCTCGCGGGCGTGCTCGAGCAGGAGATGGAGCTGCGCCAGATGTTCGGAGCCACCGCCCCTGTCGACCCGCCCGGGCCCGCGCAGCGGGTACGACGGCCCGAGTACGGAGATCAGCTAGTGGCCACCTCCGGAGTTGAGCGCTCGTGAGCGACCACGCCGTCCTCGTCCTGGCCGGCGGGCTCAGTCACGAGCGCGACGTGTCGCTGCGCTCGGGCCGCCGGGTCGCCGAGGCGCTGCGTGGCGCCGGGTCGAGGTCACCGAGCGCGACGTCGACGCCGGCCTGCTCGCCTCGCTGCGCGCGGACCGGCCGTCCTGCGTGGTCCCGATGCTGCACGGCGAGACCGGCGAGGACGGCGCGATCCGCGAGATCCTCGAGCTGCTCTCCATCCCGTACGTCGGAGCGACTCCCTCGGCCTCGCGGGCCGCCTTCGACAAGCCGGTCGCCAAGACCGTCGTCACCCGGGCCGGGCTGCACACGCCCGAGTCGGTCTGCCTGCCGCACGAGACCTTCCGCGAGCTCGGCGCGGCCGACGTGATGGCCGCCCTCGTCGACCGCCTCGGGCTGCCGCTGATGGTCAAGCCGGCCCGCAGTGGCTCGGCGCTCGGCTGCGCCGTGGTCGCGACCGCCGACCAGCTGCCCAGCGCGATGGTGAACTCGTTCGCCTACGGGTCGGTGGCGCTCCTGGAGCGGTTCGTCACCGGCACCGAGGTCGCCGTGCCGGTCATCGACGACGGCTCCGGCCCGCGCGCGCTGCCCGCGGTCGGGCATCCGCCCGGACGGCGGGGTCTACGACTACACGGCCCGCTACACGGCCGGCTCCACCGAGTTCGACGTGCCGGCTCGGCTCTCGCCCGCCCTGGCCGAGGAGTGCGCCCGGGTCGCCGTGGCGGCCCACGAGGCGCTCGGGCTGCGCGACCTCTCCCGGTCGGACCTGATCGTCGACGCCGACGGCACGGTGTGGTTCCTGGAGGTCAACGTCGCC
This sequence comes from uncultured Actinomycetota bacterium, assembly GCA_963767095.1. Taxonomy (GTDB): domain Bacteria; phylum Actinomycetota; class Actinomycetes; order Propionibacteriales; family Nocardioidaceae; genus Nocardioides. Next base: position 18,364 of record CAVYCK010000030.1, on the reverse strand, counting down.
CCGGCTTCACCGAGACCTCCACGGTGCCACTCTCGGTCCAGGCCGCGGGTCTCGACCTCGGCGAGGTCGTCGCCGTCTCTCGTCCGGGCCGCGGTCGACCGTGCCTGACCCGGAGCAGCGTCCCCGCAGGCGGGACTGGGTCTATCCCCCGATCGTCGTGGCCGCCAAGACCGGTTTCCGGGTGCTCGGCAACCGCATCACGCTGACGGGCACCGAGCACGTGCCGCGCACCGGCGGTGCGCTGCTGGCGTTCAACCACATCTCCTACGTCGACTTCGTCTACGGCGGGCTTGCCGCCCACCCCTCGAAGCGGCTGGTCCGCTTCATGGCCAAGCGCGAGCTCTTCGACCACCGGTGGACCGGTCCGCTGATGCGGTCGCTGCACCACATCGAGGTGGACCGGGGCGACGGCGTCGGGTCGTTCCGGACGGCGGTCGACTAGCTGCGCGCCGGCGAGGTGGTCGGCATCTTCCCCGAGGCCACGATCTCGCGGGCGATGGAGCTCAAGGAGCTCAAGACCGGGGCGGTGCGGATCGCGGCCGATGCCGGGGTTCCGCTCGTTCCGGTCGCGCTGTGGGGGACCCAGCGGCTGATGACCAAGGACCATCCGCGTGACTTCTCGCGCGGCACCCCCATCCGGATCGCGGTCGGTCCGGCCCTGCGGCCGACCGGTGCCGACCCGGTCGCCGAGACCGCCGAGCTCAAGGCCGCGATCGCCGGTCTGCTCGACACGGCGATCGCGTCGTACGCCGACGCTCAGCTGCATCCCGGCGCCTGGTGGGTCCCGGCGTCGAAGGGTGGCTCGGCGCCCGACCTGGAGCAGGCAGCGGTCCTGGATGCCGAGGAGCTGCGCGCCCGGATCCGGGCCAGGGCCAAGCGCCGGGCGGCTGGCGGCTGACCTGCGGGTCAGTGGTGGCCGGTGGGTCTGTGGACAACCGACGGGCCCTCGTGATCGTGACGATAAGTCGCTAAGTGGCTTTGTCGATAAAGCGCCGAAATGTCGGCGCCTGCCTGTGGATGGACGACCGGGCACCGTGCTCACAGGCACGCGATGGCCGCTCTTCCACGCGTGAACGGCGCGTCAGCGGTCTGTGGACAACAGTCGGCGCCGGCCCTCGCGCCTCGTGCTTCGCACCAACCCCATCCACCCCATCGCCTGATCAGTAGATCGGTTTGTCGACATATCTGCCTGAGCCACGGAGTGCTGGCACAGCGCTCCATCGAGGTTATCCACAGGCTCATCCACCGGCGGCACCTCTCGGCGGACCCCGCCTCCGAGGTGCCGTCAGTCGGCCGACGAGGCTTGCGGGTCGATGATGTCGACGATCCGGCGCAGGTCGTCCAGCGTCGCGAACTCCACGCTGACCTTGCCGCGACTCTTCCCCAGGTCGACCTTCACCCGGGTCTCGAGGCGCTCCGAGAGGCGGTCCGCCAGCTCGGCCAGACCCGGGGCCACCGGGCGGCGGCGTACCTCCCGGCGGGCGTTGCTGCCGCCCACCTCGCCGACCGCGACGATCTCCTCCAGCCCTCGCACGCTGATGCCCTCGGCCACCACCCGCTGGGCCAAGCGGTCCTGGAGCTCGGCGTTCTCGACGCCGAGCAGGGCCCGGGCATGACCGGCCGAGAGCACCCCGGCGGCGACCCGGCGCTGCACGGCCGGCGACAGCTTGAGGAGCCGGAGCGTGTTGCTGATCTGGGGGCGCGACCGTCCGATCCGCTGGGCGAGCTCCTCGTGCGTGCAGGAGAAGTCCTCCAGCAGCTGACCGTAGGCGGCCGCCTCCTCCAGCGGGTTCAGCTGCGAGCGGTGCAGGTTCTCCAGGAGGGCGTCCCGGAGCATGACGTCGTCTCCGGTGTCGCGCACGATCGCGGGAATGGTGGTCAGGCCCGCCTCGCGTGATGCCCGCCAGCGGCGCTCGCCCATGACCAGCTCGTAGGCACCCTCCCCCACCGTGCGCACCACGACCGGCTGCAGCAGCCCGACCTCGCGGATCGAGAAGACCAGCTCGGCCATGGCCTCCTCGTCGAAGACCTCGCGCGGCTGCCGCTGGTTGGGGCGGATGCTGTCGAGGGGCAGCTCGGCGAACCGGGCTCCCTCCACGGCGACCAGGGCCGGTCCGGACTCCTCGCCCGCTCCGTGGCCGCCTCGCGCGGTGGTGCCGCCGGCCTCATCAGCAAGGCCGGCGCCCGCGTCGTCGGCGTCGAGCTCGTCGGGCCGGGGGCCGGTGGGGATCAGCGCCCCGAGCCCTCGACCCAGGCCGCGGCGGACGGGACGGGCGTCGTTGCTCATGCCGGCCCGCCCATCAGCCCGGCCGGCCATGCCCCCGGCTTGCCGGCGCGCCCTTGACGACGATCTCGCGGGCCGCCTCCAGATAGCTCAAGGCCCCCGGCGACGCGGGATCGTAGGTCATCACGGTCTGCCCGTACGACGGCGCCTCCGACACCCGCACCGACCGCGGGATCGACGTGCGCAGCACCTGCTCGCCGAAGTGCTCGCGCACCTCGTCCGCGACCCCCGCGGCGAGACGGGTTCGCGCGTCGTACATCGTCACGAGGATCGTGGACACGACGAGCCGCGGGTTGAGGTGCTGACGCACCATCTCCACGGTCTCGAGCAGCTGGCCCGAGCCCCTCGAGGGCGTAGTACTCCGCCTGGATCGGGATCAGCATCTCCACGCCGGCCACCAACGCGTTCAGCGTGAGCAGACCCAGCGAGGGCGGGCAGTCGATGAGGACGAAGTCGTAGCGGTTCTGGCCGAGATCCGCGGCCGTGCCGATCTTGGGATCGGCCCGCAGCGCCCGGTCCAGCCTGCTCTCCCGGGCCACGACACTGACCAGCTCGATCTCCGCCCCCGCGAGGTCGATGGTGGCCGGCACCACGTCGAGACCCGGCAGGTCCGGCGACGGCACGACGACCTCCACGAGGCGCTTGCCGTCGACGAGCACGTCGTAGGTCGACGGGATGCCCCGCTGATGCTCCACGCTGAGAGCCGTGGACGCGTTGCCCTGCGGGTCGAGGTCGATCACGAGCACCCGCTGGCCGATCTGCGCCAACGCGGCTCCGATGTTCACCGTGGTGGTGGTCTTGCCGACCCCGCCCTTCTGGTTGGCCACCACCATCACCCGGGTCGCAGGCGGACGCGGAAGCGGCGGAGTCAGCCGCTCGCGCGCAAGGAAGCTGTGCTCGACGGCCTGGGCGAGGGGCGTCGAGGTCGTCCGCAATACCGGGTGCCGTGCTCGCCAGCTCGCCGGCGGTCCGGACGGTAAAGCCCCGAGAGTCGGAGTCTGTTTCACGTGAAACCACGGGAGTTCCGTTGTGTCCCTTCTCGTCATCCGCTGTGGATGAAAACGGTGAATCTGTGGACAAGCGCGCTCAGGGCATGGGATCGAGCGGTGGAAAACGCCGCCGTCACCGCCGCCGGCGTCGCCGCTCGGACCGGCCCGTCGACGTCGACCCGCGCTCCGGCGCGAGCGGCCAACCTACCCCCCGACCCGCCGCCCAGGCCACCCGGACAACGCAGGTTGGGGATGGCACGCGGCCCTCTCCCAGGAGCACGACCTCCGGCGCCGCGCAGCCCAGCGACTCTAGGACCGTCGCGCGCTGCGTCAATCTCGTGCTCGGCGCTGCTGCCCTTCATCGCCACCAGCGCCCCGTCGGGCGCGGCCACCAGGGGCATCGACCAGCCGAGGAGGCGGTCCAGGGGAGCGACGGCCCGGGAGGTGACGACGTCGAAGCGCTCGCTGGCCCGTGCAGCGCATCGGCGCGACCCCGCACCACCGTCACCTGCTCGAGCCCCAGGTCCGCGACCACCTCATCGAGGAAGGTCGTACGCCGCAGCAGCGGCTCGACGAGCGTCACGGTGACGTCGGGACGGGCGATCGCCAGCACCAGGCCCGGTAGGCCGGCGCCCGATCCGACGTCGCAGACCCGAGCGCCCTCGGGGATCAATTCGGACAGCACTGCGCAGTTGAGCAGGTGCCGATCCCAGAGGCGGGGCACCTCGCGAGGCCCGATCAGCCCCCGGACCGTCCCGCATCGGCCAACCAGTCGGCGTACGCCTGAGCCAGGGCGAGCCTCTCGGAAGCAAAGACCCCCCGCGCCGCTTCGGGCGCGGGGGGTGCTGTTTCACGTGAAACCATCGGCCATTGCTCGCGTCAGGCGGGGTGGATCACCACGAACCGTCGGGGCTCGACGCCCTCGGACTCCGAGACCAAGCCCGCAGCCGTCACGGCATCGTGGACGACCTTCCGCTCGAACGAGGTCATCGGGTCGAGAGACACCGACTCCCCCGATCCGCGGACCAGGGCGATCTGCTCCTCGGCCAGCGCCTCCAGCGACTGGCGACGGCTCGCGCGGTGCCCCGAGATATCGAGCATCAACCGCGACCGTTCACCCGTCTCGCGATAGACAGCGAGTCGCGTGAGCTCCTGGAGAGCGTCGAGAACCTCGCCCCGCACGCCCACGAGCTGGGTCAGCTCGGCGCCGACGATGGAGACCGACGCCCGGTCGCCCTCGACGTCCATGTCGAGGTCACCGTCGAGGTCGGCGATGTCGAGCAGGCCCTCGAGGTAGTCGGCGGCGATGTCGCCCTCGTTCTCGAGGGTCTCGATCAGAACGGACCCGGCATCGCCAGGCCCTTCCTCGGCAGACCCGCCCTCGGCAGACTCGTCATCGGCGGACGTCGTCGGTCTCGGTGACCTCGTCAGCCGGCCTCGCGGTGGGCTCTCGCGGTGGGCTCCGCGGTGGGCTCCGCGGTGGGCTCGGGTGGGCACGGAGGTGGGCTCGGTCTCCTCGAGCTCGGCGGCGGGGTCGGTGGGCGTCACGTCGTTCATCGTGGGCTACTCCTGTGGTGCGGGGGTGGGAGGTCGTCAAGACCCGGTGGCTGGTGGGACGGTCGGAGTCGTGAGGCCGTCGGGCGGCTATCCCGGGTCCTGTCCGTCGGTGGGCTCCTCCGGGGTGGGCTGCTTGCCCGGAGGGCCCGCCTTCTTCTGCTGACCGCCCTGCCCGGGGGTCTGCTTCTTGCGCTGCGAGCGGGGCTGCTTCTTCGGCTGCTGACGCTGCTGGGGACGAGGCTTCTCCTCCTCGACCACCGTGTCGACAACGGTCTCGCCGGCCACGGGCAGGCCTTTGCGACGCGCCTTCTCGGCGTCACGGTCCTGCTTGGCCTTGAAGGCGGGCGTCCCGGGTGCCGGGTTGTTGCGGATCACGTAGAACTGCTGGCCCATCGTCCACAGGTTCGAGGTGGTCCAGTAGAAGAGGACACCGATCGGGAACGCGATACCGCCCACGGCGAACACCACGGGGAGCACGTACAGCAGCAGCTTCTGCTGCTGGGCGTAGGGACCGGTCAGCGCATCGGCCGGCATGTTCTTGCTCATCAGCTGACGCTGGGTGGTGAACGTGGTGACGGTCATCGCGGCGACCAGGACGAGCGCGAGGACGCGGACGTTCCACAGGTCGGTGGACAAGAAGGTGTCGGAGATCTTCGCCCCGAGGAACACCGCGTTGCCGAACTGCTCGTTCAGCTCCTCGGTCATGAAGCCCTTGGGCTCGTGCGGGTTCTTCGCCGCCTGGTCGATCAGCCGGAACAGCGCCAGGAAGATCGGCATCTGCAGCAGGATCGGCACGCACGACGCGAACGGATTCGTTCCCGAGTCGCGGTAGAGGTTCATCGTCTCCGCAGCGAGCCGCTCGCGGTCGTGACCGTACTTCTTCTGCAGCTCCTTCACCTTGGGCTGGATGAGCTGCATGTTGCGGCTGGACTTGATCTGCTTGACGAACAGCGGGATCAACGCGGCGCGGATGACGAGGGTCAGTCCGATGATCGACAGCACCCAGGCGATGCCCGTCTCCGGGCCGAAGATGCTGCCCCACACGTTGTGCCACCCGATCAAGATGGCGGAGATCGCGTAGTAGAGCGGCGTCATGACGGCGCCGCCGATCATCTGGAAGAAGTCGATCATCGCGTTCCTTGTGAGGTGGACGGTCGGGAGGGCCCGCGGGCGGCGGCGGAGGCTCCCTTGGGCGGAACCGGGTCGTGGCCGCCGGCGGCCCACGGGTGGCAGCGGGCCAGCCGGCGGACGGCGTACCAGCTGCCGACCAGGGCGCCGTGCGTCTGCACGGCCTCGAGGGCGTACGCCGAGCAGGTCGGGTGGAAGCGGCAGACCTGCCCGTAGAGCGGGCTGACGAAGGTGCGGTAGCCGCGAAGGAACCAGATCAGCAGCCAGGCGAGCGGGCTTCTCACGTGGTCACCTTCGCCAGGCAGGTGTCGAGGTCGGCGGCCAGGGCAGCGGTCGTGGCGGTGGCGGCGAGTGGTTGGGCCCGGACGACGAGCACTCGCACCGGCGGGCAGCCGTCCGAGCCGCTGCGCCGCCAGGTGACGAAGCCGGCGCTTCACCCGGTTGCGCACCACGGCGTTGCCGACGGCCTTGCTCACCACGAAGCCCACCGTAGGGGGCGCGGACAACGCGGCCGCGGTCGCCGTGGGTGCCGGGTCGGGAACGAGCAGGTGGACGACGAGCGCGCGAGTGCCGCCCCGCCGACCGCTTCGGACGGCTGCTCGGAACTGCTCCCCAGAGGTGACCCGATGGGCGCGGGGGAGCACGACTCGGCCTTCACCGACGCGGCCTGACGGCCGGTCAGACGGCCAGGCTCTTGCGGCCCTTGCGGCGCCGGGAGGACAGGATCGATCGGCCCGCGCGCGTGCGCATGCGCAGGCGGAACCCGTGCACCTTGTGCCGGCGGCGGTTGTTCGGCTGGTACGTACGCTTGCTCACGAGCTCATCTCCGTTGAGGTTTCTGGGCCCGGACCCGGTGCAGCCCTGGCTCGAGCTGCGGTGGTCCGGCGGGTCGGGCCCACGGTCGAGCCCGTCGTCGGTCCCGGTGACACGCGATGCAGCGGCTGGTCCCCACGGCTGCGCGACCCCTGGTGAGAGGGTGACGCACCCCTGGTGAACCTCGTCGGCTGGCACCGCCCACCCACGGACTCCGGGTCGTGAGACCCGCCAGCTTGGCGCTGGAGCCCGTGGACATGCGGCACCGGTCGACACCGGGCGACCTGCCAACGGTACGCGAGCGCGTTCCACAGGGTCAAACCACCGGCGTCGCCCCTGGCGTCGCCTCATTGTCCCCAGGTTCCACGGCCTGTGGATGACGGCTTGCCGCTGCTCACACCGGCGGGTTACCTTCGGTCGGTCCGAGTCCTTCCCCACCTGGATCCGCCGGTCAGCCGACCGGTCTGAGCGACCCTGGCCACTTTGCCTCGGAAAGCGCGTCTGACCTGCAGCGACGTCGACACCTGCGCCCTCCCCACCGAGGATTCCGGGTCGTCGTCTTGGTGCGTCGGCCTCGGTACACAGACTGTGGACAAACTTGTGGACCGGGGTCGGGCCCATCTCGTTTCGGGACGGCCGCCAGGCAACGTCAGCGCACGGTCCCGCAGCACCCCGCCCCCGACGAACAGGCAACACGACGTGGACACCTATCCCGAGCACCCCGGCCCGACCGAGGACGGCGGCCGGGAGCCGGCCTCACCCGAGTCGGCCGACTGGGCCGACCGTCCTGTGGACAACCCTCGGCAGCCGGACCTCGCCTCCGTCTGGCCGCGCGTGGTCACCGAGCTCCAGCCGAACCAGCGCGCGTGGCTGCGCACCAGCGAACCGGTCACCGTCCACGAGAGCACGGCCATCGTCGCCGTCCCCAACGACTTCACCCGGGGCCAGGTCGAGGGCCGCCTGCGCGGCCAGCTCGAGGACGCGCTCAGCGAGTCGTTCGGGCGCGAGATCCGGATCGCCGTGACGGTGAACCCGGCCCTCGACGACCACGCACCCGCGGCATATCCAGAGATCGATGAGCCGATAAGTGCACAAGTCGCTTTGTCGACAAGTCTCTCTCCCTCCCCGCTCCCGGTCGTGGATCACGCGCCGTCCGCCCCACCCCCGGTGAAGGAGCCCGACCGCCCCCGGCCCGCGCTGGAGACCAGGCTCAACCCGAAGTACACGTTCGAGACCTTCGTCATCGGCTCCTCGAACCGCTTTCCCCACGCCGCCGCGGTCGCGGTCTCGGAGGCGCCGGGCAAGGCGTACAACCCGCTGCTGGTCTACGGCGACTCGGGTCTCGGCAAGACCCACCTCCTGCACGCCATCGGCCACTACGTGCGCAGCCTGTACACAGGGGCCCAGGTTCGCTACGTGTCGAGCGAGGAGTTCACCAACGAGTTCATCAACGCGATCCGCGACGACCGGCAGGACCGCTTCAAGCGCCGCTACCGCGACGTCGACGTCCTCCTCATCGACGACATCCAGTTCCTGGAGGGGAAGACCCAGACGCAGGAGGAGTTCTTCCACACGTTCAACACCCTCCACAACGCCAACAAGCAGATCGTGCTCACCTCCGACCGGGCGCCCAAGCGGCTCGAGGCCCTGGAGGACCGGCTGCGCAACCGCTTCGAGTGGGGGCTGATCACCGATGTCCAGCCCCCCGACCTCGAGACCCGGATCGCGATCCTGCGCAAGAAGGCGGCCATGGACCGGCTCTCGGCGCCGGCCGACGTCCTCGAGTTCATCGCCTCGAAGATCCAGACCAACATCCGCGAGCTCGAGGGAGCGCTGATCCGGGTCACCGCCTTCGCGAACCTCAACCGCCAGGAGGTCGACCTCACCCTGGCCGAGATCGTGCTGAAGGACCTGATCCCCGAGGGCGGCGAGCCCGAGATCACGGCCGCGCTGATCATCGCCCAGACCGCGGCGTACTTCGGGATCTCGATCGAGGACCTGACCGGCCCCTCCCGCGGCCGCCACCTCGTGATGGCCCGACAGATCGCGATGTACCTGTGCCGCGAGCTCACTCCCCTCTCGCTGCCCAAGATCGGCGCGCAGTTCGGCAACCGCGACCACACCACGGTCATGTACGCCGACCGCAAGATCAACCAGCTGCTCGCCGAGCGCCGGGCCGTGTTCAACCAGGTCTCCGAGCTGACCAACCGGATCAAGATCCAGGCCCGCCAGGGCTGACCGACATGTCGTTCGCCTGTGGAGAACCTGGGGGCGGAGCCCGGCGATTCGTCCACAGCCCTGTGCGCCGAGGGCCGGTCGGGCACGAGCGACCGGGTCGGCCTCCACACCCACCGCAGCACGGTCCCGGCGTCCTCCACAGGCCATGTGCACGCCGAACACGGCGCTGACCTGCGCGGATGCGGTTCATCCACAAGTTCCACCGACGCTATGACTACCTCTCACCTCTAGACATCCAGATCCTCCGTGAACGTCGACCGGGCCCCGACCTGGGGATGAACCCCCGCCGATCACTCGCCGATCCCGACCAGCCCTGACCAGCCCAGCACCCGCCCGCCTGACGAGCCTGCGAGCGTCCGCTCCCCTGGGCTGCGGGTGCATGGCAGGATGCTCAGTCCAAGACCGCACGACCCCGCAGAAGTGGAGATCACCGAAGTGAAGTTCAGCGTCGACCGCGACGTCCTCGCCGATGCGGTGGCGTGGGCCGCGCGCTCCCTGCCGGTCCGGCCGAGCGCGCCGGTGCTCGCGGGCCTGCTCGTCGAGGCCGATCGACGACGGTCTGGTCCTCTCCACCTTCGACTACGAGACCTCAGCCCGCGCCACCGTGTCCGCCCAGGTCTCCGCCGAGGGCCGGGCCCTGGTCAGCGGCCGGCTGCTCGCCGACATCTGCCGCAGCCTGCCCGCCAAGCCGGTGGAGATGTCGCTCGAGGGAGCCCGGGTCCAGCTGACCTGCGGGGCGGCCCGGTTCAGCCTCCAGACCATGCCGGTCGAGGACTACCCGACCCTGCCCGCAGATGCCGGCCGCGACGGGGACCGTCAACAGCGAGGAGTTCGCGCACGCCGTCGCCCAGGCCGTCACGGCCGCCGGCCGCGACGACATGCTGCCGGTGCTGACCGGCGTGCGCCTCGAGATCGACGGCTCGACGATCAGCCTGCTGGCCACCGACCGCTTCCGGCTCTCCCACCGCGAGCTCGCCTGGTCTCCGCACACGCCCGACGAGTCGGTGGCCGCGCTGGTGCCGGCCCGGGTCCTGGGCGACACCGCGAAGTCGCTGACCGCGGGCACCGACGTGACCATCGCGCTGGCCGCACGGCGGCGCCGGCGAGGGGATCATCGGCTTCGAGGGCGCAGGCGGCCGGCGGCGTACGCCGGACGACGACCCGCCTGCTCGACGGGGAGTTCCCGAAGGTGCGCAGCCTCTTCCCCGCCGAGCACCTGACCCGCGCCCTGGTCGACAAGGCCGCGCTGATCGAGTCGGTCAAGCGGGTCTCCCTGGTCGCCGAGCGCAACACCGCCGTGCAGCTCGCCTTCGCCGACGGCGTGCTCACCCTCGACGCGGGGTCGGGAGACGAGGCGCAGGCGTCCGAGGCGATCGAGGCGCAGATCGACGGCGACGCGATCACGACCGGCTTCAACCCGCAGTTCCTGCTCGACGGCCTGACCGTCATCGACGAGGGCGTCATCGAGCTGGCGTTCACGCAGGCCTCCAAGCCTGTTGTCATCAGCGGGGCGGGGCGCGAGAGTGGGTCGGAGGACCGTCCAACGACTTCCGCTACCTGCTGATGCCGCGTCGGCTGCTGTCCTGATCGGGCTCAACTCCTCACCAGCACCCCACACCCACTCCCCGCTCGACACCTCGCGGAGGCGCGCATGGACATCGGACTCATCGGGCTCGGCAAGATGGGTGGCAACATGCGCACCCGGATGCGCAACGCCGGCGTCACGGTCGTCGGCTACGACCGCAACCCCGACCTCGCCGACGTCGGCTCGCTCGGCCGAGCTCGTCGAGGCGCTGCCCTCGCCCGAAGGTGGTCTGGGTGATGGTGCCCTCCGGCGACCCGACGCGGGCGACGGTCAAGGAGCTGTCCGACCTGCTCGGCGAGGGCGACGTGGTCGTCGACGGCGGCAACTCGCGCTGGACCGACGACTTCGCCAACGCCGAGCTGCTCGCCGAGAAGGGCATCGGCTACGTCGACTGCGGCGTCTCCGGCGGTGTCTGGGGGCTGGAGAACGGCTACGCCCTGATGTACGGCGGCTCGCGCCGAGGACGTCGCCAAGGTGCAGCCGGCGTTCGACGCGCTCAAGCCCGAAGGCGACTTCGGCTCCGTCCACGCCGGCCCGGTCGGGCGCCGGCCACTTCTCGAAGATGGTCCACAACGGCATCGAGTACGCCGTCATGCAGGCCTACGCCGAGGGCTGGGAGCTGCTCGAGGCGGCCGACATGGTCGAGAACGTCACCGAGGTCTTCCGCTCGTGGCGCGAGGGCACCGTGATCCGCTCCTGGCTGCTCGACCTGTTGGTCGCGGCGCTCGACGAGGACCCGGACCTGGCCAAGATCCGCGGCTACGCCGAGGACTCCGGCGAGGGCCGGTGGACCGTGGAGGCCGGCATCGAGCACGCGGTCGCCACCCCGGCGATCACCGCCGCGCTCTACGCCCGCTTCGTGTCGCGGCAGGACGACTCCCCCTCGATGAAGGCGATCGCCGCGATGCGCAACCAGTTCGGCGGGCACGCCGACGCACACCGCTCCCCCGCCCGGCGGCGACGCCTCGGCCGCGGACGCGCCGGCCGACGACGCGTCCGGCTGATCCAGTCTCGAGCCCTGCTGCCCGTGCACGTCGCGCACCTGACCCTCCACGACTTCCGCTCGTACGCCGACCTCGACGTCGCGCTCGACGCCGGGCGCGACGGCGTTCGTCGGGCGCAACGGCCAGGGCAAGACCAACCTCGTGGAGGCGATCGACTACCTGTCCCGGCTGGCCTCGCACCGGGTCGCCGGCGACGCAGCCGCTGGTGCGCGCCGGCGCCGAGCAGGCGCTGGTGCGGGCCGCCGTCGTGCGCGACGGGCGCAGCGCGCTGCTCGAGGTCGAGATCAACCCCGGCCGCTCCAACCGGGCCCGGGTCAACCGGTCGCCGCTGCCGCGGGCCCGCGAGCTGGTCGGCCTGGTCCGCACGGTCCTCTTCTCGCCCGAGGACCTCGCCCTGGTCAAGGGCGACCCGTCCGAGCGGCGCCGGTTCCTCGACGACCTGCTGGTGCTGCGCACGCCGCGGCTGGCCGGCGTCCGCGCCGACTACGACCGGGTCCTGCAGGCAGCGCAACTCCCTGCTCAAGACCGCCGGCGCCGCGCGCCGCGGCTCGCGTCGCGAGGACGCGGCGCTGGCCACCCTCGGACGTGTGGGACGAGCACCTCGCCCGCACCGGCGCCGAGCTGCTCGCCGCCCGGCTCGCGCTGGTCGACGCGCTGCGGCCCTACGTCGGCAAGGCCTACGAGACCGTGGCCCGCGGGGCCTCGCGCGAGGACGCCGAGATGGAGTACCAGCCGTCCTTCGACCTCGGCGACGGCGACCGACCGCGAGCGCCGAGCGCTGCTCGCCGCGCTCGCCGAGCGCCGCGGCGACGAGCTCGACCGCGGCATCTCGCTGGTCGGCCCGCACCGCGACGAGCTGCTGCTGACGCTCGGCAACGGCGGCAGGCCCGGCAGCTGCCGGTGCAGGGGCTACGCCTCGCACGGCGAGTCCTGGTCGTTCGCGCTGGCGCTGCGGCTGGCGTCGTACGACCTGCTGCGCGCCGACGGCGACGACCCGATCCTGATCCTCGACGACGTCTTCGCCGAGCTCGACACCGAGCGCCGCGACCAGCTGGCCGAGCTGGTCGCCGGCGCCGAGCAGGTGCTGGTCACCGCGGCGGTCGCCGCCGACGTGCCCGCGGCGCTGGCCGGGGTGCGGTTCGACGTCGGCGACGGGGAGGTGACCCGGAGCGACGACGAGCCCGACGACGCCGACTGAGCGACGCACGACCGGCACCGACCGCCCGGCAGACGAGCCCGAGCGCCAGCGACGACGGCCTCGACCTCGCCCGGGCGCTGACCCGCGCGCTCGCGCGGCGGTCGACCCCGAAGCCGCGGCGCGCGGCAAGGCGACCGGACGCGCCGAGCGGACCGCGCGCGGCCGGGTCTCCGGGCGCCCACCCCGACGACCGCGACCCGCAGCTGCTCGGCGCCGACCGTCGACCGGCTGGTCGACGACCACGGCTGGGAGCTCGACCTGCGGGTGCAGGGCGTCTTCGGCGCTGGGCCGAGCTGGTCGGCGCCGAGGTCGCCGCGCACTGCACGCCGGAGTCCTTCGCCGACGGCAAGCTCGTGGTGCGCACCGACTCCACCGCCTGGGCGACCCAGCTGCGGCTGCTCGCGCCCACCGTCGTACGCCGGCTCAACGAGGAGCTCGGCCACGGCACGGTCACCGTGATCGACGTGCTCGGGCCCGCACGGGCCGTCGCTGGAAGAAGGGCCGGCGCTCGGTCGCGCGACGGCCGCGGTCCGCGCGACACCTACGGCTGAGCGCCAGCGCAGGCGCCGGATCTGCCGATCTGGCGGGCCTCGCGGCCGTACGGGGACCTCATCCGACCCCCTGCGCGGCGCCTCAGACCGCCCTCACGGGCCGCTCAGGGCGCATTTTCTGCCACAGATCCCCCCGTCGCCGGGGGCCGGACGTGGATTGCGGCCCTCTGAGCGGTATCATGGACGATCGGGTCGCCGGCTCCGCGCAGCTGCGACCTTCTGTATGTCAGCGCAGGCCACGTCCGCACGGTCGAGCGCCCGGTCGACGAAGAGGTGTGTGTGTCCGACGAGACCCGCCGTCGAGACCGACGAGAAGCAGCCCCTCAGCGGCACCGCACCTCCGAACGGCACGTCGACTACGACGCCTCCGCCATCCAGGTCCTCGAGGGCCTCGAGGCGGTCCGCAAGCGCCCGGGCATGTACATCGGCTCCACCGGTGAGCGCGGCCTGCACCACCTGATCTGGGAGATCGTCGACAACGCCGTCGACGAGGCGCTGGCCGGCTACTGCGACCGGATCGTGGTCACCCTGCATGGCCGACGGCGGCGTCCGGGTCGAGGACAACGGCCGCGGCATCCCCACCGACACCGCGCCCGGCCAGGAGCTGCCGGCGGTGACGATGGCGCTGACCATGCTGCACGCCGGCGGCAAGTTCGGCGGCGGCGGCTACAAGGTCTCCGGCGGCCTGCACGGCGTCGGCGTCTCGGTCGTCAACGCGCTGTCGCAGCCGGCTGATCGTCGAGGTCAAGCAACCGCGGCCACCTGTGGCGGCAGACCTTCAGCTCGGCGTGCCCGACGGCGACGCTCGAGCAGGTCCGCGCGATGGAGCCCGGCGAGCGCACCGGCACCACGGTCACCTACTGGGCCTCCGAGGACATCTTCGAGACCACGACGTACTCCCTCGAGACGATCACCACCCGGATCCGCGAGTACGCCTTCCTCAACAAGGGCCTCGAGATCGTCGTCCGCGACGAGCGCCCGGCGGCCGAGGAGCTCGCTCGAGGCCGTCCAGGACGACACCGTCGACGACGACGTCGACCAGGCCGGCGCCGACGCGATCCGCAAGGGCGAGGGCGGCGGCTCGAGCAGGTCTTCAAGTACGACCGCGGCCTCGTCGACTACGTCGAGCACCTCAACCGCCGCAAGCAGACCGGCCAACCCGACGGTCATCTCCTTCGAGGCCGAGACGCCCGACGACGTCGAGAACCACATGAGCCTCGAGGTGGCGATGCAGTGGAACACCACGTTCACCGAGTCGGTGCACACCTTCGCCAACACCATCAACACCCACGAGGGCGGCACCCACGAGGAGGGCTTCCGCGCCGCGCTGACCGGCCTGGTCAACAACTGGGGCGAGGAGTGGGGCCTGATGAAGAAGCCCGAGGACCGCGTCTCCGGCGACGACATCCGCGAGGGCCTGACCGCGATCATCTCGATCAAGCTCGGCGAGCCGCAGTTCGAGGGCCAGACCAAGACCAAGCTCGGCAACACCGAGGCCAAGGGCTTCGTGCAGCGGATCGTGAACGACCAGCTCGGCGCCTGGCTCGAGCAGAACCCCGCCGAGGGCCGCGACATCGTCCGCAAGTCCCAGGCCGCGGCGCAGGCCCGGATCGCCGCCCGCAAGGCGCGCGACCTGGCCCGCGCCGCAAGGGCCTGCTCGGCGGCGGCGGCCTGCCCGGCAAGCTGTCCGACTGCCAGTCGACCAACCCCGAGGAGTGCGAGGTCTTCATCGTCGAGGGCGACTCGGCCGGCGGCTCGGCCCGCCAGGGCCGCGACCCGCGGGTCCAGGCGATCCTGCCGATCCGCGGCAAGATCCTCAACGTCGAGAAGGCCCGCATCGACAAGGTGCTGGCCAACACCGAGGTCCAGGCGATCATCTCCGCGCTCGGCACCGGCATCCACGAGGAGTTCGACCTCGACAAGCTGCGCTACCACAAGGTCGTGCTGATGGCCGACGCCGACGTCGACGGCCACCACATCAACACCCTGCTGCTGACGCTGCTGTTCCGGTTCATGAAGCCGCTGATCGAGCACGGCTACGTCTACATGGCCCAGCCGCCGCTCTACCGGATCCGCTGGAACAAGCCGGCCGAGCACGAGTTCGTCTACTCCGACGCCGAGCGCGACGCGCTGATGCGCGACGGCCTGGAGCAGGGCAAGAAGCTGCCCAAGGAGAACCCCGTCCAGCGCTACAAGGGCCTCGGCGAGATGAACGCCGAGGAGCTGTGGGACACCACGATGAACCCCGACCAGCGGCTGATGCTCCAGGTGACCCTCGACGACGCCGCCCAGGCCGACGAGATCTTCTCGATCCTGATGGGCGAGGACGTCGAGCAGCGGCGCTCCTTCATCCAGCGCAACGCCAAGGACGTCCGATTCCTCGATATCTAGGTCTCTAGCGACGATCTCTAGATATCCGAGTAGACACCG
The DNA here is from genome assembly GCA_963767095.1 of uncultured Actinomycetota bacterium. Taxonomy (GTDB): domain Bacteria; phylum Actinomycetota; class Actinomycetes; order Propionibacteriales; family Nocardioidaceae; genus Nocardioides. The sequence goes on along the minus strand of CAVYCK010000030.1, from coordinate 2,587 downwards.
ACCAGAGAGACGAAGAGACGTGACTGAGACAGACCGGCAACCTGATCAGCGACCCCGGCGACGCCGGCGGCCGGATCGAGCCGATCGAGCTCCAGACCTCGATGCAGCGCGCCTACATCGACTACGCGATGGCGGTCATCGTCGGCCGGGCGCTGCCCGACGTACGCGACGGGCTCAAGCCGGTGCACCGCCGGGTGCTCTACGCGATGTACGACGGCGGCTACCGGCCCGACCGCGGCTTCTCCAAGTGCTCGCGCGTCGTCGGTGACGTCATGGGTCAGTACCACCCGCACGGCGACACCGCGATCTACGACACCCTGGTCCGGCTCGCGCAGCCGTGGGTGATGCGGGCGCCGCTGATCCACGGCCAGGGCAACTTCGGCTCGCCGGGCAACGACTCCGCGGCCGCGATGCGGTACACCGAGTGCCGGATGGCGCCGCTCGCGCTGGAGATGGTGCGCGACATCGACGAGGACACCGTCGACTTCCAGCCCAACTACGACGGCCGCTCGCAGGAGCCGACGGTGCTGCCGGCGCGCTACCCCAACCTGCTGGTCAACGGCTCGGCCGGCATCGCGGTCGGCATGGCCACCAACATCCCGCCGCACAACCTGCGCGAGGTCGCCGACGGGCGCGCAGTGGGCGCTCGAGCACCCCGACGCCACCCGCGAGGAGCTGCAGGACGCGCTGATCGAGCGGATCAAGGGCCCCGACTTCCCCAACGGCGCGCTGATCGTCGGCCGCGAGGGCATCGAGCAGGCCTACCGCACCGGCCGCGGCTCGGTCACCCAGCGCGCGGTGATCGAGATCGACGAGGACGACCAAGGGCCGCACCTGCCTGTCGATCACCGAGCTGCCCTACATGGTCAACCCCGACAACCTGGCGCTGAAGATCGCCGAGCTCGCCGACTCCGGCAAGGTCCAGGGCATCTCCGACGTCCGCGACGACTCCTCGGGCCGCACCGGCCAGCGCCTGGTCGTCGTGCTCAAGCGCGACGCCGTCGCCCGCGTCGTGCTCAACAACCTGCTCAAGCACACCGAGCTGCAGACCAACTTCAGCGCCAACATGCTGGCCCTGGTCGACGGCGTGCCGCGCACGCTGACGCATCGACCAGTTCATCAGCAACTGGGTCGACCCACCAGATCGAGGTCATCCAGCGGCGCACCCGCTTACCGCCTGCGCAAGGCCGAGGAGCGACGCCCACATCCTGCGCGGCCTGGTCAAGGCGCTCGACGCGCTCGACGAGGTGATCGCGCTGATCCGGCGCTCGCCCGACGTCGACGACGCCCGCGACGGGCTGATGGAGCTGCTCGAGATCGACGAGCTCCAGGCCACCGCGATCCTCGACATGCAGCTGCGCCGGCTGGCCGCCCTGCAGCGCCAGAAGATCATCGACGACCTGGCCGAGATCGAGCTCGCTGATCGCCGACCTCGAGGACATCCTGGCCAACGAGGCCCGCCAGCGCCAGATCGTCTCCGAGGAGCTCGCCGAGATCGTCGACAAGTACGGCGACGACCGGCGTACCCAGATCATCGCGGCCGACGGCGACCTCTCGATGGAGGACCTGATCCCCGACGAGGAGCTCGTCGTCTCGATCACCCGCGGCGGCTACGCCAAGCGGACCCGCGCCGACCAGTACCGCACCCAGAAGCGCGGCGGCAAGGGCGTGCGCGGCGCGACGCTGCGCGGCGACGACGTGGTCGAGCACTTCATCGCGACCTCCAACCACCACTGGCTGCTGTTCTTCACCACCGCCGGCCGGGTCTACCGCACCAAGGCCTACAACCTGCCCGAGGCGTCGCGCGACGCCAAGGGCGGGCACGTGGCCGGGCTGCTTCAGCTTCCAGCCGGACGAGAACATCGCGCAGGTGCTGGCGATCCGCGACTACGAGCAGGCGCCGTACCTCGTGCTCGCGACCCGCAACGGCCTGGTCAAGAAGACCCGGCTGGGCGACTACAACAGCCCGCGCCAGGCCGGCGTCATCGCGATCAACTTCCGCGAGGACGACGACGAGCTGATCGGCGCCGAGCTGGTCAACGCCGAGGACGACATCCTGCTGGTCTCGCGCAAGGGCCAGGCGATCCGGTTCCGCGCCGACGACACCCAGCTGCGGCCGATGGGCCGGGCCACGTCCGGCGTCTCCGGCATGAAGTTCCGCCGCCGGCGACTCGGTGCTGTCGATGTCGGTGATCCGGGCCGAGCAGGTCGCGGCCGAGGAGGCCGCCGAGGCCGAGGCGCCGCGGTCACCGACGGAGCACGGACGTCAAGGAGCAGTACGTCTTCACGATCACCGACGGCGGCTTCGCCAAGCGCACCCGGATCTCCGACTACCGCCTGACCAGTCCGCGGCGGCCTCGGGCATCAAGGCGATGGCGCTGGCCAACGAGGACCGCGGCGGCCTGGTCGGCGCGTTCATCGTCGAGGAGGGCGACGAGATCCTCTCGATCACCCAGGCCGGCCAGGTCGTGCGCAGCCCGATCAACGACGACTTCCGGCCCACCGGCCGCTCCACGATGGGGGTGAAGTTCGTGACCCCCAAGGCGGGCGACGCGGTCGCGGTCGTGGCCCGCTCGGTCGAGGCGCG
>CAVYCK010000029.1:0-142388 GCA_963767095.1 uncultured Actinomycetota bacterium | reverse complement strand
CGCAACGGCGAGGCGCCGGTCCCGATCGTCGCGCCGCGCTCGCCCGGCGACTGCTTCGACGCCGCCGTCGAGGCCGCCCGGATCGCGATCACCTACCGGACCCCGGTGCTGCTGCTCTCGGACGGCTACCTCGCCAACGGCTCCGAGCCGTGGCGGATCCCCGACACGGACCCCGAGTCGGGCGACCTCCCGGTCATCGACCCGGCGTTCGCGACCGAGCGCAACCACGTGGTCGGGGGTGAGGGGGACGCCGGGGAGGGAGCCAAGGAGGAGTTCTGGCCGTACCTGCGCGACGAGGCGACCCTGGCGCGCCCGTGGGCGATCCCCGGCACCGCAGGGCTCGAGCACCGCATCGGTGGGCTGGAGAAGGGCGACGGGCACGGCAACATCTCCTACGACCCGGCCAACCACGACTTCATGGTCCGCACCCGCCAGGCCAAGATCGACCGGATCGCCGACTCCATCCCGCCCCTCGAGGTCGACGACCCGGGCGCAGGGACTGATCGAGGCGGGGCGAAGGTGCTGGTGCTCGGCTGGGGCTCGACGTACGGGCCGATCGGCGCCGCCGTGCGCCGGGTCCGCAAGGCCGGGTACGCCGTCGCGCAGGCCCACCTGCGACACCTCAACCCGTTCCCCGCCGATCTCGGCGACGTGCTCGCCCGCTACGACAAGGTCCTGGTCCCGGAGATGAACCTCGGCCAGCTCTCGATGCTCATCCGGGCCCGTTATCTGGTCGACGCGATCGGCTACAACCACGTGAGGGGGCTGCCGCTGAAGGCGGCCGAGCTCGCCCGCGCAATCGGCGAGCTCGTCTCCCAGGCGGAGGGCATCGAGGTCGACCTCGGCATCCACGGGATGGCCGTCTCACACGCCACCGCCGGCGCCAACGCTGCCCGCAGAAGGGAAGCCGAATGACCATCCATCCCCCAGTGAGTCTGGGCCTGCCCGGGCTGCTCTCGGGCGTGGAGTCCGTCCCCCGCGTGGACGACGGCGTGACCCAGACAGCGAAGGAGTTCACCTCCGACCAGGAGGTCCGCTGGTGCCCCGGCTGTGGCGACTACGCCGTGCTCAAGGCCGTCCAGTCGTTCCTGCCCGACCTGGGGCTGCGCCGCGAGAATATCGTGTTCGTCTCGGGCATCGGCTGCTCGTCACGGTTCCCCTACTACCTCGACACCTACGGCATGCACTCGATCCACGGTCGGGCTCCGGCGATCGCGACGGGCATCGCGACCTCCCGCGAGGACCTGTCGGTGTGGGTCGTCACCGGTGACGGCGACGCGCTGTCCATCGGCGGAAACCACCTCATCCACGCGCTGCGCCGCAACGTCAACATGACGATCCTGTTGTTCAACAACCGGATCTACGGGCTCACCAAGGGGCAGTACTCCCCCACCTCCGAGCCCGGCAAGGTCACCAAGTCCACCCCGATGGGCTCGGTCGACCATCCGTTCAACCCCGTCTCGCTCGCCCTCGGCGCCGAAGGCACGTTCGTGGCCCGCACCATCGACTCCGACCGCAAGCACCTCACCGCCGTCCTGTCCGCAGCCGCCGCGCACCGCGGCACCTCGTTCGTCGAGATCTACCAGAACTGCCCGATCTTCAACGACGGCGCGTTCGACGCCATCAAGAACGCCGACACCAAGGCTGACGCGATCATCCCGCTCGTGCACGGCGAGCCGATCCGCTTCGGGGTGGTCGACGCGTCCGGGCTCGGCAGCAAGGGGTTGGTCCGCGATGCCGCCACCGGAGGTGTGCGGGTCGCCGAGGTCGGCACCGAGCCGGGACAGGTCGGCGCCGGGTCGCTGCTGGTGCACGACGCGCACACCCCGGATCCCACGCTGGCCTTCGCGATCTCACGGCTGACCGACGCGGGCTACCTGCACACCTCGCCGATCGGGATCTTCCGGCAGGTCGAGCGCGCGACGTACGACGACCAGGCCCGCGACCAGCTGCGCGCCTCCGGGGAGAACGCGCCGGGCGAGCCGGCTGAGCGGCTCGCGGCGCTGATCAACGGCGGCGACACCTGGACGGTGGTCTGAGGTCTCGACTGGGCTCGACCAGCGAGGTCTCCGAACCGGTGGTCGAGCAGCGAGCGGAGCGAGCGATCAGTCGAGACCACGCCTACCCGGCCCTCCTCGACCGACGGCTGGCGGGCAGGTGCGTTTGAGGTCTCGACTGGGCTCGACCAGCGGGGCGGGCGGCCCTCCTCAACCAGCGATGGCCGGCGGGGTTCGGACGGCCGGTGCCGTCGAACCAGCGGGGGTGATGGCGGCGATGCAGTTGGAGATCGAGATCGCGCGACGGTTCTCGTTCGAGCGCGGGATCTTCACCCGGTAGCAGATCCTCCTGCGCTCTGATGGCTCAGGCGTGGGCACCCGGAGCTTGAACCGGCTCTCGCCGTCGGTCTCGAACGTCTCGTACGCGAACCACGTGCACTCGCCACAGTTGCGTCGCTGGAGGATCGCCTCCTGCTTCTTGTAGGTCGGCTTCACCCGCCCCTTGAGGACGAACACGTCGGGGCGGGGCTCGCGAGGCGTCACCACGATCTCCAGGCTCTCCCGGGGCGCCGTCACGGCACCGGCTGGCCCAGCCGCCGAGAGGGCCAGCACGAGGCCCACCACGAGAACGCCCATCACGCCAGTATTCACTGGACCCTGCCTCCTATGCTGGCGGGGTGTCGGAGGCGAGAAGGGGACTTGCCTTCGGCGTCGCGGCGTACGTGTTGTGGGGTGCCTTCCCGCTCTACTTCCCGCTCCTCGAGCCGGCCGGAGCGATCGAGATCCTCGCGCACCGGATCTTCTGGTCCGCCCTGACGATGGGCGTGATCGTCGTGGCTGCCCGCCGGACCAGGCAGCTGCGCGCCATCGCCGGCAATCCCCGCACCCGGGCCCTGCTGTGCCTCGCTGCGGTCGTCGTGACGGTGAACTGGGCGACCTACATCTGGGGCGTCAACAGCGGCCGCGTCGTCGAGACCTCGCTCGGCTACTTCATCAACCCGCTGGTCACCGTGCTCATGGGCATCGTCGTGCTGGGTGAGAGCCTGCGCCGGCTGCAGTGGGTGGCGATGGGCGTCGCGGCGCTGGCGGTGGTCGTGCTGACCATCGACTACGGTCGCCCGCCCTGGGTCGCGCTGGTGCTGGCCTGCTCGTTCGGCACCTACGGGCTGGCCAAGAAGGTCGCCGGCGTCGAGGCCGTTGAGTCGCTCACGTTCGAGACCGCGCTGCTCGCGCCCTTCGCGGCGGCGTACCTGTTCTTCCTCGGCAGCCAGGGCTCCGGCACCCAGGGCTCAGGAACCTTCACCGGGCACGGCCTCGACCATTCCCTGCTGCTGATGACGGCCGGCATCGTCACCGCGGTCCCTCTGCTGTGCTTCGGCGCCGCTGCGGTTCGGATCCCCATGGTGCAGCTGGGGCTGCTGCAGTACCTCGCGCCGATCATCCAGTTCGCCCTCGGGGTCTACTGGTACGACGAGGCGATGCCCGCGGGTCGTTGGTTCGGCTTCCTCCTGGTCTGGATCGCTCTGGCCATCTTCACGTTCGAGGCGCTCGGCCACCGCCGTCGACAGCTGCGCCTGGCCGCCGAGGCCTGCGCGATGTGAGGTGTCGTGTGCTCTGTCGGGGTGGCCACATGGCCACTCCGACAGAGTGCGGAGCGGCTGCCCCGACAGAGTGCGGAGGGCCGCCCTGTGGCTGTGGAGAGCGGCCACAGCAGGCTGTCGTTCGGGCCTAGGGTCGCGGCGTGCAGATCTCACAACGCGAAGCCGCCGCGGTGATCGGCGCGCGAGGGATCTCGCGTGAGGTGGCCCGACGGCTCCTGGTCGCGGGGTTGGCTGGTCCAGGTTCGCCCATCGGTCGGTCGATCACCTACCGGGCCGAGGCCGTCGACCAGGTGGCCCGCCGCTTGTCCGCGCGCGCGCTGGATCTCCACGGCCCCGCACAGGACGGGCTCGTCCTGCTGCGGGTCTCGCCACTCCGTCCGACGGTGGTGGCCGCGCTCTCGGCCGATCCCCTCGCTCTCATGGTGGGTCCCTGGCGAATGTCGGTCTGGTCGCGCGTCGGCTTTCAGGACCAGTTCCTCCGCTACGGCACGATCCCGGTGGTGACAACGGTGTCGGGCTTCGTCGTGGCAGGCGGGGAGATCACCACGATCTCCGCGGCCCCTCCGGTCAGCACCGGCGCTCGGCCCATGCCGAGGTACACCTTCGAGGTGCGACCACCATCAGGCACCTGGTTCGTTCCCTTCGCCGACACGGTCATGACCGGGAAGCCGGGTACGCAGTGGCAGTGGTGGCCCCGCTCCCCGAGCCGCGTCCGCGCCTGGCTGGGGCCGTTCGCGGAGCGCAGCGAACCCGGCGTGAGCTAGGCCGAGCGCGTGGCGACGATGTCGGCGAAGGACTCCAACGCCTCACGCACGGGGCCCGCCGGCAACGCCTCGAGCAGGGCCTTGGCCTCCGTTGCCCGGGCCAGGACGTAGGCCCGCGCCTCGTCCATGGCCGGGTGCTTGCGCAACAGGTCCAGTGCTTCGGCGTGGGTCGAGTCCTCGGTGAGGTCGCCGGCGAGCAGCTCGTGCAGGCGCGCGTCGGACGGGTCGGTGGAGGCTCGGGCCATGAGCACGGGGAGGGTCGGTACGCCCTCGCGCAGATCGGTGCCGGGGGTCTTGCCGGACTCCCCGGCGTCCGACGCGATGTCGAGGATGTCGTCGGAGAGCTGGAAGGCGGTGCCGACGATGTCGCCGTACGCCGTCAGCGCCTCGACCACCCGGGGCGCGGCGCCGGAGAAGAGGGCGCCGTAGCGGGCCGACGTCGAGATGAGCGACCCCGTCTTGCCCGCGACCACATCGAGATAGTGGGTGAGCGGGTCCTCGCCAGGGCCCGGCTCGACGGTCTCCAGGATCTGGCCCTCCACCAGCCGGGCGAAGGTCTCGGCCTGGATGCGGACCGCCTCGGGACCGAGGCCCGCGGTGAGCTCGGAGGACTTGGCGAACAGGAAGTCGCCGGTGAGGATCGCCACGTGGTTGTCCCACCGGGCGTTCGCCGAGTCGGCGCCGCGACGCAGGACCGCCTCGTCCATCACGTCGTCGTGGTAGAGCGAGCCGATGTGGGTCAGCTCGACGACGCAGGCCGCATCGACGACGCCCTGCGAGTCAGGATCCGGGCCGGCCTCGGCCGCGAGCAGGACCAGCAACGGCCGGAACCGCTTGCCGCCCGCCGCGAGCAGGTGGGATGCGGCTTCGGTGACGTAGGGCGTACGACTCTGGACGTGCCGGGCCAGCTCGGACTCGACGAAGGCCATCCGGTCTCGCAGGCGCAGCGCGAGCGTCTCGTCGCCCACGGGCAGCGCCAGCACTGAGGCCGGCAGCCCGGCGTCGAGAGAGGGGCTCACCTGATGAATTCTCCCGCACGGGCCGCCAGATCGAGCAACGGGCCCGGCAGGACCCCGAGCAACAGGGTCGCGGCGGAGCAGAGCGCGACCGTGGCCGCGGTCAGGACCGATGGCTGGGTGACAGTCGGTGCGGGCCCGTCGGGCTCGGAGAAGTACATCAGCACGATCACGCGGACGTAGAAGTAGGCCGCCACGATGCTCGACACCACGGCCACGATCACGACCGGCCAGGCGCCTGCGGACAGGGCGACGGCGAAGACCGCCCACTTGCCGATGAAGCCCGACGTCAGCGGGATGCCCGCCATGGCGAGCAGGAAGAAGGCGAAGACGCCGGCGACGATCGGGGCCTCCTTGCCGAGCCCCGCCCACCTGCTCAACGCGGTGGCCTCACCGGCCGAGTCGCGGACCATCGTGACGACGGCGAAGGCGCCGAGCGTGGCGAAGCCGTACGTCGCCAGGTAGAACAGCACTGCCTGCAGCGAGGTCACCTGGCCCGGCGCCAGGTCACCGCGGGCTTGCAGTCCCAGCACGCCGGTGAGCAGGAAGCCGGTGTGCGCGACCGACGAGTAGGCGAGCAGTCGCTTCACATCGGTCTGGCTCAGGGCCAGCACGGCGCCCACGACCATGGTGAGGATCGCGACGACCCACAGCATCGGCTGCCAGGACCACCGGTCGGAGCCGAAGGCGACGTAGAACAGCCGCAGGATGGCGCCGAACGCGGCCACCTTGGTGCCGGCCGCCATGAACGCCGTCACCGGCGTCGGGGCACCCTGGTAGACGTCGGGCGTCCAGGCCTGGAAGGGCGCGGCGCCGACCTTGAACAGCAGCCCGACCGCGAGCAGGCCCATGCCCGTGAACAGCAGGCCCTGGTTGCCCACGTCGTTGCGCACGGCCTCGTTGATCGCGGAGAACTCCATCGAGCCGGCGAAGCCGTAGACCAGCGCGGCGCCGTAGAGGAAGAAGCCGGAGGAGAAGGCGCCGAGGAGGAAGTACTTCAGCGCCGCCTCCTGGCTGAGCAGCCGGCGCCGGCGCGCCAGCCCACACAAGAGGTAGAGGGGCAGCGAGAGCACCTCGAGGGCCACGAACATCGTGAGCAGGTCGTTGGCGGCCGGGAAGAGCATCATGCCGGCGACCGCGAAGAGGAGCAGCGGGTAGACCTCGGTGTGCTCGAGGCCACGCGTCGAGGCCTGGCGCTCCGCCTCGGTGCCCGGCAGAGCCGCCGCCTGACCCGCGAACGCCGAGACCCCGCCCTCGAGCCGCCGCTCGGCGAACAGGAAGACGCCGAGGATCGCGAAGACGAGGATGAGCCCCCAGAGGTAGACCGTCGGGCCATCGACGGTGATGGTGCCCATCGACGCCGACGATGCCGCGGGCCACGACCTCCTCGCCATCGAAGCGCGTCTCCAGGCCCATCCCGACGATGATCGTGCCGACCAGGGCCGCGACAAGACCGGCCGAGGGTCGAGCAGCGTCTGGGTCAGGTAGCGCACCCGGCGCGGCGCGAAGGCCTCGACGACGACACCGAGGCAGGCGACAGCGAACACGAGGATGAGCGGCCACAGCTGGGCGTACTCGATCTCCGGCTTGACGAACTCGTTCATTCGGCGGCCTCCTGAACGCGTGGGCGCGTCGTCGGTCACGCCGACGTGCGTCAGTGCGCCGTCGACGTACGGGTTGATCACGTCCAGCAGCGGCATCGGGTAGAAGCCGAACATCAGCAGCCCGACCAGCAGGGGTACGACGGCGCCGAGCTCGCGGACGTCGAGGTCAGCGGTGCCGGCGACCTGCGGGACAGGATCGGGGCCGGTCATCGTCCGCTGGTACAGCCACAGGATGTAGACCGCAGCCAGCACGATGCCGGTCACCGCGATCGCGCCGGCCCACCAGGCGTGGTCGAAGGCACTGATGATGACCAGCATCTCGGAGACGAACGGCGCCAGGCCGGGCAGGCCGCAGGCGGCCAGGCCGGCCACCAGGAAGGTGCCGGCCAGCACCGGGGTGACCTTCTCCTGCCCACCCATCCGGCTGATGAGCGGCGTGCCGGTCCGGCGGATCAGGTAGCCCGAGATCAGGAACAGCGCGGCGGTGCCGATGCCGTGGTTGACCATGTAGAGGATCGCGCCGCTGCCACCGTTGCTGTTGAAGACGAAGATGCCCAGCACGATGAACCCGAAGTGCGAGAGCGACGTGAGGCCGATGAGCCGGAGGATGTCGTCCTGCCCGATCGCCACCAGCGCGCCGTACACGATCGAGATCAGCGCGAGGATGACCACGACCGGCGTCGCCCACTCCGACGCCTCGGGGAAGAGTCCGAGGCAGAAGCGCAGCATCCCGAACGTGCCGATCTTGTCGAGGATGCAGACGAGCAGCACCGAGGTGCCCGGGGTGGCCTTCTCGGTCGTGTCCGCCAGCCAGGTGTGCACGGGGAACATCGGGGCCTTGATGGCGAAGGCGATGAAGAAGCCGGCGAACAGCCACTTCTGGGTGGTCGGGTCGATGTCGAGCGCGGCCAGGTCGGTGAGGAGGTACGTCGGGCTGCCCTCGCGTGCGGACACGACATAGAGGCCGATGACCGACGCCAGCATCACCAGGCCGCCGGCCAGCTGGTAGACGAGGAACTTCACCGCGGCGCGAGCGCGGCCCGCGCGCCCGAAGCCGCCGATGAGGAAGTACGCCGGGATCAACGTCGCCTCGAAGACGACGTAGAACAGGAACACGTCGGTGGCGGCGAAGACCGCCAGCGACATCGCCTCGAGCGCGAGCGTCCACGCCACGAACGCGTGCGTGCTCGACCCGGCACCCGCGATGGCGGGCGTCGAGCCGTCGCGCAGCACGGCCGGCGAGTCGGTGTCGCGCCAGGACGCCACCAGCACCACCGGCACCAGCACCGCGGTGAGGAGGACCATCAACAGACCGAGCCCGTCGACGCCGAGGGCGTAGTGGACGCCGAGCGGCTTGATCCAGTCGTGCTCCTCGGTCAGCTGGAGCCCGCCGAAGTCGGCGCCCACGTAGTACCGGCTCGCCGCCAGCAGCGCGACGACGAGGGTGACCAGCGAGAAGCCGAGGCCGACCTGCTTGGCCAGCACCCCGCGCCGGTGCCGCTCGACCTCGGTGGTGACGTCGTCACCGTCGAGAGCCTCGGCAGCGCTTCGGCAGGTAGGCCACCACGATCGCGCCGAGGATCGGGATCGCGATCAGCAGGGAGAGCCAGGGAACGTCGTTCACGAGAAGTTCACCGCCAGCAGGGCCAGGATGACGAGCAGCGCGCCGACGAGGACGGAGAGGGCGTAGGAGCGGACGAACCCGTTCTGCACGCGTCTGACCTGGCTGGAGAGCCCGGCGATCATCAGGGCGCCGCCCTCGACTCCGCCGTCGATCGACGTGGCGGTCCATCGTCGTCAGGCCGCTGACGAGCGAACGGCCGGGAGCCACCACGAGACCCTCGTTGATGGCGTCGCCGTAGAGGTCCTGGCGGGCGGCCCTGGTCGCGAAGGACACGTCCTGCGGGGCCTCCCGCGGCACCTTCTGCTTGCCGACGAGGAACCACGCGATCGCGACGCCGATCGCCACCACGACGACCGCGAGAATGCTCACGGCGAGCGGCGAGATGGGCGGCTCGTGGTGCGGAGGCTCGCCGACGACTGGCGCGAGGAAGTCGACGATCCAGTCGCCGAGCAGCAGGACGCCGCCGAGCACCGAGAGCGCGGCGAGGACGATGAGCGGGATCGTCATCACCTTCGGGGACTCGTGCGGGTGCACCCCCTTCTCCCACCGCTTGTCGGTGAAGAACGTCATCAGCATCAGCCGGGTCATGTAGAAGCCGGTGATGCCGGCACCGAGAAGCGCACAGAGACCGACCACCCAGTTCTCGGCCAGCGCGGTCTCGATGATCTTGTCCTTCGACCAGAAGCCCGAGAAGCCGGGGAACCCGATGATCGCGAGGTAGCCCATCGTGAAGGTGAGGAACGTGATCGGCACCATCTTCTGCAGCGCCCCGTAGTGGCGCATGTCGACCTCGTCGTCCATCGCGTGCATCACCGAGCCGGCGCCGAGGAACATGTTGGCCTTGAAGAAGCCGTGGGTCAGCAGGTGGAAGATCGCGAAGGCGTAGCCCGCGACGCCGAGCCCGGCGGCCAGCATCATGTAGCCGATCTGGCTCATCGTCGAACCGGCCAGGGCCTTCTTGATGTCGTCCTTGGCGCATCCGATGATCGCGCCCCACAGGAGCGTGACCACGGCGACGATCACGACGACCGTCTGGGCGTGTGGGCGCGAGCTCGAAGATGAAGTTGGACCGCACGATCAGGTAGACGCCGGCCGTCACCATGGTCGCCGCGTGGATCAGGGCCGACACCGGAGTCGGGCCCTCCATCGCGTCGAGCAGCCAGGCCTGCGAGCGGCACCTGGGCGGACTTGCCGCACGCGGCGAGCAGGAGCAGCAGCGCGATCGCGGTCAGCGTGTTCTCCGAGGCCTCGCCGGACACGGCGGAGATCTCCGCGAACGACGTCGTCCCGAAGGTGACGAAGAGCAGCGCGATCGCCAGGCTCAGCCCGATGTCGCCGACCCGGTTGATGACGAAGGCCTTCTTCGCGGCCGCCGCGGCGGTGTGCTTGTGCTGCCAGAAGCCGATGAGCAGGTACGACGCGAGGCCGACGCCCTCCCAGCCGAGGAACAACCCGACGTAGTTGGCCGCGAGCACCAGCATCAGCATCGCGGCGAGGAAGAGGTTGAGGAAGCCGAAGAACCGGCGACGCCGCGGGTCGTGCTCCATGTAGCCGATGGAGTAGATGTGGATCAGCGAGCCGACCCCGGTGATGAGGAGCAGGAACAGCGCCGCGAGCGGGTCGTAGAGCAGGTCCATGCCGACGCGGAACTGCCCGGTCTCGAACCAGGTGTACAGGTGCTGACCGACCTGGCGGTCGTCGGTGTCGCGGCCGAGCAGCCCGACGAACAGCGCCACGCTGAGCACGAAGGAGCCGATCGGCAGCGCGGTCGCGAGGAGGTGGCCCCACTTGTCGGTGTAGCGCCCGCCGATCAGCAGGATCGCCGCACCGGCGAGGGGCAGGGCGATCACCAGCCACAGCAGGGCGAAGACGCCGTCGGCCGCGCCGGGGTCGACCACCGGGATGTGGTGGGTCTCCTCGGCAGCAGCCGTGAGCACGGACAGGGTCATCGAGTGCACCTCAGTACTTCAGCAGGCTCGCGTCGTCGACCGAGGCCGAGCGACGGGTCCGGAAGATGGTCATGATGATGGCGAGGCCGACCACGACCTCGGCGGCGGCCACCACCATCACGAAGAACGCCGCGATCTGGCCGTCGAGGTTGCCGTGCTGCTTGGCGAAGGTGACGAACGCCAGGTTGCAGGCGTTGAGCATCAGCTCGACGCACATGAACACGACGATCGCGTTGCGCCTGGTCAGCACCCCGACGCAGCCGATCGTGAAGAGGATCGCGGAGAGGACGATGTACTCGTTCACGGGCGCCCCGTCCCGTCCTCGTCCTCGGTCGTGCTCATGGACGCCCCGGACTTGCCGCCGGCCTCAGGGGCGCTCGGCGACCGAGACGCCCAGCTGGCGCTGGACCTCCTCGATGTCGTCGGCCAGGGCCGGGGCCGAGCGCACGGTGCCGCGCGCCGCGAGCACGCGGGACACCGACGACTCGGCGGCGGTGCCGTCGGGCAGCAGGGCCGCGGTGTCGACGGCGTTGTGCCGGGCGAAGACACCCGGCGCCGGGAGCGGGCCGGGGTGCTTGCCGGACGCCGCGTAGTCCTTCATCCGCAGGGCGGCCTGGTCGGCCTGGCCGGACTTGGGCGTGATCCGCTCGCGGTGGGCCAGCACCATCGCGCCGAGCGCCGCGGTGATGAGCAGCGCCGAGGTCGTCTCGAAGGCGAAGACGTAGCGGGAGAACAGGATGTTGGCCAGCGCCTGGACGTTGCCGCCCGCGTTGGCCTCGTCGAGCCCCACCACGGTGCCGAGGGTGACCTGGCCGAGCGCGATCACCAGCACGAGCCCGAGCACGAGTCCGAACAGCACGGCGAAGAGCCGCTGACCTCGGATGGTCTCCACGACCGAGTCGGACGCGTCGACCCCGACGAGCATCAGGACGAAGAGGAAGAGCATCAGGATCGCGCCGGTGTAGACGATGATCTGGACCGCGAACAGGAACGGCGCGTCGAGCGCGGCGTAGAGCACAGCGAGGCTGATCATCACGACGGCCAGCAGCAGCGCGGCGTGGACGGCCTTCCGGACGAACAGGATGCCGAGCGCAGCAGCCACCATGATCGGGGCGAGGATCCAGAACGCCATCAGTGCTCGCCCCCCTCACGCCCGGCCTCGGCGTGGGTCTCGGTGTCGGACGCCGCTGCGTGCTGGTAGTTGCCGCGGTAGTAGTCGCCCTCGTCGTCACCGAGTCGCATCGGGTGCGGCGGCTGCTCCATGCCGGGCAGCAACGGCGCGAGCAGATCGGACTTCTCGTAGATCAGGTCGGCTCGGTTGTTGTCGGCCAGCTCGTACTCGTTGGTCATGGTGAGGGCGCGCGTCGGGCAGGCCTCGATGCACAGGCCGCACAGGATGCACCGCAGGTAGTTGATCTGGTAGACGCGGCCGTAGCGCTCACCGGGCGAGAAGCGCTCGTCGTCGGTGTTGCTCGCGCCCTCGACGTAGATGGCGTCGGCGGGACAGGCCCACGCGCACAGCTCGCAGCCGATGCACTTCTCGAGACCGTCGGGCCACCGGTTGAGCTGGTGCCGTCCGTGGAACCGCGGCGCCGTCGGGAGCTTCTCGAACGGGTACTGCTCGGTGACGACCTTCTTGAACATCGTCCGGAAGGTCACCCCGAACCCCGCGACGGGGTCCCAGAACTGCTCGCGCAGTCCCTTCGGCTGGTCGTTGTCGGCCATCAGCTCTCCTCGCTGGTCGAGCCGAGTCGAGACCCGGTCGCGGTCGCCGGCACGGGCTCGTCAGCACGGGTGCGGAACTCGAGGGGGGCAGCCGCGCCGCGCACCGCACCGCCCGCGGGCAGCGGAGGCACCGGGAACCCGCCGACGTACGCGTCGGGCGCCGTCTCGTCGTCCCGGTCCGCCGACTCGTCGCCCTCCTTGGGCTCGCCGATGAAGAAGAGCACCAGGAACAGCACGGCCAGCACGCCGATCCCGATCAGCAGATAGCGGCGGTCGATGGTGTCGTTCGTGGTCAGGCTGCGGATGGTGGCGACGGCGACGATCCAGACCAGCGAGATCGGGATCAGCCGCTTCCAGCCGAAGTGCATGAACTGGTCGTAGCGCAGCCGGGGCAGCGACCCGCGCAGCCAGATGAAGATGAACACGAAGAACAGGACCTTGCCGAAGAACCAGAGCAGCGGCCAGTAGCCCTCGTTGGCGCCGGGCCAGATGTTCACGATGCCCCAGGGCGCGTGCCAGCCACCCAGGAACAGCGTCGTGGCCAGGGCCGAGACGGTGGCCATGTTGATGTACTCGGCGAGGAAGAACAGCGCGAACTTCAGGCTGGAGTACTCGGTGTGGAAGCCGCCGACGAGCTCGCCCTCGGCCTCGGGAAGGTCGAACGGCGCACGGTTGGTCTCGCCGATCATCGAGATCACGTAGATGACGAACGACGGCACCAGGATCAGCCCGAACCAGAGATCGGTCTGCGCCTCGACGATCTCCGAGGTCGACATCGAGCCGGCGTAGAGGAACACCGCGACCAGGGCCAGGCCCATCGCGACCTCGTAGGAGATCATCTGTGCGCTCGACCGCAGGCCGCCCAGCAGGGAGTACGTCGAGCCGGACGACCAGCCGCCGAGCACGATGCCGTAGATGCCGATGGACGCGATGGCCATCACGAAGAGCACGGCCACCGGCATGTCGGTGAGCTGGAGCGGCGTCGTGACGTCGCTGAACGGCACCTCGACGACAGGTCCGAACGGGATCACCGAGAAGGTGACGAAGGCCGGCACGGTCGCCAGCACGGGCGCGAGGACGAAGACGAGCTTGTCGGCGGCCTTGGGGACGATGTCCTCCTTCAGCGCCAGCTTGACGCCGTCGGCCAGGGACTGCAGGAGCCCGAACGGGCCGTGCACGTTGGGGCCGATCCGGTGCTGCATCCGGGCCACGACCCGGCGCTCCCACCAGATGTTGAAGAGCGTCAGCAGGACCAGGACCAGGAAGATCAGGACGGCCTTGATCAGGATGACCCACCAGGGGTCGTGTCCGAACTCGGCGAGCGACTCCCTCCTCGGCGGCTGCCAGCAACCGGTGGTCGAGCTGGGTCGAGGCCCCGAGGAGGGTCGAGATCATCGAGATCACAGCGCTGCCTCCCTCACGTGCACCCGGCTGCCGGGCGAGGCCAGGCCGGCCAGCACTCCGGTGCCGAACGAGTTCGCGGGCACCCAGACCACGCCGTCGGGCATCCCCTCGACGGCCTCGGCCGGCAAGGTCGACCTCGCCGCGGTCACCCGTGACGGTCACGGTCTCGCCCAGGGCGGCGTACGACGAGGGGCTCAGCCTGGCGACCGGCCGGCGCGCGGTGGCGCGCAGGTGCTCCTCGCCGTCCTGCATCGAGCCGAGGTCGACCAGCTGCTTCCAGGTGGCCAGCGCGAAGGGTGGTCTCGACTGATCGCTCGCTTCGCTCGCTGCTCGACCACCGGGGTCGGCTGCTCGACCACCGGGGTCGGCTGCTCCACCACCGGGCTCGCCTGCTCCACCACCGGGGTCGGCTGCTCCACCACCGGGGTCGGCTGCTCGACCACCGGGGTCGGCTGCTCGACCACCGGGGTCGGCTGCTCCCCACCGATCGCGAACGACGGGACGCTCACCGTCCCACGGCCCGAGCGCCTCCATCTCGGCGCGCACCTCGGCAACGGTCCGGAAGCCCAGCGAGCGGCCCAGCTCGTCGGCGATGCCGGAGAGCACGCGCAGGTCCGGCAGGCTGCCGGGGTTGCCGAGCACCTGCTCGAACGGCCGCGGGCGTCCCTCCCAGGTGACGAAGGTGCCGGACTTGTCGGTGACGGGCGCGACCGGGAACACGACCTGCGCCGCTCGGGTCACGTCGGTCTCGCGCAGCTCGAGAGCGACCACGAAGGCGGCGGCCTCCAGGGCGGCCCGGAACGCGGCGGGATCGGAGGTGTCGTCAGGGTCGACCCCCGCGACGACCAGGCCACCGAGCTCGCCGGCAGCCAGCGCCGCCACGATGGCGTCGCCGTCGCGGCCGACCGTCTCCGGCAGGCTGCTCGCACCCCAGGCGGTGGCGACGTCGACCCGGGCACCGGCATCGGCGACCGGGCGTCCGCCGGGCAGCAGGTTGGGCAGGCAGCCGGCCTCGACCGCGCCGCGGTCGCCGGCCCGACGCGGCACCCAGGCGAGCTTGGCGCCCGTCGTCCGGGCCAGGGACGCGACGGCGGCGAGCGCGCCGGGTACGCCGGCCATCCGCTCACCCACCAGGATCACGCCGCCGGCGTCGATGGCCACGTCGCCGTTGTGCGCCAGGTCGGCGATGACCTGCGCCTCCTCGCCCGGAGCGGCGGGAATCAGAGTTCCGCCGAGCTTGGTCAGGCCGCGGGTGGGCACCGCGCCGACCGACCAGATCGGCGTACGCGTGGCGCGGTGTGCCTTGCGCAGCCGCAGGAAGATCGTGCCGGCCTCGTCCTCGGGCTCGAGGCCGATGAGGACGACCGATCGCGCGGCCTCGAGGTCGGTGTAGGTCACCTCGCCCGAGAGCGCGACGACGGCGGCGAGGAAGTCGGCCTCCTCGGCAGAGTGCGGGCGGGACCGGAAGTCGATGTCGTTGGTGCCGAGGGCCAGGCGGGCGAACTTGGCGTACGCGTAGGCGTCCTCGGCCGTCAGCCGACCGCCGGTCAGCACCGCGGCTTCGCCCGCCGCGGCGAGACCACGCGCCGCCACCGCGAACGCCTCGGACCAGGACGCCGGACGCAGGTCGCCATCCTCGTCGCGCACCTGCGGGTAGGTGATGCGGTCGGCGGCCCGGGCGTAGGTGAACGCGAAGCGGTCCTTGTCGGTGATCCACTCCTCGTTGACCTCGGGGTCGTTGCCGGCCAGCCGGCGCATGACCCGGCCGCGGCGGTGGTCGACGCGGATGGCCGCACCGCACGCGTCGTGCTCGGCCACCGAGGGCGAGGAGACCAGGTCGAAGGGACGCGACCGGAAGCGGTAGTCGGCCGAGGTGAGCGCGCCGACCGGGCAGATCTGGATCGCGTTGCCCGAGAAGTAGGACTCGAACGGCTCCTTCTCGTAGATGCCGACCTGCTGCAGCGCGCCGCGCTCGACCAGCGCGATGAACGGGTCGCCCGCGATCTGCTCGGAGAACCTGGTGCACCGCGCGCAGAGCACGCAGCGCTCGCGGTCGAGCAGCACCTGGGCGGAGATGTTGATCGGCTTGGGGAACGTGCGCTTCACGCCGCCACTGGCGTTGAAGCGGGACTCGCCACGACCGTTGGACATCGCCTGGTTCTGCAGGGGGCACTCGCCGCCCTTGTCGCAGACCGGGCAGTCGAGCGGGTGGTTGATCAGGAGGTACTCCATCACCCCCTCCTGCGCCTTGTCGGCTGCCGGGGAGGTGAGCTGGGTCTTCACCTCCATGCCCTCGGCGACGGTGAGCGTGCACGAGGCCTGCGGCTTCATGCGACCGGGCGGGCCCTGCATCTGCTTCAGCGAGCCGTCGGGGCCGGGCATCGCCACCTCGACCAGGCACTGGCGGCACGCGCCCACCGGAGCGAGCAGCGGGTGGTCGCAGAAGCGCGGGATCTGGATGCCCACCTCCTCGGCGGCGCGGATGACGAGGGTGCCCTTGGGCACGCTCACCGAGACGCCGTCGATGGTGAGCGTGACCAGGTCGGTCTTCTCGGGTGCTTGGGTCATCAGACGGCTCCGACGGGCGCGAACAGGGTGGCGGCCGCATGGTCGAACGGGCAGCCGCCGTTGCGGGCGTGCTCGACGAACTCCTCGCGGAAGTACTGGATCGACGAGGAGATCGGGCTCGTCGCCCCGTCGCCGAGCGCGCAGAACGACCGGCCCAGGATGTTGTCGCACTGGTCGAGCAGCTGCTCGAGGTCGGCCTCGATGCCCTCGGGCGTCCCGCCCCCGTGCTCGATCTTCGACAGCGTCTGCACCAGCCACCACGTGCCCTCGCGGCACGGCGTGCACTTGCCACAGGACTCGTGCTTGTAGAACTCCGTCCAGCGCAGCACGGCACGGACGACACAGGTGGTCTCGTCGAAGAGCTGGATGGCGCGGGTGCCGAGCATCGAGCCCGCCGCGCCCACCGCCTCGAAGTCGAGAGGTACGTCGAGGTGCTCGGCCGTGAGCAGCGGCGTCGAGGACCCGCCGGGCGTCCAGAACTTCAGCTCGTGGCCCTCTCGCATGCCGCCGGCCAGCTCGATGAGGGTGCGCAAGGTGATGCCGAGCGGCGCCTCGTACTGGCCGGGACGGGTGACGTGCCCGGACAGCGAGAAGATGCCGTAGCCCTTCGAGCGCTCGGTGCCCATCGAGGAGAACCACTCGGCGCCGTTGGCGATGATGCTCGGCACCGACGCGATCGACTCGACGTTGTTGATGACCGTCGGGCTGGCGTAGAGCCCGGCGACCGCAGGGAACGGCGGGCGCAGCCGGGGTTGGCCGCGACGACCCTCGAGCGAGTCGAGGAGCGCGGTCTCCTCCCCACAGATGTAGGCGCCCGCACCGGCGTGCACGACGAGGTCGAGGTCGTAGCCGGAGCCGTGGATGTCCGTGCCGAGATGGCCGGCGAGGTAGGCCTCCTGGACCGCACGCTGGAGGCGGCGGATCACGTGGAGCACCTCACCGCGCACGTAGATGAAGGCGGTGTTGGCGCGGATGGCGTAGGAGCTGATGATCACGCCCTCGATCAGCGTGTGCGGGCTGGCCATCATCAGCGGGATGTCCTTGCAGGTGCCCGGCTCCGACTCGTCGGCGTTGACCACGAGGTACTTCGGGTTCGGGTTGTCCTGGGGGATGAAGCCCCACTTCATGCCGGTCGGGAAGCCGGCGCCGCCCCGGCCGCGCAGGCCGGAGTCCTTGACGGCGGCGATCACGTCGGCCTGCGCCATGCCCAGGGCCGTCTTCAGCGCTGCATAGCCGCCGCGCTCCTCGTAGGACTCCAGCGTCCACGAGCGCTCGGCGTCCCAGTTGTCGGTGAGGACCGGGGTGAGGGTGTCCACTACTTCTTCCCGCCCTTTGCGTCAGGGGCGGTCCAGCCGCGCTCGCGGGCGATGCCCAGCCCCACGAGCGACGCGGGTCCGGCGCCCGGGCCCTCGTCCGCCAGTCCGTCGTTGAAGCCGGCCACCACGCGCTCGGCCTCGCGCCAGGTGCAGATGCGCGGGCCGCGGGTCGAGCGGACCTCCTTGCCCTCGCGCAGGTCGTCGACGAGCTGCGTCGCGGACTCGGGGGTCATGTTGTCCATGAACTCCCAGTTGACCGTCATCACCGGGGCGTAGTCGCAGGCGGCGTTGCACTCGATGTGCTCGAGGGTGACCTTGCCGTCCACCGTGGTCTCGTCGTTGCCCACCTCGAGGTGGTCCTTGAGCCGCTCGAAGATCACGTCGCCGCCCATCACCGCGCACAGGGTGTTGGTGCAGACGCCGACGTGGTAGTCGCCGACCGGCTTGCGCTTGTACATCGTGTAGAACGTCGCGACGCCGCTCACGTCGGCGGCGCTGATGTCGAGGATCTCGGCGCAGGCCTCGATGCCGGCAGGCGTGACCCGGCCGTGCTCGGACTGGACGAGGTGGAGCATGGGCAGCAGCCCCGAGCGCGCCTCGGGATAGCGCGCCGCGATCTCGCGGAGCTCGGCGTACGTCTGCTCGCTGATCTGGTCGGTGCCGCTCTCGACCTGGTCGCTGCTCACCGGTCGACTCCTCCCATCACGGGGTCGATCGAGGCGATGGCCACGATGACGTCGGCCACCATGCCGCCCTCGCTCATGACGCTGGTCGCCTGGAGGTTGGTGAACGACGGGTCGCGGAAGTGCGCGCGGAAGGGGCGGGTGCCACCGTCGGACACGACGTGCGCGCCGAGCTCGCCGCGGGGCGACTCGATCGGCACGTACGCCTGGCCGGGCGGGACCCGGAAGCCCTCGGTCACCAGCTTGAAGTGGTGGATCAGGGCCTCCATCGACTCACCCATGATGTGCTTGATGTGGTCGAGGCTGTTGCCCATGCCGTCGGACCCGATCGCGAGCTGGCTGGGCCAGGCGATCTTCTTGTCGGCGACCATGACCGGCGCGCCCTCGAGCCCGGCCAGCCGGTCGGCGGCCTGCTCGACGATGCGCAGCGACTCCGACATCTCGTTGAGCCGCACCCGGAACCGGCCGTAGGAGTCGGCGGTGTCCCACGTCTGCACGTCGAAGTCGTAGTCCTCGTAACCGCTGTAGGGCTGGGTCTTGCGCAGGTCCCACGGGTAGCCCGCGGCGCGCAGGGGCGGGCCGCTGAGTCCGAGCGCGAGGCAGCCGGCGAGGTCGAGGTGCCCGACGCCCTCGAGCCGCGCCTTGAAGATCGGGTTGGCGTTGCACAGCGCGGCGTACTCGGGGAGGCGCTTGCGCATCAGAGCGACGAAGTCGCGGATCTCGTCGAGCGCGCCGGGCGGGAGATCCTGGGCGACGCCGCCGGGGCGGATGAAGGCGTGGTTCATGCGCAGGCCGGTGATGAGCTCGAACAGGTCGAGCACGAGCTCGCGCTCGCGGAAGCCGATGGTCATCACGGTCAGGGCGCCGATCTCCATGCCGCCGGTGGCGATGCAGACCAGGTGGGAGGAGATGCGGTTCAGCTCCATCAGGAGGACCCGCATGACCTGGGCCTTCTCGGGGATCTGGTCCTCGATGTCGAGGAGCCGCTCGACGCCGAGGACATAGGTCATCTCGTTGTAGAACGGGCTGAGGTAGTCCATCCGCGTGCAGAACGTGGTGCCCTGCGTCCAGGAGCGGTACTCCATGTTCTTCTCGATGCCGGTGTGGAGGTAGCCGATGCCGCAGCGCGCCTCGGTCACCGTCTCGCCCTCCAGCTCGAGGATCAGCCGGAGCACGCCGTGGGTCGAGGGATGCTGCGGTCCCATGTTGACCACGATGCGCTCGTCGAAGCCCTCCTCGGCGAGACCCTGGGAGATGGTGTCCCAGTCCTGGCCGCTGACCGTGAAGACCCGGCCCTCGGTGGTGTCGGTCGAACCGGCGTAGATGTCCCGATCGCCCGCGTTGGTCGAGGTTGTCATCAGTTGTACGACCTCCGCTCGTCGGGCGGTGGGATCGAACCGCCCTTGTACTCCACGGGGATGCCCCCGAGGGGGTAGTCCTTGCGCTGTGGGTGGCCCGGCCAGTCGTCCGGCATCAGGATCCGGGCGAGGGCGGGGTGGCCGTCGAAGACGATGCCGAACATGTCCCAGGTCTCGCGCTCGTGCCAGTCGTTGGTCGGGTAGACGCTCACGACGCTCGGGATGTGCGGGTCGGCGTCAGGTGCGGTCACCTCCACGCGGATCCGGCGGTTGTGGGTCATCGAGAGCAGGTGGTAGACCGCGTGCAGCTCGCGGCCGGTGTCGTCGGGGTAGTGCACGCCGCTCACCCCCGAGCAGAACTCGAAGCGCAGCTTGTCGTCGTCGCGGAGCAGCTGCGCCACCGCGAGGAGGTCCTCGCGGCGTACGTGGAAGGTGATCTCGCCCCGGTGCACCACCACCCGCTCCACAGCGTGCTGGAGGTCACCGGCGCCCAGTCGTGCCTCGAGGGCGTCTGCGACGTCGTCGAACCAGCCGCCGTAGGGGCGCTGGGCCGCGCCGGGATAGACGATCGGGGCGACCAGGCCGCCGTACCCGCTCGTGTCGCCGGTGCCCGAGGTTCCGAACATGCCGCGGCGAGCGCCGACGGCGCGCTCCTCCGACGAACCCGCCGGCAGGATCGCGCGGTCCTCGCGGGCCGGGCTGTCCTCGGCACGGTCCTGGGCGACCTTGGGGCTGTCCTCGGTCGGCACCGAGCCGACCGGCTGGGTCTTCTCGTCCTCGCTCATCGCAACAGGCCGCGCATCTCGGAGGTGGGCAGGGCGGCGAGGGCGGCGGTCTCGCGCTCCTCGATCTCGGCGCGGCGGTTGGCGCCGAGCTTGGTGCTCTGCACCTGGTCGTGGAGCTTGAGGATCGCGTCGATGAGCATCTCCGGGCGCGGCGGGCAGCCGGGGAGGTACATGTCGACGGGCACGACGTGGTCGACGCCCTGGACGATCGCGTAGTTGTTGAACATGCCTCCGCTGCTGGCGCACACGCCCATGGCCAGCACCCACTTGGGCTCGGCCATCTGGTCGTAGATCTGGCGCAGCACCGGCGCCATCTTCTGGCTCACCCGGCCGGCCACGATCATCAGGTCGGCCTGGCGGGGGCTGGCGCGGAAGACCTCCATGCCGAAGCGGGCGAGGTCGTACTTCGGGCCTCCGGTCGTCATCATCTCGATGGCGCAACAGGCCAGCCCGAAGGTGGCCGGCCAGAACGACGCCTTGCGCATGTAGCCCGCGACGCCCTCGACCGTCGTCAGCAGGACCCCGCTGGGGAGCTTCTCCTCGATGCCCATCTCAGGTGGCTCCTGTCAGTCCCAGTCGAGTCCGCCACGACGCCATACGTAGGCGAAGGCGACGAAGACGGTGGCGATGAAGATGACCATCTCGACCAGCCCGAAGAAGGCGAGCGCATCGAACTGCACGGCCCAGGGGTAGAGGAAGATGATCTCGATGTCGAAGACGATGAACATCATCGCGGTGATGTAGTACTTCACCGGGAAGCGGCCGCCGCCGAGCGCCTGGGGCGTGGGCTCGATGCCGCACTCGTAGGAGTCGAGCTTGGCGCGGTTGTAGCGCTTGGGGCCGACGGCGGCGCTCATCACGACCGAGAAGACCGCGAAGCCTGCCGCCAGGAGGGCCAACGCCAGGACCGGCGTGTAGAGCTCCAAAGGGTGCCTCCCAGGTGCTGCGGCGGTGCTGTTCTCCGAGCCCCCATGTGACTTTGTGAAGCGCTTCACGAGGGGTCCGCGGGACAGTCTAGGGGTGCTCCCGGACAATCGGCACCCCAGGTCCCGGACGAGGAGATTCGGGGGCTGACCTGGGCATTTAGCGAACAGAACCCTTCGCTAAATGGTCGGCGTCAGCGGGTCGCGCGGTGGAGGGCGACGATGCCCCCGGAGAGGTTGCGCCACTCCACCGAGCGCCAGCCGGCGCCATCGATCATCGACGCGAGGCCCGCCTGGTCGGGCCACGCCCGGATCGACTCGGCCAGGTAGACGTAGGCGTCGGGGCTCGAGGAGACCGCCCGCGCGACGGGCGGCAGCGCACGCATCAGGTACTCGGTGTAGACGGTGCGGAACGGCGCGAAGGTCGGGTGGCTGAACTCGCAGACGACCAGCCGCCCGCCCGGCTTCGTCACCCGCCACAGCTCGCGGAGCCCGGCGTCGGGGTCGACGATGTTGCGCAGGCCGAACGAGATGGTCACGGCGTCGAACGTCGCGTCCGCGAACGGCAGCTGCGTGCCGTCACCGGCGACGAACGGCAGCGCCGGCCGGGCCCGCTTGCCGACCTGCAGCATGCCGAGGGAGAAGTCGCAGGGGACGACCTGCGCCCCCCTGGCCGCGAACGGCTCGCTGGAGGTGCCGGTGCCGGCCGCCAGGTCGAGCACCCGCTGGCCCGGCCGCGGGTCCACGGCGTCGAGGACCAGCCGACGCCAGCGCCGGTCCTGGCCGAGGGAGAGGACGTCGTTGGTGACGTCGTAGCGCTGCGCGACGGCGTCGAACATCCGCCGTACGTCGGTCGGCTGCTTGTCGAGGTCGGCGCGCGTCACGGCGCGAAGTCTCCCAGATCGTTGCCCCCGCCAGGACGCCGCGTACGCTGGGGCCTCGTGACGAGCGCCCCCTTCGCCGCCGACTCCCGGCGCCCCGGTGAGACGGCTGGCGGCTCATCACCTGAAGCCGGGCGACTTTTCGTCCACACCGTCTCCGTCGACGACGTCCCGGCGTCGTTGCTCGCGCGGCTTCCGGCCGACAGCCCGGTCGCCTGGCTCCGTCGCGGCGACGGGCTGATCGGGTGGGGCGTGGCCGCCCGGGTCCGGACGTACGGGCCGACCCGCTTCACCGACGCCGACAAGTGGTGGTCCGAGCTGGTGGGGCGTGCGCAGGTGCGCGACGAGGTCGGCGAGCCTGGCACCGGCCCGGTGTGCTTCGGCTCGTTCGCGTTCGCCGACGAGCCGGGCGACTCGGTTCTCGTCGTCCCCCGGGTCGTCATCGGTCGCCGGGGCGACCGGGCGTGGCTGACCACGATCGGCCCGCAGACCGGCCCGCAGACCGGCACGGACCAGGCGTCGTCGCCCGACGTCACCGACGTGGTCCCGCCCGCCAACGTGTCCTTCGCCGACGGCGCCCTGAACGGCGAGGAGTGGCTCGCCGCGGTCGCCGATGCGATCAGCCGCATCGAGGCCGGCTCGCTCGAGAAGGTCGTGCTCGCCCGCGACCTGATCGCGACGGCCGAGATGCCGATCGACGTCCGCTGGCCCCTGAATCGGCTCAGCACCGACTACCGCATGTGCTGGACCTTCCACGTCGAGGGACTCTTCGGCGCGACCCCCGAGATGCTCGTGCGCCGCGAGCGTGGCCTGGTCACCAGCCGCGTCCTGGCCGGAACCATCCGGCGTACGGGCGCCGACGAGCGCGACCTCGCCCTCGCCGCGACCTTGGCGCGCTCGTCGAAGGACCTCGAGGAGCACGAGTACGCCGTCCGCTCGGTGGCCGACGCGCTCGACCCCCACTGCTCGTCCATGAACGTGCCCGAAGCGCCGTTCGTGCTCCACCTGCCGAACGTGATGCACCTGGCGACCGACGTCGCCGGGGTCGTGCACGACTCGGCCACCGTGTCATCCCTGCGTCTGGCCGAGGCGCTGCACCCGTCGGCCGCCGTCGGCGGCACCCCGACCGCTGCGGCCCTCGCCCTGATCGACGAGATCGAGGGCATGGAGCGCGGTCGCTACGCCGGCCCGGTCGGCTGGATGGACGCCACCGGCGACGGCGAGTGGGGGCTGGCCCTGCGCTCGGCCGAGATCCTCGGCGACGGGTCGACGGTCCGCCTGTTCGCCGGCTGCGGCATCGTCGCCGACTCCGACCCCGACGCCGAGCTGGCCGAGAGCCAGGCCAAGCTCGTGCCCGTGCGCGACTCGCTCACCGGCGCCTGACGACGGCCGCCGATTCGGGCAGACTGGCGCGTCCGCGTCGGCGCGCTGACCGTGGGCACCTCGCCGAGCTCGGACGTCTGTCTCCCGTTCGGCGCTCCGCTGTCGGCTCTGGCTTCTAGCAGCGGGTGATCTTGCCTGCCGGCTTGACGACTTCGAAGCGCGAGCCGTCGAGGGGGTTGCTGTGAACTGGTCGAGGGCGTCGGCCCAGCGCGGGTCGGCGGAGCCGGTGACGTACATGGCCGAGCCCTGGTCGGCGTACATCAGGCCGTAGCGCTTCATCGCGACGGCGATCGCTCGCGCGGCGCCGGTGTAGGCGGAGATGTCGGTGCCCTTCTTGAGCCGGAAGCGCAGGCCGTACGACGGCAGCGAGCTGCTCGTGTTGCCGCTGGGGCCGCAGTGCCGGGCCGGCTTGGTGAACGCGGCGCGGGCGCTCGGCAGGGTGAACCGCAGCGCGTGGGTGATCCGGCCCGAGGCCGCCTCGTCGTAGGACAGCAGGCCCGGAAGGATCGGCAGGCCGGCGGCGTCAGCGGAGGTCCAGTACCTGGGGCGCAGCTTGTTGGTGCCGAGGTCCCAGCGAGCGGCCGCCGAGGCACGCCAGGCGACGACCTCGCCGTTGCCGGCGTAGACGCGCTCGGCCTTGTAGAGCTCGACCAGCTCGCAGGTGCCCTGGTGGACCGTGATCACGTGCCGGTCGCCCTCGTCGGGGTCGACGGCGCCCGTGCGCCAGCCCTCGATGCGCGCGCCGGGCGGGATCGGCACCGGGCCACGGTCGCTCTCGTCGCCGTAGTCCTCGCCCTCGACGCCGAACTGGAGCGGGAGCGTCGGCTGGTCGGGAGGAGCCACGTTGACGGGGATGCCGTAGTACTCCTCGCTGACGCCGAGGTCGAGGTGGATGTCGTGCCCGGCCGCCTGGCGCGACACGATCGCCTTGCTGTGCTTGAAGACCGGCCGCTTGTCGATGCGCGTGTTCCACCAGTTGTCTTCCGGAAACACCTGGCAGCCGCCGACCGTGTGGACGGCCGGCTTCGCTGCTCCAGGAGCTCGCGCAGCGACCGTCTCGAAACCTGCGAAGCCTCGGGTGGTCTCGGGACGAGGCTGGCGGCCGTCCTGAGCGCAACGGAGCGACCAGCAGGGCAACCACGACCGCTGCGACGGCCTTCACAGGTCGGCGCCGTCGGCGAGGCGCACGTAGGCCTGCCCGTCGGGCAGCAGCCGTTGGAGATGCCCGTCGACGATGCCGAGACCGGCCTCGGAGTAGACCCTGTCGTGGATGGCGACGTTGCGCGGCGCCCCCACGAGCCGCGCGAAGTCGACGGCCTCGGCGGCGCGCATCCACGGGGCGGACACGACGACGCAGAGCACGTCGACCTGCTCGTCCGGCGGGGTCAGCGCGTCGCCGGGATGGAATACCTGGGTGTCCCCGGCGGAGACGACGTAGCCGCTGTTGTAGGCCCGCGGCAGGTCGGGTGGATCACCGCGTGCAGCTCCCCGACCGAGCGCACCGGGAGACCCCCGCCGTCGAACGCGTCGCCGGGCTCGACGACGGTGACCCGCTCGGCGACGTCCGGGGCGTCGTCGCGGATCAGACCGGCGACCTCGGCGATGGTGAACACCGGGGCCTCGGTACGTCGCAGGTTGGCCACGTCGAAGTGGTCGGCGTGCTGGTGGGTGATCAGCACGGCGTCGGCGCCGTCGACGGCCTCGGCCTCGGTGAACCCCCCGGGGTCGATCACCAGCGTGTGCCCGTCGTGCTCGATGCGGATGCAGGCATGCCCGAACTTGGTGAGCCTCATGGCTCGTCACGTTATCGGCTGGTGGCCACCAGGTCGCGCCTGCGAGCATCTGCGCCGTGCTCGACGTGGTCATCTCCGGACTCGTCACCGGCCTGGCCATCGCGGTGCCGATCGGCGCGGTCGGGGCGTTCCTCGTCACGCTCACCGCACGTACGTCGTGGCGGGTCGGCGCGGCCGCGGCGCTCGGGATCGCCACCGTCGACGGTGTCTACGCCGCCCTCGCGGTCATCGCAGGCGCCGCGCTGGCCGGACTGCTGGCGCCCGTGGCCGACGCGCTCCGCATCGCCTCAGGGGTCGTGCTCCTGGTGATCGCGGTGCTGACCCTGGCGCACGCTCTGCGCGGCGCCGAGCCGCGGCAGGAGGCCGCGCCGATGCGGCCGTGGGCGGCGTACGCCCTCTTCGTCGGGATCACCGCCGTCAACCCCGCAACCGTCGTCTACTTCACCGCCATCGTGCTCGGCAACCAGGACCTCGTGTCGACGGCCGCCGAGGGGGCGGTCTTCGTGCTGGCCGCGTTCGTCGCGTCGGCGGCGTGGCAGCTGGCGCTGGCGACCGGAGGGGCGGCCCTCGGCCGCGTGGTCACCGGACCGCGTGGACGCCGGATCACCGGAGTCGTCTCGGCGCTCGTCATCGCAGGGCTGGCGGTCCATACGATGCTGGCATGAGCGAGCCGGCCGTCGGGATGCGCGGCTTCGAGCTGCGCCCGGCGACGGCTGCCGACGCCGAGCCGGGCGGCCTGCTGCACCGGGAGTGCTGGCGCGAGACCTACGGACCGCTCGTCGACCCCAGCCTGCTCGCGGCGCGCCTCGGTGACCCCCTCGACTGGGTCGAGCGGTGGCGCACGATCATTGCCCACCGACCTCCCCTCCTGGCCGTGCACGGCGACGAGCCGGTCGCCTTCGCGATGGCCGGTCCGGCCCGGCGGGACGATGCGCCGACGGCGTACGAGCTCTATGCGCTCTACGCGCTCGAGGCCTGGCACGGCAGTGGCGTCGGCCAGGCTCTCTTCGATGCGACTGTTGGTGAAAGCCCTTGCTATGCCTGGGTTCTGGAGGACAACGAGCGCGCCCGAGCCTTCTATGCGAAGCAGCGGATGGTGCCTGACGGCATGCGGAAGCGCTACGACCCGCTCGACGCCTGGGAGCTGCGGGTGACGCGGTCGTGACCTTCCTGGACCTGGCGGATCCGACCTGCGACGTCACCTCGCCCGCTGTGCACGCCGCGCGCGAGGAGCGCTGGTGGGTCGAGACGTCGTACGGCTGGGCGGTGCTGCGCTACGCCGAGGCCTCCGCGCTGCTGCGCGACCGGCGGTTCCGGCAGGGCAACGCCCGCTGGCCCGAGCAGAACGGCATCCACTCGGGCCGCTTCGCCGGCTGGTGGAAGGAGACCCTGCTCTCCCTCGAGGGTGACGACCATGCGCGGCTGCGGCGGTTGCTGATGCCGGCGTTCCGCAACAAGACGATCGCGGCGATGCGGCCGCGCTTCGAGGCCCTGGCGAACGAGCTGGTCGACTCGTTCTCCGCGCGCGGCCGGGTCGAGCTGATCTCGGAGTTCTCCGAGCCCTACTCCTCGCGCATCATCTGCGTGCTGCTCGGCCTGCCCGAGGACCACTGGCCGCAGGTCGCGCACTGGGCCGACGACCTCGGCAAGGCGTTCGGCACCGCGATCGCCGCCGACCTGCCGCGGATCGAGGCCGCGCTCGACGGGCTCTACGACTACGTCGACGAGGTGGTCGCGACGCGCCGACGGCGCCCCGCCGACGACCTGGTGTCGACCCTGGTCGCGGCCCAGGAGGCCGACGGTCTCTCGCGCGCCGAGCTCGGCGTATCGCTGGTGTTCCTGGCGATGGCCGGCATGGAGACGACCCGCAACCAGATCGGGCTGGCCGTGCAGACGCTGCTCCGGCACCCGGACCAGTGGGCCCTGCTGGCGTCGCGGCCCGAGCTCGGCGCGCAGGCCGTGGAGGAGGTGATGCGGGTCAACCCGACGGTCACCTGGGTCACCCGCGAAGCGCTGGAGACCGTGGATCTCGGCGACGGGCTCGTCGTACCGCCCGGCGGGATCGTCCAGGTTCTCTCCCACGCCGCCGGCACCGACCCCTCGGCGATGCCCGACCCGTCCTTCGACATCACCGCGCAGCGCCCGCCCCACCTCGGCTTCGGCGCCGGCGCGCACCACTGCCTCGGCCATTTCGTCGCCCGCACCGACATGGCCGTCGCCCTGCCCCTGCTCGCCCGCCGGATGCCCGACGCCGTCCCCGACGGCCCCGGCTCCTGGCTGCCGATCTCGGGCAACACCGGCGCGCTCGCGTTCCCGATCGCGTTCAGCACCAGCTAGCCCCTCTTGAGCGAGCGCGCCGAGGGAGCCGGCGGCGATCGCGGTGGCGTTCACCGCGGACCCGCCGCGGGAGAATGTCGACCGAGTCGGACCCGCACTGCCCCGGCCGGACGCCGCCGCCGCTTGGTCGTCGCCTTCGACCCGCCTGCCTAGAGTGGGAGCCACCGTCGGGAAGGACTCACCATGGGCTTCATGGACCAGGTCAAGGCCGCGGCCAACGACCTCAAGGACAGCGTCGAGGGGTCGCTGGCGAGCGGCAACTCCGCTCGCGACGTCGAGCGGCACTACCGCGACCTCGGCATGCTGACGTACCTGCAGGACACCGGGCGCCACATCGACGCGGCCGACCGCGAGCGGATCGTGGCCGCCCTCCGTGCCGCTGAGGCCGCCGGTGCGATGACGGCGTTCACGCTGCAGACCGGGGCGCCGCCGCCACCCCCGCCGCCGCCACCGACCGGTCAGGCGCCGCCGTACGCCGGGCAGCAGCCGCCGCCCGCCGGCCACGCACCGCCGCCCCCACCGCCTGCACCCCAGTCCGGTGAGGTGCCGCCGCCTCCGCCGCAGGCCTGAGCCGGCGGGCCTGAGCCGCGGGTCTGCGCCGCGCGCCTGCGCCGCGGGTTTCGAGACGGGACTTCGTCCCTCCTCAACCAGCGGACGAGAGCAGGTGGTGAGGGGGCGGGTTTCGAGACGGGACTTCGTCCCTCCTCAACCAGCGGCGGGAGAGGTGGTCGAGGGCGGCGGGGTTTCGAGACGGGACTTCGTCCCTCCTCAACCAGCGGCGCAAGAGGTGGTGAGGGGGCGGGTTTCGAGACGGGACTTCGTCCCTCCTCAACCAGCGGCGGAACGAGGTGGTGAGGGGGCGGGTTTCGAGACGGGACTTCGTCCCTCCTCAACCAGCGGCCGGACGAGACGGTGGTTGGGGCCGCGGGCCTGCGCCGCGGGTTTCGAGACGGGACTTCGTCCCTCCTCAACCAGCGGCCGGCGAGAGGGGGGTTGGGGGCGCGCGCCGCCGGGTGGGCGCGGGGTGGGTTAGGCGGTCTTGTGGTGCAGGAAGCACCAGCGCCAGTCCTCGCCGGGCTCGGCGGACTGCATCACGGGGTGCGCTGTCTCGCGGAAGTGCGCCGAGGCGTGCTGGTTGGGTGAGGAGTCGCAGCAGCCGATCTCGTCCGCAGTCCAGGCAGATCCGCAGCGAGACCCACAGGTCGCCGCTCGCGACGCAGGCCGGGCAGACCTGGTCCTCCGCCACCTCGACGGAGGGGCGCTCGTCGAGGTCCGGGCAGGTCTCACCGGTCTGGCGGAAGCGACTCGTCGTGCGCAGCTCGTCCCGCTCCTGGGTGGCGATGTCGAGCATGCTCTCCTCGACGTCGAGGAGCGTCAGGACCTCCGCGATCACGTCGGAGGCGACCCGCCCGGAGCTCGCGGATCTCCAGCACCCGCCGTCGTTCGGCCTGCAGCATCGCCAGCCGGACCCGGGCGTAGGTGTCGCTCGGCGTCTCGTTCTCGGGGTTGGTGCCGAGCCGCTCCCAGGCCGCGAAGTTGCGCTGGTCGACGCGCTGCTTGATCAGGGCGATGACGCCGTTCGGATCGTCCTCGTTGAGCTCCTCGACCTGGTGGTAGGCCGCCTTGCTCGCCTGTTGCAGCACGGTCGCCCGCGCGAGCGCGTCCTCCGCGGGGTCGGGGGACGGCACGTCGAGCCGGCGGGCGAACCAGGGCAGCGACAGCCCCTGGATGAAGAGCGTGCCCGCCACCACCGTGAACGCGATGAGCAGCAGCACCTCGCGGTGCGGCGTGTCCTCGGGGATCACGAACGCCGCGGCCAGCGTCACGACCCCGCGCATGCCGGCCCAGCCGAGGATGAACGTGTAGGTCCACGGGGGGCCCTGCCTCGACCCGTCCTGTCCACGGGGCCTGACGAGCAGGTAGCGCGACGGGAAGACCCACGCGAGCCGCAGCACGATGACGGCGACCAGCGTGCCGACGCAGGCGATCGTGATCGACGAGGCCGACAGGTCGCTGTCGGCGACGTCCGCGAGGATCCAGCTCGCCTGCAGTCCGATCAACAGGAAGACGGCGTTCTCGAGGACGAACGCGATGGTCCGCCAGTTCATCCGCTCCGCGATCCGCGACTGGGCGGTCTGGATGATCGGCGCCTTGTGGCCCAGCAGCAGGCCGGCCACGACCACGGCGATCACGCCGGAGCCGTGGATCAGGTGGTACTCCGCGGCGACGTACGCCGCGAACGGCACCACGATGGAGATGCCGGTGTCGAGGATCGGGTCGGTGACGTGGCGGCGTACCCACGCCACGACCATGAACACCGCGAAGCCGACCAGGGCGCCCCCACCAGCGGCGCGGACGAAGTCCTCGGCGACGTGCATCGCGTCGACCCCGACGACCGTCGCGGACAGCGCGGTGCGCAGTGCGACCAGGGCGGTCGCGTCGTTGAGGAGCGACTCGCCCTCGAGGATCGTCACGATCCGCCGAGGCAGGCCGATCCGGCGGCCGACGGCCGTCGCGGCGACGGCGTCCGGCGGCGCCACGACGGCGCCGATCGCCAGGGCGACGGGCCAGGACACGTCGATCACCGTGTGCACCAGCGCCCCCACCCCGATGGTGGTGAAGATGACGAGGCCGACGCTCAGCAGCAGGATCGGGCGCCGGTTGGCGTTGAAGTCGACCAGCGAGGTCTGCACGGCGGTGGCGTAGAGCAGCGGCGGCAGCAGGCCGAAGAGGACGACGTCGTGGTCGAGGTGGACCTCGGGGACGCCGGGCAGGTAGGACGCCGTGACTCCGACGACGATGAGCAGCAGCGGTGCCGGGAAGTCGATCTTCTCCGCAAGTGCCGTGAACGTCAGGACGACGACGGCGAGCACGACCAGCGACGCGGCGATCTCCACGCCGCCATTGTGTCGCCAGCGTCCACACGGCGCCGGGCCGGATCAGCTGGCGGCCACCCAGAGCATCGGGTCGCCCCACCCCAGGTCGTCGACCCCGTGGCGGCCGAACGCCAGCGCCACCAGGGTCCGCCGGTGCGCCGCGAAGGTGAGGACGTGGGCGATCATGCCGCCGTACGTGAACACCTCGGCCGGCTCGCAGAGCGCGTCGACGAAGGTGTCGTCGAGGCGGTCCTCGGCGACGACGCCGCGGACGTGGTCGAGGTACGTCGCACCCTCGCGCTCGAGTCGCTCGCGCATCGACGACAGCGACTCGTGCTCCTCGACCGACCAGTCGTAGTCGCGGGTCGCCATCGCGGCGTTCCACATCCCCATCTGGCCGACGAGCCGGCTGAGCAGGGAGCGGATCGTCTGCTGGTCGTCGTCGACGTCGAGGACGATGGGCTGGTCGAGCTGGTCGTCGCTGAGTCGCTCGGCGAGGCGCACCATCTCGCCGGTGAGCCAGACGTGGTGCTCGACCATCCTGGTGAGGAGCTGCATGCCGCTGACCTTGTCTCGTGCGGGCAGCCGGAGGCCGCCGGGTGGGTGGAAGTGGACGCCGCTCGGCGCCTCGATCTGGAGGTGCCCGGGCTTGCGTCGCCAGGCGGCCGGCGCGACGCCGTACGCCTTGGTGAACGCGCGGGTGAACGCCTCGTGCGAGCCGTAGCCCGCCTCGACCGCGATGTCGATCAGCGGCGCGGTCGTGGTGATCATCCGGTACGCCGCCCGCTCCAGCAGGATGCGGCGGCGGAACGCCGCCGGCGGCTCACCCGCGACCGCACTGATCATCCGGTCGAAGTGGAACCGGGAGAAGTGCAGGCGCGCTGCCCAGTCGTCGCCGCTCAGGTCCGCAGCCTCGTCGAGCGCCTCGGTCAGGTGCTCGACGAACCGCGCGAAGGTGTCCTCGGCGGCTGTGTCGGCGGTGGCGGCGGGGATGGTCACGTCCCTGATCCTGGCCCCTGCGGCACGCCCACGTCTTGATCGTGCTTGCGCTGACCTCAACCGAGGGCGCGGATCCGGGCGTCGAGGTCGCGGCGGTTGTCGCGGCGTACGACGGCCTCGACGACCTCGATCCCGCCGTTGGGGTTGGCCAGCGCGTGCTCCAGCTCGGCGAGCGAGTCGACCCGCCAGTGCGGGGTGCGGGTGGCGGCACACAACGCGCCCAGGTCGACGCCGTGGGGGGTGCCGAAGAGACGGTCGTAGCGGTCGGCGTACGCCGGGTCGCCCTGCTCGAGCATCGCGAAGATGGACCCGCCGTCGTCGTTGACGACGACGATCGTCAGGTCCGGCCGGGGCTCGTCGGGCCCGAGCACCAGGGCGGTCATGTCGTGCAGGAACGTCACGTCGCCGACCAGCGCGAACGCCCGTGACGACGAGGGCCTGCCGAGGGCCGCGCCGATCGCGGTGGACAGGGTGCCGTCGATGCCTGACAGACCGCGGTTGGCGATGACCTTGCGCCGGCCGCCGACCTCGTAGCGGGGCACCATCAGGTCCAGGTCGCGCAGCGGGCTCGACGCCCCGACGACGAGGAGCCCTTCGGCCGGCAGCTGACGCGGCGACGGCGCCTGCGACCTCGTACGGCGTGAGCCCGGCCTCGGCGTCGAGCAGCTCGTCGAGCCCGCGGGCGACCGCAGCGTCGGCGTCGCGCCACGACGCGAGCCAGGCGGGGTCGTCGCGTTCGTCGACGGTGGGGTGCTCGACCACGTGGTCGACCTCGAAGGGCCGCTCGGTCCACGCGCCCGTGGTCGGCACCGACCAGACCTCGACGTCGGCGCGGCCGAGCAGCCGGGTCACCGGCCTCGACAAGGTCGGGTGGCCGACGACGACGACCCGCTCCACGCGGGCGCCGGGCTCGCCGTCGAGCAGCAGCCGGTAGCAGCGCAGCGCGTGCGTGCCCGTGCGGGAGCCGCTGGTCGGCTCGGCGAGGAGCGGCCAGTCGGCGGCTTCGGCGAGCACGCGGGCAGGCGGGTCCTGCGTCGTCACCGGCGACGACGACCGTGCGGGGACCGAGCGGGAGCGGCGTCGCCGGCCCCCGTCGTCCGGACCGGTGGCGTTCGCCGACGTCGCGCGCGCGCCGGCGCCGGCGGCTCCCAGCGATCGTCGGGAACGAGCGGCTCGTCGAAGCTGACGTTGACGTGCACCGGGCCCTCGACCGCCAGCAGGTCGGGCAGCGACGGCCCCGACGCGGACGCGACCTCCTCGGTGTTGAGCAGCCCGCGCGAGGTGCCTGACAGGTCGTGCAGGGGCACGAGCGGGCCGAAGACCCCGACCTGGTCGGTCGTCTGGTTGGCGTTGGTCCCGCGGAAGCGTGCCGGCCGGTCGGCGGTGAGCGCCACCAGCGGGACGCCGGCGTGCGCGGCCTCGAGCATCGCCGGGTGCAGGTTGGCCACGGCGGTGCCGGACGTGCAGAGAACGGCGGCGCGGCGGTGCGCGACCTTGGCCAGACCGAGGGCGAGGTAGCCGGCGGTGCGCTCGTCGACGCGCGTGTGCAGGCGCAGCAGCCCTGCCGCGTCGGCGTCGTACGCCGCGAACAGCAAGGGTCCGTTGCGCGAGCCGGGCGCGGCTACCAGGTCCGTGACGCCGCTCTGGAGCAGGGCGTCGAGGACGGCGCGCGCCAGCGTGCTCGAGGAGTTGGTCACGAGCGGCCATCCTTCTCCCTGAGCGCTCGCACCTCGGCCAACCGGGCCGTCCAGTGGGCGAACCGGTCTGGCGTGGCGGCGAGCCGCTCGAGCGCGTCGGCGTCGATCGCCGGCACCCGGACCGGGAGCAGGCCGCCCACCGGCACCAGGGGTTCGGCCACGACGTCGTCCTGGAGGAGGCGGACCGTGGCGAGGCCGCAGGCGTACGGCAGGTCGGGCAGCGCGGCGGCCAGCGCCACACCGGCGGCGATCCCCACCGAGGTCTCCAGAGCCGACGACACGACGACCGGCAGCCCGATGTCCTCGGCGATGCGCAGGCACGCCCGGACGCCGCCGAGCGGTTGGACCTTGAGGACGGCGATGTCGGCGGCCCCGAGGTCGCGCACGCGGTAGGGGTCGGCCGCGCGCCGGATCGACTCGTCAGCGGCGATGGGCACGTCGACCGCGCGGCGGACGTCGGCGAGCTCCTCGACGCTCGCGCAGGGCTGCTCGACGTACTCGAGTCCGCCCGCCGCCCGGTCCAGCTGACGCACCGCGACGACGGCCTCGCTGACCGACCAGGCGCCGTTAGCGTCGACGCGGATCCTTCCCTGCGGACCGAGCGCGTCGCGTACGGCGGCGACCCGCTCCTCGTCCTCACCCGGCGACTGGCCGGGCTCGGCGACCTTGACCTTGGCGGTGCCGCAGCCACTGCCGGCGACGATCTCGTGGGCGCGCTCGGCACCGACGGCCGGGACCGTCACGTTCACGGGAACGGTGGTCCGCAGCGGTCCGGGCCAGTCGCCGGCCGCCTGCTCCTCGGCGCATCGCAGCCACGGCTCGGCCACCCGGGCGTCGTACTCGAGGAAGGGGCTCCACTCGCCCCAGCCTGCGGCGCCCTCCAGCAGGACGCCCTCGCGCACGGTGATGCCGCGGAACCTCGTCCGCAGCGGGATCGACCAGACCCTCATCGGAGCTCGCGCAGCCGGGCCCGGTCGACCTTGCCGTTGGCGAGCAGCGGGAGCTCGCCGACGACGACGACGTCCTGCGGAGCCCACGCCCGCGAGTGCGCCTCGCCCACCCAGTCACGGGCGGTCTTGCGGTCGAGCGGGCCGACGACGTAGGCCACCACGCGCTGACCCCATTCCTCGTCGTCGATGCCGAGCACCTCGACGGCGCTGACGTCGGGGTGCTCGCGCAACCGCGCCGCCACCGCGGCGAGCGGCACGTTGACGCCGCCGCTCACGACCATGTCGTCGAGCCGGCCGAGCACGCGCAGCCGCCCGTCGGCGTCGATCCGGCCCGCGTCGGCGGTCAGGAACCACCCGTCCACCAGCGACTCGGCGGTCAGGGCCGGGTCGCCGTCGTACCGGTCGAACAGGACCGGCCCGGCGATCCGGATCCGGCCGCCCTGCCCGCCGGAGCTCGGGGCCAGCGCCACTGCGACACCATCGAGGGCGACGCCGTCGTAGACGCAGCCGCCCGCGGTCTCCGACGAGCCGTAGGTCGCCACCACTCGGATGCCGGCCTCCTCCGCCCGGCGCCGGAGCGCCGGGTCGATCGCGCCACCGCCGAGCAGCACGGCCGTCATGGCGCGGAGCGCGGCGACGTCGCCGGGCTCGTCGAGGAGCCGGTGGAGCTGGGTCGGCACGAGCGAGGTGTACGCCGCGTCGCCCCACCCCTGCAGCGCCGGGTCGTGGCCGCTCATCAGGGAGCGGACGATCACCTGGACCCCGGCGACGTAGGACGGCGGCAGAGTCAGCGCCCAGCGCCCGGGCTCGCCGAGTCGGCGCTGGGCGGCCCGCGCCGAGGCGACCACGGCGTCGCGGCTGAGGACGACCCGCTTGGGCGCACCGCTCGAGCCGGAGGTCTCGATCAGGAGGGGGTCGGGGTCGTCGGCATCCAGCCAGCCGCGCAGGGTGGCGACGGCCCGCGCGGGCTCCTGGCCCGGAGCGACAAAACCCATGCGGTGAACGCTAACCGCCTGTGTTCTCATGATCCTCGATGGCCCTGCTACCTCGTCGTCTGGCGACCTGGCTCGAACGGATCCTGCCGCCCACCTCCCTGGCGCGGCGGCTGAGCGCGCAGTCGGTCCTGTACGCCTTCGGCGAGGGCATCTTCCTGACCGGCAGTGCCGTCTTCTTCACCCAGATCGTCGGCCTGTCGGCCGCGCAGGTCGGTCTCGGCCTCACCATCGCGGGCGTCACGTCGTTCTTCTTCGCCGTGCCGCTCGGCAAGCAGGCCGACCGGATCGGACCCAAGCGCATGTGGGCGCTCGGCGCGCTGGCGCAGGCGCTGCTCTACCTGGCCTGGCCGTGGATCAGCGGCTTCGCGTCGTTCCTGGTGATGATGATCGTGCTCGAGATCGTGGGCACAGCCGGCTGGTCGGGCCGCGGGGCCTACACGATCGACGTCTTCCCGCGTGAGGAGCGGGTGCGCTCGCAGGCCTTCATGCGAGCCGCCCTGAACATCGGCTTCACCTTCGGCGCCCTGCTGGGCGGGCTGGCCCTGGCGACGAACGACGACGGCGTCGTCCGCGCCATTCCGGTCGTGACCGCGGCGATCCTGTTGGTCAACGCCGTCTGGATCACCCGGCTGCCCGCTGCGGCCCACGACGACGCGCCGGCCAGGACTGCCACCGAGGACGACGGCGACCGGCTGATCACTCCGGGCGCCCTGCGCAACCGGGGCTTCCTCTCCCTGATGACCTGCGACGGGGTCCTCGGCACCAACCAGGTGCTGCTCAACGTGGTGATCCCGCTCTGGCTGGTCCAGGAGACCGATGCGCCGCAGGTGCTGCTGGCCTGGCTCTTCGGGACGAACACGGTGATGGCGGTGTGCCTCCAGGTGGCCGCCGCCAAGGGGGTCGTCGACGTGCGCAGCTCGTTGCGGGCAGCCCGGATCAGCGCCTTCTTCATGGTGCTCTCCTGCGGGATCGTGGCCGTCACCCACGACACGCTCGGGTGGGTGACCATCGCGCTCGTCTGGATCGGCCACGTCACGGTGACCGGTGCCGAGCTCTTCCAGTCGGCTGCCCACTGGGGCTTCCTGTCCGACCTGTCCGACCCCGACCGGCTCGGGGAGTACCAGGGCGCCGCCAACATCGGCGGCACCCTCGGCTCGGTCTGGGCGCCGGCGGTCTTCACGTTCCTGGCGATGGAGTGGGGCACGCCCGGCTGGATCGTGATCGCGAGCATCGTCGTGATCGCCGTCGCCTGCATGGGCCCGGCCGCCCGCGCGTCGCAGCGCTTCCTCCAACGCGACCTACGACCGGCCGCCGCCCAGCAGGCCTGATCACGTCGGCCGCCCGGCCTCCTGTTGAATGGTCGCTCGTGACCTCTCCCGCCCACTGGCTGGCCGGCGCGCGCCCCCGCACGCTGCCGGCCGCCGTCGCCCCTGTCCTGGCCGGCACCGGCGTGGCGGCGTACGACGCCTCGGCGGTCTGGTGGAAGGCGCTCCTCGCCCTGATCGTGTCCCTGGCGCTGCAGGTCGGCGTCAACTACGCGAACGACTACTCCGACGGGGTACGGGGCACCGACGACGAGCGGGTCGGCCCGCTCAGGTTGGTCGGCTCGGGGCTGGCGTCGCCTCGAGCGGTCAAGCTCGCCGCCTTCGCGGCGTTCGGCGTCGCCGGGGTCGCCGGGCTCGTGCTGGCGGCGACGACGGCGTGGTGGCTGGTGGCCGTCGGGGGGCTCGCGATCCTGGCTGCCTGGTTCTACACCGGCGGGACTTCGCCTTACGGCTACCACGGGCTCGGCGAGGTGATGGTGTTCGTCTTCTTCGGGCTGGTGGCCGTCCTCGGCACGACGTACGTCCAGACGGAGGCGTTCGCCTGGGCCGCCCTGTACGCGGGTGTCGGGATCGGTGCCCTCGCCTGCGCGATCCTCGTGGTCAACAACCTGCGCGACATCCCGACCGACGCCGAGGCCGGCAAGCGCACCCTGGCCGTCCGGCTCGGCGCCGAGCGGACGCGCGGTCTCTACGCGCTGCTGGTTCTCGCGGCCGCGGCGGCCGTGGTCGCCGTCGCCGCCGCCACGACCTGGTCGGCCCTGCTCGGCCTCGGCTTCCTGGTCGTGCTCGCGCCGGCGATCCGGACGGTCCTCTCCAACGCCACCGGCCTCGCGCTCGTGCCGGTGCTCCAGAAGACCGGCGTGGCCGAGCTCGTCTGGGCGGTGCTCGTCGCCGTTCCGCTGGTCGTCGCCGGCTGAGCGTACGACCATGACCGGGCGTGCTCTGTCGGAGTGGCCACATGGCTACTCCGACGGAGCGCAGACCCTGACTCTCCCCTGATCAACCCCTGAGAACCGGCTGACGCCGCGGTCGCCGACGTACGCTGGCGGCATGTGGTTCCTCTTGCTCGTCGCCCTGGTCGTCGCGGGCGTGGTCGCCTACAAGATGCGGGTGCCCTTGCTCGCGAAGATCCTCGGCCAGCCCGAGAGCCGGGTCGACCGGCGCCTCAACGGTCCCAAGTAGCCGGCAGTAGCCGGCCGGCCGGCAGCCGTCAGCTCGGCTCGTCCTCCTTGGCCCGGGCCTCCTCGTAGCGAGCCGTCGCCCGCTCGGCGCGCGCGGAGACCCGACGGGCGAAGGCCTCGCGCTGCCGGTTGAGCAGGAAGAGTGACGCCACGCCGGACAGCAGGAACGCCAGGACCACCACCCAGAGAGCCGGCACCTGGTCGCTGTCGGTGACCAGCGCCCACACGCCGCCGACCAGCAGCAGCGAGCCGACGAAGATGCCCAGCCGCAGTCCGGTGTAGACCAGGAACTCCCTCATCGCGCCAGAGTACGGCGAGAGCGGGACTTTGTTACCGGCGGGGATCTACTGTGGAGGCGTGAAGTTCCTGCTCGTGGTGATCGTGTTGGGCGTGCTGGTCTACCTGCTCGTCCGGGTCATCCAACGGCGGGGCATCGCGCCGGCCTCGGGACGACGGCCCTCCCCGCCGCCTCCGAAGCCGCGACGCACGATCGCCCCCGACGACGACCCCGACTTCCTGCGCGACCTGGACCGCAAGCGCAAGCACAAGCACAAGGACGAGACCGACAGCTGATCAGGCTGGCGGCCCGGTGTGCGCCGGGGCTACTCGCTCGACCACCACGACCGGTGCGCCCTCGGCGTACGAGTGCTGGCTGGTGGTCGAGAAGAAGTTGATCCCGATGAAGTTGAACCACAGGGTCGCCGTTCCGAGCAGCGCGAGGTAGGCCGCCCGGCGGCCCTTCCAGCCGGCGGTCGTGCGGGCGTGCAGGTACGCCGCGTAGACGACCCAGGTGATGAACGCCCAGACCTCCTTGGGGTCCCAGTTCCAGTACGACGCCCACGCCTGGTGCGCCCAGATGGGGCCGGTGATGAGCACGGCGAAGGTCCACACCGGGAACGCGAACGCGTGCAGACGGTAGGAGATCTGGTCGAGCGAGCGCAGCGACGGCACCCGGGCCAGGTAGCCCGTCGTGCTCTCGGGCCGGCGTTCCTTGAGCAGATAGACGACCGACAGGATGCCGCCCAGCGTGAAGGCGGCCGTCGCCAGCACGGCGCTCACCACGTGGATCACCAGCCAGGGCGAGTAGAGCGCCTCGGTCAGCGGCGAGACCGGGCCGTAGAGCCAGATCACGGCGACCATCATCAGCGTCAGCACGACGCCCAGCACGATCGGTGCGAGCCACTCCCAGCGGAAGCGACGGACCAACAGGATGTAGAACGCGGCCACGAAGAAGGTGCCAGTGATCGTGAACTCGTACATGTTGCCCCAGGGCACCCGGTTGGGGTCCGCGGCCATGCCCCGCCCCACCAGCCCGACGAAGTGGACGAGCACCGCGAGCGCGGTCAGCAGCAGGCCGAGTCGGCCGAACAGGGCGACGCGCCCCTCCGCGCTGGTCGAGCCGAGTCCAGACCCCTCCGCCCCGCTGGTCGAGCCGAGTCGAGACCCCTCCGCCCCGCTGGTCGAGCCGAGTCGAGACCCCTCCGCCCCGCTGGTCGAGCCGAGTCGAGACCCCCGCCCCGCTGTCGAGCCGAGTCGAACCCCGCACGCCGCGGCGACCCTGCGCTCGGCCCGGGCGACCGGCACCTTGCGCAACGCGCTCCACTCCACGAGGTGCGCGAGCAGCGCCAGGAAGTAGACCGCGCCCGCCACCGCGATCGCCTGGTTGGACAGCGTCTCCCAGTCCGAATCGGTCACGCCGGGCCCTCCTCCTCTGCGTCGTCATCATCGGCGGGCGGCGCCCGCAGCCCCAGATCGGCGGCCACCCACGCCACTTCCCGCGGCAGGTTGCCGTTGCCCGACCGGTCCAGGCCGGCGACCTCGACCAGTGTGCCCTGTTCGTCGCCTGCCGCGACACTGCGGGCCCGCACCCAGACCCGCCGCGGGCGGATGAACAACGAGGCGAGCAGGCCGACCAGGGCAAGCACGACGCCGCCGAGGGCGATCAGCTTGCCCGGCGTACGGCTGATCTGG
Organism: uncultured Actinomycetota bacterium; assembly: GCA_963767095.1. Lineage (GTDB taxonomy): Bacteria > Actinomycetota > Actinomycetes > Propionibacteriales > Nocardioidaceae > Nocardioides. The sequence continues at coordinate 102,683 of CAVYCK010000029.1, read as the reverse complement.
ATCTTGTTCCACCGCTCGATGCCATCGAAGCTCACCGAGCCGAGGCCGTCCGGCAGGTCGACGGTGCGGCCGGGCACCAGGTCGACGCGGAACGGCGTCCCATCATCCTTCTCCAGCAACGTGGCCTCGTCGGTGTCGAGCAGGTAGACCGACTGCGCCGAGCCGTCGTCCATCCCGAGGTCGCCGGTGTAGACCGTCATCGACAGCGCGGGGTTGAGGGTGTCACCGAAGAGGGAGTAGGGGCCCGTCTCCATCGTGAAGTCGTACGTCGGGTAGAACTCGCCCATCAGCCCGATCTGGGTCGGTAGCGCATCGGGTGCCTTCACCACGCCGAACGACGCGAACGTCCCGTCGCGCGGCAGGAAGATCGTCGGTCCGCTGTAGGCGATGTCGCCGTTGCCGTCGCGGATGGTGATGACCGGTGCGTAGCCGTGGCCGATCAGGAACACCTCGGTGCCGCCGATGTCGAGCGGATGGTTGACCTTGAGGTCGTACTCCTGCGGCTCGTCCTCGCGTGACTCCCGGTAGGTCAGGTGCGAGACGAAGGACCTCGCCTGGCCGCGGGCTGGCCCCTCGGTCAGCCACTGGATGTCGAAGTCGTCGATGTCGAAGGTGAACGGCGGGGACAGGTCGTCGGCGTCGAAGAGGCTGCCCGGGTCGAGCTCGTCGTACTGCGTGGCGTTGTTGCTGAACCCACCGCCCACGAGCACGATCGCGCCGCCCTTGTAGCCGAACAGGGCGCCGATCGCGAACCCTACGAGGACGATCAGCACGGACAGGTGGAAGAGCAGGTTGCCGGCCTCGCGCAGGTAGCCGCGCTCGGCGGAGACCCAGCCGTCGGTCTGGTCAGGTGACGGGGACACCCGGATCCGGTAGCCCCGGTCCCGCAGCACCTTCTCGGCGTCGGAGAGGAGCTCGTGGGGCTCGCGCTCGACGTCGTACGACGCGTAGCCGGGCATCCGCGAGAGGCGGCGGGGGGCGGCCGGCGGCTGGGCCCGCATCGCCCGGAGATAGACGAAGGTGCGCGGGATGATGCAGCCGACCAGCGAGACCATCAGCAGGATGTAGATGGCCGAGAACCACGGGGAGTCGTAGACCGAGAAGAGCCCGAGCCGGTCGAAGACCGGGGTGAGGTCGGGGTGGTCGTCACGCCAGCGCGTGGTGCCGAGCGAGTCGACGTCGCGCTGCGGGATGACCGAGCCGGGGATCGCCGCCAGCGCGAGCAGCAGGAGCAGGATCAGGGCGGTGCGCATCGAGGTCAGCTGCCGCCAGAAGTAGCGGAACAGCTCGGACGGCCCGAGCTCGGCCGCCCCGCTCCGACCGGGCGGCTGCGGCGGCTCGGAGCCGTCGGGCGAGGCGAGCGGCAGCTCGTCCACATCCGTGCTCATCGGCAGAGCCTCATCAGACGGCGACCTCGTTGAACTCCACCAGCTGGATCTGCAGCCAGTCGATGCCCCGGTCCCACAGGCCGCTCACGAGCAGGAGCCCGACCGTGATCATCAGGGCGCCACCGAAGCGCATCACCCACAGCTGGTGGCGGCGGACGAAGCGGATGGCCCCGAGCATCCGCTCGTAGGCCAGCCCGGCCAGGATGAACGGCAGCCCGAGTCCGAGCGCGTAGAAGATCGAGAGGGCGATGCCCCGCGGGACGGTGCCCTCGTTGATCGACAGGGTGAGGATCACCCCCAGCGTCGGAGACACACAGGGGATCCACCCGACGCCGAAGAGGAAGCCGAGCACGGGAGCGGCCGCGAGGCCGACGCGCGGGACGGCGTGCACGCGCCACTCCCGCTGCAGGACGCCGCCGAGTCCGAGGAACACCAGGCCCATCAGGATCGAGACGATCCCGAGGACGATGTTGAGCTCGCGGCGGTACTCCACCAGCCACGAGCCGATCCCGCCGGAGAACGCGCCGAGCAGCACGAACACCACGGTGAAGCCGAGCACGAAGAGGACCGAGCCGAGGAACAGCCGGCCGCGGCGGCTGCGCGCCACCTCGGCGTCGGCGAGATCTGCTCCGGTCAGGCCGGTGGCGTACGCGAGGTAGCCGGGCACCAGCGGCAGGACGCAGGGAGAGAAGAACGAGACCAGGCCGGCGACGAGCGCGACGGGCGCCGCCACGATCATCGAGCCGGCCCCGGCCTGCTGGGTGAACCACTCAGCCACGGGCGGCCTCGCCCTCGACGCCCTTGACGCCCTCGACGCCCTCGACGCCTTCGACGAGCTGGACGAGCGTGGTCGTGGACGGCAGCCGGCCGATGATGCTCGCCGCGACGCGACCGTCACCGTCGAGGACGACGAAGCTGGGGATGGAGTTGGCGGTGAGGGTTCCGGAGAAGGCGAGCATGGCCTCACCGGTGGGGCTGGAGAACGACGGGTAGGGGATGTCCCAGCGGCGTACGAACGCCTGCGCGTCGGCCGTCGAGGCGTTGCGGATGTTGATGCCCACGAACTGCGCGCTGTCGCCGAGCTCCTCGGCGGCCACGACGACGTCGGGCGCCTCGTCGCGGCACGGCGTGCACCACGACCCCCAGACCACGACGACCACCGGCTTGCCGCGCCAGTCGGCGAGGTCGAGCGGCTCACCCTCGAGCCCTTCGCCGTCGAGGGTGATCGGCTCACCGCGGTCAGTCGAGCGCGACCTCGCTGACGGCGCCCTCGGCGGTGATGAAGCCCTTGTCGCCGGTGCTCTCGAGGCCCGAGCAGCCGGCGAGCAGGACCAGGCAGGCGAGCACGCCGGCCAGTTGACGGCTCACGTCGGTCGATTCTCCTCCGGCGCGCCACCGGTCGAGAACGGCTGCGCAGCCTGGGCGTGCGGGAGCATGTCGCCGGCCGGCTCCGAGTAGGTGACGCGCACCAGCCGGGTGCCGTCGAAGTGCAACGAGGTCAGGGAGCACAGCGTGCACTGGCGCTTGCGCGGGTCGTGCAGGAACGGCCGGCCCTCCGCCGACAGGCGGGTCACCCAGATCGGCAGCTGGTGGCTGACGACCACGGCCTCGCGTCCGGGCCCTTCCTTGGCGGCCGCAGCGCGCGCGTCCAGGACGGCGGCGCGCATCCGCGCCGACACCTGCCGGTAGGGCTCCCCCCAGCTCGGCCGGAACGGGTTGTAGAGGTAGCGCCACGTCCGCGGGTCGAGCAGCGTCTTCCAGCCGTTGCTGAAGGTCCTCCCCTCGAAGCAGTTCTCCGACTCGATGACGCGCTCGTCGACCACGGGCTCCAGACCCCGGGCGGCCGCCAACGGAGCGGCCGTCTCGCGGACCCGCTCCAGCGGCGAGATGCGCAGGTGCACGATGTCGCGGTCGCCGATGGTGTCGGCCACCCGTTGCGCCATCGCGTGGCCGAGCTCGGAGAGGTGGAAGCCGGGCCGACGCCCGTAGAGCACTCCCTCCGGGTTGTGCACCTCGCCGTGGCGCAGCAGGTGGACGATCGTCCCGGGGTCTCGACCCGTCGCGACCTCGTCGCTTCGCTCGGACATCAGCGCTCCCCTTCGGCGGCGGCTGCGGCGGCCCGGGCGGCAGCCGGCAGTGCGGACACCACCGTCTCGACGGCGGCGTCGTCGTGAGCGGCGGAGACGAACCAGGCCTCGTACGCCGACGGCGGCAGGTAGACCCCGGCGTCGAGCATCGCGTGGAAGAACGCCGCGAAGGCCGCGGTGTCCTGCGTCGAGGCGTCCGCGAAGTCGCGGACCGGACGGCCCGTGAAGAAGACCGAGAACATCGTGCCGGCGCTCTGCACGACGTGGGGTACGCCGGCCTGCGTGAGCGCCTCGGCGGCGGCGATCCTGATCGCGTCGCCGACCTTCGTGAGGTGCTCGTAGACGCCCTCGTCGGCAAGCCGCAGCGTGGTGAGACCGGCGGTCGCGGCGACGGGATTGCCCGACAGGGTGCCGGCTTGGTAGACGGGACCCTCGGGCGCCAGCATCGCCATCACGTCGGCGCGGCCGCCGAACGCGGCGGCCGGGAAGCCGCCGCCCATCACCTTGCCGAAGGTCATCAGGTCGGGCGCCCAGCCCTCCGTCGCCCCGTCGAGCCCCCAGTAGCCCTGGCGCGCAGCTCGGAAGCCCGTCATCACCTCGTCGGAGACGAACAGCGCGCCGTGGCGTCGACAGGTCTCGGCGAGGAAGCCGTTGAAGCCCGGCTCGGGAGGGACCACGCCCATGTTGCCCGGCGCCGCCTCGGTGATCAGGCAGGCGATGCGGTCGCCGTGCTCGGCGAACGCCGCCTCCACGGCCGCGCGGTCGTTGTACGGCAGCACCACCGTCAGCGCCGTCGCGGACTCCGGGACACCGGGGGTGCCGGGCACCGCGAGCGTCGCGAGTCCGGACCCGGCGGCGGCCAGGAGCGCGTCGACGTGTCCGTGGTAGCAGCCGGCGAACTTCACGACCACGTCGCGGCCGGTGTAGCCACGCGCCAGCCGGATCGCCGACATCGTCGCCTCGGTGCCGGACGACACGAGCCGGACCCGCTCGACAGGCGTGCGTTCGACGATCTCCTCGGCCAGCTCGACCTCGGGCTCGGTGGGAGTGCCGTACGACGTCCCGCGCGCCACCGCGGCGGAGACCGCCGCGAGCACCTCGGGGTGCGCGTGGCCGAGCAGCATCGGGCCCCACGAGCCGACCAGGTCGACGTACTCCTTGCCGTCGACGTCGGTCAGCCGGGCCCCCGACCCCGACGCCATGAAGCGCGGCGTGCCGCCGACCGCCGTGAACGCCCGCACCGGCGAGTTGACCCCGCCGGGGGTCACCCGACGGGCCCGCTCCATCAGCTCGGCTGAGCGGCGCGCGGGACCGTCCGGAACGTCGGCTGTGGTCACCGGCCCATTGTGACCGAGCGCGCCTGAGCCGCCACGAGCGCGGGCGCCCCGGCGGTCGACCAGTCCCGGCGGTGGTCGAGCAGCCCCCAGTTCGCGGCCGGTGGTCGAGCAGCGAGCGAAGCGAGCGATCAGTCGGCCGACCGACCAGCCGAGTCACCGACGTCACCGACCGACCACGACCCGCGAGCGTGCTGCACCGAGCCGTAACCTCCCGCGCGAACAGCCGTTGAACCAGGCAGTCGGGCCTGCGACGGGAGCAGCGTTTCGCACGGGGCACGGCCTGGGGAGGATCTGCAGAGATGACACGCACCTGGAGCAACGGGGTCAAGGCTGCCGTCCTGGCGCCGCTGGCCGCGCTCTCGGTCGCCTGGACCGTCGCGGTCGTCACCGTCGAACTCCGAGCCCGGCAGCAAGCGCGTCCGGGGCCGAGACGCTGCCCGACGGCACCACCGTGCCGAGCGAGGCGATCAAGGCTCCCGCGAGCGTCTCCCGCGGCCAGGCCATGAGCGCCGGGTCGGCGGCACAGGCCATCGCCAGCGCGTCGACCAACGCCATTCCGTCGGCCGCGCTGGCGGCGTACCAGCGCGCCGAGGCCGTCATCAACACCGCCGACGAGACCTGCAACCTGCCGTGGCAGCTGGTCGCGGCGATCGGGCGGGTGGAGTCCGACCACGGTCGCGTCGGCGGCAGCTCGCTCGACGACGAGGGTCTCGCCACGCCCGGCATCGTCGGGCCGAGGCTCGACGGCCGTCGCGGCGTCCAGGAGATCAGCGACACCGACGCCGGCGCTGCTCGACGGCGATGAGCGCTTCGACCGCGCGGTCGGCCCGATGCAGTTCATCCCCTCGACCTGGTCTGTCGTGGGCGTCGACGCCGACAACGACGGACACCGCAACCCCCAGGACATCGACGACGCCGCCCTGGCGACCGCCGTCTACCTCTGCGCCGGTCAGGACGACTTGTCCAACGAGGCGGGGCAGCGGGCGTCGGTGCTGCCGCTACAACCACAGCGAGACGTACGTCGACCTCGTGCTGTCGATCATGAACGCCTACCTCACCGGCGACTACACCGCCGTACCCAACGGCACGCTCGCCGGTGGCTTCCTCACGCCGATGGTGCCCACGGGCGGCGACGGCCGCGGTTCCGGCCCCGGTGGTGGCCCCGGTGGTGGCGATGGCGGTGGCAGGCCTGGTGACCCCGGCGAGCAGGACGGCGGCCCCGACGGTCCCGGCTCTCCCACGCCCGGCACCCCGGCCCCGACCCCGACCGGCACGCCGGCTCCGACCCCGACCGGCGGGCCCACAGGCGGTCCCAAGCCGACCCCGACCGAGCCCGGCGGACCCCACCTCCCCGGCGAACCCGCAGCCGAGCCCGACACTGCCGCAGCCGCCGCTGCCCACACCGACCCTGCCGCTCCCGACACCGTCGGTCATCACCGAGGCCGAGGCGATCGCGCAGTGCCTCGCCAAGGGCCTGATCGACAACCCGCTCGACCTCAACGACGCGTTCGACCTTTGCGTGGCCGACCTGCTCAACCCCTAGGAGGTCGCCGGAGGTTTCGAGACGGCCCTAGCGGGCCTCCTCAACCACCGGCACGTGCACACCTCCCGGTGGTTGAGGAAGGACGAAGTCCTGTCTCGAAACCTCCGGGAGCTGTTTCGAGACGGCCCTAGCGGGCCTCCTCAACCACCCAGGCACGCCCTCCCAGTGGTGACCGGCGAAGATCCTGTTGTTGAAACCTCCGGTTATTTGATCTGTGGACGGCGCGGGCGTCCTACGACCACCGGCACGTGCACACCTCCCGGTGGTTGAGGAAGGACGAAGTCCTGTTTCTTGAAACCTCCGGGATCTGTGTGAGACGGCGCCGGCGGGCCTATAACCACCGTGCACGTGCACTACCTTATCAGTGGTCGGAGCGAGGCGGAGTCTCCTCATCGAAACTCCCGGTCGGACGCCTAGCGGGCCTCCTCAACCACCGGCACGTGCACACCTCCCGGTGGTTGAGGAGGAAGGACGGTGGCCGTGCTCGAAATACCTCCGGAAGCTGTTTTGGAGTCGCCGCCGCGGTCGCCTTCCTCAACCACCGGCCGGCAAATGCGGCCCGGTGCTTTGAGGGTTTCGAGGCCGACCGGCAACGTGGTGGACTGGTTTCGAGACGGCCCTAGCGGGCCTCCTCCAACCACCGGCTTACGCAGCACCGTGGAGGTCCTCAACGGCCGTGGAGGAGCCGCGCGGCCTCGGCGGCCCAGTAGGTCAGCACGACGTCGGCGCCGGCCCGGCGGATCGAGGTGCAGCGTCTCCAGGATCGCCGCGCTCGCGGTCGATCCAGCCGTTCGCCGCGGCGGCCTCGACCATCGGCGTACTCGCCGGAGACGTTGTAGGCCGCCACCGGCACGTCGACCGCGTCGCGGACCGCGGCGGACGACGTCGAGGTAGCCGAGCGCCGGCTTGACCATCACGATGTCGGCGCCCTCGGTCGACGTCCAGCAGCGCCTCGCGCACGCCTCGCGCGCGTTGGCGGGGTCCTGCTGGTAGGTGCGCCGGTCGCCCTGCGAGCGCCGACTCGACGGCCTCGCGGAACGGGCCGTAGAACGCCGAGGCGTACTTCGCCGAGTAGGCGAGGATCGCCGACGTCGGTGTGCCCGGCGGCGTCCAGCGCGGCGCGGATCGACCCCGACCTGGCCGTCCATCATCCCGCTGGGCCCGACCACGTGCGACGCCGGCGTCGGCCTGGGCGACCGCCATCTCGGCGTAGACCTCCAGCGTCGCGTCGTTGTCGACCCCGCCGTCGGGCGTCGAGCACCCCGCAGTGGCCGTGGTCGGTGAACTCGTCGAGGCACAGGTCGCTCATCACGGTGACCGCGTCACCCGACCTCGGCGACGACGTCGCGGATCGCGACGTTGAGCACGCCGTCCGGGTCGAGCCGCGGCCGAGCCGGTGGCGTCCTTCGCGGCCGGGCACGCCGAAGAGCATCATCCCGCCGAGCCCGAGCTCGGCCGCCTCGGCCGCGGCCTTGCGCAGCGACGTCGCGGGTGTGCTGCACGACGCCCGGCATCGACGCGATCGGCCGCGGCTCGGTCGGCGCCCTCGCGGACGAACACCGGCAGCACCAGCTGGCGCGGCCTCGACCGCGGTCTCGGCGACCAGCCGACGCAGCGCCGGCGTGCGGCGCAGCCGCCGCGGGCCGCTCGACGCGGACCGGCATCGCACCGGCTCACTGTCGGGCCCGACGCTCGTGCGACGGCGCGGCCGGGCTTGCGGTCCGACGGCTTGGTCACCGGCTCGCCGGCCTCGAGCATCGCGAGCGCGGCGGGCGCCGCCGAAGTCGGCGAGCGCGTCGACGAGCACGTCGACGTCGCGGCGCGGAGGCCAGCACGTCGACCCGCAGGCCGTGCTCCTCGGCCGTCTTGGCGGTCGCCGGGCCGATCACCGCGATGATCGTCGACGGGTGCGGCTTGCCGGCGATGCCGACGAGGTTGCGCACCGTCGAGGACGACGTGAACACGACCGCGTCGAACCTGCCGGTCTTGATCGCGTCGCGGACCGGCGCGGGCGGCGGCGCCGCCCGCACCGTGCGGTACGCCGTGACGTCGTCGCACCTCCCAGCCGAGCTCGATCAGGCCGGCCACGAGGGTCTCGGTGGCGATGTCGGCGCGCGGCAGGAAGACCCGGTTGATCGGGTCGAGCACCTCGTCGTACTGCGGCCAGTCCTCCAGCAGGCCGGCGCGCCGACTGCTCGCCGGTCGGCACCAGGTCGGCGCGCATGCCCCACGCGGCGATCGCGGCGGCGGTCTTGTCGCCGACCGCGGCGATCTTGAGGCCGGAGAAGGCGCGGGCGTCGAGGCCGTACTCCTCGAACTTCTCGCGCACCGCCTTGCACCGCGTTGACCGAGGTGAAGGCGATCCACTCGTAGCGGCCCTCGACCAGGCCACGCACGGCCTTGTCCATCTGCTGCGGGTTGCGCGGCGGCTCGACCGAGATGGTCGGGACCTCCTCGGGCACCGCGCCGTAGCCGCGCAGCCGCGCGGACACCGAGCCCGGCCTGCTCCTTGGTGCGGGGCACGAGCACGCGCCAGCCGAACAGCGGCTTGGTCTCGAACCACGACAGCGCGTCGCGCAGGCCGACGACGTCGCCGACGACGACGACCGCCGGCGGGGCGATCCTGGCGGCGCTGCACGTCGGCCGCGACGTCGGCTCGAGCGTGGTCACCACGGTCTCCTGGTCGGTCGTGGTGCCGACCCGGGTCACCGCGACCGGGCGTCGCGGCGTCGCGGCCGGCCGCGATCAGCGCCCTCGGCGATCTCGCGCGATGCGTGCCGACCGCCGAGAGCAGCACCAGCGTCGCGGTCGTCGGCGTGCGCGCCCAGTCGACCTCGTGCGCGTCGCGGCACGGACGACACGCGACCTCGCGGTCGTCCTTGGCGGTCAGCGGGATGCCGGCGTACGCCGGCACCGCGCTGACCGACGAGACGCCGGGCACGATCTCGAAGGCCGAGTCCGGCCTTGACGCAGGCCTGGGCCTCCTCGGGCCCGGAGGCGTAGAGGAACGGGTCGCCCGACATCAGCCGGACCACGCGGCGGCCCGTTCTTGGCCGCGCGGACCACGACCTTGGCGCGGGCCGCGTGGGTCAGCGGCTGCCCGTCCTCGCCGAAGCCGCCGTCGACGACTCGGCCGGTCGGCGGCCGCGCTCGCCGTCGGAGTGCGGTGCCGTCCGGCAGCCGAGCACGGTGCGGACCAGGTCGCGTGGCCGGGGACCTCGGTGACGACCACCTCGGCGTCGCGGAGCAGCTCGGCCGCGCGGACGGTCAGCAGGCCCGGGTCGCCGGGGCCGCTGCCGACGAACGAGACCCAGCCGCGCGGGGCGGGGGTCTTCGGCGCCTGGTGGCAGGTGGTGGCACGGTCAGGCGACGTGCGTCGCGTCATGCGTGCAGCTGCTTTCTGCGATGGTTCGTTCGGTGAGCGGTGGTTCCATGGCCGGTGCTTCCAGCAGGTCGGCGGCGCCGTCGGCGAGCATCTGCTCGGCGAGGCGGGTCCCGACGCCGTGGGCGTCGCCGGTGGGACCGGAGGCTGACTGGCGGACGGAGAGCGACCCCGTCCGTGCGACAGGACCACCGCGCGGAGCCAGAGCTCGTCGCCGTCGTCGCCCTCGACGACCTCGGCGAGCGCGCCGACCGGGGCGCTGCAGCCGGCCTCGAGCGTGGCGAGCACGCGCGCGCTCGGCGTCGACGGCCGCACGGGTCGGCGGGTCGTCGAGCGCGGCGAGCGCCGCGACCAGCTCGGTGTCGTCGCTGCGGCACTCGACCGCCAGCGCGCCCTGCCCGGGCGCGGGCAGCATCTGCAGCGGGTCGAGCACCTCGGTGACCTCGTCGAGCCGGCCGAGCCGGGCGAGGCCGGCCCGGGCGAGCACGACGGCGTCGACCTCGCCGTCGCGCGACCTTGCCGCAGCCGGGTGTCGACGTTGCCGCGGATGTCGACGACTCGAGACCGAGGCCGAGCGGCGGCAGCTGCGCGGCCCGCCGCGGCGAGCCGGTGCCGACCCGCGCTGCCGGCCGGCAGCTCGCCGAGGGTCAGCCCGTCGCGGGCGACCACGACGTCGCGCGGGTCCTCCGCGGCGGGGACGGCGGCCAGCACGATGCCCGCGTGCGGGGCGGTGGGCAGGTCCTTGAGCGAGTGGACGGCGACGTCGACCCCGCCGCGAGCAGGGCGTCGCGCAGCGCGGCGACGAACACGCCGGTGCCGCCGAGGCTGGCCAGCGGCGGCCGGGCTGACGTCGCCCTCGGTGGTGACCTCGACCAGCTCGACCTGGCGGCCGAGCCGCGTCGCGCAGCGCGTGCGGCGACCGGCTCGCTCTGGGTGCGGGCCAGCACGAGGCGCGGGTGCCGAGCGCGCAGCGGCGGTCACGGCGGCTCCTCCCGCGCGTCAGGCGTGCATCGGCCGTCGCGGCTCGGGTGACGGCGTCGACGGCCTCGGGGTCGAGCGCGAACAGCTCGGCCAGCGCCGCGGCGTAGGAGACCGCGCCGTGCTCGTCGGCGAGCTCCTTGACCCGGACCGTCGGCTGGTGCAGCAGCTTGTCGGCCACCCGGCGCACGGTCGTGCAGCGATCTCGGCGCGCGGCTGCCGGTCGAGGTCGGGCAGCCGGCCGTCCAGCCGCGTCGAGCTCGGCGTCGACGACGGCGGCGGCCATCGAGCGCAGCGCCACCACGGTCGGGGTGACGCTCGCCGCCGGCGCGCGCGCGAGGAACGCGACGACCTCCTCGGCCGACGATCGCGGCGTACGCCGTCGACCTCGCGACCGCCTCGGCGCTCGCTCGAGCTCCTCGGCCAGCTCGGTCGAGGCCGACCAGGGTCACGCCGGGCAGCTCGGCCGACCGCCGGGCTCGACGTCGTGGGGCAGCGCCAGGTCGACGACGAGCCAGCGGTCGGCCGCGCGGTCGCCGCCGGGCGGCGCGACCATCGCGCGGGTGACCAGCAGCCCGGTCGCGCCGGTGCAGGTGATCACGCACGTCGGCGTCGGCCAGCTCGGCCTCGAGCGTCGGTCAGCGGCAGCGGCGCGGCGTCGTGCTCGCACGGCGAGCCGCTGCGGCGTTGTCGGCGGTGCGGTTGACCACGGCGACGTCGCGCGGCGCCGGCCGGGCGAGCGGTGGCGACCGCCAGCGAGGCCATCGTGCCGGCGCCGACGACGAGCGACCCGCTTGTCGCGGACCTCGCCGACGGGCCGCCGGCGCGGCCAGCGCGGCGCTCGACCAGCGACGGCGCGGCATGGTCGATGTCGGTCTCGGCGTGGGCGCGCTTGCCGACCCGCAGCGCCTGCTGGAACAGCGAGTTGAGGGCCGGGCCGACCGTGCCGAGCTCCTGGCCGACGCGCAGCGCGTCGCGGATCTGGCCGAGGATCTGGCCCTCGCCGACCACCATCGAGTCCAGCCCGGCGGCGACGTGGAAGAGGTGCGACGACCGCGCCGTCGTCGTAGTGGACGTAGAGGTGCGGGCACCATCGACTCGGTCGCCTCGCCGGAGCGCTCGCACGAGCAGCCGCGAGACCTCCTCGATCGACGCCGTGGAAGCGGTCGACGTCGGCGTAGATCTCCAGCCGGTTGCAGGTGGCGATGCACCGTCGCCTCGCGCGACGTGCTCGGCGTGCGGCGACGTCGGCGACCAGCTTGACCAGCGCCGTCGTCGTCGAGCGCGAGCCGCTCGAGCACGGCGACCGGCGCGGACTTGTGGGAGACGCCGACCACGAGGACGCTCATGCGGCACCCCCGCGGCTCGGTGACGCGCCGCCGGCGCCGCTTGGCCTTGCGCTGCTCGTGGTAGGCCAGGATCTGCAGCTCGATCGACAGGTCGACCTTGCGGACGTCGACGCCCGTCGGGCACCGCGAGCACGGTGGGCGCGAAGTTGAGGATGCTGCGGATGCCGGCGGCGACCATCTGGTCGGCGACGTCCTGGGCGGCGCCGGCGGGGGTGGCGATCACGCCGATCGCGACGCCGTGCTCGCGCGACGATGCGGTCGAGGTCGTCGAAGGGGCGGACGTCGACGCCGGCCACCGCCTCACCGTGCCGGCTCGGGGTCGGCGTCGAGCAGGGCCACGACCCGGAAGCCGCGGCTGCGGAAGCCGGAGTAGTTGGCCAGGGCGTGGCCGAGGTTGCCGATGCCGACGATGACGACGGGCCAGTCCTGGGTGACCCCGATCTGCGCGGGCGATCTGGTAGCGGAGGTACTCCACGTCGTACCCGACGCCGCGGGTGCCGTAGCTGCCGAGGTAGGAGAGGTCCTTGCGCAGCTTGGCGGAGTTGACGCCGGCCGCGGCGGCGAGCTCCTCGCTGGAGCACGTCGACGTGCCCTGCTCGGCGAGCGTGACCAGCGCCCGCAGGTAGACGGGCAGCCGCGCGACCGTGGCCTCGGGGATGTCCCGGGCGCTGTCGGTGGAGGTCCGTGTGGTCACCAGCTCGCCTTCTAACCGCATCCGGCTGAGGGTCATGCCCCCTGGCGTGCCGGACCCGGCTCAGCCACTGTAAGAGGCTTGTGAACGCGGGAACAAATCGAGTGGCGGCCGGGTCACCTACCACTCGTGAGGTTTCCCACCACGCGGGGGCGGGGAAGCACTCAGCGCCGTCGGGCGGTCCCGGCAGCGCCGCCCGGAGCCGGCCTCGTCGACGCGCCAGAAGTCGTGCTGGCGGCCGTCGACGAACGTCACCGGGATCTCCTCGGCGTAGCGCGCCGCCAGCTCGGCGTCGTCGTCGATCGAGACCTCCTCGAAGGTCTCGCCGAGCTCGGCGCACACCCGGGCGACGACGGCCCGGGCGTCGTCGCACAGGTGACAGCCCGCGCGGCCGACCAGCCGGACGCGGGCGCGGTCACCGCGCCCTCCCCGAGCAGCTCGAGGGCGCGGCGCCGCTCGAGCCCGCGCAACCGTCCCTTCTGCACCTTGCCGGTCACCGACAACGGCAGCGCGGCGACGACCTCGACGCGGGCCGGCTGCTTGAAGCGCGCGAGCCGCGCTGCGCAGGCTTCACGGACGCCGGGCCTCGGCGTCGGCCGGGTCGAGCGCCCGGAGCCACGACGTACGCCACGACCGCCTCTCCCGTCTCGTCGTCGGGGACGCCGATGACCGCTGCCTCGCGTACGCCGTCGAGCTCGCGGATGACGTCCTCGACCTCGTGGGGATAGACGTTGAAGCCCGACACGATGACGAGCTCCTTGACCCGGTCGACCAGGAACAGGTCCCCGTCCTCGTCGAGGAACCCCAGGTCACCTGTCGCCCACCAGCCGTCGGGGCCGGGGCCGTTGTCGCCGTCGGGCCAGTAGCCGCTGAACAGGTTGGCGCCCGCGCACCTCGATCTCGCCGGGGTCGTCGCCCGCCGAGCACGACGCCGTGCTCGTCGACCAGCCGCAGCTCGACGCCGTCGAGCGCCGCACCGACCGATCCCGGCTTCGCGTGCGCGCTGCGCAGCGTGCTCGTCACGACGGGCGCGGCCTCGGTCAGGCCGTAGCCCTGGTGGACGGCGAGGCCGGTGGCCGTCTCGAACTCCTCGGCGACCTCGCGGGCCAGCGGCGCCGATCCCGAGAGCACGCAGGCGTACGCCGGCGAGCCGCTCGCGCAGGTCGGGCAGCGCGAGCCAGGGCCGGAAGACCGCGGGCGCGACCGGCAGCATCGTGCAGCCCCGGGCGGCGACCAGGTCGAGGGTGCCGACCGGGTCGAACCGCCCGCTGCAGCACGATCGTCGCGGCGTGCCGCACGGCGCCGCCGAGGACCGCGTTGAGCCCGTAGACGTGGAAGAGCGGCAGCACGGTCAGATCGACGTCGTCGGCGTGGATCATCGGCGGCTCGACCCGTGCCACCTGCTCGATGTTGGCCAGCAGCGCCCGGTGCGTGAGCATCGCGGCCCGCGGTCGACCGGTCACGCCGCTGGTGTAGAGGAGCACCGCGAGCTTCTCGGGGTCCGGCAGCGGCGGCACGGGCCGCGGCTCGGCGGCGCGCAGGTCGGCGTACGCGCGCTCCCCCGCGTCCGGCATCCCGCCCAGGACGACGACCTCGGTCCGCGGACGCGGCCCGCGACAGCTGGTCGGCGTCCAGGACCGCCATGGCTCCCGCGACCCCGGCCAGGGCCGCGTCGACCGTGGCCACGCCTCGCGCACCGCGCCGATCGAGGCCTCGTCGGCGAGGGCAATCCGGGCCCCCGAGTCGGCGATCATCCGCGCCAGCTCGCTCGCCGTCGAGCGCGGGTTGACCGGGACGGCCACGGCCTGGGCCCGCAGGATGCCGAGGTACGCCGTCACCAGCTCGAGCCGGTTGCCGAGCGCCAGCAGCACCCGGTGCCCGCCGACCACACCGGCCGCGCCGAGCCCGGTGGCGAACCGCGACACCTCGTCGTCCAGCGCGGCCCAGGTCAGGGCCCGGCCGTCCTCCTCGACGACGCGCCACCCGGTCGGGCGCCTCGCGGGCGGCCCGGGTGACCAGGTCGCCAAGGTCGTCCATGCCGGGATCCTACGCAGCGTCGGGCCGACCCGCGGCCACCTGTGCAACGGCCACTAGCCTGCCGGTGTGACCCCGCGACCGGATCGGACGAGCCGTCGCGGCCGGCCCCTGAACCTCCAGCAGCGCTCGACGATGGCGGGAGAGGCCGCGGCGGCCAGCGCCGAGGTCGAGGCAGCCCTCAACACCCCGGCGGACCCGACGTCGGCGGCGTTCTTCGACGTCGACAACACGCTCATGCAGGGCGCCAGCATCTTCCACCTCGCCCGGGGTCTGCACCGGCGCGAGTTCTTCACCACGCGCGAGATCCTCGGCGCCGCCTGGAAGCAGGCCTACTTCCGCATCGTCGGCGTCGAGGACCCCGAGCATGTCGCCGACGCCCGCAACTCCGCGCTCGGCTTCATCGCCGGCACACCGGATCGAGGAGCTCGAGTCGCTGAGCCAGGAGATCTTCGACGAGGCGATGGCGCACCGGATCTGGCCCGGCACCCGGGCGCTGGCCCAGCTGCACCTCGACCAGGGCCAGCGGGTCTGGCTGGTCACCGCCGCGCCCGTCGAGATCGCCCGGATCATCGCCCACCGGCTCGGCCTGACCGGCGCGATGGGCACGGTGGCCGAGCACGTCGACGGCGTCTACACCGGGCGACTCGTCGGCGACCTCCTGCACGGCCCCGCCAAGGCGGAGGCGGTCCGGGCCCTCGCCGCGCGGGAGGGTCTCGACCTGGCCCGCTGCTCGGCGTACTCCGACTCCTACAACGACCTGCCGATGCTCTCCCTGGTCGGCGACGCCGTGCGCGATCAACCCCGACGCGCGCCTGCGCGCGCACGCCCGGGCCAACGGCTGGCGGATCCGCGACTACCGCACCGGCCGCAAGGCCGCGCGCGCCGGTCTGGTCGCGGCCGGCCTGGCGGGGGCGGTGAGCGGTGCGGTCGCCGCAGGCGTCACGGTCCGCGGGCGGCGCGGCCCCGCCGCCTAGGACGCTCGCTGCGACCTCCGCGAGCGGACGTACGTCGTCACGCGCGTCCGACGACCGGACCGGCCCACCCCTGCGGGTGCGCCCCCTTCGTGGAGCCGGTCACGTTTTGTTACCGATCGGTTCCGTTCGCCCCGGGACTCCCCCTACGCTTGGCGGATGCTCCAGGCGTGGAGCATCTGGGGAGGTACGCACACATGGCACGGCTCGGGCAGGACGACCTCGCGCGCGGTCTCACCGCGCTGCGGTCGGCCGTGCTCGCCGTTCTCGCCGAGGAGCGCCCGGCCCTGCTCGCCGCGCACGGGATCCTGCTCACCGAGGCCACGACGCCCGTGGGCGCAGAACCGGGCAGCCCGGCCGGCCGAAGAGCTCCGGCGGGTACGGCGACGGCGAGCTGGCGACGTCGTCGGAGGAGTCGCAGGAGGAGCGCACCCGGCTCATCGCCCTGGTCGAGCTGGCCCGGACGGGCGACAAGGAGGCCTTCGGGCTCCTCTACGACCACTACCACGTGTCGGTGCACCGCTTCCTCTACTACCGGACCCGCTCGCAGACCCTCGCCGAGGACCTGACGTCGGAGACCTTCTTCAAGGCGCTGCGCAGCATGAGCAACTTCCGCTGGCAGGGCCGCGACTTCGGCGCCTGGCTGATGACCATCGCGCGCAACCTCGCCACCGACCACTTCAAGGCCGGCCGCACCCGGCTCGAGCTCGTCACCGACGACATGAGCCAGCACGACGACGCGACGGACGGACCCGAGTCCGCCGTCCTCGCGACGCTGACCAACGAAGCGCTGATGCACGCCCTCACGGAGCTCCCCGAGGAGCAGCGCGACTGCCTCATCATGCGCTTCCTCCAGGGCATGAGCATCGCCGAGACGGCGGCCGTGCTGGGCCGTTCGGACGGCGCCGTCAAGCAGCTGCAGCTGCGCGGCGTACGCAACCTGGCCAAGCTGGTGCCGGACGGGTTGCGCGGCTGATGACCTCCCCTCGCCCGTCGGCCCCTCGACAGCCCCGCCGCCCCGACCGCTGGTCTGGACCGGCGTACGCCGCGACGTAACCTGCGCGCCCGCCGCCTCGTTGGGCCATCTGGACCCGGACGCTCGGGGTCCGGGGGGCAGATCATGACGGGACACGGCTGATGGCATCGGTGTTCGCCAGGCGGGCGGACGAGTTCGCCGCGCTGGTCGAGGGAACCTCGACCAGCGGTCTGGAGCGCCATGCCCGGCTTCTCGACGTGGTCGGCCAGCTGCAGGCAGAGAGCCCCCCGGCCCCGCGTCCGGCGTTCGTGGCCGACCTGCGCGAGCGGTTGATGGCCGAGGCGGAGACCGTGCTGGTCCCCGTGGCCGCCCGCGAGTCGGCAGCGACCGACGACCGCCTGCGCCTTCGCGTGCCGGGGCGCACGGCCCCGGCGGCGGGCCGGCGTACGTCGCGCGATCGCCGGATCGCCTGGGGCATCGGGTCGCTGGCCCTGCTCACCAGCGCGGCGACCGTGGCGGTCGGCTCGCAGGTCGCGCTACCCGGCGACACGCTCTATCCCGTCAAGCGAGCCATGGAGGACGTCAGCACCAGCCTCGCCATCGGAGACGGAGAGACGGGTCAGCGGATGCTGGCGCACGCGACCGAGCGCCTCGAGGAGACCGAGGGCCTCACCCAGCGCTCCTCGATCGACGCGGCCGCCACCGAGTCGAGCCTGCGCGACTTCGCCACCCAGGCCGACGACGGCGCGCTGCTGATGACCGACTCCTACGCCGACACCGGCGACGAGTCCCGGATCGCAGACCTGCGCGACTTCACCGCGCGACAGCATGGATCGCCTGGTCGACCTGGAGCCGGCGCTGCCGCCCGAGGCGCGCGACGAGCTCGTGACCGCCGCCCAGACGGTGGTCGCCATCGACGACGACGCCCGCAACACCTGCCCGTCGTGCGGCGGGCTCGGTGTCGTCGACCTCCCGATCAGCCTGATCTCGCTGACGGTCCCCTCAGAGCCGGGCGGTGACCTCGGGTCGGTCGCAGAGCCCGGTGCCGCCGGCGGTGGCGGCCCCGGTGGCGAGTCCGGCGACCCGGGGCTGATCATCCCGACGGCCCTGCCGACCGACCTGCCGACGCTGCTGCCGACCGCCGACCCCACGGGAGGGCCGACCGGCGTACCGACGCTCCGGCCCACCGCGACCGCACCGCTGCCGACCTCCAAGGCCCCGGTGCCGACGAAGCTGCCGTCGCTGCTCCCGACGGCCCTGCCGACGATCCTGCCGACGATCGCGCCGCTGCCCACGGTGCTACCGACCGAGCTGACGACCCTGCTCACGCCGCTGGACCCGGTCACCTCGCTGCTGAGTCCCCTGGATCCCGTGACCTCCCTGCTCCCGTCGCTGCCGCTCGGCGTGCAGGGCGACGACCTCAGCTCACCGAGCCCGAACCCGTTGCCCTGAGCAGCGGGCGACCGACTTCCGCGGTGCTGTGGTCACTGAGGGTGCGGCCAGCCGCGGCCTAAGCGGCAGCAACGCCGCGCCAGTCGGCTGCCCACATCGTCAGCCGAAGACCGACTCCCGCTTCATCAGCAAGGTGTAGAGCGTCTGCTGGATGGTCTCGCGCACCTGGTCGGTGACGTTGAAGACCAGCATCGGGTCATCGGCGGCCGCGCCGTCGAGCTCGTCGGTGCGGATGGGCTCACCGAACTCCAGCAGCCACTTCGACGGGAGGGGCACGAGGCCGAGCGGGCCGAGGAGCGGGAACAGCGGGGTGATCGGGATGTACGGCACGCCGAGCAGCCGGGCGAGCGCGGGCAGGTTGCCGACCAGCGGGTAGATCTCCTCGGCCCCCACGACCGACAACGGCACGATCGGGACGCCCGTGCGCAAGGCAGCGGACACGAAGCCGCCGCGGCCGAACCGCTGCAGCTTGTAGCGCTCGGAGAACGGCTTGCCGATGCCCTTGAAGCCCTCGGGCCACACGCCGACCAGCTCGCCACCGCTGAGCATGCGCTCGGCGTCCTCGTTGCACGCGAGCGTGGCCCCGGCCTTGCGGGCCAACGAGCTGACCAGGGGCATCCGGAAGACCAGGTCCGCGCCCAGCGGCCGCAGGTGCCGGCCGGTCTGCTCGTGGATCACCGACATCGTCATCAGCCCGTCCATCGGCACCGTGCCCGAGTGGTTCGACACCACCAGCGCGCCACCGACGGCGGGGATGTTCTCGATGCCCCGGACCTCGATGCGGAACCACTTCTGGGCGATCGGACGCAGCGCAGCCAAGACGAAGCGGTCGGTGACCTCGGCATCGAAGCCGTACTCGTCGACGACGTAGTCGCCGGTCACCCGGCGCCGCAGGAAGGCCAGGAACCGCGCGAGGCCGGCCTCCCAGTCCTCGCCGAACACCTCGCGGGCCGCCGATCTCGATCGCCGCGAGCCAGTCGCCCACGGGGATGCCGGGCGTGGCGCCTCGGTCCTGCGTCGTCGAGGCCGGGCGCTCGGCCGCCGGAGCGACGTACGCCGGCTCGGGCGCCGGCTCGGGCGCCACCCTCCGGGCTTGCGTGGTGGCGGCGGCTTCTTGGCAGCGCGCCCCGGCGTCACCGGCTTCGCCGGCGGCACGGCTGGCTCGGCTGGGCTCGGGAGCGGGCGCGGCCTCGGGCACCGGCTGGGCACCGGCTGGGACACCGGCTTCGGTCGCTGCGCCTCGGCCCGCGGCCGCGGTGCGAGGTTGCGGGCCGAGGACGAGGGACGCGTCTTGCCCGTGCCCCGTCCGGGGCGACCGCGGGTGCCGATCGGGATGATCTCGGCGTCAGCCACGGTCGGCCTCCTCGACGGCGGGCGGGAGCCGGTCGGCCAGGCCGGCCAGGGCCTGCTCGCGCAGGCCGGGACCACTCCCGAGGTCGTGGCCGAAGTCCTCCAGGGCCTCCGCCGTGGTGTACGCCGGCTCGAAGCCCAGGACGCTGCGCATCCGGGTCGTGTCGACCCCCCGGCCGTAGGTGAGGAACCCGAGCTGCTCGGGGGAGAAGTCGGCGGCGCGCGCCTGTCGAAGCAGCGAGCCGATGCCTCCGACCGCGAAGGCCGGCAGCGGGACGGTCGGGCGGCGCAGACGTCGCAGGGCCTGCGAGAGCGTCAGGATCCCGTCGCCGGCGACGTTGAACGTGCCGGCCACGTCGGTGACCACCGCATGGGTCTGGGCCGCGATCAGGTCGCGCTCGTGGAGGAACTGCAGACGCGGGTCGAAGCCGGCCACGGTCGGGATGACCGGCAGCCGGAAGTAGGAGGTGAGCGGGCTGGTGACGTGACGGCCGATCACGTTGGCCGCGCGCAGCATGGTGACCCGGACGTCCGGGCGCCGGCGGGCGAAGCCGCGGACGTACCCCTCGATCTCGTAGACGTCCTTGGCGAAGCCCGAGCGGGGCACGCTCTTGGGGCCCATCTCCTCGGTGAACATGGCGGGGTCGCGGGGTCCCGCGCCGTACACCGTGGTCGTCGACTTCACCACGAGGCTGCGCAGACCGGGGGCGCGCTGCGCGGCGGCCAGGAGCTGCATCGTGCCGATGACGTTGAGCTCCTTCATCGTGCCGCGGCCGCCGGCGCTGCCGGGGGTGGCGATGACGCTCATGTGGACGACGGTGTCGACGTCCTCCATGGCGATGACCTTCGCGATCACCGGGTTGCGGATGTCGGCCCGGTGGAAGGTGACCCCGGTGATGTCGCCGCGCGGGGGCACCACGTCGACGCCGACCACCCGGTCGACGTCGGGATGCTCGGCCACGGATCGCGCGAACCGACGGGCGATGTCGCGTGACACGCCCGTGACGAGGACGACGCTGCCCATGGTGCGGCGCTCCCCGGCCCGAGGCCTACTTGCCGAGCTTGCGACGCTGGACGCGCGTCTTCTTCAGCAGCTTGCGGTGCTTCTTCTTTGCCATGCGCTTGCGACGCTTCTTGATGACGGAACCCACGGACTACCTCTCCCAGACGATGATCGGCGCCGGGCCGGACGAGAGCCGCGCGCGCGATGGTCCGTGATGACGGGGTACGCAGCGGGCGGCCGCGGCCGGGCGCGACCCGGACAGCCTACTGCCCGCCCGGGTCGAGGCAGAATCCGAGTCGCAGCGTGATCCGAGAGCCAGGCCCTAGCCGGCGGAGTAGAAGCTCTTGCGGAGGTACTCCTGCACGTCGTCCTCGGTCACCCGGAACGAACGCCCGACGCGCAGGGCGGGAAGCTCGCCGCCGTGGACGAGCCGGTAGACGGTCATCTTCGAGACCCTCATCATCGTGGCCACCTCGGCGACGGTCAGGAACCTCACGTCGGAGATGTCGCCGGGTCCCTCATGGCGATCGTTGCCCTGCGAGTCGAACGGAGTGGCTGCCATGGCTGCACCGATTCCTTCTCCGTGCACGCCACCGGCTTCCCCACCAGTGACCAACATGCACTTCATTCGTGAGAATAGAGCCTGATGTGACAGATGGGGAAGGGGATCAAGAACAAAACGAGTGGGATTACGGCGTGTCGAGTTGATTTGCTTCCGTTCACGCTCAGAAAACCCCAGAAGGCCCACCGTGGCGGCCCCTCGCGCACGCGCGTGGTCCAGACCTGTGGTCCCCACCGTGCTCGACTGTACGACGCCGCGGCCCTCCTGCCCACACCCTGCCGTCGCCACGCCAGACCACCAAGGCCCGTCGGGCTCCCCGGCCAGCGGGGTGGACCTCCCGACGACCCGCTCAGTACATCGGATCGAGACCGTGCAGCGGGAAGACCGCCTCACGGGTGGCGAGCACGGCCTGGTCGAGGCGGGCGTCCGGGTCGTACCCCTCGCTCCAGTCGCGCCAGGCGGGGGTGCGCCCGTCGGTGAGGCGGGTGGGAGCGGTCCAGCCGGTGAGCTCCTCGACGTGGGCGCGCCAGTGCTCGGGCAGCGGGGTCGCCGGATCGAGCGGCCGGCCGGAGACGATGGCCAGCAGGTGCACCCACGCGCGGGGCACCACCTCGATCAGGGCGTACCCGCCCCCGCCCGTGGCGACCCACCGCCCGCCGCACACCTCGTGGGCGAGGTCGTGCAGCGCGAGGTAGCTCGCCCGCTGCCCGTCGACCGACAGCATCAGGTGGGCGAGCGGGTCGTCCATGTGCGAGTCGCAGCCGTGCTGGGTGACGAGCACGTCGGGCTCGAACGCCCGCACGACCGGCGGCACGACCGCGTGGAAGGCCCGCAGCCAGCCGGCGTCCCCTGTGCCGGACGGCAGCGCCAGGTTGACCGCGCTGCCCTCGGCGCCGGGACCGCCCACGTCGGACGGGAACCCGGTACCCGGAAAGAGCGCGTGGCCGGTCTCGTGGACGGAGATGGTCAGCACCCGCGGGTCGTCCCAGAAGATCTGCTCGACGCCGTCGCCGTGATGGACGTCGACGTCGACGTACGCCACCCGCTCGACACCGGCATCGAGCAGGGCCTGGATGCCGACGGCGACGTCGTTGTAGACGCAGAAGCCGCTGGCGCGATCGGGCATCGCGTGGTGCAGTCCGCCGGTGATGCTGACCGAGTGCAGGCTCTCGCCGCTGGCGACCTGGCGGCAGGCCTCGACGGTGGCGCCGACGACGTGCGCCGCCGCATGGTGCATCCCCTCGAAGACGGGGTTGTCGGCGGTGCCGAGTCCGTGAGCGAGGCAGTCGGCGTCGAGGCGGTCCGGCGTGGTGCCGGCCTTGGTCACCGCCTCGACCAGGTCAGGCCCGTGGACGCTGACCAGCTGCGCCATCGTGGCGTACGGCGCCTCGACCAGCCGCAGCCGCTCGCCGGTGACACCGGGGCCGGTCACTCCGAGCTCGGCCGCCAGCCGCATCGTCAGGTCGACGCGCAGCGGCGACATGGGATGGGTGGGCCCGAAGTCGTACTCCGTGAGGGAGGGGTCGAAGATCGCCGTCGCCGGCCCCTCGCACTCCGCCATGTCTCGGAGGCTACCCCTTTCGGTGGTCGAGCAAGGTCGAGCAAGGTCGAGAACGTGTCACACTTGGCCTGTGCGCGCACCGCAGACCCTTCAGTGGTGGCCCGCCTGACGGCGGACCCGCGTTCGAGCACACCCACTTCGACCCACGGCCGCCTCCGGGCGGCCGTCGTGCTTCCTGCCCGTTCTGGGCAGTCGACACCGCCCGTCGGCGGCACCCGACACCAGGAGCACGACATGACCACGTACGCCGGACGACGCCTCTCCCTCCTCAAGCCCACCGGGCACCTGACCCTCGGCA
The DNA here is from genome assembly GCA_963767095.1 of uncultured Actinomycetota bacterium. Taxonomy (GTDB): domain Bacteria; phylum Actinomycetota; class Actinomycetes; order Propionibacteriales; family Nocardioidaceae; genus Nocardioides. The sequence continues at coordinate 79,718 of CAVYCK010000029.1, read as the reverse complement.
ACTACCTGGGCGCGCTGCGCCCGATGGCGGCCGCCCAGGACGACACCGCATCGAGCGGCCAGTGCTTCTACGGCGTCTGCGACCTGCACGCCATGACCGTCGCCCACGACCCGGCGCGGCTGCGCGCGCTGACCACCGAGCTCGCGACGCTGCTGCTCGCGGTCGGGCTCGACCGGAGCACGCTGTTCGTCCAGAGCCGGGTGCCGGCGCACACCGAGCTGGCCTACCTGCTCGAGTGCACGGCGTACACCGGCGAGCTGAACCGGATGATCCAGTTCAAGGAGAAGGGTCGAGGAGTCGACGCCACGCGCGTCTCGCTCTACACCTACCCGGTCCTGATGGCCGCCGACATCCTGCTCTACCGGCCCGAGCAGGTGCCGGTCGGCGACGACCAGCGCCAGCACCTCGAGCTGACCCGCGATCTCGCGCTCCGGTTCAACCGCGCCTACGGACCGGTCTTCACCGTGCCCGAGATCAGCACGCCGACCGCTGGTGCGCGGGTGATGTCGCTGTCGGACCCGACGTCGAAGATGGGCAAGTCCGACGACGACGTGGCCGGCAACCTCTACCTCCTCGATCCCGCCGACGTCATCCGCCGCAAGGTCGCGCGCGCCGTCACCGACTCCGACACCGGTCCCGACGCCGTGCGCGCCGATCGCGGCGCCAAGCCCGGCGTGACCAACCTGCTGGAGATCCTCGTCGCCTGCGGAGGCTCGGCGGCAGGGCTCACGACGTACGGCGCGCTCAAGGCGGCCGTCACCGACGCCGTCGTGGCCGAGCTCGAACCGCTGCAGAAGGCCTACGCCGAGCTGGCCGCCGACCGCGCCCACGTCTCGTCGGTCTACGACGACGGGCGCGGCGCGCTGTCGCGAGGTGACCGCCCCTGTGCTGGAAGCCGCCCGCGCCGCCGTGGGCCTGGTGTGACGCGTGGTGACCGTCTGGCGCGGTGCTGTGGTCGGTTAGGGCGTGGCCGCCCCGGTGCTAACCGGCAACAGCCCCGCACCAGACGGCTGCCCCCCGCTCCCCCGGCGTCAGGAGCCCTCGGCGAGCTCGCGCGAGCGGTCGCGCGCGGCCTCCATCGCCGCGAGGAACGCGGCGCGCACCTTGTGGATCTCGAGCTCGCGCAGCGCGGCGGCGGTGGTGCCGGCGGGCGAGGTGACCTGCTCGCGCAGCACGACCGGGTGGGTGCCGGTCTCGCGGAGCATCTTGGCCGAGCCGACGACGGTCTGGACGACGAGGTCGGTGGCCGTCGCGCGCGGCAGGCCGAGGTGGACACCGGCCTCGATCATCGACTCGACGACGAAGAAGATGTACGCCGGCCCGGAGCCGGAGATCGCGGTGACGGCGTCCTGCTGGCGCTCGGGGATCCGCAGCACCTTGCCGACCGACGCCATCAGGCCCTCCGCCTCGGCGAGGTGGGCGTCGTCGCAGTGGGAGCCCGGCGAGATCGCGGCCATCCCCTCGTCGACCAGGGCGGGCGTGTTGGGCATGACCCGGACGACCGCGACGCCGTCGGGCACCCGAGACTCGATGAACGCGGTCGTGATGCCGGCCGCGAGCGAGACCAGCAGCTGGCCCTTGCGCAGGACGGGGGCGATCTCGTCGAGCACGTCGGCCATGTCCTGCGGCTTCACGACCAGCGCGACGGTGTCGGCCTTCTCGGCCGCCTCGACGTTGGACACCACCGCGACGCCGTACCGCTCCTCGAGCTCGTGGGCGCGCTCGGGCCGCTTCTCCCCGACGAGGAGGTTGTCGACGCGGCGGCCGGCGCGGACCAGGCCGGACAGCAGGGTCTCGCCCATCACGCCGGCGCCGATGATGGCGGTCTGGTTGCTGCTCATGTCTCGACGCTCACTTCTTGGAGATCAGGGACTTCAGGAAGAACGACAGGTTCTGCGGTCGCTCCGCGAGGCGGCGCATCAGGTAGCCGTACCACTCCTGACCGTAGGGGACGTAGACGCGCACCGTCTCGCCCTTTCGCGCGAGCCGCTTCTGCTCCTCGGGCCTGATGCCGTAGAGCATCTGGAACTCGTAGGTGCCCTTCTCGCGGCCGTAGCGCCCCGCGATCGACGACGCGATCGAGATCAGCCTCGGGTCGTGGCTGGCGACCATCGGGTAGCCCTGGCCCGCCATCAGCACCTTCAGGCAGCGCACGTAGGACTTGTCGACGTCCTCGCGGCCCTGGAAGGCGACCTCCTCGGGCTCGTTGTAGGCGCCCTTGCACAGCCGCACCCGCGAGCCCTCGTAGGCCAGCGCGCGGCAGTCGGCCTCGGTGCGGTGGAGGTAGGCCTGGAGCACCGCGCCGGTCTCGGGGAAGTCCTTGCGCAGGTCGCGCAGGATCGCCAGCGTCGAGTCGGTGGTGGTGTGGTCCTCCATGTCGAGGGTGACCGTCGTGCCGGCGTTGCGCGCCGCCCGGCAGATGGCCCGGGCGTTCTCGAGGGCGATCTTGTGGCCGTTGGACGCCAGCGCCTGCCCGATCGGCGCTGAGCTTGACCGAGACCTCGGCCTGCCGGGCCAGCCCGCGCTCCGAGAGTGCGGTGAGCACGTCCTTGTACGCCGCCACGGTCGCGTCGGCCTGCTCGGCGTCGAGGGTGTCCTCGCCGAGGAAGTCGAGGGTCGCCGTGAGCCCGTCCGCCACCAGCCCGGCCGTCGCGTCGACCGCGCTCTGCGTGGACTCGCCGGGCACGTAGCTGTTCACGATCCCCGCCGAGACCGGCATGGTGCTGACGAGCTTCTTCACCGTGTCGCTGCGGCAGAGCAGGAGCAGGGGTTCGCGGAGCAACGCCATGTCGTCAGGCTACTTCGAGCCGCCGACCGCGGCCCGCCCGGGCGGAATCCCCGCCTACGCGGGTACTCCTGCACTTCCCACCGGTTGCAACGGTCACGAAGTGACAGCTCCGGGTGGGAAGTCCGCCGCTCAGGGGGTACGCCGCCGCAGGGTCGCGGCGCCCAGGCCCAGCCCGGCTAAGGCGAAGCCGACCACGACACCGATGTCGGCCCACACCTCGGCCGTCGAGGTCGAGGTGACCAGGTGGGTCATCGCGTCCACGGCGTAGGACAGGGGCAGCAGGTCGCTGACGAAGCCGAGCACGTCGGGCAGCGCGTCGCGAGGGACCAGCAGGCCGCACAGCAGGATCTGCGGGATCACCACGAGCGGCATGAACTGCACTGCCTGGAACTCCGTAGCAGCGAACGCCGAAACGAACAGGCCGAGCGCGGTGCCGAGCACGGCGTCGGCGACCGCGACGGTCGTGAGCAGCCAGACCGGCCCGGCCACGTCGAGGTCGAGGAAGACGACCGACACCGCCACGGCGAGCACCGACTGCACCGCGGCCACCACCCCGAAGGCGAGGGCGTACCCGAGCAGGAAGTCGAGCTTGCCCATCGGCATCGCGAGCAACCGCTCGAGGGTGCCGCTGGAGCGCTCGCGCAGGGTGGTGACGCTCGTGACGAGGAACATCACGATGAACGGGAACATCGCCAGCAGTCCTGGGCCGAACCGGTCGAAGGAGTCGCCCGGCAGGTCGGCGAGCATCCACCACAGCAGCGTGATCAGCAGACAGGGAAGCACCAGCAGCATGGCCAGCGTGCGATGGTCGCGCCGGATCTGGGTGAGCACGCGTGCGGCGACGGCCAGCAAGATGCGGCCGCTGACGATGCGGCCACCGACGACGCGCCCAGGGACGGTGCGGGTGGTCATGCGCTGCACCTCCCCCGACGACCGCGAGGAAGGCGCCCTCGATGTCGGCTGCGCCGGTGCGCTCGCGGATCTCGGCGGGGCTCCCGTCGGCGATGATCGCGCCGGACCGCATCAGGAGCAGCCGGTCGCAGCGCTCGGCCTCGTCCATGACGTGGCTGCTCACGAGGACCGCTGACCCCGCGGCGGCCAGCCGGTGGAACAGCCCCCACAGCTCCTGGCGCAGCACCGGGTCGAGGCCGACGGTGGGCTCGTCGAGCACGAGCAGGTCGGGCTCCTTGAGCAGCGCCACGGCCAGGCTGACCCGGCTGCGCTGGCCCCCGGACATCGTGCCGACGACCTGGTCGGCCTGACCGGTCAGGTCCACCGCTGCGACCGCCCTGTCGACCTCGGCGCGGCCCACGTCGAGCACCTGGGCGAAGAAGCGGAGGTTCTCGGCCACGGTGAGGTCGTCGTACACGCTTGCTGCCTGTGTCACGTAGCCCACCCGGTCGCGCAGCGGCGCGCTTCCCGCCGCCGCGCCGAACACCTCGACCGTGCCGGCCTTCACCTGTTGGACGCCGACCAGCGCGCGCATCAGCGTCGTCTTGCCGCACCCGCTCGGCCCGAGCAGTCCGGTCACGCCGCCACCGAGGGTGAGGTCGAGCCCGTCGAGCACCGTCGTACGCCCTCGCACGACGGTCAGCCCGCGCACCTCCACCGCGTTTTTCATCATGTGTTGAATTATGCTCCTGCTGGGCACCTCCCCGCAAGATGCACCACCGTGACACGTCTCAACCGATGCAGGCTGCACGCACGCCGGGTCAGGGCAGCGGGCCGGTGAGGTAGCGCTGCAGCGTCGGGGCGTACGTCGCGATGACCGTCTCGGTGGGCATCGAGGCGATGGGCTCCACCTCCAGGACGTAGCGCAGCAGGATCAGCCCGATCACCTGGCTGGCGACCAGCGGCATCCGGAGCTCCGGCCGGTCCAGACCGAGGGCGACGCCGACCGGCTCGATGACCACGGGCAGGAACCCGTCGGAGAGCAGCCGCTGCGTCGCGGGGTCCATCACCGCACGGGCCACGGCCAGCAGCGACGGGCGTACGACGGGGTCGTCCCACACCGACAGGAAGACCGTCAGGAACCGTTCGGCTGCGCCGTCGGGACCGCCCGCCACCACGGGGGCGATGACCTGGCGCGGGTCGACCGGGATGTCGAGCGCGGCGAGGAAGAGATCGTCCTTGGTGCCGAAGTAGTGGTGCACCAGAGCCGCATCAACGCCGGCCGACGTGGCGATCGCCCGGATCGTCGTGCCCGAGAAGCCCTGCGCGCCGAACAGCTCGCGCGCGGCCTCGAGGATCGCCGCCCGCGTGTCCGGAGCACCCGGGCGGCGCCCCCGGCGGGCGGTCACCGCGAATGCACCACGAAGTGCTCGCGCGCGAAGGCGAGCGACTCGACGAGGTCGCGCTCGCGCTCCTCCCGCGTGTTGCACCGCCGGGTGTTGATCTCCAGCACGATGTGCCCGCCGAAGCCCTGGGCTGCCAGGTGCCGCAGGAACACGTCGGCCTGCATCGAGCCCCGCCCCGGCACGAGGTGCTCGTCCTTGGCCGAGCCGGTGCCGTCGGTCAGGTGGACGTGCCGCAGCCGCTCACCGAGCCGGTCGGCCATCTCGACCACGTCGTCGCGCGCGATCGCGGCGTGCGAGAGGTCGATGGTCGTGTTGGCGTAGTCCTCGTCCGACGGGTCGTAGCCGGGCAGGTACATCCCCATCCCGCGCTTCGACCCGCCCCGCGCGGGCGAGCGCCAGGGATACATGTTCTCGACGGCGAACGCGATGCCGGTCGAGACCTCGAGAGCGGCGATGCCGTCGACGAAGCCGGCCGCGTAGTCCTTCTGCCAGCGAAAGGGCGGGTGTACGACGACCACCTCGGCGCCGACCTCCTCGGCCATCTCGGCCGACCGCTGGAGCTTGCCCCACGGGTCGGTGCCCCAGACCCGCTGCGTGAACAGCAGGCACGGCGCGTGCACGGCGCAGACGGGCATCTCGTGGTGCTCGGCCAGCTGCTTGACGGCGGCGACCTGCTGGCTGAGCGCGTCGATGCCGACCATGACCTCGACGGCGTCGTAGCCGAGCGACGAGGCGTAGCCGAAGGCGTGCGCGGTCGACTCGGGGTAGACCGAGGCGGTGGAGAGTCCGATGACAGGCACGTGATGCTCAGTCGGCGCCGTCGAGCAGGTCGATGCGTTCCAGGATCACGCCCTCGCGCAGCGCCCACGGGCAGATCTCGAGCTCGTCGAGCCCGAAGATGTCCATGCACGCCTCGGCCACCAGCGCACCCGGCACCACCTGGTGGGCGCGCGACGCCGACACACCAGGCAGCGCCGCGAACTTCTCGTCGTCCATCTCGATCAGCTTCGGGATCCACGCCGAGATCTCGTCCAGGGGCAGGGCGCGCGGCACCAGGGCGCCCGCGCTCGACGGGGCGGCGCCGCAGATCCGGGCGAGCGAGCGGAACGTCTTGGAGGTGGCGACGGCCTTGTCGGGCTGCCCGTAGCGCAGCAGGCGGCCGGCATCGCGGGCGATCTCGGCCCGGATCCGCTTGCGCAGCGTGCGCACGTCGGCCTCCCCTGGCAGGCCTACCGCGAAGAACTCCCGGGCCAGCCGGGCCGCACCGAGTGGCATCGACCAGGCCACGTCGGGTGCCTCGTTGGCACCACCGGCGATCTCGAGCGAGCCGCCGCCGATGTCGAAGACGGCGAGCCGGCCGGCGGACCAGCCGAACCAGCGGCGTACGGCGAGGAACGTCAGCCGCGCCTCGTCCTCCCCCGACAGCACGTCGAGGGCGACGCCGGTGCGGGCCCCGACCTCGGTCAGCACGTCCTCGGAGTTCACCGCGTCGCGCACCGCCGACGTGGCGAAGCCGAGCATCTCCTCGCAGCCCTTGTCCTCGGCCACGACGATCGCCGAGGCGACGAACGTGGTCAGCGCCTCGACGCCGGCACGCGACACGGCACCGTCGGCGTCCAGGTGCTCCGCGAGCCGCAGCGGCTCCTTGTGCGAGTACGCCGGCAGGGGCGCCGCGCCGTCGTGCGCGTCGACGACGAGCAGGTGCCCGGTGTTGGACCCGATGTCGAGGACGCCCAGCCGCATAGGGCGAACGCTACTCCGGCCGTTCCCGACAGCGACGAGGTCTCGCAGCCGGCGTCGTGACAGGCTTGGTGTCGTGCCCGAGGTCGACCTGGTGTTTCCACGCGCGTTCGTCGAGTTCGCCGACCCCGCCGACGCGAGCCAGGTCTTCCGCTGCGACCTCACCTGGCTCACCTCGCGCTACCACTGCATCTTCGGCCAGGGCTGCCAGGGCATCTACTCGACCTCGCCCGACACCGGCTGCTGCACCCTCGGCGCGCACTTCTCCGACAAGGACGACGAGAGGCGGGTGGCGGGCTTCGTCGACCAGCTCACCGACGACGTCTGGCAGCACCGCCCGCGAGGGCAAGAAGCTGAAGCGCAGCGCCTGGATCGAGCTCGACGAGGACGGCGAGCGCAAGACCCGGACCCTCGAGATCGACGGCCAGCAGGCGTGCATCTTCCACAACCGCGCCGACTTCGCGCTCGGTGCCGGGTGCGCGCTGCACGCGCTGGCCCTGCGCCAGGGCCGGCACCCGCTCGAGACCAAGCCCGACGTGTGCTGGCAGCTGCCCATCCGGCGTACCTTCCGCACCGTCGAGCTGCAGGACGGCACGTCCTACTCGGAGGTCTCGATCGGGGAGTACGACCGGCGCGGCTGGGGACCTGGCGGGCACGACCTCGACTGGTACTGCTCCGGCAACACCGAGGCGCACAACGCTCCGGAGCCGCTGTACGTCGGCAGCGCGGCCGAGCTGGTCGAGCTGATGGGCCGAGCGGCGTACGACGAGCTGGTGTCGCACTGCGAGGCCCACCTGGCCTCCCGCTCGGCCCTCGCCATCCACCCGGCCGACCCCGGGGCGCAGCGGCCACCTGGGTGACCTGAGTCCCTTGCGCCGAGCGGGTCTCGGCGCGGTCACGAAGAGATTCTCGATGTCGAGAAATCCGACCCCGGTGCAGCGCCGCCGGTGGCGCGGGGTCAGAATCCATGCATGCGTCTCGACCATCTCTCCTACGCCGCCGGCCCTGACGGCCTCGCCGGCACCGCCCGGCGGATCGGTGAGCTGCTCGGCACCGAGTTCGTCGACGGGGGCGTCCACCCGCGGTTCGGCACGCGCAACATGATCCTGCCGCTGGCCGACCACACCTACCTCGAGATCGTCGAGGTCCTCGACCACCCCGCGTCCGACAAGGCGCCCTTCGGCCAGGCCGTCCGCGCCCGCTCCGCCCTCGGCGGCGGCTGGCTGGGCTGGGTCGTGGCCGTCGACGACATCGCCGGCCTCGAGCAGCGGCTCGGTCGCGAGGCCGCTCCGGGCAACCGGCACCGGCCCGACGGCACCAACCTGGAATGGAAGCAGATCGGGATCAACGGCCTCATCGCCGATCCGCAGCTGCCCTTCTTCATCGAGTGGCTCTCGCCCGCCGAGCTGCACCCGAGCGCCGGCGCGGACCAGCGGTTCTCCCTTGCCTGCCTGGAGATCGCGGGCGACCCGAGCCGGGTCAGCGACTGGCTCGGCGTCACCGTCGAGGCCCCGCTCGAGGACGTGAAGGTCGACTGGGTCGCACCGCACGGCACCCCCGGCGTCCTGGCCGTGCAGGTCCTGACCCCCAACGGCCTGGTCCGCGTCTGAGGGTCGTCCGTTGAGGCCGCCCGCAGGCCCTGACGCCGTCCCGAGCCCCAACATCTGGGACCACCCGGCGACCTACGAGCTGGAGAACCGCGCGGCCGACCCCGACCGGCGGATCGAGGAGGCGATGGCCGCCGTCGCCGACTGGGCCGGCCGCGACCTGCTGGACCTCGGGTGCGGCACCGGCTTCCACCTGCCCCGGTGGGCCGAGACCGCCCGCACGGTCACCGGCGTCGAGCCGCACCAGGACCTCGTCCGGCTTGCGCGGCGGCGTACCCGCTCGACTGCCGGGCGTGCGCGTGCTCGTCGGAAGCGCCCAGCACGTCCCGCTGCCGCCTGCGTCCGTGGACGTCGTGCAGGTCGCGCTGGGCCTACTTCTTCGGCCCCGGCTGCGAGCCCGGGTTGCGCGAGCTCGACCGGGTCGTCCGCCCGGGCGGCACGGCCTTCGTCGTCGACAACGACTACAGCCGCTCCACGTTCGGGCGGTGGTTCCGGCGCGCCTACCCGCACCTGCCGTCGCCGAGCGAGGTCGAGCGCTTCTGGTCGGTGCAGGGATGGACGCGCGTGCCCGTCGACATCCGCTGGGCCTTCGGGTCCCGCGCGGACCTCGAGAGCGTCGTGCGCATCGAGTACGACGCCCGCAACGCCGACCTGATCCTCGCCGAGCACGAGGGACCCGAGGTCGACTACGCCGTCAACCTCTGGTGGAAGCGGTACTGAACGCGCCACGCACGCGCCGCGGGTGGCGGCTAGCTCTTCAGCAGCGCCAACAGCCCGCGGACGAGGACCTCCTGGTCCTCCACGGTCTCGAGCGGCAGGGCGACGCGGGCGTCGATGATCCCGCCGAGCGCTGCCAGCGTGGCGACGACCCGGATCTGCGTCGCCGAGTCGGTAGCGGTCGCAGCGCCGCCCAGCAGGAGGGCGCAGCGCAGGTTGAGCCGCTGGGCGCGCTCACCGATCCCCCCGACGGAGTAGTCGTTGGCGAAGCGGGAGATCAGCGCGATCGGCCGCCTGTGCTCGAGCAGCACGGCCACCAGGGCGCGCAGCACCGTCTCCTGGTCCACCAGACCGTCGTCGACGGCCTCGAAGCCCGAGACCACGGCGTCGAGTGCCCCGAAGCCCGGCTCGACGACGCTGAGCAGCAGGGCCTCCTTGCTGCCGAAGTGGTAGAGCACGGCGGGCCTCGTCACGCCGACCCGCTCGGCCACCCCTTCCAGCGACGCGGCGTCGTACCCCTGCTGGAGGAAGAGGTGCAGCGCGGCCTCGCGGATCTCGGCCTTCGCGTCGTCGGCCGACCTGCGTCGGGTCACCGGCGTCCACTCCCCCTGGTCCCTCGGAGCTCCCCCACGGGGGCGCTGACGTATGGCTGTCCCGAGTCGGCCAGCACATCATCGCGGACCGGCCCGTGGATCCTGCGCCGCGACACCCCGTGTACGACGCTCAGCGACCCGCGCGCCCGGACGAGCCGCGCACGGCCAGCGTGGGGCGCAACAGCACGCCGGGGCCGACGACCGCCGGCGCCGCGAGCAGCCCGGCCAGGGCCCTCACCACCTCGACCGCGACCTCCTCGAGCGGCTGGCGGACCGACGTCAGCCCGGCCGGGACGACCTGCGCCACCTGCGAGTCGTCGAAGCCGACCACCGCGATGTCGGCACCCGGCCGCAGGCCCCGCTCGTCGAGGGCGTGCAGGACGCCCATCGCGAGCGTGTCGGAGGCGCAGACGAACGCCGTGGGCGCGGCGTCGTCGAGCAGGCGACCGGCAGCCTCGCGCCCGCTGGCGACGGAGTCCTCGACCCGGCAGGCCAGCCCGGTAGTGACCAGGCCGCGGTCGCGCATGGCCCGGCTCCAGCCGGAGCGGCGGTCCTCTCCGATCCAGGAGTCCTTGCGCCAGCCGACCCAGGCGATCCGGGTGTGCCCGCGCTCGGCGAGGTGGGTGGTGGCCAGCTCGGCGCCGGCGGCTCCGTCGACGTCGACCCACGGGTGGCCGGCGTCCGGGAGGTCCCAGGGCCGCCCGAACGCCACGAACGGCGCGCGGCGCTCCTCGAGCCACGTGGCCTGGGGATTGCCGAGGAACGTGTCGGTCACCACGAACGCGTCGACGGCGGTGGCGCGCAGCAGGTCGTCGTACCCGGACACCGGGTCCTCGGCGTCGCCCGCGAAGAGCAGGACGTGGTAGCCCGCCTCCGCCGACGCCTCGACCAGCGAGTGCACGAAGCGGTCCATCAGCGCGTTGGCGGTGCCCTCCTGGGCCGGCGTGAAGCGCAGGCCGACGAGGTGGCTCGCCCGGGTGCGCAGGTTGCGGGCCGCGCGGTTGGGCGAGTAGCCGAGGTCGGAGATCGCGTGCTGCACCCGCTTGAGCGTGTCGGCGCGCAGGAGCTCGGGATTGTTGACGGCGTTGGAGACCGTCTGCCGGGAGACCCCGGCCCTCTCGGCCACGTCGGCCAGGGTCGGGGGCACGGGTGGGAGCGTCACGTGCTCCCCGACGGTCCGTCCCATCGGCCCTGCCTCCCCTGCGTCGATCCTGGCCTGTCTGGATCGTTCCAATTCACGATACAAGGCGCCGGTCCCGGGCGGGTACACCAGGACGGGTGGGCGTGGCCGCTCCCGCGCGGTGGCGGCCTGTTGTCGGCGGCCTCGCCTAGCGTGCAGCGCATGACGACCAGACCGATCCAGCCCGGCCGCGGCAAGGGCCGCGCCCGGGCGAGCTTCCGCTGCTCGGAGTGCGGGTGGGAGGCTGCCAAGTGGGTCGGCCGCTGCGGGGAGTGCCAGGCCTGGGGCTCGGTGGCCGAGACGGCAGCGCCGACCTCGGCCGCCGCCGCCGGACCGGTGAGCGCACCCGCGATCCCGATCGGCCAGGTCGACGGCACCAAGGCCACGTTCCGCTCCTCCGGGGTGCCCGAGCTCGACCGGGTGCTCGGGGGCGGCCTGGTGCCCGGCGCGGCGATCCTGCTCGCCGGCGAGCCCGGTGTCGGCAAGAGCACGCTCCTGCTCGAGGTGGCCTCGCAGACCAGCCGCTACCAGCGCCGCACGCTCTACGTCACCGGCGAGGAGTCCGCCTCCCAGGTCCGGCTGCGCGCCGACCGCACCGGGGCCGTCCACGACGAGCTCTACCTCGCCGCCGAGACCGACCTCGGCGCGGTGCTCACCCACATCGACGCCGTGCAGCCCAGCCTGCTCGTGGTCGACTCGATCCAGACCATCGCCGCCCGCGACGTCGACGGCGTGCCCGGCGGCGTCACCCAGGTGAAGGAGGTGGCCGCCGCCCTGATCCGGGTCGCCAAGACCCGCAACATGACGTTGATGATCGTCGGCCACGTCACCAAGGACGGGTCCATCGCGGGTCCGCGGGTCCTCGAGCACCTCGTCGACGTGGTCCTCCACTTCGAGGGTGAGCGCGCCTCACGGCTGCGCATGGTCCGGGCCCTGAAGAACCGCTTCGGCCCCGTCGACGAGGTCGGGTGCTTCGACCTGTCCGCCGAGGGGATCGTCGCGGTGACCGACCCGACGGGCCTGTTCGTCGAGCACCACCGGCGACGGGTCGCCGGCACGTGCGTGGCCGTCACCATGGAGGGCCGGCGCCCGCTGCTCGCCGAGGTGCAGGCGCTGGTGACCCCGACCCCTGCCGAGCGGCCTCGGCGGACGACCTCGGGGCTCGACTCGTCGCGGGTGGCGATGCTGCTGGCCGTCCTCGCGCAGCACTGCCGCATCCGGCTGCACGGGCACGACGTGTTCGCCTCCACCGTCGGCGGGGCGCGGCTGAGTGAGCCCGCGAGCGACCTCGCCACGGCCGTCGCCATCGCCTCGGCCTGGATGGGGGCGCCACCTCCGCGCGGCACGGTCGCGATCGGCGAGATCGGGCTCGCCGGCGAGCTCCGCTCGGTGCGCGACCTGCACCAGCGGGTGGCCGAGGCCGCCCGGATGGGGTTCGAGGTGGCGCTGGTCCCGGCCGGCCCGGGCCGCGACGGCGACGCCGCCCGGCGGACGGCGTACCCCGACGGCATCCGGGTCGAGGAGATGACCGACCTGGCCTCGGCTCTGGCGCTGTGCGGACTGCTGGTGCCGCGACCGGATCGTGACCACTACTGAGCCCTGCTGCCTCTACACTGACGGCGCCACGCCGGTGTTGCCGGCGAGCGAGGAGAGGGAGGCTCCGTGGTCGCGAACGAGCGCACCGACGACGCGTTGCGCCTGCGCGCCGTCCTTGCGTCCATGGCTCCCGGAACCGCCCTGCGCGACGGCCTGGAGCGCATCCTGCGCGGTCGCACCGGGGCGCTGATCGTGATCGGCCATGACCGCCTGATCGAGTCGATCTCGACGGGTGGCTTCGAGCTGGACGTGCCGTTCAGCGCGACCGGTCTGCGCGAGCTGGCCAAGATGGACGGCGCGATCATCCTCGACCGGGAGATCACCCGCATCCACCGGGCCGCCGTGCACCTGATGCCCGACCACACCATCCACTCCGACGAGACCGGCACCCGACACCGCACGGCCGACCGGGTCGCGCGTCAGACCGGCTACCCGGTCATCTCGGTGTCCCAGTCGATGCAGATCATCGCGGCGTACGTCGGCGAGATCCGCCACGTGCTGGAGGACTCCGGGCAGATCCTCTCGCGCGCCAACCAGGCGCTGGCCACGCTGGAGCGCTACAAGCTGCGGCTCGACGAGGTGGCCAGCACGCTCTCGGCGCTCGAGATCGAGGACCTCGTCACCGCGCGCGACGTGGCGGTCGTCGCCCAGCGCCTCGAGATGGTCACCCGGATCGCGCGCGAGATCGAGGACTACGTGCTCGAGCTCGGCACCGACGGGCGCCTGCTCTCGCTGCAGCTCGAAGAGCTGGTCACCGGTGTCGATGCCGAGCGCGAGCTGGTGATCCGCGACTACCTCCCGGTCCGGCGCGGCACCACCCCGGAGAGCTCGCTGCTGCTCCTGAGCGGTCTCTCGGCGACCGAGCTGGTCGACCCCGCGTCGGTGGCGCGGGCGCTCTCACTCGGCAACGGCGAGCACCTCGACGCCGCCGTCACCCCGCGCGGCTACCGGCTGCTGGCCAAGGTCCCCCGCCTCCCTCCAGCCGTCGTCGACCGGCTGGTCGACCACTTCGGCACCCTCCAGAAGCTGCTCTCCGCCGGCATCGACGACCTCCAGGTCGTCGAGGGAGTCGGCGAGCTCCGCGCGCGCAGTGTCCGCGAAGGCCTCTCCCGCCTCGCCGAGTCGTCCATCCTCGGCGACCGGTTCGCCTGACCACGGACGGAGCCCGCCCGGCGAGGTCCGGGCTCAGCCCCGGTTCTTCTTCTTGTCCTTCTTCTTGTCGTCCGGGTCCGGCGACGGCGTGATGGTCCGCGTGACGGTGGGGGCGGGGGGCGTGACGAGCTCGAACTGGACGTCGGTGGGCTCGCCGGCCAGGGCGGCGGCGACGACGTGGTACCAACCCGGCAGGGCCCAGCCGGTGAGCTCCGAGCAGGTGTCGTCAGAACGGCGCCCGCTCCACCGGATGCCGACCTTCGTGGCGACGTCCTGACGGATGACCAGGTTGCGCGTGGGGACGGACTCCGGGCACTGCCGACTCGCCCAGATGTCGTCGTCGCCGGAGCTGATCTTCAGCGTGAGGGTCTCGGCTGAGACCGCCCACGTGCAGGCCTCCGACACCTGGGTCCGCAGCTCGACCGAGATGAGGACCTGGCCCCCGCCGGCCGCTTCGGCGAGCACCGGCGTCGCGACGATGTCGTCGTTGGCGCAGGGCCCCGTCGGCTGGGCGAGGATCGGGGTCGGCGGAGTCGGTCTCGCTGGCCCGTGCCCTGCGCCGCTCGCGGCGCTCCTTGCGCTTCTGCTTGCGCTCGTCGGCGGTCAGGGTCTGTCCGGTCGTCGACGTCTCGGGCTGCGCGGCGACCTGCGCCGCCTGCTCAGGCGGCGAGCTCGCGTCGCTGCCGTCGGTGAGGATGCGGCCGACTCCGACGACGAGGAGGGTCGCGATGCCCAGCACCATGAGGCGGCGTACCCAATAGACGCGCCTGGGCAGCGGGCCGCGCGGCCGGGTCAGGGAGGACACGTCGAAACGCTAACGACGAGAGCGCCCGCGGTCGGGGTGCCACTCCGCGCGTCCGCGAGCGGAGCGAAGGAGATCGAGTCGAGATCCTAGGATCGGCCCGTGTCCGACCTCCACGAGCCGCTCCTCGGCTGGTACGACGCGCACGCGCGCGACCTGCCGTGGCGGGGCGTCGAGGCGTCGGCCTGGTCGGTGATGGTCTCGGAGTTCATGCTGCAGCAGACGCCGGTCGCCCGGGTGGTGCCGGTCCACCAGCAGTGGCTCACGCGCTGGCCCACGCCCGCGCACCTGGCCGCGGAGCCCGCCGGAGAAGCGGTCCGGGCGTGGGGTCGGCTCGGCTATCCGCGCCGAGCGCTGCGTCTGCACGCCTCGGCCGGCGTCATCACCGAGCGGCACGGCGGCGAGGTGCCGTCGTCGTACGACGAGCTGCGCGCCCTTCCCGGCGTGGGTGACTACACGGCCGCGGCGATCGCCGTGTTCGCGTACACCCGGCGACATGCCGTGCTCGACACGAACGTCAGGCGGGTACTGGCTCGCGTGCTGGCCGGGTGCGAGCTGCCGCCCCCGGCTGTGTCGGTCGGTGAGCGGCTCCGGGCGACCGACCTGCTCCCGGCGGACGACGCGACGGCGGCCACGTGGTCGATCGCCCTGATGGAGCTGGGCGCGCTGGTCTGCACCTCGACGCGCCCCCGCTGCGCCGAGTGCCCCCTGCGGGAGACGTGTGCGTGGCGCGCGGCCGGCTACCCTGCCTACGACGGACCGCCGCGGAAGGGGCAGACCTACGACGGCACCGACCGGCAGTGCCGGGGCAGGCTGCTCGCCGTCCTCCGCGAGGCCACCGGCGCGGTCACCGCCGGGCGGCTGGTCCAGGCCTGGCCACAGGCGGAGCAGCGAGACCGCTGCCTGGCCGGACTGCTCGAGGACGGGCTGGTTGTCAGGGCCGCCGCAGGAGCTTACGCACTCCCCTAGCCGGGCTGTCGGCTTCCTCGGCCTCGTCGAGCAGGCCGCGCACCGCGGCGGCTGGCCGACCGGGGTGGAAGTCGCGCTTCGACAGCGGTCGCAGGCCGTCGAGCAGGGCCAGGAAGGCGGCCCGGGCCCCGTCGGGGAACGCCTCGGGCGTGTGGGTGCCGGCGCGCGGGTCGACCTCCTCGAGCAGGCCGAGCTCGCGCAGCGTGGCGAGGTCGTCCTCGGTGGTGCGCTCGAAGATCCGCATCAGGTAGGGGCGCGCCTGCTCGGCGCTCAGCCCCTTGCCGATCAGCGTGCGCAACGCGACCGCCGTGGGCTCGCGGCCCTTGCGGAAGTTGACGACGCCTCCCGACCCGAGCATCGCCGTCCACTTGCGCACGAAGTCCTCGCCCGAGAACGACTCGTAGTGGAGGAGTCGCAGCCCCGGGTGCTCCCACGGATCCTGCTCGGTCTTCTCGGCGTCGACGACGTGGTGCAGGGTGAGCCACAGGTCGAGGGTGGGGCGCACGCCGGACTTGCCGTCCACGTGGCCGTGGAAGTACGCCCCGTTGTGCGACCGGTCGATGACACCGAGGGTGTGCAGCAGGGTGAGGTCGTCATCCTCGAGCAGCCGCTTGAACAGCGTCGGGTCGTCGTCCCAGTGCTGCTGCGAGACCGCCTCGAGCGGTGCCAGCCGGACGACACTCGCTGCCTCCGGCGCCGAGGACAGGGCCATCCGGTCGATCTGGACGATCTCGTCGGCGTCGATGTGGAAGACCCAGTCGGCCCAGCCGTGAGCGGGGTCGAGCCGGCTCAGCACCGCCTTGACGACGTTCGCGTTGATGCGTTGCCGCACGTTGAGCTGGCCCGGCCGGTCGCCGGCCCACCACTCGTCGTCGGTGAGCACGCAGGTGACGCCGTCGTGGGCCGCCAGGAAGTCGACCGCGGCCGGATCGGTGCCGTCGGGGTCGTCGACGAACACCACCAGGTGGTCGGCGCCCCCGGCCAGGTTGCCGGCCACGAACCGCCGCAGGTTGGGCAGGGTGTCCTTCACCGTGCTCGCCGTGAACAGCATCGTTGAGTCGCGCCTCCGGTCTGTCGAGTCGCGCCTCCGGTCATCGCCAAGACGCGCGCAACACGCGACTCAACGCACCGGAGGCGCGACTCGACTAGTCGTTCGACTTCTCGATGTCGATGGGGCCGAGCGAGTCGTCGGGGCCCTCGATCGGCGCGCCGTCGGGTCCGATCGGCGGACCGACCTCGAGGTCGGCGGTCTCGAACGGCGGCAGGTCCGGCAGGGCGCTGACCTTCTGGCCCTTGAACGTGAACGTCGCCTTGGACATGTCCTCGCCGTCGCCGCCCTCGATGCCGACCACCACGATCTGGCCGGGGCCGATCTCGCCGTAGAGCATCTTCTCGGCCATCACGTCCTCGATCTCGCGCTGGATCGTCCGCCGCAGCGGACGAGCGCCGAGCACCGGGTCGAACCCGCGCGCGGCCAGCAGGTTCTTGGCCTCCTGGGTGAGCTCGAGGGACATGTCGCGGTCCTTCAGGCGCAGCTCCACGCCGGCGATCATGTTGTCGACCATGGCGACGATCTGCTCCTGCGACAGCGGCGGGAAGACGATGATCTCGTCGACACGGTTGAGGAACTCGGGCCGGAAGTGCTGCTTCAGCTCGTCGGAGACCTTGTTCTTCATCCGCTCGTAGGAGCCCGCGACGTCGCCGGACTGGGCGAAGCCGAGGTTGACCCCCTTGGCGATGTCGCGGGTGCCGAGGTTGGTGGTCATGATGATGACGGTGTTCTTGAAGTCGACCACCCGACCCTGGGAGTCGGTCAGGCGACCTTCCTCGAGGATCTGCAACAGGCTGTTGAAGATGTCGGGGTGCGCCTTCTCGACCTCGTCGAAGAGCACGACCGAGAACGGCTTGCGCCGCACCTTCTCGGTCAGCTGGCCACCCTCCTCGTAGCCGACGTAGCCCGGAGGCGAGCCGAAGAGCCGCGAGACGGTGTGCTTCTCGCTGAACTCGCTCATGTCGAGCTGGATCAGCGCGTCCTCGTCGCCGAAGAGGAACTCCGCGAGCGTCTTGGACAGCCAGGTCTTACCGACACCGGAGGGGCCGGCGAAGATGAACGAGCCGCCGGGACGCTTGGGGTCCTTCAACCCGGCACGAGTGCGCCGGATCGCCCGGGACAGCGCCTTGACGGCCTCCTCCTGGCCGATGACCCGCCGGTGGAGCTCGTCCTCCATCTTGAGCAGCCGCGTGGACTCCTCCTCCGACAGCTTCACGATCGGGATGCCGGTCGCGACCGCGAGGACCTCGGCGATGAGCTCCTCGTCGACCTCGGCCACCTCGTCCATGTCGCCGGCGCGCCACTGCTTCTCGCGCTCCGCCTTGCGGTGCATGAGCTGCTTCTCCTCGTCGCGCAGACGCGCGGCCGCCTCGAAGTCCTGGCCGTCGATCGCGGCCTCCTTGCGCTGCCGGACGTCGGCGATCTTGTCGTCGTACTCCCGCAGGTCGGCGGGAGCGGTCATCCGGCGGATGCGCAGGCGCGAGCCCGCCTCGTCGATGAGGTCGATCGCCTTGTCGGGCAGGAACCGGTCGCTGATGTAGCGGTCGGCCAGCGTCGCCGCCGAGACCAGGGCCTCGTCGGTGATCGTCACGCGGTGGTGTGCCTCGTAGCGGTCGCGCAGACCCTTGAGCATCTCGATGGTGTGCGCGATCGACGGCTCGGCGACCTGGATCGGCTGGAAGCGGCGCTCGAGCGCGGCGTCCTTCTCGAGGTACTTCCGGTACTCGTCGAGCGTCGTGGCGCCGATGGTCTGCAGCTCGCCGCGGGCCAGCATCGGCTTGAGGATGGACGCGGCGTCGATCGCGCCCTCGGCCGCGCCGGCGCCGACCAGCGTGTGGATCTCGTCGATGAACAGCACGATGTCGCCTCGGGTGCGGATCTCCTTGAGCACCTTCTTCAGGCGCTCCTCGAAGTCACCGCGGTAACGCGAGCCGGCGACCAGCGCGCCGAGGTCGAGGGTGTAGATGTGCTTGTCCTTCAGCGTCTCGGGCACGTTGCCCTTGACGATGTCCTGCGCCAGGCCGGCCACGATCGTGGTCTTGCCGACGCCCGGCTCACCGATGAGCACGGGGTTGTTCTTCGTACGTCGCGACAGGATCTGCATGACCCGCTCGATCTCGGGCTCACGGCCGATCACGGGGTCGAGCTTGCCCTCGCGGGCCGCCTGGGTGAGGTTCTGCCCGAACTGGTCGAGGACCAGCGAGGACGACGGCGCCTCGCTGCCGCTGCCGCCGGTGGCCGCGCCGGAGGAGCCCGACTCCTTGCCCTGGAAGCCCGAGAGCAGCTGGATGACCTGCTGGCGGACCCGGTTGAGGTCGGCGCCCAGCTTCTGCAGCACCTGGGCGGCGACGCCCTCGCCCTCGCGGATCAGACCGAGCAGGATGTGCTCGGTGCCGATGTAGGAGTGGCCGAGCTGGAGGGCCTCGCGCAGGGAGAGCTCGAGCACCTTCTTGGCGCGCGGCGTGAACGGGATGTGGCCCGATGGCGCCTGCTGGCCCTGTCCGATGATCTCCTCGACCTGGGCGCGCACGGCCTCCAGCGAGATGTCGAGGGACTCCAACGCCTTGGCGGCGACGCCCTCACCCTCGTGGATGAGACCGAGCAGGATGTGCTCGGTGCCGATGTAGTTGTGGGAGAGCATGCGGGCCTCTTCCTGGGCCAGCACCACCACTCGCCGGGCACGGTCTGTGAACCGCTCGAACATGCTCAACTCCTCGCCCTTGGGCAACGTCTCTGTGCGGCCCTGGTGCGGGCCGCCACTGCCCGCGGACCCTCCCTTTCGGACGGGGCCCGCGCACAGAGGTTCAAACTCCTCACCCAGCCTACGTGTTCCCAGGTCGGCCGCGTCGCGCTCTGCCCACAGCGAACACGGGCCGGACGCCGTGACGCCCCTCCGGGTTTGCCGGAGAGGCGTCAGGCTGAGCGTGCGGTGGGTCAGTTGGCGGCTTGGTACGCCGCGGTCACGTCGGCAGGCACGCGGCCGCGGTCGGAGACCTCGTAGCCGTTCGAGCGGGCCCAGTCCCGGACCAGCCGCGGGCTCGGGCCGAGGCTGCCCCCGGCCGCCTTCCGACTGCGCCGGCCACCGGAGACCTTGCGGGCATGACCGAGGTACGGCGCCAGCGCGTCGCGCAGCTTGCCGGCGTTCTTGTCGCTGAGGTCGATCTCGTAGGTCGTGCCGTCGAGACCGAAGGAGACGGTCGAGCTGGCCTCGCTGCCGTCGAGGTCGTCGACCAGGACGATGTTGACCTTCTGTGCCATCGGGGTATTTCCCTCCCACGCATTCGGTGCTGCAAAAGTTGTCGAATTCACTTTAGGGGCACGGGAGAGTTCCCGCACGTTATGCCGAGCAATCAGAAAAGTTGCTCTCGCCCTCCTGAGTGAGGGAATACTTGACGATTTAGACGTTGCGTCGGAATACGAGCTGCAAACCGCGCAGTGTCAACCAGGGTTCGTGAGCCGTGAACGTCGCTGCATTCGGAGACCACCAACGGCGCCAGATAACCGGTCGCGACCACGGCGATGTCCGGAAGAGCAACGCCCAATTCCTCCGGCAATGCGGGCCACCATGCCGTCCACCTGGCTCGCTGCGCCGAACAGCATGCCGGACTGCAGCGCCTCGACGGTGTTCTTGGCGATCACCGAACGTGGCCGGCGCAGCTCGACCTTGCGCAGCTGGGCACTGCGTCGACGCAATGCGTCGAGGGAGATCTCGATTCCCGGGGCGATCGCGCCGCCGACGTACTCGCCCCTTGTATTCACCACGTCGAACGTCGTGGCCGTGCCGAAGTCGACGACGATCACCGGCCCGGTGAAGGCCTCGGCAGCGGCAAGCGCATTCACGATGCGGTCGGCACCGACTTCGCGCGGATTCTCGACGTGGACGGGGATGCCGGTGCGAATTCCGGGCTCGACGAACACGTGCGGGACGCCGGGGAATTGCGCGCGCACCATCTCGCGCCAGGTGTGCTGGATCGCCGGCACCGCGCTGCACAGGGCCACCCCGTCGACGTCCGGGGGCTCGGCCAGGGTGGCGAGCAGGCCGCGGACGAGGATGCCCCACTCGTCAGGCGTACGCCGCTCCTCGCTGGCCACCCGCCAGTCACCCACGACCTCGGCGCCCTCGAGCACGCCGAGGATCGTCTGGTCGTTGCCGATCCGGACGGCGAGCAGCATCAGGACTCCCGCAGGTCCATGCCCAGGTCGAAGACCGTCACCGAGTGGGTCAGCGCCCCGACGGAGATGTAGTCGACGCCGGTCCCGGCCACCTCGCGGGCGCGGGCGAGGGTGAGCCCGCCCGATGCCTCCAGCGACGCCCGGCCCGCCGCGAGGCGGACCGCCTCGGCCATCGTCGGACTGTCCATGTTGTCGAGCAGGATCCGGTCGCAGCCGGCCTCGAGCAGCGCTCGGAGCTGGTCGAGGTCGGTGACCTCGACCTCGACGGGCACCTCGGGGTACGCCGCCCGCACCTGCTCGAAGGCGGGAACGACGCCGCCGGCCGCGATCACGTGGTTGTCCTTGACCATCGCCAGGTCCGCGAGACCGAACCGGTGGTTGAGGCCGCCGCCGCAGCGGACGGCGTACTTCTGCAGCGCCCGCCACCCGGGCAGGGTCTTGCGGGTGTCGAGCACCCGTGCTCGCGTCCCGGAGAGCGCGTCGACCCAGGCCGCGGTGGCCGTGGCCACGCCCGGAGAGGTGGGAGGCGAAGTTGAGGGCGGTGCGCTCGGCGGTCAGCAGACCGCGGGTCGGCCCCGCCACACGCATCACCACGTCGCCCGCGGCGACGCTCGTGCCGTCGGCGAGCCGGTCGGTGATCTCGACGTCGTCGCCGAGCACCTCGTCGAAGACCACCGCGGCGATCCCCAGACCCGCGACGACCCCGGGGCCGCGCGCACCGAAGTCGGCGATCCCCCGGGCGTCGGCCGCGATGGTCGCCGCACTCGTGACGTCGACCGCGTCGCCGGGCAGGTCCTCCTCGAGCGCAGCCCGCACGTGGGCGAGGACGGCCTCGGGGTCCAGGCCGGCCGCCTCGAGCTCAGCCCGCAGGTCGTCCCTCACGCACCGCCCCCGTCGGAGGGTGCGGCCGCGTGGAACGTGGTCGAGGTGGTCCCGTCGACCAGCACCGTGTCGAGGTGGCCCGACCAGCGGGCGTCGTCGCGGTCGGGCGAGTCCTCCCGCCAGTGCGACCCGCGCGTCTCCGCGCGGGCCCGCGCCGCCTCGGCCAGCGCCAGGCTGAGGGTCACGAGGTTGGTCGTCTCCCAGGCGTCCTGGTCGACCGCCGCCCCCGCGTCGCCGACGAGCGACTGGAGGGTGTCCAGCGCGGCCGCCAGGCCGGCGGCCGAGCGCAGCACGCCCGCGCGCTCGGTCATCACGGCCTGGAGGTCGCGTCGTACGGCGCCGCCGACCAGACCCGCCTTGCGGGTGTCGACGGCGGGATCGGACCACGGGCGGAGCTCGCCGGGGAGAACGTCGGCGATGCGCCGCGAGAACACCAGACCCTCGAGCAGCGAGTTGGAGGCCAGCCGGTTGGCGCCGTGGACGCCGCTGCAGGCGACCTCACCGGTCGCGTAGAGCCCGGGCACCGAGGAGCGGCCGTGGAGGTCGGTCGCCACGCCGCCCGACGCGTAGTGGCACGCCGGCGCGACCGGGATCAGCTCGGTCACCGGATCGACGCCGTGCGCGCGGGCCGTGGCGAGGATGGTGGGGAACCGCCGCTCCCAGAACGCCTCACCCAGATGTCGGGCGTCGAGCCACATGTGCGGGTGGCCGGTCTCGTGCATCCGGCGGGTGATCGCCTTGGCGACGACGTCGCGGGGCGCGAGGTCGGCGAGCTCGTGCACTCCCTGCATGAAGCGCCGGCCCTCGAAGTCGACCAGGAACGCACCCTCACCACGGACCGCCTCGGAGATCAGCGGCTGCTGGCCGTGGGAGTCGGGGCCGAGATACATGACCGTCGGGTGGAACTGGACGAACTCCAGGTCGCGCAGCGTCGCTCCGGCCCGGAAGCCCAGCGCCATGCCGTCACCGGTCGAGACCGCGGGGTTCGTGGTCTGCGAGAACACCTGGCCGAGCCCGCCCGAGGCGAGGACCACCGCCCGGCACAGGACCGCGCCGACGCCGTCGCGCTGGCCCTCTCCCATCACGTGCAGGGTCACCCCGGCCACACCGGCTCCGCTGCCGACGGGACCGTCCAGGAGCAGGTCGACCGCCAGGGCGTGCTCGATGACCTCGATCTCGGAGGCCCGGCGTACGGCGGCGATCAGGGCGCGCTGGATCTCGGCGCCGGTCGCGTCGCCGCCGGCGTGGGCGATCCGGTCGCGATGGTGGCCGCCCTCCCGGGTCAGGCTGAGCTCGCCGTCGGGGTCCTTGTCGAAGACGGTCCCGAGCGCGATGAGCTCGTGGACGGCGGCCGGCCCCTCGGTCACCAGCGCGTGCACGGCGTCGGGGTCGCAGACTCCGGCGCCCGCGACCAGGGTGTCGCGCTCGTGGTCGGCCGGCGAGTCCTCGGGGCCGAGCGCCGCCGCGATACCGCCCTGGGCCCACTGGGTCGAGCCGGCGTTGAGCACGTCCTTGGTGACGACGAGCAGCTTGAGCGGCCCGGTCAGCGGCGTGGATGCGCAGGGCCGCGGTCAGCCCCGCGATGCCGGAGCCGACGACGACGACGTCGGCCCGCGTGGTCCACCCGGGCTCGGGTGCCGTCAGCCGTTGCGGCACGCGCCGGCCGGGAGTGTCCATGTCCGGGACCCTAGTGCGCTCGGGGACCTGTCGGCGTACCCGGCCGACCGGGCAGACCGAAGGTCAGCGGCAGGTTGTCGATCAGCCGCGTGGCACCGACCCGCGCGGCGACCAGGGCCCGCCCCTCGGTGCCGGGGGGTACGTCGGGCGCAGGTCGCCCAGGTCGCGGTCGGTCACCACGAGGTAGTCCGTCTCGACACCCGCGGCCGTCCGCGAGGACGGCCAATGCGGCGGTCCGGGCCGCGCCGGGCCCCCCGGCGCGCGGCGTCCTGCGGCTGCCCGCAGCGCCCGGCTGAGCGCGAGGGCCTGCTGCCGTTCCGTGGGGTCGAGGTAGCGGTTGCGGCTGCTCAACGCCAGGCCGTCGGGCTCGCGCACGGTCTCGCCGCCGAGCACCTCGACGCCGAGGCAGAGGTCGGCCGACATCCGGCGTACGAGCGCGAGCTGCTGGTAGTCCTTCTCGCCGAACACCGTGACGTCGGGTCGGACCAGCCCGAACAGCTTGGCGACGACGGTCAGCACCCCGCGGAAGTGGCCCGGCCGGCTGGCGCCCTCGAAGCGCGTGGCGAGCGGGCCGGGGTCGACGGTGACGAGCGGCGTCGCCGCCGCGGATAGACCTCGTCGACCTCCGGCGCGAAGACCACGTCGACGCCCTCGCCTGCGCAGAGCGCGAGGTCAGCGTCGAAGGTGCGCGGGTAGCGGTCCAGGTCCTCCCCCGGCCCGAACTGGAGCGGGTTCACGAAGACCGAGACCACGACCGGGCCGCCTCCGACCGCCTCCCGGGCACGCGCCATCAGGCTGGCGTGACCCACGTGGAGGGCGCCCATCGTGGCGACGAAGCCGACCGGTCGGCCCTCGGAGCGGGCGGGGGCGAGCAGCTCGGCGAGCTCCGCGCGCGTCGAGGCGACGGCCGGGACGGTCACGACGACGTCAGCGGTCGCGGCGCAGGACGCCCGCGAGGCGGGTGGTCGACGCCCGTCAGCGCGTCCTCGAGCAGCCGCCTGATCTTCAGCGCCCGGATCGGCAGCACCCGGCCGTCGGTGACCACGCGGTCGAGGGTGTCTCCGGCCAGGGCGACGTAGGAGGGCAGCGTGTGCGGCGCCACCGCGGCGACCTCCTCGAGGTGGGCGGCGACGGTTCCGGCGTCGCCGCGCACCATCGGGCCGGTGAGCGCCGCGTCGCCGTCGCGCAGCGCGTTGTCGAGGGCGGCTGTGAGCAGGGGACGGAGCGTGTCCGCGGGGTCGTAGGTCGGGTCGTCGGCGGCGACCGCGGCGAGCATCTCGCGGGCCTGCGCGACCAGGGTGACCAGGTGGTTGGCACCGTGGGCCAGCGCTGCGTGGTAGAGCGCGCGCCGCTCCTCGGGCACCCACATCGGGGCGCCGCCGAGGTCGGCGACCAGCTGGTCGGCCACGGACCGCTCCTCGGGGCCGGCGGTGACGCCGAAGACGCAGCCGTGGAGGCGCGGGAGGTCGACCGCGGTGCCGGTGAACGTCATCGCCGGGTGCATGGCGATGACCCGCGCGCCGACGCCCGCGGCGTCGGCGAGCACCTCGAGGCCGTGCCTGCCCGAGGTGTGCAGGACGACCTGGCCCGGCCTGATCGCGCCGCTCGCGCTGAGCATGTTGGCGACGTTGGACAGCATGTCGTCGGGCACGGTGAGGATCAGCAGGTCGGCTGCGCGGGCGACAGCCGTCGGCTTCTCGACCGGCACTCCCGGGAGCAGCTCGGCGGCCCGCCGTCGTGAGGCGTCGGACTCGCCGGCGACCGCCACGATCTCGTGGCCGGCTGCGCGCAGCGCGGCTGCCAGCACGGCACCGACGCGACCCGCGCCGATGACCCCAACCCGGAAGTGGGTCATGTGTCGCACCTTTCGTTCCAGTCCACTCATGGGTACCGGACTACTTGACGTCAACTACAACACCAGGCTACTGGCGGCGCCTCCCACGCCGGAACTGAACGGCCACGTGCCCTGCGTCACACGACCCGGTCCCCTGCGGCCCTTGGTGCGCGCTTCAGCGCGGGCAGCACCTCCCGGGTCACGTGGTCGACGACGTGCACTCCCTCGGGAGCCGTCACGGCGACGAGACCGTCGAGGACCCTGCCCTCGCGCAGCGCCTGGAAGACCTCCCACTCGCGGCGCTTGCGCTGGTTGCGCCAGGAGGTCGCGAACGACGCCGGGTCGGTCCAGTGCGCGAACTCCTCCCCGTGCAGGTGCTTGAGCTCGACGCAGAGCAGGTCGGGGAGCACGACGCGGCGGACCTGCACCGGCGTCCTGCGGATCTCCCACTCGAAGGCCTTGGCGTAGACGAAGTCCGGCCCGGTCGGGAAGCCCCACTCCTCCCGGTTGCGCCACCCGAGGTCGAGCCACCCGCGGCTGTCGTCGTCGAGGAACAGCCCGTGCCGGGGCATCCGCACCACGGCCGGCTCCCGGCCGACCTGCCAGCCGAGGTCGCGCAGCGACAGCTCGCCCTCGCGGGTGAGCACCATGTCGCCGTCCCACTTCCAGGAGTACGCCGTGTCGACCTGCGAGAACGCCCAGTTGTAGAAGTAGCTCAGCGAGTGCACCGAGCGCTCGTGGACGGCGAGGTGCTCGGCGCCGGCCCTCGCCACGTCGAAGGGGTAGTCGCGGACGACCAACCTGTCGGACGCCCCCGCGACCCGGGCGGCCTCGACCGCCACCTCGGCCGTGCCGTCGGTCGAGCCGTTGTCGACGAGCAGGACCACGTCCGTGCAGCGCAGCAGCGGTGGCAGCACGAACGGGAGGTTCGCCGCCTCGTCCTTGACCCGCAGCACGGCGGTCGCGCCGCGACGCAGCCGGCCGCCCCCCTGACCGGCGCGCTCCCAGGGCCAGGTGATGTCGAAGTCGGCGTGGCCCTCGAGGTTGTGCAGGGTCATCGCGGTTGGCCGAGGGCCCGCCGGACGCCGCGCCGCAGGCTCGGCGGGATCGCTGCCCGCCAGGCGTGTGGAACGCGGTCGGCAAGCCGCCGGTCGGGCTCGGGAGCGCCGCCACGGTCGACGGTGCCCCCGGGCACCCCGCCCCCCGCGCGTGCGGTCGCCGCGACCACCGTCGAGCGGGTGATGGCCTCGGCCTCGGCGTAGAGGTCGACGTAGGACGCCGTCAGCTGGTCGAGGGTCTCTCTCCGGGCGGCGGTGTCGCCGTCGGGCTCGGCGAGAGCGTCCAGCTCGGCCCAGGTGTGCTCGGTGAGCTCGCGCAGCCGCGGCGGCAGGTCGAGCTCGTCGAGGGTGACGGTGATCCGGCGCAGGCTCGGGTCGATGAACCGGTGCCCGTCGCGGAGCTGCTCGCTGCGGGCGTCCAGGACGTGGCGCAGGTCGAGGGTGCTGCCGACGTGCTGGGTCGTCCGCACCCAGTCGTCGAGAAGGTCGGCGTACCTCACGAAGACCCTCGGGGTGTCCCGGGTGGCGAGCTCGGTGTGGAGCAGCATGTTGACCCAGCTGGCGACCAGGTGCGCAGCCCCGAGCTTGTTGTTGTAGTACCTCGCCCGGCTGCCGGCCACCTCGGCCGGTGGGCGCAGCATCGTCGCGACGACGGGACGAGCCGCTGCGCGCTCGGCGGCTACCCGCCACAGGCCGAGGAACCAGCTCAGTCGCGGGTCCTTCACGACGAGCTCGGGATGGGCGGCCAGATGGCCCTCGAGCCAGGCCGCGATCCGGGCCCGCTCGTCGTCGCGGGCCGCGATCCGGCCGGTCTCGAACCACGCCTGCGGGCGGGCGTCGCCGACGGCCACCCCCGCCTCGGCCAGCAGGGCGTCGTGGTGGTCGACGACCCATCGGGGCTCGCCGAAGCCCTTCGGGTTGGACGCGTCGGCCGCGACCTCGGGAGTCGGCACGTGCATCCCGAGGATCTGCAACAGCACGGCCAACGTGCTGGTGCCGCTGCGCCCGGCGCCCGCGACGAGCAGGACGGTGCGCGGGTAGGTCGCCGGGTCGGGGGGCCCCGACTGGCCGGCCGGCTCGGACTGCTCGCGTGTCACGACCGATGAGCGTACCCACGGCGGTGTCGTTAATCTCCGTGCATGCGATGGCGCCGGCGTTCCGCCGAACCGGCCGGCTCCGGTGGCTCGGCGCGGCACGGGCTCCTCAGCGTCGTCGTCCCCGTCTACAACGTCGCGGGCTACCTCCCTGCCGCACTCGACAGCGTGCTCGGCCAGGAGGGAGTCGACCTCGAGGTGATCGTGGTGGACGACGGCTCCACCGACGACAGCGGGACGATCGCCGACCGCTACGCCTCCCGTGATGCGCGGGTCCGGGCCGTGCACACCGCGAACGCCGGCCTCGGCGCGGCGCGCAACGAAGGGGCGTCGTACGCCCGCGGCGAGCTGATCGCCTTCTGCGACTCCGACGACGTCGTGCCACCCGGCACGTACGCCACCCTCGCGGCCACGCTCGGCGTCACCGGCTCCGACTTCGTGACCGGCAGCATCGTTCGCTGGGAGGCCGCCGGACTGGTCGAGCCGCCCTGGATGCGCCGGTTGCACTCACCGCCTCGAGCGGGCATCGGCGCGGACCAGCACCCCGAGATCCTCGGCGACGTGTTCGCGTGGAACAAGCTGTTCCGGCGCTCCTTCTGGGAGGGGCGCCAGCTGTCCTGGCCGGAGGGTGTGCGCTACGAGGACCAGCCGACCACGACGCAGGCCTTCCTCGCCGGGCGCTTCGACGTGATCCCCGACATCGTCTACCACTGGCGGATCCGCGACGACGGCTCGTCGATCACCCAGCAGCGGTCGTCGATGCAGGACCTCACCGACCGGCTGACCACCAAGCTGATGGCTCTGGACTCCGTGATCGCCTACGACGACCCGGCCACGAGCCGGATCTTCCTCGACCGGGTGCTGGCCGGCGACCTGCACCGCTACTTCGCCGAGATCCCCGGCTGTACCGACGACTGGTGGGCGTTGCTGCGGGAGGGAATCGGCGAGATCTGGGGTGAGCACTCGCTGGTGAACAGCGGGCTCCCTCCCGTGTACCGGCTCACCGGCTGGCTCGTCGAGCAGGACCGTCGCGCCGACGCGGCGACGCTCATCACGTACGCCGCCGGGCTGCCGGGTCCGTTCCCGCAGGTGCCCGGCGCGGAGCCCCCTCGCCTCGACCTCACCGAGGTCGACCGGCTCAGCGGCGGCCGCCTGGCCGACGTCCCGCCCGTCGCCCTCATCCTGCGCGACCACGAGACCCGTTGACGCCGACCGGGCACAACGTCGCCTCGCCAGGCGCGCGAACGAGCGCAACCTCACCTCGCGACGAGGTGACGTTGCGCCCGGTCGGCGTCTACAACAGGCCCTCGGACTCGAGGAAGTCGCGGGCGACGTCCTCGGCCTTCTCGCGGTCGACCGCGACCCGGCCGTTGAGCTCGGTCAGCTTCTCCGTCGTCAAGGCAGCCATCAAGGGGTTGAGCACGTCCTCGACGCCCGGGCTGGCGTCGAGGAACTCGGTGCTGACCGCGGGCACGAGGTTCTGCGCCGGCTGGATCGCCTTGTCGTCCTCGAGGACGACGAGGCCCTGGGACTCCAGCGTGCCGTCGGTCGTGCTGGTCTCGCCCAGCTCGGACTCGCCGTCGAGCACCGACTGGTAGGTCTGGTCACTGGCGTAGCCGAGCGGCAGCACCTCGGTGACGTCGATGCCGTACTGGTCGGTCAGCCCGCCCTCGCAGTCGAGGCGACCCTCGCAGTCGGGGGCGGCGGCCAGCGTCACCGAGACGCCCTCGAGGTCGGAGAGCTTGGTGACGCCGTTCTCCTCGGAGTACTCCTTCGTCACGAAGAAGGCGTTGGTGTCCGTCGCCTCCGACAGGTCGAGCAGGGAGATGCCGGCGTCGGTCAGGAGGTCGGCACCGGCGTCGGCCAGCTCGCCCCCGTCGCCCGCCTCGAAGGGCTCGGCGTCGGCGCCGTTCTCCTGGGCGTTGAGGAAGTTCACGATGCCGCCGACGTACTCCGGGACGATGTCGACGTCGCCGGGGAAGGTCGGCATGTAGCCGTCGCGGGAGTCGACGAGGTTGACGGTGGGTCGTAGCCGGCATCGGCCAGGAGCTGTTCGTACATCGAGGCCACCAGGGTGGCCTCGGGGAAGTTCTGGCCGGCGAGGTAGACGATCCCACCGTCCTCGGCTGCCGCGGTCTCGTCGTCACTGCCCGAGGCGTTGTCGTCGCTGGCGAGATCGTCGCCGGCGCAGCCGGCGGCCAGCAGGAGGGTGCCCGCGGCCAGGGCCACGGAGAGGGTGCGGCGTACGCGCGCGATCTTGAGCTGCTTCATGTGGGTTCACCTTCTGTGTCCCGCCGACGCAAGGGGCGCCGGCGCGTGTCCGGTACTTCAGGGCTGACAACTCCGCCGAGCCCCTGGATCATCCCGCGAGAGTGGGGACCTTCTGCACCACCTTTCCGGGTGAGCGAGACGCCCGAGCGGGGGTGACGGCGCGTTGGCCGGCCGCGGCTGCCACCTCGAGGACCAGGGCGACGAGCGCGACCACGATCGCCCCGGCGATGCCCTTGCCGTAGTTGGTGCGGAAGAAGCCGTCGGTGATGACCCGGCCGAGCCCGGGACCGGCGACGAGCGCGGCGATGGTCGCCGTCGCCCAGACCTGCACGAGCGCGAGCCGGAGCCCGGAGAACACCAGCGGCAGAGCCAGCGGCAGCTCGACGCGGAAGAACTGCTGCGGCCCGGTCATCCCCATCCCGCGTGCGGCCTCCTTGATGTCGGCCGGCACCTCGCGGACGGCGACGTAGGCGTTGGTGATGATGGGCGGTAGGGCGAAGAGGGTGAGGGCGATCAGCGTCGCCAGCCCGGCGCGACCGTAGGGCCCGAAGGTGGCCGTTCCCGGGAAGTCGAGCGTGACCAGGACCGCCAGCAACGCGAACGTCGGGATCGCGCGGCCGACGTTGGAGATGTTGATGGCGAGGAAGCCGCCGCGGCCCACGTGACCCAGCCAGAGCGCGATCGGCAGCCCGATCGCCATCGCCAGGCCGAGCGCGGTCACGGTGAGCAGCAGCTGCTGGACGAGCAGCTCGAGCATGCCGCCGTCTCCGGACCAGTTGGCGCCGTCGGTGAGGTAGTCCCAGGCGTCGGACAGGATCGTCACGCCTGCCCTCCCCTGGTCCACGGCGTCAGCAGGCGCTGGGCCAGCACGATGAGCACGTCGAAGAAGACCGCCAGGATCACGCAGAGCACGGCCGCGGTGAGCAGCTCGGCGCGGAAGTTGGTGTTGACGCCGTCCTTGATGAGGTTGCCGAGGCCGCCGTAGGCCACCAAGGAGCCGACCGTCGTGAGGGCGACGGTTGACACCGTGGCCACGCGCAGCCCCGCCATCATCACCGGGAGGGCGAGCGGCAGCTCGATGCGGAACAGTCTCCGGGTGCGGCCGTAGCCGAGGCCGGTTGCCGACTCGCGCACGTCGTCGGGCACGGCGCGCAGCCCGTCGAGCATGCTGCGCACCAGCACGGTCAGGGCGTAGAGCGCGAGGCCGATGACGACGGTGGTGGCCGAGAGGCCCGTGAACGGCAGCAGCAGCGGGAAGAGCGCCAACGACGGGATCGTGTAGATGCCGGTGCTGACGCCGAGGATCGTCGACTCCATCGGCGGGTAGCGTCGCGCGGCCAGGGCCAGCGGGAACGCCACGAGCACGCCGAGCAGCACCGCGGCGAGGGTGATGCCGATGTGCTGCACCGTCGCATCGACGAGCTCGGAGCTGCGGTCCTCGACGTACTGCCAGCAGAACCACTCGTTGGTCAGCCTGCTGTAGCAGGACGGACCGTCGGCAGCCGCGGGTAGGGTCACGGGAATGGACGCTACCCGGGCCCGCCGACAGTCCCGGGCGGCCGGGGATGACGACGCGATGATCACGCTGTCGGGGGTCGGCAAGACCTACGACGACGGCACGGTGGCGGTGCACGAGCTCGACCTCCAGGTCGGGAAGGGCGAGCTCGTCGTGCTCGTCGGGCCCTCAGGCTGCGGCAAGTCCACGACGCTGAAGATGATCAACAGGCTGATCGAGCCGACCACGGGCCGCATCGAGATCGACGGCGTCGATGTCACCGACCAGGACCCGGTGCAGCTGCGCCGCGGCATCGGCTACGTCATCCAGCAGGTCGGCCTGTTCCCGCACCAGAAGATCCTGCGCAACGTGATGACCGTGCCGCTGCTGTACGGCGAGTCCAAGGCCACCGCCAAGAAGCGCGCGCTGGAGCTGATGGACCTCGTCGGGCTCGACCCGGCGACGTACGCCGACCGCTACCCGCACCAGCTCTCGGGCGGTCAGCGCCAGCGCGTCGGGGTCGCCCGTGCCCTGGCCGCCAACCCGCCGGTGCTGCTGATGGACGAGCCGTTCGGCGCGGTCGACCCCGTGGTGCGCACCCGGCTGCAGGACGAGTTCCTGCGCCTCCAGCAGGAGCTCGCCAAGACCGTCGTGCTGGTCACCCACGACATCGACGAGGCCGTGCGGATGGGCGACCGGGTGGCGATCTTCGCCACCGGCGGCCGGCTCGCGCAGTACGGCACTCCGACCGAGCTCCTCGCCCATCCCGCCGACGAGTTCGTCTCGGACTTCGTCGGCTCCACCAAGGGCCTGCGCCGGCTGGCCGTCACCCAGATCGACGCCACCCACCTCGAACCGCTCGACGGCATCTCCGCCGGCGACCTCGCCGGCGCGATCGACGCCAGCGCCACGCTCGAGGAGGCGCTCGCCGCCCTGTTGCGCGACGACAAGTCCGTCATCGGGGTCAAGGAGGGCGCGCAGTTCCTCGGCGTCCTCACGCCCAACGGGATCCATCGCGCGCTGCGGGAGTCGTTGAAGGCGTTGAGCCCCGGCACGCCGAGCGGGCGCAACTTCACCGGAGGAGCGAAGCGGGGGAAGGTGAAGTTGCGCCCGCTCGGCGTTGCGCCGCTCGGCGTGCGCCCGCTCGGCGTTGCGCCCGCTCGGCGTTGCCTACCGCTCGGCGTCTACGCGTGCTTGCGCAGATCCTCCTGAGACGCGACGCCCTGCCACGCGAGGACCTCCGCGCGGAGCACGTCGATCTCCTGCTCGAGCTCGGCGACCCGGACGATGGCCTCGGCGGCGCGCTCCTCGGCCTCGTCGAGACGGCGGGTGAGGTCGACGCCCGCCTGCTCGGCCAGCTCGGCACGGCGAGCCTCGGCGTTGAGCTTGCGGCTGGACTCGGCAGCGCGGCGCTGGGCGGCCACGAGTGCCTCCTCGAGCTCGTGCAGCGCGGACTCGCGGTCGGCGAGCCGCCCGCTGAGGAATCCGGCGTGCTCGGCATGCTCGACGGTCCGGGCCGCGTCGAGCTCGTTGTACTCCTTGGCCAGGCGGGCTCGCTCGCGACCGGCGTCGCGCCGCGACTCCACGAGCTCGGAGTGGGTGATCCTGGTCGCGACGGCGCCGAGCACGACGGCGACGACCGCAGAGCCGGCCAGCAGGCCGGTCACGTTGTCCAACACGCCCCAGGTGACGAGGGCGGCGGCGAGCACGAGCAGCGCGACAGCGGTGGTGAGCCGGGCGCTGCGCTGCCGGCGACGAGCCTTCGGGGAAGTCATGTAGGCAGGCTAGGACTGATCATCCGCCCCAGGGACCCGACACGCACGCTCGAGCCACAAAGACATCATCAGCACCAACAGTCCCCCCAGCCCCGCCAGCAACGATCTGGACGCCCTCTCGCCGGCGAGCTCGGCCCCGACCCCGAGCCACGAGACGGCGTACCCGAGGTAGGCGCCACCCACGAAAGCGCCCGCGATGGCGCTGGCCCGGGCCAGCACCAGCCTGTTCACCAGGCGGTGCGGCTCGGGGCGCCTCTGCCGCCCGTCCAGCGCACGGCGGGTGTGCCAGGCGAGCACCCCGAGGATCGCCGCCGCGAGGAAGAGGACGGCGGCCTGGGTCCAGGAGACCAGGGGGGCGGGCGTGTCGAGGTACGACGCGACCCGGCGAACGAGCCAGCCGACGACCAGCCCGGCACACAGGGCGACGACGACCGCGCCGGGGCCGAGCTGCCGCAGCGTGCCGGCCGGGCCCGGCTCGGGGTCGGTCCCGCCCGGCGGGCCGAGAGGCCCACCTGACGGGTCGCCGCTCACTGGAGCTCGAGCTCCAGGTCGTCGCGCCGGGTGACCACGCTGCGGTCGGTCTTCTCGAGCAGGTCGGCGATCGTGTCGCCGCCCGGGAACACGGCGTCCGGCTCGACGTCGTACCAGGGCTGGAGGACGAAGGCCCGCTCGGCGGCGCGCGGGTGGGGCAGCCTGAGGTCGGCAGTGTCGCTGCGCCGGTCGCCGACGACGATGAGGTCGACGTCGAGCGTGCGCGGCGCGTTGCGCACCTCGGTGCGTTCGCGGTCGAAGGCGTCCTCGATGGCCAGGGCGCGGTCCAGGAGTCGCGGAGCCGACAAGGTGGTGTCGATCAGGACGACGGCGTTCAGGTAGAGGCCCGACCCGTCGGGCGCGTGCACGGGCTCGGTCTCGTAGACCGGCGAGATCGCGGTCACGAAGACGTCAGGGGTGTCCTTGAGGGCGTCGACGGCACCCTGCAGGGAGGTCAGTCGCTCGCCGAGGTTGGAGCCGAGCGCGAGGACGGCTCGTCGGATGGGCCGCATCTCACCGGTGATCGTGTCGGCGTCGACGATGTGCGGGTTGGGGGTTTCGGTCACGTGGGGGCCCCGCCTTTCCGGGTGATCGTCAGCGCAACGTCCGAGTACGTCGCGTCGATAGGCGCGTCGGGCTTGTGGACCGTGACGCGAGCCCATTCAACACGAGGGTCCGAAACGCCCTGCCTGGACAAGCACAGCTCCGCGATCCGTGCGGCCAGCGTCTCGATCAGGTCGACCGGGTCCCGCTCCACGGCGGCCTTCACCGCCGCGACGAGACTTCCGTAGTCGACGGTGTCCCGCAAGTCGTCGGACGCCGCTGCGGCGCGGGTGTCGAGGCCCAGGGTGAGGTCGATCACGAAGACCTGCCCGTCGCGCCGCTCGAAGTCGAAGACCCCGTGGTGGCCGAAGCACTCGATCCCGTTGATGGTCAGCTCATCGGACATCTCAGGCCTCCTGGGTCTCGAGCGGGCGGGTCAGCCGGTCCACCACCGCGAGGGCGTCGCGCGTGGCCCGCACGTCGTGCACCCGGACCCCCCACACCGCCGGCCGTCGCAGGGCCAGCCACGTGGTCAGCGCCGTGGTGGCCGCGTCGCGTTCGCCAGCCGGACGCAGCGCGCCGGCGGAGCCCAGCAGTCGGCCGAGGAACGACTTGCGGCTGGCCCCCACGAGCACCGGCAGGCCGAGGCCCGCGAGGACGTCGAGCCCGCGGAGCAGAGCCCAGTCGTGCTCGGGCGTCTTCGCGAAGCCCAGGCCCGGGTCGAGCACGATCCGGGCACCGGTCGACGCCGGCTGCCACGATCGCCTCGACCCGCGCCTCGAGCTCGGCGCGCACGATGCTGACGACCCCACCGTCCTCGGGGTCGTAGACCGCGAAGTCCCGCATGTGCTCGCTGTGCGCGCGCCAGTGCATGGCGACGTACGTCGCGCTGCAGGCGGCGACCACCTCGAGCATCCGATCGTCGGCCAGCCCGCCCGAGACGTCGTTGACGATCCGGGCGCCGGCCGCGACCGCCTGCTCGGCCACCTCGGCCCGCATCGTGTCGACCGAGACGGTCACCCCGTCGGCGGCCAGCGCCTCGATGACCGGGAGCACCCGGTCGAGCTCCTCGGTCACCAGCGGGCGGGTGGCGCCGGGGCGGGTGGACTCGCCACCGACGTCGATCACGTCGGCGCCGTCCTCGACGAGCTGGAACGCGTGGGCGATCGCGGACTCCGGGTCGGCCCAGAGGCCGCCGTCGGAGAAGGAGTCGGGGGTGACGTTGACGACGCCCATCACCAGCACCGTGGTCATGGCGCGTGTCTACCGGTTGCGGTGGATCAGCGCCATCGCCTCTTGGCGCGTGGCCGAGTTGCGGAGCATGCTGCCCCGCACGGCCGAGGTGATGGTGCGTGCCCCGGCCTTGCGCACGCCGCGCATCGTCATGCACAGGTGCTCGGCCTCGATGACCACGATGACGCCGCGCGCGTCGAGGATCCGCATCAGCGCGTCGGCGACCTGCGTGGTCAGCCGTTCCTGCACCTGGGGGCGCTTGGCGTAGACGTCGACCAGGCGCGCCAGCTTGGACAGGCCGGTGATCTTGCCGGTCTCGGCGGGGATGTAGCCGACGTGCGCGACGCCCGTGAACGGCACCAGGTGGTGCTCGCACATCGACCACAGCTCGATGTCGCGGACCAGCACCATCTCGTCGTGCCCGATGTCGAAGGTGGTGGTGAGCACCTCCTCCGGCGTCTGCCGCAGGCCGGCGGTCAGCTCGGCGTACGCCCTGGCCACCCGGGCCGGGGTGTCACGCAGGCCCTCGCGCTCAGGGTCCTCGCCGATCGCGCTCAGCAGCTCACGGACGGCCGCCTCGGCACGTGCGTGGTCGTAGGCGGGGATCGAGTCAGGGGTGGGCTCGCTGTACGCGACCGGACCGACCGGGCCTGACGGGCCGCTCATGCCGGAGACGGGGGCGTGGGCGGCTGGGCGCCGTTGCCACCGTCGAGACCCGGGTCGCCGTGGACGTCGCCACCCGGTCCGGGAGGCGTGACCACCAGGCCACCCTCGGGCTCCCCGACGGGCCGGCCGTTGGACAGCACCCGGTCGCGGATGGCCTGCGGGATCTCCACGGGCGGGATCGACGAGGGGTTGCGCTCGGGCGAGCCGGTCCAGGCCGGGCGGGCCCGACGCCGACGCAGCGCCTCGAAGACCTCGGCCACCTGCTCCTTGTCGAGGGTCTCCTTGTCCATCAGCGCGAGCACCAGCGAGTCGAGGACGTCGCGGTTCTCCTCGAGGATGTCGAACGCCTCCTGGTGGGCGGACGCGACCAGCTTCTTCACCTCGTCGTCGACCATGGCGGCGACGTCCTCGGAGTAGTTGCGGCTGTGGCCGATGTCGCGACCCAGGAACGGCTCGGCGTTGCCCTCGCCCAGCTTGACGGCGCCGAGGCGCTCGGTCATGCCGTACTGGGTGACCATCGCCCTGGCCAGGTTGGTGGCCTTCTCGATGTCGTTGCCGGCGCCGGTGGTGGGGTCGTGGAAGACCATCTCCTCCGCGGCCCGGCCGCCCATCATGTAGGCCAGCTTGTCGAGCAGCTCGGAGCGCGTCTGGGAGTACTTGTCCTGGTCGGGCAGCACCATCGTGTAGCCCAGCGCGCGACCGCGCGGGAGGATCGTCACCTTGTGCACCGGGTCGCTGCCGGGCAGCGCCGCGGCCACCAGGGCGTGGCCGCCCTCGTGGTAGGCGGTGACGAGCTTCTCCTTCTCGCTCATCAGGCGGCTGTGCCGCTGCGGGCCGGCGATCACGCGGTCGATCGCCTCGTCGAGCGCCTCGCTGTCGATGAGCTTGCGGTTGCCACGGGCGGTGAGCAGGGCAGCCTCGTTGAGCACGTTGGCCAGATCGGCGCCGGTGAAGCCGGGCGTACGCCGCGCGACACCGAGCAGGTCCAGGCCGGGCGTCATCGGCTTGCCGCGCGAGTGGACCTGCAGGATCTGGTGGCGGCCGTTGAGATCGGGGGCGTCGACCCCGATCTGCCGGTCGAAACGGCCGGGGCGCAACAGCGCCGGGTCGAGCACGTCGGGACGGTTGGTGGCCGCGATCAGGATGACCCCGCCGCGGACGTCGAAGCCGTCCATCTCGACGAGCAGCTGGTTGAGGGTCTGCTCACGCTCGTCGTGACCGCCACCCATGCCGGCTCCGCGGTGGCGGCCGACGGCGTCGATCTCGTCGATGAAGACGATGGCCGGCGCGTTCTCCTTGGCCTGCTCGAAGAGGTCGCGCACGCGGCTGGCGCCGACGCCGACGAACATCTCGACGAAGTCGGAGCCGGAGATGGAGTAGAAGGGCACCCCGGCCTCGCCGGCGACCGCACGGGCCAGCAGCGTCTTGCCGGTGCCCGGCTGGCCGTAGAGCAGCACGCCCTTGGGGATCTTGGCGCCCACCGCCTGGAACTTGGCCGGCTCCTGGAGGAACTCCTTGATCTCCGAGAGCTCCTCGATCGCCTCGTCGCAGCCGGCGACGTCGGAG
The DNA here is from genome assembly GCA_963767095.1 of uncultured Actinomycetota bacterium. Taxonomy (GTDB): domain Bacteria; phylum Actinomycetota; class Actinomycetes; order Propionibacteriales; family Nocardioidaceae; genus Nocardioides. The sequence continues at coordinate 42,428 of CAVYCK010000029.1, read as the reverse complement.
AACGTCGTCTTCGGCATGTCCTTGGAGATCAGCTTGGCCTTGGACTTGGCGAACTGCATGACGCCTCGACCGCCGCCACCCTGCACCTGGTTCATCAAGAAGATGAACAGCAAGATGATCAGCGCGAAGGGCAGCAGCGTGGCCAGGATCGAGCCGAGCAGGCTGGGCTGGGGGTTCTCGGAGTTGGACTCCGCGATGGTGCCCTCGGCGACCTGGGCGTCGACCAGGGCGAGGATCGTCTCCTGCTGACCCTGGATGTAGTGGGTCATCACCTTGTCGCTCTCGCCGCCCTCGCGGGCGCCGGAGTCGAGGGTGGCCTGGATCTCCTGGTCACCGTCGATGAAGGTGATCTCGTCGACCTGGCCCTTCTCGATGTACTGGCTCATCTGAGAGGTCGTGATCTCGTCGAACCCGCCGTTGGGCGCGAAGTACTGGAGCGCCAGCAGGACGCCGACGACGGCCAACACGATCCACAGCCAGGGACCCTTGATAAATCGCTTCACAGACTTCTTTCGACGGACCTCGTGAGCCATTGACGGTACACGTCGAGGCTCAACGCACCATTGTCGCAGAGGGTGCCGCAGCGGGCGTATCCTCAGCGGCTTTTCAGTCTGCGGCCGGCCAGATCGGTCAGGAGTAGACGTGCGGGGCGAGGGTTCCGATGTCGCGAAGGTTGCGGTAGCGCTCGCGGTAGTCGAGGCCGTAGCCGACCACGAACTCGTTGGGGATGTCCCAGCCGACGTACCTCGGCTCGACCGGCATCGTCAACGCCTCCGGCTTGCGCAGCAGCGTGGCGATCTCGACGCTCGCCGCGTTGCGGCTGCCGAGGCTGTTCACCAGCCAGCTGAGCGTCAGGCCGGTGTCGATGATCTCGTCGACGATCAGCACGTGCCGGTTGCTGATGTCGGTGTCGAGGTCCTTCAGCAGGCGTACGACGCCGCTCGACTTCGTGCCGGACCCGTAGGAGCTGATGGCGATCCAGTCCATCTCGCAGTGCCGGGGCAGGGCGCGGGCGAGGTCGGCCATCACCATCACCGCGCCCCGCAGGATCCCGACGAGCAACAGGTCACGGCCCTCGTAGTCCGCCGCGATCTCGTCGGCCATCTCCTGCAGTCGCTCCTGGATCTGCTTCTCGGTGAAGAGGACCTCGACGAGGTCGTCTCCGAGGTGACCTGAGTCCATGAGGTGCAGCGTAGGCGGTGGCCCTCAGGCAGCGCCGGGCAGGCGCAACTTCACCGCAGCCGCGGAGCGGGGAGGGTGAAGGTGCGCCTGCACCGCGTTAGCGTCGTCGCGTGGCCGACAACGTGTTGTGGATCGTCACCGACGACCAGATGCGCTCCACCCTGCCGACCATGCGCGCGGTGTCGCGGCGGCTGGTGGCCAAGGGCGTCTCGTTCACGAACGGGTACGCCGCGGTGCCCTGGTGCGGTCCGGCCCGGGCGTCGATCCTGACCAGCCGCTACCCCCACCACCACGGCTGCATCACCAACCTCACCCACCCGCCGTTCGTCGCCCAGGGCCTCGACACCGACACGATCGCGACCCGGCTGAAGGGCGCCGGCTACGACACCGGCTTCTTCGGGAAGTACATGAACGGCCACAACCGGACGCCGGCGTACGTCGCCCCCGGCTGGGACCGTTGGGTGACCCTCGTCGACGGCGACCGGAAGATGAACACCGACGGCGACCTGCGCGTGCTCGACACCCAGCGCGAGGTCGACCCGTACGCCGCCAAACGGCTGCGGAAGTTCCTGCGCCGTCGGGCCGACGGCGGGGTCCCGTGGTTCGCGGTGTTCGCGCCGTGCTCCCCGCACGACCCGTACACGCCGAGCCGGCGCCACGAGCACGCCTTCGACGACGTCCGCTGGAACCCGCCTTCTTTCAACGAGTCCGACATGTCCGACAAGCCGACGTGGCTGCGCGAGCTGCCGACCCAGGTCCGCTCGGAGATGCGCCGGGTCCTGGAGGGCAAGCTCGAGGAGCTGGCCGATCTCGACGACCTGGTCGCCGGCGTGCTCGACGTGCTGCGTGACACCGGCCAGCTTGCGCGGACCTGGATCTTCTTCGTCTCCGACAACGGCTACCTGCTCGGGGAGCACCGGCTCTTCCGGAAGGAGCAGCCCTACGAGGAGGCAAGCGGCATTCCGTACGTCGTGCGCGGGCCCGGCCTCGCGCCAGGTGTCACCGACGCGTTCGTCTCGCAGGTCGACCTGATGCCGACGACCCTCGACATCGCCGGGCTCGACCCTGATGCCGGGCGCGCGCTCGACGGCCGCTCGATGCTGGACCCGCTGCGCTCAGGCGACTGGGCCGGGTGGCGACAGCGGCTGCTGGTCGAGAACCCCAACCTCGGCTGGGCGCTGGTGCGCGAAGGCACGACGGCGTACGTCGACCACCACGACCGCGACGAGTGGGAGCTCTACGACCTCGCACCGACCCGCACCAGCTGTCCAGTCTCACCGACACCGACCCGGCCGACATCGCCGAGTGGGCGTCGAAGGCCGACAGCCTCCGCGCAACGACGGGCACCGCCCTCCGAGCCCTCGAGCAATGAGCCCCGCCTCCGTTGGTTGAGGAGGGCCGCCGGGCTCATGGTCGTCGAAACACCTTAGTTGATAAGATATATGTTATAAATGCTCATGGTAGTCATACACACTTCAGCGGAAGTCGGAAGATACGTTGTAGGTGGCGGTTAGATCGAGGTGTTAGGTGGAAAAAGCGGACGCGTTGGTCGGCATGTCGAGAACGACAGCGTATCGGTGGTTACGCGATCGTGGTAGCGTGGCGAAGGTTGCGGGTCGCGCCTGCCGGTGTGGTTGAGGACGGCCCGAAGAGACGGTTGAGTTTTAACGAGCGAGAGGAGATAGCGATCTTGCGAGCACAGAGAGATGAGGTGCGCGAGATCGACGAGTGTTGAGCCAGGCCCGTCCACGATCAACCGGGAGCTGAGCGGCACGGCAGGGTAGTTATCGAGACTCGACTTCCCAGCCTTCGTCAACAGCGGGCGACGCGCCCGAATCCGTGCCGGCTGGCGACCAGACCACGCATGCACGCCGAGGTGGTGGCACGGTTAGACCAACGGCACAGCCCAGAGCAGATCGCGAAACAGCTGATCGTGGACTTTCCTCATGATCCGGGAATGCCGGTGTTGCAAAAGACGATCTACAAGGCGCTGTACGTCCAGTCCCGCGGCGAGTTGCGCCGCGAGCTGACACGGCGCCTGCGCAGCGGCCGGACACTGCGCAAACCCCGCAAACCCCTCAGCAGCGCAAGGAACGCTTCGCCGGATGGTGATGATCGCTGAACGCACGCCCGAGGTCGACGAACGCGCGTGCACGGCCATTGGGAGAGACTGGTCTGGGCTCGACGCCTCGATGGCCGCGTCGGGACCCTGCTCGAAAGCCCACCCGCTACGTGATGCTGCTGCACATGCCTGGCGGACACACCGCCGACATCGTCCAGACGCCATGTCGCCAAGATAGCGACCCTGCCCGACCATCTGCGCCGTCGCTGACCTGAGACAGGCAGCGAAATCGCCAACCTCCTGGTCATCACGGAGGCCACCGGCCCGAGATCTACTTCTGCGACCCCCATCGCCCTGACAGCGAGGCACCTTCGAGAACACCAACGCCTCCTACGCCAGTACCTCCCCAAAGGCACCGACATGTCCTTCTACGCCCCGACTCCTCGACAACATTGCCGACCAACTCAAACGCCGACCCGCAAGACCCTCAAATAAGCCACCCCCGCCGAAGCCCTCGCCGCAGTACTCTACGACCGATCCTGGGGCAACCACGCGAACGCCGCCAGGCCCGTCTCGAAACCACCCGGGAGATCCATCTCCTGGTTGAGGAGGAGCCTGCCAGGCCCGTCTCGAAACCACCGGAGCCGCGAGGCAGCTAACAGGACTTCGTCCTTCCTCAACCAGCGGGAACGGCGCCACCCACCCTCCTTGGTCTCCGTTGGTTGGGGAGCCGCCAGCCCTCTCGAACCACACGGGAAGGCCCACACCGCCTTGGTTGAGGAGGGCCGCCAGGCCCGTCTCGAAACCACCAGAGCCGCGAGGCGGTTTCGAGACAGGACTTCGTCCTTCCTCAACCAGCGGGAACGGCGACGCCACCCTCCGTTGGTCTCCGTTGGTTGAGGAGGGCCGCCAGGCCCGTCTCGAAACCACCCGGGAAGGCCCCACCTCCGTTGGTTGAGGAGGGCCGCCAGGCCCGTCTCGAAACCACAGCGAAGCAGCTGTTCGAGACAGACTTCGTCCTTCCTCAACCAGCGAGACGTGCCCCGGGGTTCCTCAAGCGACGGGGACGGCCGGGGTCCCGGGGTCGCCCGACCACTCCCAGGTGTCCTGGTGCCGCTCGGTGCTTCCGGGCTCGACGAGGCCGCCGGTGAGGACGACGACGTCGCGGTCGGCGTCGTAGGCGAGGCCGAAGGCCTGACGCTCGGGGACGAGCCCGGACCGCATCGCCTCCCAGTCCGACCCCGTCCACCGCCAGACCCGGCCGCGCTCGCGGCCCCGGTTGTCGCCGCCGCCGACGAGGAGCAGACCGTGGGCGGGGTGGACCACGCCGTTGGCGTTGACCAGCGGGCCGGGACGTCCCGCGTCGGGCACCTCCTGCCAGCGACCGCCGCGCCAGACCCAGGTGTCCCCGAGGCCGATCGGGCCGTCCTCGTCGACGACCTGGTGTCCGCCGTACAGGACCACGCCTCCGGCCGGGTCGGACTCCATCAGAGCCGGCCAGCGCATCGGCTGGGGCCCGTCGCTGGCCACCTGCTCCCAGGTCGACCCGTCGAAGGCCCAGGTGTCGGCGTACTGCTCACTGCCGTCGTCGCCGCCATAGAGGATGGTGAGGCCGGACGCCGAGTCGAAGGCCAGCGAGGACGACGACCGGGGGCCTGGACCGGCGTCCCCGTCGGCGGCGAGGGTCCAGCGGTCCCCGTCCCAGAGCCAGGTCTCGTCGGAGGCACCGTCCGCCGTCAGGCCGCCATGCAGGACCAGGCGGTGCGAGCCTGCGTCGATGGCGACTGCGGCGAAGTTGCGTCCGCTCGGCCGGTCTCCGGAGGTCGGGATCGCCGCCCAGCCCTCGGCGGTCTGCCGCCAGAGCTCGAGCGGGCCGGGATCGGTCTCGTCCTCGGGATAGCCGTTGACGAGCACCAGCCCGTCCGGGCCGGCCAGCACCTCGTGCCAGGCGCCCAGCTCGAACGACGGTGCGGCGGCGTCCGTCGCCTGGTCGGGCGTAGGCCCGGGAGGCTCCGACGGCTCGCTCCCCGAGCAGCCGCCGGTCGCGAGCGCAGCGACCAGCAGGACAGCGATCATGCGTCGGGCCACGCGACCACGCTCGCGGGGCGGGGGTCGGCCCGTCCAGCACGGCACAGTCACGTCGCCGTCACGGATGCGTCACGGCGCCTCGCGGCCGACGAGCAGCAGACCGTCGCGACGGACGGCGCGGACGTGCCCGGGCAGGTCGACCCACTTCTGACCGTGCCAGTCGGTGAGCAGCGCGTCGACGGCCAGCACGTGCTCGTGGAAGACCTCGGCCGGCGCGGCGCCGGCCGAGACCGCCAGCACGCGGAGCACCCGACGGCGTACGGCGGTGGGCAGCTGCTCGAGCTCGGCGATGGCGGGCGGGTCGGACAGGGCCTGCAGCGCGTGGTCGGCCAGCTCGTCGAGGTGCTCGGCGTCCACGCGGAGCTGGTCGGCGGTGCGCGCCAGCGCAGCACCTACCCCGGGGCCGAGCTCCTCCTCGAGCACCGGTAGCACGCGGGTTCGGACGCGGCTGCGGAGGTACGTCGGGTCGGCGTTGTGCGGGTCCTCCCAGACTTCCAGACCCTCGACCTGGCAGGCCGTCACGGTGTCGGCGCGTGGCACGTCGAGCAGCGGGCGGCGGTAGTAGACGTCGAAGGACCTGCGCATGCCGGCCAGGGAGCGGCCGCCCGAGCCGCGCGCCAGCCCGAGCAGCACCGTCTCGGCCTGGTCGTCGCGCGTGTGCCCGAGCAGGACGGCGGCGGCGGACAGGCGCTGGGCGACCTCGTGCAGCACGGCGTACCGCGCCTCCCGGGCCGCCGCCTCGGGCCCGAGCCCGGCGGCCTCGACGGCGACGCGCACGGCGACGGTCTCGTCGGCCCCGATCGCGGCCATCCGGCCCACGACCGCGTCGGCGACCGCGGCCGAGCCCTCCTGCAGGCCGTGGTCGACGGTGGCCCCGGCGACGTGCCAACCGGCCTTGTGCCCCTCGTGGACCGTCGCGGCCAACAGGGCGATCGAGTCGGCGCCGCCGGAGCAGGCGACCACGACGACGCGCTGGCGTGGGGCCAGGGGCTGGTCCTGGGCCAGCGCGGTCAGGCAGCGGCGTACGGCGAGCCGGACGGCGGCGACGGACGGATGCAGCGCCATCGGCTCACCCGAGCACGCGGGTCATCCAGAGGGCGGGGTCGTGGATCTCGTCCTTGGACGGAAGGTTGTCGGGGTTGGCCCAGACGGCGTTGAAGCCCTCCATGCCCTCGGCGTCGATGACGGTGCGGACGAAGGCGGCGCCGTCGCGGTACTGCGCCATCTTGGTGTCGAGCCCGAGCAGCCTGCGCAGCAGCTTGTCGAGCACCCCGACGCCCTTGCGGCGCTCGTTGAAGCGCTTGCGGATCTTGGCGACCGACGGGATGACGCTGGGCCCGACGCCGTCCATGACCACGTCGGCGTGGCCTTCGAGGAGCGACATCACGCCGGTGAGCCGGTCGAGGATCTCCTTCTGCTCGGGGCTGCCCATGATCTCGAGCAGGCTCCCCTCGCCCCTCAGCGCGTCGGCGATCCGCTGGAACGTGTCCTCGCCGAGGACCTCGGGCTTCACGGTGTCGACGAGCTTGCCGATCTCGGCGAACATGTGGTCGCGCATCCACGGGACGGCGGTGAACTGCACCCGGTGGGTCTCCTCGTGCAGGCACACCCACAGGCGGAAGTCACTCGGGTCGGCCTCGAGCTCGCGCTCGACGTGGACGATGTTGGGGGCGACCAGCAGCAGCCGACCGGCCGGCTCGGCGAACGGGTCGAACTGGCCGAGCACCTTGCCCCCGAGGAACCCCAGCAGCAGGCCGACCTCGGCGCCGGTGATCTTCGAGCCGACGGCCCTGGAGAGCCCGCTCGGCGGGCCCTTCTTCTCGGTGAGCTTGGCGGCGACCGGCTCGATGATCGTGGAGAACGCCTGGGCGTTGGCGCGGACCCAGCCGGCCCGATCGACGACGAGAACCGGCGCGGACCGGTCGGCGGCGTACAGGCCGGTGAACTCGCGGACCAGCCCGGTCGAGCGGTCGGCGCCCGATCGCAGCTCGGCGACGACCGCCGCGGCCGCAGCGGCATCGACCGTCGGCCCGTCGCCCGCGATCCGGGACCCCAGCGCCACTGCGGTCTCCCAGTCGACCATGGTCGTCGGCTCGCCGGCCCCGCCGTTCGTCATGCCCCGACCCTAGGCGAGGAGTTGGAAATCGCCGCTCGGGTCACCCTGTGGTGCAGCGGCAGGTGGCGAGGTCGGCGGCGAGGCGGTCGAGAGCATCGCGCGCGTCGAGGGTGTCGAGCAGGGCGACCTTGTCGGCCACGGCCGCGAAGACCAGGGGGCGGCCCTCGGCGTCGGTGACCAGGCCCGCGAGGCCCGAGACGCCGGTCAGGGTCCCGGTCTTGGCGCGGACGACACCCGCGCCCGGCGCCGCCGCCTCGTCGAAGCGCAGCTCCAGCGAGCCGGTGAAGCCGGCGACAGGCAGGCCGCTGACCACGGCGCGGAGCTCCGGATGCTCCGGTGACGCCGCCACCCGCAGGACGTCGACCAGCGTGTCGAGCTGCAGCCGCGACCGTCGCGACAGTCCCGAGCCGTCGTACACCCGCTCGCCCGCGAGGTCGACGCCCAGCCCGGCCAGCGTCTCGGCGACGCCGGCACGGCCACCCTCGAACGAGCCCTCGCCCGCCACCGCCAGGCCGACGTGGTGGGCGAGCACCTCGGCCGCCTCGTTGTCGCTCACGTCCAGGACGTGCTCGACGACCTGGTCGAGCGGGGCACCGGTGACGGCCGCGACCTCCTCGGCGCCCGCGGGAGCCGGTCGCTCGACGGGTGCGCCGCGGACCCGGATGCCCTCGCGGCGCAGCGCGGCGGCGAAGACGGCGGCGGCGTACTGCGACGGGTCCTCGACCCTGCCGAAGCCCCGACGACGGACGCCCGCCGTCGACCCACAGCGCCGTGATGGGCGCGACGACCTGGTCGGGGAGGTACGACGGCTCCCAGTGTGGGCTCGCCGTCGGGCCGGTGAAGAGCGAGTCGTCGTACCCGACCGAGACACTGCCCACGCCCGCGCCGGCGCAGACCCTTGGCCGTGAGGTCGGCCAGGCTCGCGACGTCGGCGCGCGGCGGGTACGGCGCCGGCTGACCGGGACGAGTGGGCCGGCTGGCGAGATACGGGTCGCCGCCGCCCACCAGGACGAGCCGCCGGCCGGCGAGCACGGTGCTGCGTGGTGAAGGTGTCGTCCGGGCCGAGCGCGGAGAGCGCGGCGGTCGTGGTGAGCAGCTTGGTGGTGCTCGCCGGAACGAAGCGGCCGGCGTCGCCCTGCGCTGACGCCGGGTGCCGCCGTCGCCGACCCCGGCGACGAGCACGCCGACGTGCCGCCCGAGGTCGGCGTCGGCGAGCGCCGGGGCGACCGCGCGGCGTACCGCCCGGGGCGCGGGGGCGGCCGTGCTCGTCGGCCGCGTCGGCCGCCGGGGCCGGTGCCTCGAGCTCGGGGAGCGTGAGGCCGGCGGGCGGCGCGACGTCGGCCGGCTCGGTCAGCGGGTCGGGCTCGGCGAGGGTCTCCTGCGAGCCAGTCGCGGCCGTAGCCGAGCCGCAGCTCGGCGGCCACGAGAGCCACCGAGGACCAGGAGCGCGAGGAGCGGCAGGACGCGACGTACCCTCACCTGCGACACTGTGCCAGAGGGTTCGACCAGGGCCCGGATCGGCGATCGGAAGGCGTGCACGGTGCTCGAGTTCGACGTGCTGGTGGAGATCCCCAAGGGGAGCCGCAACAAGTACGAGGTGGACCACGAGAGCGGCCGGATCCGGCTCGACCGGACCCTCTTCACCTCGACGCAGTACCCCGCCGACTACGGGTACATCGAGGAGACGCTCGGCATGGACGGCGATCCGCTCGACGCCCTGGTGCTGCTGATCGGCGAGCCGACGTTCCCCGGCTGCCTGATCAAGTGCCGCGCGATCGGCATGTATCGGATGACCGACGAGGCCGGCGGCGACGACAAGGTCCTCTGCGTGCCCGCCGCCGACCCGCGCCTGGAGCACATGCGCGACATCAACCACCTGCCGAAGTTCGACCGGCTCGAGATCGAGCACTTCTTCACCGTCTACAAGGACCTCGAGCCCGGCAAGTCCGTCGAGGGCGCCGAGTGGGTCGGCCGCACCGAGGCCGAGGCCGAGGTGCACAACTCCTTCAAGCGCTTCGAGGACGAGGGCCACGGCGACGACCTCGCCAACGCCGCCGACGACTCCTTGGGCGAGAACGCGACTGAGCTCGAGGTCTCGCGTCGGGACTTGTCCGAGCCAGGCGAGCTGCACCGGGCGCTGCTGGCATTGTGGTTGAAGCCGCACAGGCGCGAACTTGTCCACGTCGACCCCGGAGGCGCTTGCTGCGCGCCTGGTCGACCGAGGGTCGAGCGATCCCGGCCGGGGTGACGCGGTCGCCGCGGCCGCATCGCTAGTCGAGTACCGCCCGTGCAGTGAGCTCGAATCAGGGCGCCCGCTGGCGCGCCTGGAGTACGACGCCCCGAGGTCTCGCGCGACCGGCGTCGGCCGGCGTCGGTGAGAGCGTCGAGGTCGGCCTCGGAGCGACGGACCGAGTACGCCGGCGAGCCGGCCGACCCGCGGAGCCTCGAAGCGCCGGCCCGTGTCGTCAGCAGCGCGCTGCCGGTCAGCCCGCCGCCCGGCCTGAGCACCCGCGCCAGCTCGACGCACCGCGCGCGCCGGGTCGGGAGACGTGCAGCCCGGTGAACGAGACGACCAGGTCGAACGAGCCGTCGACGAACGGCAGGTCGACCACGTCCTCCTGCGGCGGTCGCACCTGGTCGGCACGCCCCGCCGCGCGGCAGCGGCACGGTGCGGTCGAGCATGGCCGGCGCGATGTCGGCGGCGACGTACTCGACGCCCTGGCCGGGCCGCAGCCCGCGCAGCGCCACCCCGCCGCCGCACGGGACGTCGAGCACCCGCGAGCCGGCGGGCAGCCGGCCGATCTCGTCGGCGGCGGCGTACAGGCGGCGAGGTCGCTCTGGATGCCGAGCCGCCACAGCAGCGCCGCCGACGGCCCGTGCTCGACCGAGCCAGTCGTAGACCGTCGCCCAGAGCGGGTCCTCGTCCCACGCCGGCCCAGGACCGGGGCACGAGCCGGGCAGCCTCACTGCCGGCCCAGCAGATCGGGCGCAGCGCAGCATCTCGCGCGGCACGCCGAACGCGTCGACCAGGTCGACGCGCGATCGGCCGGACCTTGCGGCACAGCTCGTTGACCTCGCGGGTGATCGCCTTGGAGCGCGCGCCGTCAGCCGCCCGTGCTCCATGAACCAGGCCCGGTCGGCCTCGATCGTCGACAGCGCGTGGAGGTCGCAGAGCAGCTCGAGCGCGACCCTAGGTCGCCGTCCGGCAGCGCTCGCGCACCTTCTCGACGAACGCCTCGAGGACGAGCCGCTCGACGTGGGCCGCGCGCCGCGGCGATCACGTGGTCCTGGACCCGCGAGAACACCTCGCCGGGGTTCAGCCCGGCGTCGATGCCGCGCTTGAGCCGGCGCGCGACGCCGCCGAGCATGTGCTCCTCGCGGAACCGCAGCATCGCGAGCTGGTAGTCGGGTCGAGCAGCCCCGCCTCCTGGTCCCACTCGTCGCCGCCGGGCAGCACGTCCGTGATCCGCTCCAGCAGCTTGTGGACGTTGGTCCGCTCCATCACCGTCTCGACCGCCATCGCCGGCGACGAACCGGACCATCCCGAACTGGTCGAGGTCCTCGAACTCGCTGGCGTAGTCGGTCAGCAGCCCCTTGGCGACCAGCTGCAGCAGCACGTGGTTGTCGCCCTCGAACGTCGTGAAGACGTCGGTGTCGGCCTTGAGCGCGGCGAACCGGTTGACCGCCGAGGTAGCCCGCGCCGCCGCACGCCTCGCGGCACTCCTGGATCGTCCGGGTCGCGTGCCAGGTGCCGAGCGCCTTGGTGCCGGCGGCGCGCGACTCGAGCTCGCGGCGGGCGTGCTCGTCGTCGCGTCGGCCCGGAGAAGACGTCGTGCAGCTGGCCGGCCACGACCTCCTGGGCGAAGTGCAGCGCGTAGGTCGCGCGAGCAGCGGGAACAGCCGGCGCTGGTGCAGGCCGTAGTCGAGCAGCAGCGTCCTCGTCCGGCGGGTCGGTCGCCTCGAACTGGCGCCGCGCGGCGGCGTACGTCGACGGCGATCGTCAGCGCGACCTTGGCCGCGCTGATGCCGGCGCCGCCGACGCAGACCCGCCCCTGGACGAGCGTGCCGAGCATCGTGAAGAAGCGCCGGTTGGGGTTCTCGATCGGGCTCGCGTAGACGCCCGTCCGCGGTGACCTCGGCGAACCGGTCGAGCAGGTTGGCCGCGCGGGACGCGCACGCCGTCGAACCAGATCCGGCCGTTGTCGACGCCGTTGAGGCCCATCTTGTGGCCGTCGTCCTCGATCCGGACGCCGGGCAGCACGGCGCTCGCCGTCGCGCGGATCGGGACGACGAACGCGTGCACGCCGTCGGACTCGCCGTCGACCTCGAGCTGGGCGAAGACGACCGCCAGCTCGGCGTGCTGCGCGGCGTTGCCGATGTAGTCCTTGCGCGCCTGGTCGTCGGGCGTGTGTGATCACGAACTCCTCGGTCGCCGCGTCGTACGTCGCGACGGTGCCGAGCGCCTGCACGTTGGAGCCGTGCCCGGTCTCGGTCATCGCGAAGCAGCCCATGCAGCTCGCCGGTGACCAGGTCGGCGAGGTAGGCATCGTGGTGCCGCTTCGTGCCGAGCTGGAGGATCGCGCCGCCGAACAGCCCGAACTGCACGCCGACCTTCACCAGCACCGACAGGTCGCCGAACGCGAGCGTCTCGAAGGCCGCGATCGAGGCGCCGATGTCGCCGCCGCCGCCGTACTCCTTGGGGAAGCCCATCCCGGTCTGCCCGGTCGCCGCCAGCTCGACCACGACGTCCTTGACCCGCTCGCGGAACTCCTCGCGGGTCATCGTCTCCGCCTCGTCGAGCACGCGGGCGTACTCGACGAGGTTGCGTGCGCACCAGGTCGCGGACCTCGGCGTAGCGTCCCGTCGAGCAGCGCGGTCAGGGCGGGGACGTCGACCTCGGGCTGGACGTAGCCGCCGTGCCTCGGGCGGCAGCGGCGGACTCGGTGGCCATGCTCGGCGCCTAGCCGCGGTACGGCCGCGGCCGGGTGCGGCCGACGTCAGGGACGGGCGAAGAAGTTCGGGCGTGATCCAGTAGTACATCGACTCCGCTCACGTCCCGGCCGGTGCGCGGCGCGTGGATGATCTTGCCGTTGCCGACGTAGAGCGCGACGTGGTAGATCGACGACGGCGCTGCTCGAGGAGCCCCAGAAGACCAGGTCGCCCGGCTGCAGGTCGCCGGCCGCTGATCGGCGTCGACGCGTCGTACTGGGCGACGGAGTAGTGCGGCAGCGAGACGCCGCCGGCCTGCCAGGCCCCCATGGTCAGTCCCGAGCAGTCCCACGCGTCGGGCCCGGCGGCGCCCCAGCGGTACGGCGTCGCCGAGCTGGGCGCGCGGCGAAGCGCGATCGCAGCCGGGCGCCGCCGCCGGCGCCGGCGGCGTCGGCGGCGGGTCGGCGGCGGCTCCGCGGTGGTGCCGGCGTGTGGGGTCGGCGCGGGTCGGCTCGGCGTCGGGTCGGCGTCGGGGCCAGGGTCGGCTCGGGTCGGTCCGGGTGGGCCTGCGCGGGGGTCGGCGTCGGGGTGCGGCCGGGTCGCTGGGCGGGCCGTGGCGGGCCGTCGGCGGCCTCCTGCGCGCCGCGCTGCGGCGCCGCTCCTCGGCCTGCTGCGCTCCTCGGCGCGCCGCTCGAGCTCGGCCTGACGCTGCTCGGCCGAGCGCGACGCGAGATGCCCTGCAGGGCGGCCAGCTCGCCGATCAGCCGGTCCCGCTCGGCGGCGATCGCGCTCGGCGCTCTGCGGCGGCGTCGGCCTCGGCGGCGGCCCGCCGCGGCCGCGCCTCGCGGGTCTCGGCCTGCAGCGCCTCGGCCGCGTCCTGGGCGGCGGACAGCCTGGCCGCCGCGGCGTCGGCGAGGGTCTCGCAGCCGGAAGTCGTCCTACTGTGTCGTCGATCGCCTGCTCGGCGTTCTCAGCGTGTGGTGCGGTCGACGACCGTGCGGATGCCGTCGGACGTCGATGATCGCCGAGAGCGCGGTCGAGCTCGGGAGTGAGCTGTAGGTCGATGCCAGCGAGGCGGCGTACGCCTCGTGCTGTCGGTCGACGGCGGCCAGCGCGGCGGCGCCGGCCAGGTCGGCGCGACGCGCCTCGGCCTCTCGCGCCAGCGACAGCCGGTAGCGAGCGGCGTTGAACGCCTCGGCCGCCTGCGCGGCCCTGACGACGTCGCCGCAGTCGCTCGTCGGCCGAGCACCAGGTCGGTCGGACGACGACGACGTACGCCGCGCGTCGTCGGCCGCCGACGCGGCGGCCTGCCGCGTCCTCGGCGCTGGCAGGGACCCGACGTCCTCGCCGCTCGCGGACGCGGCGGCGCAGGTCAGCGAGGCCCGCGACGAGCACCGTCAGCACGGCGTACCCGATGAGCCGGCGGCGCGCTGCAGCACGGAGGTCTCCTGCGGTCGGGGTGGCGAGTCAGGGTTGTGCCCGAGGGACCGGCCATTCCCGCGGGCAACTCGCAGCACGCTAATGCGCTCACGCCACAGAAGGAACAATTTCCCCACAATTTTCGACTCTGCTCGGCGTGTCGCCTTGACGAACCACACCGATGTAATTCGCTGAGCGGCGAAGTTGCGCCCGCTCGGCGAGTGCACCAGTTGCGCCCGCTCGGCGTCAGTCCTCGTCGGCGACGGGGACGAGCGAGGTCTCGGTCGTGGGGTGGGAGGAGAGCCCGTGCCGGTCGAACTTCTGCCCGACGCGACTCCGCCGAGGTAGAAGGCGACCAGGGCGATGACGACGCCCGCGATGTCGTCGGCGACGTAGTGCCAGCCGAAGTAGAGGGTCGCGACGACGGTGAGCCGAAGTTGACCCAGAAGATCCACTTGAGCACGCGCGATCGCAGGGTGTACTGCACCATCAGCGCCACCAGCAGCGTGATCGCCACGTGCAGGGACGCGAAGCCGGCCACCGACTGGACGGCGCCCTCCACCGAGCCGAACAACACGTTGTCTCGCCCGCTGTCGAGCGCCTCCATCAACGTGGTGCTGCCGGTGTCGGCGAGGTTCTCGTAGAGCCAGGGGTACTCGAAGCCGGGGCCGAGGGTCGGGAGGGCGTAGTACGACGCGGTGCCGAGCGACCAGGCGATGCACTGCGACGTGGCGAACCAGTAGCCGTAGGAGATGTTCTTCGACCAGATCAGCCAGGCCGTCAGCGCCAGCGGCACCAGCGGCAGGAACCACAGGTAGATCGTCGAGAGCAGGTGGGCCGAGAAGGTCTCGCCGAACACGCGTGCAGGACCACGGCCGGCTCGGTGCCCGAGGAAGAGTGCACGGTCGATGAGGTGCAGCTCGCGGTCGTACTTCGTCTCGATGATGAACGGCAGGAACGACTTGAGGTTCCGGTAGCTCACGTAGGTGATGTAGAAGCACACGACGCCGAGGACGACCAGCGTGATCCGCTCGCGGGTCCAGTGCTCGGCGATCCGCTCGAGGATCAGCTCTTTCAGGTTGCGTCGCGGCGGCCGCAGCGAGGTCACGACGCGCGGCAGCATGTCCATCACGAAGGCGCCGGCGAGCAGCATCGGCAGCCGCACCCACGCCGGGCCGAGGAAGCCGTCGGGATCCGCCAGCCGCTTGTCCAGGCTGATGGCCGCGACGATCGCCAGGAAGCCCATCGTGGCTGCCACCCCGATGAGCAGCACGTAGGCCCGGCGATACATGGGCGCCAGTCTAGGGATGGGCACTAGGCCCTTACGAACCGGAAACCACCGGCACCACCGGCGCCACACGACTGCCGTCGACGCGCAGTCGCACGTCGTCACCGACCGCGAGGTGCGCGTCGAGAGAGGCGACGGCGTCGAGGCGGCCGAGCCCTTCGACGTCGACCTCGAGGCGGAGCTGCTCGGGCGTCGTCCGCAGGGACGCGACCCGCGCCGGGAGCGGCCCGGCAGGGTCGGCGACGAGCGCCGAGCGGCGTACGGCGACCGCGTCCGCCGGCGGGAGCCCGGCCGACGACCAGCACCCGGGCCGCGACCTCGCCGGTCAGCACGCGCGCGTAGCCGAGGAAGAGCGCGGTCTCGACGTCGACCGGGGCGCGCCAGACGGCGTCGAGCTCTCCGTGCTGCACGACCCTGCCGGCGCGCATGACCGCGAGCTCGTCGGCGACGGTGAAGGCCTCCTCGTGGTCGTGGGTCACCATCAGCGCCGTGGTGCCCGCCTCGATCAGGATCCGCCGCAGGTCGACCGCGAGCCTGGTGCGCAGCGTCGCGTCGAGGGCCGAGAGCGGCTCGTCGAGCAGCAGCAGCCGCGGGTCGACGGCCAGCGCGCGCGCGAGCGCGACGCGCTGTCGCTCGCCGCCCGAGAGCGTGCCTGGGAGGCGGTCGGCGAACCCCGGCATGCCCACGAGCTCGAGCAGCTCCTCGACCCTGCGCCGGCGCTGGGCCGCGGGCACCCGGCGCAGCCGGAGCGGATAGCCGACGTTGCGTCCCGCGGTGAGGTGGGCGAAGAGCTGGCCGTCCTGGAACATCAGGGCGAAGCCCCGGCGATGGGTGGGGACGCCGTCCAGCTCGCGGCCGGCCCAGGAGACCGACCCGGCGGCGAGCGGCTCCAGCCCGGCGACGGCACGCAGCAGGGTCGACTTCCCGCATCCGGACGGACCGAGGACCGCCAGGACGCGGCCCGGGGCCAGGTCGAGCGAGACGTCGTCGACGGCGACGACTCCGTCGTACGCCACGCTCACGTGGTCGAGGGAGAGCGTCATGTCAGAACGCGCCGATCGACGGGACGCGCAGCCGCTCGACCGCCAGCACGACCGCGGCCGTGGTGGCGGCGAGCACCACCGAGGCGGCCAGGGCCATGCGCGTAGTTGAGCTCGCCCGGGTGCCCGAGCAGGCGGTAGATGACCACGGGGAGGGTGGGGTTCTCGTCGCGCGCCAGGAAGGCAGTGGCGCCGAACTCGCCCAACGACACCGCGAACGCGAAGCCGGCGGCGGCCAGCAGCGGCTTCCACACCACCGGCAGGTCGACGGTGAGAACGGCCCGCATCGGGGAGGCGCCCAGCGAGGCCGCGGCCTGGCGCTGTCGGTCGTCGACGCCCCCGAGCACCGGCGCGAGCGTGCGGACGACCAGGGGCAGCGCGACCAGGGCCTGGGCGATGGGGACCAGCAACGGGCTGTCCCGCAGGTCGAGCGGAGGCTCGTCGAGCGCGATGAGGAAGCCGAAGCCGACGGTCACGGCGGACACCCCGAGCGGCAGCATGAACACCGCGTCGAGCCCGGTTCGCACGCGCTGCTCCGGGCGCGAGTGCGAGCGCCGCGTCACGACCACGGCGACGAGGAGCCCGACACCGACCGACATCCACGTCGCGTCGAAGGCGGTGCGCAGCGAGGTGACCAACGCCTGGGTCACCGGGACCGCGAGCACCTCTGCCCCGCCGACGGAGCGGCCGGTCGTGGCCAGCGCCCGGTAGGCGTCGAGACTCCACCCGTCGGCCGTCCGCAGCGAGCCGAGCACCAGCGACGCCATCGGCGCGAGCACGAGGACGAGCAGCACACCGGTGGCGACGAGCGCGCCGAGGTCGCCCCGGCCGGGCCTGCGTGGACGCGGGGAGGTGCGCTGCTGGGTCGGGTCGGGGGACGCGCGCAGCCGCTGGGCGATCACCAGGAGCACGACGACGACGAGGATCTGGAGCACGGACAGCGCCGCGGCCGCGCGCAGGTCGAGCAGGTTCGTGGTGAGCAGGTAGATCTCGGTCTCGACGCTGGAGTAGCGCACGCCGCCGAGGGTCAGGACGACGCCGAACGACGTCGCGCAGAACAGGAAGACCACCGACGTCGCCGCGACCAGTGCGGGCCGGAGAGCCGGCAGCGTCACGGTGCGCAGCACCTGCAGGGGCGTCGCGCCGAGAGCCGCCGCGGCCTCCGCGGGGCGCGGGTCCAGTCCCTCCCACGCGGTGCCGACCGCACGGATCACCACGGCTGTGTTGAAGAACGTGAGCCCGGCGACGATGGCGACCGGCGTGCCGTCGAGCCCGAGGAACCCGAGCGGTCCTGCCTCCCCGAGCAGTCGCCGGAACGCCACCCCGACGACGACCGTCGGCAGCGCGAAGGGCACGAGCAGCAACGCGCGCAGGGGGCGACGCAGCGGCACGTCCAGGCGATAGAGGGCGTACGCCGCCGGCAGCCCGAGCACCAGGGACGCGAGCGTGCCCGCCGCCGCCGACCAGAGCGTGAACCACAGCACCCGGTGCACTCGCGGCCGGGCGAGCACGTCGAGGACGCCGGCGGGATCGAAGGTGCCGTCGGCGAAGAAGCCCCGGCCCACCATCGCGCTCACCGGGAGCACGAAGAACACGGCCAGCACCGCCAGCGGGCCGGCAGCCAGGCCGACCAGCGTCAGGAGTCTGGACCGGCTCAGCGGGACGTGACGTCGGTCCACGTGGTCAGCCACTCCTCGCGGTTGGCGGCGATCTCCGCGGGGTCGACGGTGTAGGGGTCGGTCGGCTGCTCGGCGAACCGCGCCCAGTCCTCGGGCAGGTCGACGCCGTCGACGACCGGGAACACGTACATCGACTCCGGCAGCGCCGCCTGCACCTCGGGCGAGAGCAGCCACGCGAGCACGGCCCGGGCGCCCTCGGGGTTGTCGGCACCGGCCAGCACGCCGGCGTACTCCACCTGGCGGAAGCAGGTGTCGAGCAGCGCCTTGGTCGTCGAGGCCGCGCCGTCGTCGGTCAGGGTGAACGCCGGGGAGGAGTCGTAGGACACCACGATCGGCCGCTGCCCCTCGCCACCGCCCTGGGTGAAGTCGACGTAGTAGGCGTCGCTCCAGCCGCTGGTCAGCTTGGCCCCGTTGGCCATCAGGTCGGCCCAGTAGTCGGGCCAGTCCTCGCCGTACTCCGCCACGGTGGAGAGCAGGAACGCCAGGCCGGGCGAGCTGGTCGCGGCGCCGGGGGTGACGAACAGGTCGGCGTACGCCGGGTCGACCAGGTCGTCGAGGGTGCTCGGCTCGGGGAGGTCGTGGTCGGCGAACCAGGCGGTGTCGACGTTCACGCAGACGTTGCCGGTGTCGATCGGGACGAGCCGATCGGTGCCGTCGTCGAGGGCGAAGCTCTCGGCGCCGTCGGGGAGCGCGACCTCGGAGTCGGCGAAGACGCCGGCGTCCAGAGCCCGGCTGGCGAAGGTGTTGTCGACGCCGAACGCGACGTCGCCGGTGGGAGAGCTCTGGGTGAGCACCAGCTTGTTGGTCAAGGCGCCGGCGTCGCCGCTGGAGCGGAGAGTGAGCTCGAAGCCGCTCTCGTCCTCGAAGGCGCGGATGAGCTTCTTGGGCAGGGCGAACGAGTCGTGCGTCACGAGCACGACCTCGGCCGGGGGCTCACCCGCGCCTCCGGACGCGTCGTCGCTCGCGTCGGTGCCGGGGTCGCCGCCCCGACGAGCGAGCATGCGGCCAGGCCGAGGCCCACGAGGAGGGACGCGAGGAGCAGAGCCAGACCACGGATCAGGGCACGGATGGAACGCCGCACGAGGATGACTCCCTTCGCCGGTGCTAACCGGAGCAGGTTCGGAGGGTCTGCGGCTGTCCGCACTCTCAGCCCGCTGCCCGGCACACGGCCGAGGTCGGGCTCCCCTGTCTTGTCGTCGCCGATCCTACGCCGCGGGGGTCCACCGGCGACTGGCAGGCTCGTTGAGTCGCGCCTCCGGTTCGTTGAGTCGCGGCTCCGCGCTCGCGAGGAGCGCGCGCGGCGCGACTCAACGAACGGCGGCGCGACTCAACGAACCTCCGGCGCGACTCGACAGGTCAGGCGGCGGCGGGGCCGACGACGACCCGGCCGACCCGCACGAGCGTCCGGGGCCGGGCGAGGCCGAACTCCTGGTGCAGGGCGCGCTCGAGGGTCGCGGCGTACGCCGCCAGCGGGGGCGCGCCGTCCTCGAGCGCCGGCAGACCGCCGCCGAGGTCGAGCGTGTCCAGCCGCAGGCCCACCTCGGCCGCGGCGCCGAAGACGCGCGCCGACGCGCCGACGGCGGACGCCCACGCGCGCGGGCTGCGCCGCAGCGACGCGATCTCGAAGGAGACCCCGGCGACGTCGAGCCCGCTGGCGCAGGCCTGGCGCAGGACGGTGACGGCCTCGGCGACCGTGCAGCCCTGGTCCTGGGCGGCGTCGCCGGCCGTGGCGAGAGGTACGACGCGCACCAGCACCGACGAGCCAGGCGCCGCGATCGCCACCCGGCAGGTCTCCTCGGGTGAGCGGACCACGAACTGGCGCGCCCCAGCAGCGGCCAGGGCGGTCACGTCCTCGCAGCTGGTGAGCCGCGCGGTGCTCAACACGTGTGACGCGGCGCTCGGCAGCGCGACCCCGGACGGGTCGCCGACGGCGAAGCCGGCACCCTCGCGGGCCAGGCTGACCAGCAGCGCCTCGTCGGGGCGGGTGGAGACGTCATAGAGGAGACCAGTGCGCGGCAGCACGGAGGCCACCCGGCGGAACCGGCGGACGACCGCGGTCGTGTCGACGTCGGCCCGGGCGGCAGCGGTGGCCCGGGAGGGGGCGTTGGCCAGCATCGTCATGGATCCACCATGGCCGCGGCCGCCGGTACGGCCACATCGGTGGAATTACCCAATCCCGTGCGGAGGGCTCCCCGAACGGCCGGGGACGGCCACTAGCCTCGGCGGGTGCCCAGCCGTCGCCACGAGGTGCTCGCCACCGTCGTCCCGCGGGTCCGCCGCGCCCGCGAGATGGTCGACGAGCCGACGGAGCGCGCGCGCGTCGTGGCCTGGCACGCGACGCTCGAACGCGGACTCCCGACCCGGACGGTCCCCCGGTTCGACCGGCGCTTCTCGGTCGTCACCGAGCGGCTCGAGGGTCCGGCCGGGTCGTTCCCGTCGTACGTCATCACCCCGCGGGGCAGACAGCCCGGCCGCACCCTCGTCTACCTGCACGGCGGCGGCTTCATCGGGCCGATCGACCAGTTCCAGGTGCGCTACGCGATCCGTCTGGCCGACGCGATCGGCGCGCGGGTGGTGCATGCCCGACTACCCGCTGGCGCCCGGAGCACACCTGGCGCGACTCCCACCAGGCCCTGGTCGCGCTGACGGCCCGCTGGTGCGGCCAGCCCGGCGGCGTGGTGCTGGCCGGCGACTCGGCGGGAGGCGGATACGCGCTGGCGCTGGCACTGGCGGTCCGGGACCTCGGCGGCCCGCAGCCGACGCACCTGGTCCTGCACGCGCCGTGGGTCGACCTGACCACGAGCACGCCTGAGACCGACGCCCTCGACGCGGTCGACCCCTGGCTGTTCATCGGCAAGGTGCGCGCCTACGCGAGGTGGTGGGCGGGCTCGGCCGCGGACCTCGCCCGGCCCGAGGTCTCCCCCGCCCTGGCCGACCTCGCCGGGCTGCCGCCGGCGATCCTGTTCCACGGCACCCGCGACCTGCTTGGCGCCCGGATGCCGCATGCTCGCCCGCCGCGCCGACGAGGCAGGCTGGGACCTCACCCACGTCGAGGAAGAAGGGCTGCTGCACGTGTACCCGATCCTGCCGATCATCCCGGAGGCCCGCCGCGCCTTCCGCCAGACGCTCGCCTTCCTCCGATGACCGGCGTGCGTGGCGTTGTCCTTCGCCGAGCTCGACCCCGTCACGGCGTACGCCGTGTGGCGGCTGCGCCAACGGGTGTTCGTGGTCGAGCAGCGAGCGCCGTACCCCGACCTCGACGGGCGCGACCTCGAGCCGACGACTCGGCACCTGCTCGTCGAGGAGTCCGGCGAGCTGGTGGCCTACCTGCGCCTGCTCGACGACGGCGTCGAGGCACGGATCGGTCGGGTGGTGGTGGCGCCGGAGGCGCGTGGACGCGGCTACGCCGACCAGCTGATGCGGGTCGCCATGCTCGAGACCGGCGACCGGCCCGTCGTGCTCGACGCGCAGACCGGGCTGGCGGGCTGGTACGCCACCTTCGGCTTCGAGGTGACGGGGCCGGAGTTCGACGACGACGGCGTGCTGCACCTGCCGATGCGGCGCGAGGGCACGCCTGCCTGACTGCTAGAGACCGCTGAGGTCACGCAGCAGCGTGCGGGCCACGCGCTCGCCGGACACGAGCGCACCCTGGATCGAGGCGGTGTCGCGGTGGTCGCCCGCAGCGTAGGTGCGGTCGCCGATCCGCGCGGCAGTCGTGGTGCGCAGCGGCGCCGGCTGGAACGGCACCGCGTGCGGGATGTCGTGGCGGGCGAGCAGCGTCCAGCCGTCCGTCGCGGTCTCCCACAGCGCGCCGACGTGGCGACGGACCGCCGCCTCGTCGTCGGCGCCGGAGCTGCCGGACAGGCAGGTGGCCTCGACGAGGTGTCGCCCGGCGGGCGCGTAGGTCGGCGCGGCGTTGCTGACGACGGCGGCGTGCTGCACCGGTCCGGCCCGCCGTCCGTCGACGGTGAGCAGCGGCTCGGGGTACGGCGCCTCGTCGGTGGCGAACCACCAGGTCACCAGCCCGCCGGTGCGCGGCGTGGGGCCGCCGGTGAAGGCCGCGACGTCCTGGGCTGCGACGGCGACGACCGCTGCTCGCGCCTCGATCGGGCCGGTCGGCCCGGTGACGGTGACGCCGTCGCGACGGCCGGTCACCGCCTCGGCGGCCGAGTCGAGGCGGACCCGGTCGCCGAGCGGAGCGGCCAGCTGCTCGGGCAGGGCCCGCATGCCGGCACGCGGGAGGCCGGGAGTTCCGAGCAGGAAGCTGCGGACGAGGAGCTTCACGAACGCCGCCGACGTCGTGCCGGTGTCGTCGGCGAGGACGCCGGCCAGGAACGGCTCCAGCACCTCGCGGCGCAACGGCCCGTCGACGCCCGCGCGGTCGAGCGACTCGGCCAGGGTCTCGTCGGCTCCGTGCTTGACCGGACCCGGACGGGTGACGACGGGCGCCGCCCAGCGGGTGAGGGCTGCCACCTCACGAGGTCGCAGGAGCCCGCCGCGCAGCGTCTCGGGCAGCCGCCGCGGCGACCGTCGCGGGTCGGCGACCACCCGGAGGCCGTCGGTGCGGCGTGACGGCCACACCGGCGGCGAAGGGCTGCAGCCCGAGCGCCGGCAGGTCGACCAGGCGGCGTACGGCGGGATAGGCGGGGTTGAGCAGCTGGAACCCCCGGTCGAGCAGGAACCCGTCGACGCGGTCGGTGCGCACCCGGCCGCCGACGGCATCGCCGGCCTCGAGCACCAGCACGTCGAGCCCCGCGCCGGTCAGCGCGCCCGCACAGGCAAGCCCGGCGAGGCCCGCGCCGATGACGACGACGTCGGTGTCCACGTGCGTCAGGCCGCCGTCGAGCGCGTCGCGCCCACGCGTAGCCGGGCCGTCGCGGCGAGGACGACCACTGCGGCGATGCCGGCCGCCACGGCCGTGGCGGCGGACTCGGGCGAGTCGCTGGTCCGGCCGACCACGATCCACGCCAGGGCCCAGACCAGCGCGGCGGCGACGGGCCACCGGGCGCCGAGCCGCGCGGCGAGCACGACCCCGGCCGTCGCGGCGAGCGCCAGGCCGGCGACGGCACCGACCGGGCCGACGTCGACGCCGGACGAGTCGAGCGCGGCCGCCACGTTGGCGAAGCTGGCGGCGGTCACCCAGCCGAGGTAGAGCCCGAACGTGCCGTCGACGAGCACCCGCTCGACGATGCCGCTCGCCGGCAGCCGGGTCAGGCGTGCCACGAGGAACGCGAGCGTGGCGGCCAGCGCGACGATGACGCCGACGCTCAGCCAGATCCAGCCCTGCTGGGTGACCAGCAGCCAGGCCGCGTTGAGGACCATCGAGAGGGCCGCGAGCCAGCCGGTGGCGCGTGCCCTCGGCGAGGCGGCCACGCGCGGCAGCCACTGCCACACGGTGTAGGCCGCCAGGCCGGCGTAGATGACCGACCAGATCGAGAAGGCCGGACCCGCCGGCGCGAGGAGGGTCGCGTCGGCGGCGAGCGCGCCGCCCGACGACTCCGCGACGCGGGTGCCGAGGACGCCGACCCCGACGAGGGTGCCGACGATGCAGAAGATCTCGGCCGCGGTGACACCGACCTGACGCGCCCGGTCTCGCGCGGTCGGGGCGCTCATCGGCGGCCCTGCCGATCCAGCTCGCCGATGACGCGGTCGCAGAAGT
The DNA here is from genome assembly GCA_963767095.1 of uncultured Actinomycetota bacterium. Taxonomy (GTDB): domain Bacteria; phylum Actinomycetota; class Actinomycetes; order Propionibacteriales; family Nocardioidaceae; genus Nocardioides. The sequence goes on along the minus strand of CAVYCK010000029.1, from coordinate 18,966 downwards.
CGGTGACCGTCCGGGGCGACGCCGGGGTCGACGTCGGTGAGGCCGCGAGGGCGGCGCGCAGGACGGGTACGCCGTCGACGCCCGAGGCCTCGGCGAGGTCGAGGCAGACGCGGGCGGCCGTGCGGACCGGCGCGGGGTCGAGGGTCCAGATCGCCTCGAACTCGCGTTCGCGGTCGGGGTGCCGGGGCTGGCCGGGAGGCTCCCAGGCGCTGAGCACGGCCGCGAAGGCGGGCGAGTCGCAGACCACGGCCCACTCCTGGCGCTGGGGGTCGCCACCCGCCAGCGGGACGAGCACCGGGTGCGGCCCGGGACCCGAAGCGGCGGGCAGACCGTCGGGGAACTCCGCGATCGCCATCGCGCACCTGGACCGCCGGGCGATGTCGCGCCACCGCGGCTCGGCGTGGGCGTAGTAACGCGCCCGTCTGGAACGCGCCGAAGGCGAACCCCTGCTGGCCGCGCGCGCACATCTCGTCCTCGATCGCGTGCGAGAGCGCCACGAGGGTCGACTTGCGCAGCCGCTGGCGCGGCAGGCGCGGGTCGGCGGCGCGCACGGCGGCGAACACCGAGGGCTCGTCCGACCGGCGCAGGGCACGGACTGCTGCGACCGCGCGGTCCAGGCGCAGCCCGCTCTCCTGCCTGGCCAGCACCTCGCGGACCGCCTCGACGTCGGCGTCGCTGTAGCGTCGGTGCCCGCTCGGCAGCCGGGTCGGCTGCGGGAACCCGAACCGCTGCTCCCACATCCGCAGCAGCCCCGGGCTGACCCCGGCACGCTCCGCCACGTCGCCGATGGACAGGGTCGCCGCAGCCGCCTCGTTCGGTTGCTGCTCCGACGTCGGGACCGACATAGTGCGACGATAACCTAAACAGGTTGTGTAGGTACGACGCTACGCGCGCGATCACGGCGCCCGATCCGAGGAGGGACCCTGACCGCCGAGGCTCCGTGGTGGCAGCGCTTCGAGCTGGCCCGCTTCGTGCGGGCCGCGCTCGTCGACAAGGTCCCCCGCGACCACGTCGAGACCGAGGCGGCGTTCCGGCGGCGGCGTACCGTCGTCGGCCTGACGCTCCTGGTGGGCGCGGTCCTGCTCGGCGCCTCACTCAGGCTGGCGCCGGGCGACGACCGGTTCTACGTGCTGACCCTCCTGCTCGCCGCCACCTGGGCGGTCGGGACGCTGGTCGCGGGCCCGGTGCACCTCGGCTGGGCACACACGCGGGCGGCCGGACGGCAGACCCGGCCGATCGTGCAACCCGTCGCCCTCGGGCTGCTGGCGGTGGGGGTGTTCGCGGCCGGCGCGCTGGTCGTCGCCCAAGTGCCGGCCCTGCGCGACCCGGTCGTCGACGTCCTCGACCACGCCGAGTTCGCCTCGCTGCCCGTGGTCGCCGTGATCACCCTGGTCAACGGGCTGGCCGAGGAGCTGTTCTTCCGCGGGGCGCTCTTCGCCGCGCTCCGGCGGCGGCAGGTGCTGTGGTCGACCGTGCTCTACGCGCTCGCGACCGTCGCCACCGGCAACGTGATGCTGGTCTTCGCCGCCGCCGTCCTCGGCGTGCTCGTCGGCCTCCAGCGCAGGGTCACCGGCGGCGTCCTCGGCCCGATGATCATCCACGTCGTCTGGTCGATGGGCATGCTCTTCCTGCTGCCGACGCTCATCGGCAGCTGACGAGCCTGTTGAGTGGCGCCTCCGGTTCGTCGAGTCGCGGACTCAGCGCGCACTCGACGAACCGGGGGCGCGACTCGACGAACCGGGGGCGCGACTCAACGAACCGGGGCGCGACTCAACGGGCCTGCCGGTCCTCCAAGGCCAGGCGGACGGCCTCGTCGAAGCCGAGGGGCTCGAAGGGGACGACCTCGCGGATGCGGTCGTCCTCGACGACGACCTCGTTGGTCATCGAGTCGACCAGGGAGCGGCCGGCGGTGACGTCGACGGAGGTGACCAGGGCCAGCCACCACGACGACAGGCCGGGAGTGAGCAGCGGGACGGGCACGATCAGCAGCGGCCGGCGGCGGGCGGCGGCGACGCGACGCAGGATGTCGGCGTAGCGCATCACCTCGGGGCCGCCCACGTCGAAGACATGCGCCGCGGGCCCGCGGCTCGTCGAGGACGCCGACGAGGTAGCGCACCACGTCGTCGATCGCGATGGGTTGCGTGCGCGTGCGCACCCACTGGGGCGTGATCATCATCGGCAGGTGGTCGACCAGCTGTCGGGTCATCTCCCAGGAGAGACCGCCGTCGCCGACGATGATGCCGGCACGCAGCACGGTCACCGGCACGCCCGCCTCGCCCAACAGCTGCTCGACCTCCCGGCGGCTGCGCAGGTGCTCGGAGAGCTCGTCGTCGCTGCGGCCGAGTCCGCCGAGGTAGACGATCTGCTCCAGCCCCGCCGCGGCGGCAGCCTTGCCGAAGTCGGTGGCGGCCTCGGCGTCGAGCCGGGCGAAGTCCGGTGAGTCCAGTGAGTGCACCAGGTAGTACGCCGCCCGGCAGCCCTCGAGCGCGGCCGAGAGCGAGTCGGGGTCGTGGACGTCGCCGTAGACGGGCTTGCCGGGGCCGTCGTACGACTCCGGCCGCCGCGTCATCGCCCGGACCTCGTGGCCGGCGTCGGCGAGCGCCCGGGCGAGCCGGCGTCCCACGAACCCCGATGCCCCGGTCAGCAGAACGGCTCCGTCCGGCACGTGATCCCCTCCTCTGGGGTGAACTTCATCAACAATCCTCCACAGGCTGTGGAGGATCGTGCCTCTAGAGCACCACAGCCGGGCTCCGGGGGCAAGTCAGGCCGCCGACCGAGCCCACCCGGGGCCTCCCTGGACCTCGCGCCGGACGGGTCCACGGGAGGAGGATGGTGTCGTGCGGCCCCGGACGGGCGACCGCGCCGTCGGTCGCGAGCGGGAGCTCACGGCGTACCTGGCCGTGGGTGACCTCGGCGCGGCCCGTCAGCTCGCCGAAGGGTGCGTCGTCGGCGCGGACGAGCCGGCGCCCCGCGACATCGCCTTCTGGTGGTGGCTGCGCGGGCTCCCCGCTCGCGAGAGGGTGACGCTGGTGATGGCCACCCGTCACGGCTGGGCGTACGACGACGGCGTGGTCGCGCTGCTCGACCAGGCGTCGGCAGTCCTCGGCCGTCCGGCCCGCGAGGCACCGGCAGCGGTGACCGCGGCGCTGGAGCGGCTGCTCGGCGCCGTGACGCCTGGTCCGGAGGCGCCGGGCTCGGCCGTCCGCGCGCGTCGTGCCCCCCGCCTCGCGGTCGGCGCGGTTGCAGCGGCCCTGCTCCTCGCCGCCGTCGCGACGGCAGGCGCGGGCGTCGCGCCGACGTCGAGCCTCCCGGCCGAGCCGGCCCCCGTCCAGCTGCTGCCGCGGCCACTGGTCCGTCCGATCGCGAACTACGAGGACCTCGCCGTCCTCCCCGGCCGGCAGTGGGACCTGCCGGCGCGGGGTGAGCGGCGGTCAGCGCCCCCATGGACGCGCTGACCCGACTCGTCAGGCGATGTGGTCCTTGCTGCCCAACGACGCGGGCGCGCTCGCCCGCTGGGTAGGGACCACTCCGAGCGGGTCGTCGTACACCGGACCGAGCGCAACCGTGCACGCCGTCACGGCCTGGACGCCGGCGCCGAAGCGCGTGAACGAGAGATCGGTCGCGCCGAGTGCGGTGTGCGCGGTGAACGCGTCGGAGATGGCCGGCAGCACCGGCGGGTAGCCCGTGAACCCCTGCCCGACCAGGACGACCCGGTCGGGCGTGGTGATGTCGCGGACCACCGCGGCGATCCGGCCCAGCTCCTGGGCCCGGTCCAGCAGCAGCAGGTGCGCCGCCTCCGCCCCGCGCCGCGCCACGTCGAGCAGCACGTCGACGTCACTGCCGGCCGGAATCAGGTCCCGGGACGCCGCCCGGGCCACCAGCGCGTGGTCGCTGTAGGTCGCGGCCAGGCAGCCGGTGCGCCCGCAGACGCAGCGAGCGCCCGACCCGACCGGGAAGTGGGAGAGGCTGCCGACCCGCGACACCTCGGTCTGGTCGCCCTTGTCGACGGCGAGCGCGAAGCCGACGGTGTTGCGCGCGTAGACGTAGAGCGTCGCCCCCGGCGTGCCGGGCCGCCGGTGCAGGAACTCCGTGGCCGCGACGCCCGCCACGTGGTCGGCGGTCGCGACGTCGAGACCGAGGACCGCCTGCAGCTCGCGGCCCGCGTCGTCACGGTCGAGGCCGAGGTCCAGCCCGAGATCCAGCCAGGGCGCGACCAGACCGGCGGCCAGCGGTGCCCGCCCGGGCTGGCCGGCCAGCAGCCGGGCAGCGATGCCGGCGAGGTCGCCCAGCGACGGCGGCCGGTCGACGGGTCGTGGCAGGCGTTCCTCGACGATCACCTGGCCGCGCAGGTCGCCGATGGCCACGGTGTCGACGCCTCGCCCGAGATGGAACCCGAGCGTCACGTAGCGGCCAGGGTCGACCTCGACCGGCACGCCCGGACGCCCGTTGGCGCCGGCTGCCACCCGGTCGGGCCGCTCGCGCAGCACCCCGGCCAGCAGCAGGGCGGCGACGGTGCGGTTGACCGTGGCCGGGCTGAGGTCGGTACGCCGCGTCAGCTCGTCGCGCGAGACCGGACCGTAGGCACGAGCATGCTCGAGCACCTGGCTCGCAGGGGACCCGAAGCGCCCTCGGGCCAGGGTGATCATCTGGCTGCCGCTCACGTGATCCTCCCGTCGCATTGTCGAGTGAGTTAGTTGACTTACCTTAGGCACCCGCGCCAAGAGCCCCAACCCGACCCGCCAGTCGGGCGGGGTTCTGCTCCGCCCGCGTCGAACCCTTGCCTGCCTGGCACGGCGGCGCGCCAGCCGGGCGACCCTCACCTGCTCCGGGTGACCCTCCCGCGGCCTTCGCTGGGCACGCTGGTCCGACGGTCGTCCGTCGTCCGGTCGAGCCCCGCACCACCCTGGAAGGACAGGTCATGGCCACTCTCACCGTCTGGAAGTTCGACTCGCCCGGCGGAGCGGAGGCGGCGCAGGAGAAGCTGCTGGAGCTCGGACGGCAGAACCTCATCACGGTGCTCGACGCGGCCATCGTCACGTGGGAGGCGGGCGAGAAGAAGCCGAAGACCCGGCAGCTCGTGTCCACCACGGGACCCGGAGCCCTCGGTGGCGCCTTCTGGGGCCTGCTGTTCGGCCTGATCTTCTTCGTCCCGCTGCTCGGCGCCGCGATCGGCGTGGCCACGGGCGCGCTGGCGGGATCGCTGACCGACGTCGGGATCGACGACACCTTCATCAACGAGGTGCGAGACCAGGTCACGCCCGGAACCTCTGCGCTCTTCCTGATGTCCTCCGGCGCCGTCCTGGACAGGCTGGGCGACGCCTTCGGCGGCGACCGCGCCGAGCTCGTGTTCACCAACCTGAGCAACGAGCAGGAGGCCGCCCTGCGCGAGGTCTTCGCCGAGCAGTCTTGACGCCGACCGGACGCAACGTCACCGCCGGCCGGGCGCAACCGTGACACACCAGGGTCCGCTGGGCGGTGAGGCTGCGCCTGGTCGGCGGAGGCACCCCTGGCTCAACCGCCTGGTCCTGGTGGCGGTCTCCTTCGCGGTCACCGTCATCCTCGTGCGCATCGCGGGCCGGATCGACTGGCCGGAGGTGTGGGATGCCCTGACCCACCTCTCGTGGTGGCAACCGCTCGTGCTCCTGGTCGTGCTGGTGGTGCGTCAGGTCCTGAACGCGATCCCGCTCGCGTTCTACATCTCCGGGGTCTCGGTGTTCCGGGCGACCGTCAACGACCTCGGGGCCATCGTGATGTCGACCCTGGCCCCGCCGCCCAGCGACGTCGCGCTCCGGGTCGCCATGTTCAACTCCTGGGGCGTCCCGACGGCCAAGGGCCTGGCCGGCACGGTGATGAACACCCTGACCTTCTACATCGTCCGCTTCTCCGCTCCGGCGGTCGGCTTCGGGCTCATGGCCGTCACGGGTCGGCACCCGGGGCTGCAGTGGCTCGAGCTGCTCAGCATCCTCATCGCGGTGGCGATCCTCGCCGGGGTGCTGCTCGTCGTACGGAGCGAGAGGCTGGCGACCTCCGCCGGCCTGAGGGGCGGCCGGCTGGCCAGACGGTTCCGGCACACCGTCGACCCGGACGCCTGGGCGCAGGCGTGCAGGACGTTCCGCCGCGACATCGCGGCGCGCTTCGGCTACGGGTTCCCACGTTCGCTGCTCGGTCTCGTCGGGATGCTGGCCGCCGACCTCGCCATGCTCACGATGTGCCTGCGCTTCGTGGGGGTGAGCAGCGCCGAGGTGAGCTTCGCCGACATCGCGATCGCCTACCTGTTCGCCTACCCGTTCACGATCTTCCCGTTCCAGGGCCTCGGCATCGTCGACGGGCTCCTCCTCGTCGCCTTCGTGGACGCGGGTGGAGCCGAGGTCGAGGCTGCGGCGGTGGCCGCCCTCATCGTGTGGCGGGTCTTCACCCTCGCCGGCCCGGTGCTGATGGGCCTGGCCGCCCTGACGGCCTGGCGGCGCAACCTGGCGACGGCAGCCGCCTGAGCCGCTGACGCCGGCCGCGCCGACGAGCAGCATCAGGCGGTGACCACCGTGCTGGCCCGGCGAGGGCGCTCAGAACGACCGGCACGACTATCGGCACCGCGGAGCCGACCTTCGACTCCGACGCGACCTCGGTCTTCGCCCGTTCCGGGTGGTCTCATCACCCCGGGCCCTTGCCAGACTCGGCGACGATCCGAGGAGGGATCCGGATGGTCGACCACCCGGCACGAGGCACGTTCGAGCCCGTTCCATCAGCCAAGCGCGCGGCCCAGGTCTCGGTGGCCACCGAGCTTCCGCCGATCTCGACGCCGCGGCCCTGGCGGTGCCCGTGGTCGAGGACCGGCAGCCGCCGGCCGACCTCGGTGTGGACGCCGCGCGGCTGGCCGTCCTCGGCTTCACCGGCGCCGCCGGCCAGACCCTGACGCTGGCCGGCGAGGACGGCCGAGCGCTGGTCGCTCTGGGAGTCGGGCGGGACGCGGCAGTCGACGCCACCCTGGTGCGCGACCTGGCGGCCGACTTCGCGCGCGCCGTACCCCAGCACCTGAGCCTGGCGGTCGAGCTGCCCGAAGGCCTGGACCTCTCCCCCGCCCTCTTCGCGCAGGTGGTCGTCGAGGGTGTGCTGCTGGCGCGGTGGCGCTACTTCGTCGGCGCCGGAGGCGACGAGCCGACCCTGACCTCTCTCACGCTCGTGGTGCCCGACGCGGTGGCCGACGAGGTCCGCGCCGGGGTGGCCCTGGGCGAGGCGGTGGCGCGGGCCGCCGCCATCAGTCGCGACCTGTCCAACTGCCCGGCGACGACGCTGACCGCGGCCCGGATGGCCGAGGTCGCCCAGGAGCTCGGGCCGGCCGCCGGTCTCGAGGTCGAGGTCTTCGGCGAGGCCGAGCTGATCGAGATGGGCTGCGGCGGCATCCTCGGCGTCAACCTCGGCAGCACCGACGAGCCGCGGCTGATCAAGCTGAGCTATCGCCCCGACTCCCCGGTCGGACACCTCGGCCTGGTCGGCAAGGGGGTCATGTACGACTCCGGCGGCATCAGTCTCAAGCCGAGCGACGAGTCCCATGCCCAGATGAAGAACGACATGACCGGCTCCGCGGCCATCCTCGGGGCGATGACCGCCCTGGGGGCGCTCGGGGTCCGGTGTGCCGTGACGGCGTACCTCTGCTGCACCGACAACATGCCCTCCGGATCGGCGATGAAGCTCGGCGACGTGCTGCGGATGCGCAACGGCACCACCGTCGAGGTGCTCAACACCGACGCCGAGGGACGGCTCGTGATGGCCGACGGGCTCTGCCTCGCGGTCGAGGACGGCGTGGACGCCGTCGTGGACATCGCCACCCTCACCGGCGCGTGCCTGCGCACCTTCGGCGTCGACATCGCCGGGGTGATGGGCAACAACCGCGACCTGGTCGAGCAGCTCCGGGTGGCCGGCGAGACCGCCGACGAGCCGGTCTGGGAGCTCCCGCTGCACCGGCCGTACCGGCGCCAGCTGGACTCCTCGATCGCCGACCTGACCAACATGGGCGGGGTCAACGCGGGCTCGATCACGGCGGCGCTCTTCCTCGAGGAGTTCGTCGACGGCATCCCGTGGGCGCACGTCGACATCGCCGGTACGGCGCAGCAGCCCGCGGTCCGGACCTGGCGCAACAAGGGCGCCAGCGGCTTCGGGGCGAAGCTGCTCCTCGAGCTCGCCAGCGGCTTCGAGGTGCCCCGGGCGACGCAGCAACCGACGCGGGGAGAGACGCGATGAGCACTGCCGTGCCCGCCGATTCCGACCAGTCCTCGGGCGGCTTCCTCGGCGTGGATCGAGCGGGTCGGCAACAAGGTCCCGCACCCCGCGATCATCTTCCTGGCGCTCATCGTCGGGGTGATCGTCCTGTCGGCGGTCATGTCGTGGGCGGGCGTCAGCGTGACCACCGAGGTCGCCGTCGCGGAGGACACCCCGGTCTCCCAGGAGGTCGGGGGCGGCACGGTGTACCCCTCCATCGAGCACGAGCCCGAGGTGGCGATCCCGGACTACGAGATCGTGACCGAGACCATCGAGGTCAACAGCCTGCTCAACGGCGACGGGATCCGGCACATCTTCACCACCGCCGTGCAGAACTTCAACGACTTCGGCGTGGTCGCGGTGATCCTCGTGGCGATGATCGGCGTGGGCGTCGCGGAGGAGGCCGGCCTGATCGCCGCGCTGATCCGCAAGATGGTGCAGGTCGCTCCCGGCGGGGCGATCACCTTCATCATCGTGCTGCTCGGCGGCGTCTCCAGCGTCGCCTCCGACGCGGGCTATCTCGTGCTGATCCCCCTGGGTGCCGCTGCCTTCGCCAGCCTGGGCCGCAACCCGCTCGTCGGCATCGCGGCGGCGTACGCCGGCGTCAGCGCGTCGTTCTTCGTCAACATCCTGATCACGCCCGCCGACGGGATCATCACCGAGGTCACCAACGAGATCCTGGGCGGTGTCGCCCCGAACGCCGACCAGCTCAACGTGACCCACAACTACTACTTCGCGATCGCGTCGACGCTGTTCACCGCGCTGGTGATGACCGTGATCACCGAGCGCTACCTCGAGCCGCGCATGGGGGCCTGGGACCCCGCCGAGCGGCCCGCCGACGCCCCCGTCGACCACGTGCCGACCGGCGACGAGCTGTCCCACGAGGCCAAGGGCCTGCGGCTCGCGGGCATCTACTCCCTCGTCGCGATCGCCATCGTGGCGGCGCTGACGTTCCTGCCCGACGCGCCGCTGCGCAACCCGGAGACCGGCGAGATCTTCGGCAACTCCCCGTTCATGAGCAGCCTGCTGTTCATCATCTCCATGCTGTTCCTCGCCGCCGGGCTCGGCTACGGCAAGGGCGCGGGCAGCCTGGTCGGCGGCACCAACGTGATCAACGCGATCGTGAAGACCTTCAACGGGCTCGGCGGCCTGATCTTCCTGATGCTGCTGATCGCGCAGTTCATCTCGTACTTCAACTACTCCAACATCTCGAACATCGCGGCCACCAGCCTCGCCGACCTGCTCGGCCGCGCCGACATCGGCGCGCTGCCGCTGCTGATCGGCTTCATCCTGCTGGTGTTCGTGATCGACCTGATCATGCCCGGGCGTCATCCCGAAGTGGGCGATCATCGCGCCGATCTTCATCCCGCTGTTCTACAACCTCGGCATCGCCCCGCAGACGGTCGTGGCGGCGTACCGCGTCGGCGACGGTCCGGTCAACGTGATCACCCCGCTGATGGTCTACCTGCCGTTCATCATCCTGGTCTGCCAGCGCTATCGGGCCGACGCCGGGATGGGCACGGTCATCTCGATGATGCTCCCGTACACCGTGGTCGTGCTGGTCACCTGGATCCTCTTCTTCGTCGGGTGGTACGTCATCGGCATCCCGTGGGGCCCTGGCTCTCCGGTCCATCTGGAATAGACGAGCCGGGAGGGCTTGCGGATGGATGACGCCACCACGGCGCTCGTCGTGCTGGGCGTCGTGGTCGCCCTGTTCGTGTGGAACCGGCTGCCCGTGGGCGCCGTGGCGATCCTCGCCGCGCTCGCTCTCTGGGCGACCGGGCTGGTCTCCACCGAGGAGGCGGTCGCCGGCTTCGGCGACCCGGTGGTCATCTTCATCGCCACCCTGTTCGTGGTCAGCGAGGGCATCGACTCGACCGGCGTCACGACCTGGGCGGGGCAGCGGCTGCTGGAGAAGGCCGGCACGGCCACGTCGCGCGTGCTGGTGACGATCTGCCTGCTCTCGGCACTGCTGACGTCGCTGATCACCCTGAACGGCGCGGTGGCGGCGTTGCTGCCCCTGGTCGTGATGCTGGCCTACCGGGTCGACCAGCCGCCGTCGCAGCTGCTGATGCCGGTCGCCTTCGCGGGCAGCGCCGGCGGCCTGCTGCTCCTGATGAGCAGCCCGGTCAACCTGATCGTGTCCGAGGCCGCCGACGACGCCGGCGAGGGCCCGATCGCCTTCTTCGCCTTCGCGCTGGTGGGCCTGCCGCTGCTGGTCGGCACGATCGCGATCTGCCTGCTGCTCGGTCCGCGCCTGCTCCCGCACCGGCTCCCCGAGCACAGCCCGCCCGACCTCGGCCGGCACGCCGAGACCCTCGAGGAGAGCTATCAGCGCACCGACGGGTTCTTCCGGCTGCGGGTGCGTGGCCGCTCCGATCTCGTCGGCCGTCGCGCACCGGACCTGGCCGCCCTCCCGGGCACTGACGTGCCGCGTCGTCGCCGTCGAGTCGGCTGCCGGCCGGCCGGTCGAGGGCGAGGTCAGCGAGGACGACGTGCTGGTGGTCACGGGCCCGCCGGCCGAGGTCACCCGCTTCGCCGCTCGACCACGGCATGGCCATCGCGATGATCGGCTCGGCCAAGCGCGGAGGACCTGCTCACCCGGGAGGCCGGGGTCGCGGAGGTCGTCGTACCGCCCCGCTCGCGGCTGGTCGGCGAGACCGTCTACCCCGGCATGAAGCGCCAGCACGACCTGGTGATCCTGGCGATCCAGCGGGTGGGCAAGGACCTCGGCGACGGGCCGGTCGAGCTGGCCGAGGGCGACGCGATCCTGCTCAACGGCCGTTGGTCGGCCCTCGACCAGCTGCACCGCGACCGCGACGTCCTGCTCGTGGACTCCCCCGACGCCGTACGCCGCCAGGCGGTGCCGTGGGGGGCCAAGGCCACCCGGGCGGTCCTCGTGCTCGCGGCCCTGGTGGCCATGCTCGGCTCCGGCCTGGTGCCGCCGGCGATCGCGGGCCTGGTCGGCCGCCGTCGCGATGGTGCTCGCGAAGGTGGTCCCGGTCGCGCAGGCCTACCGGGCCGTCTCGTGGCAGACCGTCGTCCTCGTCGGCGCGCTGATCCCGCTGTCGACCGCCATCCGGACCAGCGGCGCGGCCGACCAGGTCGCCTCGCTGCTCATCGACGCCGTGGGCGACACGCAGCCCTATCTCCTGATGGCGGCGCTCTTCCTCCTCACCGCCACCCTCGGGCAGGTCGTCAGCAACACCGCGACCGTCCTGGTCGTCGTACCCATCGCCGTCGCCGCGGCCGACGCGACGGACACGTCGGCCACGACGCTGCTGATGGTGGTCGCCATCGCCGGGGCGGCGGCCCTGCTGACGCTGATCGCCACGCCCGCCAACCTGATGATCATGAGCCCGGCCGGCTATCGGCTTCGGCGACTACTGGAAGCTCGGCCTGCCCATTCTCGGCTGGTGGTTCGTCGTGGCGATCACGGTGGTGCCGCTGGTCTGGGCGCCGCGAGCCTCCACGTGGCGGTCATCTGGAGCCAAGGCGGATGCCTGCATATCTTCGGCGCGAGCAAACTCCATGTGGAAGAGAAGAAGTCGCTGACGGCCTACTTCAATGCTCTTCTTCGCGGCGATCAGGCCAAGGCCGAGAAGCACCTCGGCGAAATGAAGTCGATGAGCGTCGGATCCGACTCCAGCGGGGGCGATCCGTGTCACCGACGCTCAGCACGGCATGACGAAGATCATGCTCGAGATTCTCGCCGTTCATCGGACTCGGCGCGCGAGGTGGAAATCGAGGGCGACGCCTTCGAGGAGCCGATTGATCGCTACGACGCCGGAGCCGAGTGGTCGCGCGAAATCGAGACTCGAGGCGAGACCGACTCGCCGCAACTCGGCCATTTCCGGTGCGGAGCTGCACGAATCCAGGCCGAGCCGAAGGTCACGGAGAACTTGTCGACCGCCCCGCGTAAATATCGTCGACTGGTTGCGCGACAAGGTCGCGGAGAAGTCCGCGTACACCGAGACCGACGTACCGTACTTCAACGGCAACGGCGTCAAGAGGCGGCGCGGGTCCCGACCTCACACGACGGCCGCAACGGGCGACGCAACGCGGACCTGGGGTCAGTTCTCTTGAGCACGTCAAGACCGGCGTCAACGGCGCGTTCGCGGCAACTCCTACGACTGTCCCTCAACCCGGCCGATCACTTGATCGACCTCGAGTCGAAGCTGTAGTCCCAGTACCGCAATGGCGCCGTGTTCCTGATGAATCGGTGACGGCTGCCGCGGTCCGGAAGTTCAAGGACCCCGAAGGCCGTTGGGTATGGGTCAGGTCGCCGTGCGTAGCCCGACATGCCGCTCGGCCATCCGGTCATCGAGTGGGCGAACAGACGCCCGACATCGCGACGGACAGCCTGTCGATCGGCTTCGGCAACTTCAAGGGCTACACATCATCCGTCGCCTGGGGTGATTCCTGCTGGACCGAGTACACCGCGAAACCGTACATCAAGCTGTACACGTTCACCCGCGTCGGAGGCGCCGTGAACACTTCGAGGCGATCAAGTTCCTGAAGTTTTCTCGCCGACGACGGCGGGGTAGTGCCTGGCGTGACCCCGTCGTTCGCCTTGATACACAGGAAACTGCGTCCACGTTTACCTACACGATTCGGCATGCCGACGGCACCATCGAGAATCGAACTGGAAAGGTCTCGTGTCGTCGATGCCCCGGACGCAAGTCCTCGGAAAGGACATCGAAGAAAGCGAAGCCAGATCATCACGACCGCTGCCGCGTATTGCGCCGCGGGGTTCGATCACAATCGCCGCAACGCGGTTCAGCATACGTACCGGTACCAGTAATACGCACAACCAGAGATTGCTTGAACGCATTGCGGCGGTCTCGAGATCAACCCCGCGGCGCAATACGCGGGCGGCGGTCGTGATCATCTTGGCTCTCGCTTTCTTCGATGTCCTTCCGGCGACCGGCGCCTCCGGGGCATCGACAACACGAACCTTTCCAGTTCGATTCTCGATGGTGCCGTTGGCATGCCGAATGGTGTAGGTGAAGTTCGACATCTTCAGTTCCTGTGTATGGAGGCACAAGCGGGTTAGCGCCAGGCACGACCCCGCCGTCACCACCAGCAGAATTGAGGAACTTGATCGCCTCGAAGTCGTTCACCGAGCCTCCGACGCGGCTGGCAACCAGGCACAGTCTCCTCGACGTACGGCTTCGCGGCGTACTGGGTCCGAGCAGGAACCGCACCCCGAGGCGACGGATGATCGTGTAGCCCTTCTTGAAGTCGCCGAACGCGATCGACAGGCTGTCGGTCGCGATGTCGGGCATCTCGTTCGCACTCGATGACCGGATGCCCCAGCAGCATGTCCGGCTGGCCGGGCAGGAGACTGTTGACCCAGGACTCCAGCGGCCCTCGGAGTCCTTGATCTTCCGGATCCTGCAGCCAGCCGTCGCGCCGATTCATCAGGACCACGGCGCCGCTTCCGGCAAGATCTGCGACTTCAGCTTCGATCTTGAGGTTGATCAAGCTGATCGGCCGGGGTCGAGGACAGTCGTCGGAGTTGCGAACGCCGTCCGTCCACGCTGGTCTTGATGTGTCGTAGTCCCTACCCAGGTGCGCGTTGCGTCGCCGGTGGCGGCCGTCGCGTGGGTCAGGAACCTGGCGCTGAACTTTCTCGACGCCGTTGCCGTTGAAGTAGGCGTTCGTCTGGCGTACGCGAACTTCTCCGCGACCTTGTCGGCCAGCCAGTCGACGATGTTGACCCGGGCGGTGTCGACGAGCTTCCGCGTGACCTTCTGGCTCGGCCTGGATCTTCGTGCAGCGGCACCGGCAAGGTCGCCGAAGTCGCGAGTCCGTCTCGCCTCGCGAACCGAGTTCGCCGACCCACACCGGCTTCGGCATCGTCACGGTCGATCGGCTCCTCGAAGGCGTCGCCCTCGATTTCACCTCGCGAGCGAGTCCGATGAACGGCGAGATCTCGAGCATGATCTTCGTCATGCCAGTGCTCAGTGTTGGAGCGACCAGATAGCCGCCATCGGGATCGGACCCGACACTCATCGACTTCATCTCGACGAGGTGCTCGTCGGCCTTCGCCTTGATCGCCCGAGCAGAGGGCGTTGAAGTACGCGGTCAAGCGCACCTCTTCTCTTCCGCGTCGCAGTTGCTGGCGCCGAAGATGTGCGGGCGTCCGGCCTTGGCTTCCAAGCGGCTCGCTGCCACGCGGGCTCACGGCGTCCAGACCAGCGGCACCACCTGAGCGCCACGACGAACCACCACCCCATGATCGGCAGCCCGAGCTTCCAGTAGTCGCCGAACCGGTAGCCGCCCGGGCTCATGATCATCATGTTGCCGGGCGTCGCGATCGGGGTCAGCAGCGCCGCGGCCCCGGCGATGGCGACCACCATCAGCAGCGCCGTGGCCGAGGTGCCGGTGGCTCGGCCGCGGCGATGGCGATCGGGTACGACGACCAGGACCGTGGCGGTGTTGCTGACGACCTGGCCGAGGGTGGCCGTCAGCACGAACAGCGCCACCAGCAGCAGGTAGGGCTGGCTGTCGCCGACGGCGTCGATGATCAGCGAGGCGACCTCGTCGGCGGCGCCGCTGGTCTGGATCGCGGTCGACAGCGGGATCAGCGCGCCGACCAGGACGACGGTCTGCCACGAGACCGCCCGGTAGGCCTGCGGCGACCGGGACCACCCCGGCGAGCACCATCGCGACGGCGGCCGACCAGGCCCGGCGATCGCCGGCGGCACCTGGCCCGAGCCGAGCATCGCGACGAGCGCCGCGAGCACGACGACCGCCCGGGTCGCCTTGGCCCCCCACGGCACGGCCTGGCGGCGTACGACGTCGGGCCAGTCGACGAGCAGCACGTCGCGGTCGCGGTTGAGCTGGTCGAGGGCCGACCAGCGTCCGTGGAGCAGGATCGCGTCGCCCTCGGCCAGCTCGACCGGCCCGCTCGCCGAGGTCCTTGCCGAGCCGCTGGACGGCCAGGATCACCAGGTCGTTCTGCCGCTTCATGCCGGCGTAGACGGTCTCGCCGACCAGCCGCGAGCGCGGGCGGACGACGACCTCGGCGACGCCGGCCTCCCGGGTCAGCAGGTCCTCGGCGCTCGGCCGAGCCGATCATCGCGACCGCCAGGCCCTGGTCGAGCGCGAAGCTGGGTGACCTCGGTCGGCGGGCCCGGTCACGACCAGGACGTCGTCGTCGCGGATCTCGCCGAGGACGGGCCGGCCCGGCGGCGACTCGACGCGCGACGACGCGGACGCCGGTGCCCGGCAGCGCGGCCACGTCCGCCGTGCGCCCGGCCGATCAGTCCGAGCGGCCGCGCACCCGCAGCCGGTAGAACCCGTCGGTCAGCTGGTAGTGCGCCTCGAGCGTCTCGGCGTGGCCGCCGAGGTCGGGCGGGCATGTGCTCGGGGAGCCGGTGCGGGAGCAGGCGGGGCCCGAGGACCACGCAGATCACGATCGTGCCGACCAGCAGCGGCAGCCCGACCAGGGCGAAGGAGAAGAAGGGAACGGGCCCGTCGCCCGCGTCCTGCGGCGGCCTCGGAGACGATCACGTTGACCGGGCTGCTCATCAGCATCAGCAGGCCGCCGCAGCTGCCCGCGAAGGCCACCGGCATCAGCAGCTGCGACGGCGGCTGCCCGATCCGCATGGCGAGCAGGACGACCAGCGGCAGCAGCGCGGCGACGGCGCCGTTGAGGGTGATCAACGACGCCAGCAGCGGCCGAGAGCAGGCAGACGGCGACCAGCACCCGCGCGTGCGCCGGTGCCGGCCCGCTCGAGCAGCCATCTGCCCGGCCAGGTCGTCACCCCGGTGGAGTCGATCCCCTCGCTGACGACGAACAGGGTGGCGATGAAGATGACCACCGGGTCGCCGAAGCCCGCGACCGCCTCGTTGGTGGTGACCAGCCCGGTCGCCCAGAGCGCCGAGCGCCGCCAGGATCGCGACGACGCCGACGGGCAGCCGGTTCCAGATGAACAGCGCGACGACCACGCCGAGGACGACCAGCGCCGTGGTGGCGTCATCCATCGGGTCCCCGCTCAGCGCAGATGGACGGGCGAGCCCGGCCCCCAGGGGATGCCGAGAGGTACCAGACGACGAAGAAGAGCGTCCACGTCACCAGGACGACGACGGTGTACGGGAGCATCATCGAGACGACCGTGCCCATGCCCGCGCTTCGCCCGGTAGCGCTGGCAGACCAGGATGATGAACGGCAGGTAGACCATCAGCGGGGTGATCACGTTCACCGGGCCGTCGCCGACGCGGTAGGCGGCGATCACCGTCTGCGGGGCGACCCCGAGGTTGTAGAACAGCGGGATGAAGATCGGCGCGATGATCGCCCACTTCGGGATCACGCCCGGGCATGATGATGTCGATCACGAACACCAGCAGGATGAAGCCGACCAGCAGCGGCAGCGCGCCGATGTCGGCGCGCCCGAGCAGGTCGGCCAGCTGGTGGCCGCGATGCGCGGAGATGTTGGAGTAGTTGAAGTAGGCGATGAACTGCGCGATCAGCAGCATCAGGAAGATCAGGCCGCCGAGACCGTTGAAGGTCTTGACGATCGCGTTGATCACGTTGGTGCTGCCGGTCAGGCTGTCCGCGCCCTTGCCGTAGCCGAGGCCGGCCGCCAGGAACAGCATCGAGATGATGAAGAGCAGGCTGCTCATGAACGGCGAGTTGCCGAAGATCTCGCCGGTCTCCGGGTTGCGCAGCGGCGCGCCGGGCAGGAACGTCAGCGCCGAGATGATGGCGACCGCGACGAGCGAGGTAGAGCAGCGAGCAAGCCGCAGGCCCGCGCGACTCGTGCGCCAGCTCGTCGCCGCTCGGGCACGTGGTCGACCGGGGCGTCCGGCGGGTCGCTCGGCCGGATCCCACGTGCCCGAGCCGCGGCTCGACGTACCGCTCGGTGAGGACGGTCATCACCGACGGCGCGTGAAGATCGTCGAGCCGATGGCGAAGTAGAGGTTGTGGGTGACGTTGAGCGGCTCGGCGTTCGGCGCGACCCGGCCGATGATCTCGTTGGTGACCTCGGTGATGATGCCGTCGGCCGGGGTGATCAGGAAGTTGACGAAGAACGCCGCACTGACCCCGGCGTAGGCCGCGGCGATGCCGGCCAGCGGATTTCGGCCGAGGCTGGCGAACGCCGCGGCACCGAGCGGGATCAGGACGAGATAGCCGGCGTCCGAGGCGACGCTGGAGATGCCGCCGAGCAGCACGATGATGAAGGTGATCGCGCCGGCGGGCGCGACCTGCACCATCTTGCGGATCAGCGCCGCGATCAGCCCGGCCTCCTCGGCGACGCCGACGCCGATCATCGCGACGAGGATCACCGCGACGACACCGAAGTCGTTGAAGTTCTGCACGGCGGTGGTGAAGATGTAGCGGATCCCGTCGCGCGCTGAGCAGGCTCTTGGCCTCGATCGTCTCGGTCTCGATCTCGTAGTCCGGGACCGCCTCCTCGGGCGGCGTGCTCGATGCGACGGATACGTCGTGCCGCCGTCGTAGTCCTGGGTGACCGTCGGTGCCCTCGGGCTCGGCGACCTCGGTGGTCACGCTCACGCCGGCCCAGGCCAGGATGGCCGACAGGACGATCACGACCGACGATCAGGCCGAGGAAGATGATCGCGGGGTGCGGGACCTTGTTGCCGACCCGCTCGATCCAGCCGAGGAAGCCGCCGCTGCCGGCTCGTCGCTTCGTCGCTCGGCCGCGGCGCGTCATGCCTGTCGCCTCCGGCGGGTGACCTCGAAGCGCTTGGCCAGCTCGATCAGCAGCTGCGTCCGAACCCGCTCGCGCCCTTGTTGCGCCAGGTTCGGACGGCGGGCTGCTGCGCCGTCCCGGCGATGTCGATGTGGGCCCACGGCGTGCCGCCGACGAACTCCTCGAGGAACAGCGCCGCCGTGATCGAGCCGGCGTTGACGCCGCCCATGTTGGTCATGTCGGCGATCGACGAGTCGAGCTGCGCGCGGTATCGGCCGGTGCAGCGGCAACTCCCAGACCGGCTCGTCGGCGATCTCGCCGGCCGCCTCGAGCTGCCGACCAGCGCCTGCGTCGTTGCCCATCACGCCGGCGATCTCGACGCCGAGCGTGCGCAGGCAGCGCCGGTCAGGGTCGCGATGTCGACGATGGCGTCGACGCCGTCCTCGACCGCCAGGCAGAGCCCGTCGGCCATCACCAGCCGCCCCTCGGCATCGGTGTTGAGCACCTCGACGGTCGTGCCGTTGCGCATCCGTGAGCACGTCGCCGAGCTTCATCGCCGAGCCGGACGGCATGTTGTCGGTGCAGCAGAGGTAGCCGGTGACCGCGGTCGCGCAGCCGAGCGCCCGCAGGGCCGTCATCGCGCCGAGGATGGCTGCGGCGCCGGTCATGTCGTTCTTCATCTGCGCGTGCGACTCGTCGCTCGGCTTGAGGCTGATGCCGCCGGAGTCGTACATGATGCCCTTGCCGACCAGGCCCAGGTGCGCCGCGTCGGCGCGTCGGGCCGGTAGCGTCAGCTTGATCAGGCGCGGCTCGTCGACGCTGCCGAGGTTGACGCCGAGGATGCCGCCGCAGCCCATCTCGATCAGCTGCTGCTCGTCGAAGACCTCGACCTCGAGCCGGCGCCGGCGCCGAGCTCGAGGGCCACCTCGGCCATCCGGGCGGCGGACAGGGTGGTCGCCGGGCAGTTGGCCAGGTCGCGGCTGATCGCGGCCGCCCGCGATCGCCCGCCCGCGCCCGCGGGCCCGCGCGCACGTCGTCGGCCACGGGC
>CAVYCK010000028.1:0-49474 GCA_963767095.1 uncultured Actinomycetota bacterium | reverse complement strand
ACGCGCCCGGAGCGGAGCTCGCCACGTTCGCCTCCGCCGCCGAGCTGGTCGACCTGTGCCGGCGGGCGCGGCGCGACCCGCAGTGGGCCGACGCCCTGCGCGCGCCGGCCGGCGGCGCACGCCTGGCCGAGCACACCTTCGACCACCGGGTCCGGATCCTGGAGTCGCTGTGGGGCTGAGGTATCCCGACGACCTCGACGGCCTGGCGGCGCTGGCAGGAGCGGCGCCACCCGCTGCGGCGGCTGGTCAGTCGCGGGTCCGGGCGCTGCCCCCGGACGGCGCGCCCCCGCTCGTCGACGTGCGCCGCGGGAGCCCCGACGCCGACCTCCTCGTGGTCGTCGATGCCACCCACGCCAGCGTCGCCGCCGCGTCGAGCCGGTGCTCCAGCACCTCGACCCGGCCCGCGTCGTGGTCGTCTGGCCACCGCGCGCCGTGCTGCCGTCGACCTGCCCGCGACCGCTGGTGCCGCTGGCGTCGCTCGGCCCCGCACGTGGGGCCGGTCGCCCGCACGGTCCTGCGGCCGGGCACTTCACCCCGATCGGCGCCGCCGCGCACGCGCACGCGGCCGCCGCCGGGGCGCCGTTCCTCGTCTCCCAGCACGGCCTGCTGACTCCCCTGGCCCCGCCGCTCCCGCCGGGCGCCCACCTGCTCGCCTTGACCGACGCCGACGCCGCGTTCTGGCGCAGCGGCCGCGCCGACGTGCGGACCACGGTGGTCGGCTCGCAGCTGCTCGCCCGGGTCGACCCGCGCCGGCGACGTCGACCCCGGCGACCGCGCCGGTCTACCTCGGCCAGCTGCACGCCGCCGAGCTCGCCCGGCGCGACCTGGCCCGGGCGGCCGCGGGCTTCTGCCGCGCCCACGACGCGACGTACCGGCCGCACCCGAGCGAGCGCGACCGCCTCTCCCGGCTGCTGCACGCGCTGCTGGCGTCGCCGCGGCATCCGCGTCGACGACGGGCCGCCCCTGGGGAGCTCGCGGCGCCCGTCGTCTCGGTGTTCTCGACCGGCGTGCTCGAGGCGGCGGCGCGCGGGCTGCCGGCCTGGGTCGACTTCCCCGACCCACCGCCTGGCTGCGGGAGTTCTGGGACCGTTACGACATGCGCCCCTACGGCGGCGACCCGACGCCGGCTCCCGCCCGCCCCGACGAGGAGCCCGCGCTCGCCATCGCCCGGCTCCTGGAGGCGTCATGACCTCGACCCTGTGCGTCATCCCCGCCCGCGGCGGCTCGAAGGGCATCCCCCGCAAGAACCTCGCCGACTGCGGCGGCAAGCCGCTGATCGTCTGGACGATCGAGCAGGCCCTCGCCGTGCCGGGCCTCGATCGTGGCCGTCTCGACCGAGGACGCCGAGATCGCCGAGGTCGCGGCGGCCACGGCGCCGACGTCATCAGCGGCCCGCCGAGCTGGCCGAGGACACCACCGCGACCGAGCCGGTCGTCGAGCACGCCATCGCGGCCGGACGGCGGCCGGCGAGCGTCCCGACCGGGTGATGCTGCTCCAGGCCACCTCCCCGGTGCGGCTCCCGGGCACCCTCGCCCGCGCGCTCGCGGAGTTCGACGACGACGGGCGCCGACTCGCTGGTCGGCGTGGTGCCGCAGGCACCGTTCCTGTGGTGGGCGACCGACCCGCCGACCGCCGACTACGACGTCACGTCGCGCGCCGCGTCGCCAGGACCTGACCCCCGACCGGCTGCGCTACCGCGAGACCGGCTCGCTCTACGTCACCCGCACCGAGGTCTACCTCCAGCAGCACAACCGCCTCGGCGGGCGCATCCACCTGTTCGTCATGGACGAGGTCGAGGGCGTCGACATCGACACCCCCCATGACCTCGAAGTGGCAGCACACCTCCTGCCGACCCCGTAGCGTTGGGCGCTGGGCCTCGCGAGCGGGCCGGGGACGGGCCAGGGTCACCATGATCATCGAGCGGCAGCTGGCGGCGTACGTCGTCTACTCCGAGGACCCCGTCCTGCGCGCCCTCGAGAAGATCACCGCCAACAAGTCCCGGCTGATCTTCTGCGTCGACGCCTCCGGCCACCTCGACGCGGCGCTGTCCGACGGCGACTTCCGCCGCTGGGTGAGCAGCACCACCGACCTCGACGTGCAGACCCCGGTCCTGGAGGTCGCCAACCGCGACGTCCGCAGCCTCCCGGTCTCGACCCCGCCCGCGCAGATCGAGCAGCACTTCGCGCCCGGCATCGACCTGATCCCGCTCGTCGACGAGCGGCACCACCTGGTCGCCGTCGCCATCAACCGCCGCGACGAGCTGCGGGTCGGCCGGCACGTCGTCGACGAGGACTCACCGGCCCTGCTGATCAGCGAGATCGGCATCAACCACAACGGCTCCGTCGACCTGGCCAAGCAGCTGGTCGACCTGTCGGCCGAGGCCGGCGCCGACGTGGTGAAGTTCCAGCTGCGCGACATGGCCGCGCTCTACCGCCAGTCGTCGGGCTCGAGCGCCGGCGAGGACCTCGGCCCGCAGTACACCCTCGACCTGCTCTCGCGGTTCAACCTCACGGCCGACCAGCTCTTCGAGGTCTTCGACCACTGCCGCGACGTCGGCATCGAGGTCGATGTGCACGGCCTGGGACCCGCCCAGCGTCGACCAGCTCGCGGCGTACGGCGTCCCCGCGCTCAAGGTCGCCTCCGCCGACCTGACCAACCACGCGCTGCTGACGCACATGGCCCGCACCGGCATCCCGATGGTCGTGTCGACCGGGCATGTCGACCGAGGGCGAGATCCGCGAGTCGGTGGAGCTGATGCGCAGCCACGGCGCGGCGTTCGCCCTGCTGCACTGCCAGTCGACCTACCCCGCGCCGTTCAAGGACGTGAACCTGCGCTACCTGCAGCGGCTGGCCGAGCTGGGCCGCTGCCCGGTCGGCTACTCCGGCCACGAGCGCGGCTACCACGTGCCGATCGCGGCCGTCGGCCTCGGCGCCAAGATCATCGAGAAGCACTTCACCCTCGACCGCGGCATGGAGGGCAACGACCACAAGGTCAGCCTGCTGCCCGGGGAGTTCAAGGAGATGGTCGAGCGGATCCGCGAGGTCGAGGCCGCGCTGGGCACCGCCTCGCCGCGGGCGGTGTCGACCGGCGAGATGATGAACCGCGTCAACCTCGCCAAGAGCCTGGTCGCCGCCCGCCGCATCGAGGCCGGCGAGCTGATCACCGCCGACGCCGTCGACATCAAGAGCCCGGCCGCGGGCCTGCAGCCCAACTCCTACGACCGGCTGGTCGGCCGCACCGCCCAGCACGCCTTCGAGGCCGGCGACTTCTTCTACGCCACCGACCTCGGTGACGCCGCGCCGCACCGGGCGGCAGTACTCCTTCCGCCGCCCGTGGGGGCTGCCCGTCCGCTACCACGACGTCGCGGCGATGACGAAGGACTGCACGCCCGACTTCCTGGAGTTCCACTTCTCCTACAAGGACCTCGAGCTCGACCTCGGCCGAGGTCTTCGACCAGACCGGCTCGGGCACGACACGCCGCTGCCGATGGGCTACGCCTGCCACAGCCCCGACCTGTTCACCGGCGACTTCCTGCTCAACCTCGCCAGCGACGACGACGACCACTGGGAGCGCTCGATCGCCGAGCTCCAGCGGGTCATCGACCTGACCCGGGCGATGCGGCCGCTACTTCCACGCCGACGCCCCCGACCCCGTCGTCGATCGCCAGCCTGGGCGGCTTCACCCACAGCGCGCACGTGACGCCCGACCTGCTGCCGGCGATGTACGCCCGGGTCGCCGCCGGGCTCGACCGGATCGACGACAGCGGCGTCCGCCTGTGCGCGCAGACCCTGCCGCCGTTCCCGTGGTACATGGGCGGCCAGCTCTTCTGCAACCTCTTCGTCGACGCCGCCGACACCGCCGCCTGGGCGGAGAAGTACGACCGCCGGCTCTGCCTCGACGTCTCCCACTCCAAGCTCGCCGCCGACCTTCGGGCAGCGTCCGTTCTCCGAGGCGATCGACCTGCTCGCCCCTCACGCCGACCACCTCCACCTCGTCGACGCGACCGGTGTCGACGGCGAGGGCGTGCAGATCGGCGACGGCGAGGTCGACTGGGCGCTGCTCGCCCAGCAGCTCGACGGCGCCTGCCCGACCGCCGGCTTCATCCCCGAGATCTGGCAGGGCCACGTCAACGACGGCGAAGGCTTCTGGATCGCGCTCGAGCGGCTGGAGCAATGGTTCTAGACCACCCGAACGCGCCCTGTGGGTCTCCCGGTGAGCGACCTCGGCGGGGTCGCCCGCCACCTGCTCGACGTCGCCAGGCTCGGGATTCCCGGGCTGGCGCTCGTCTTCCTGGCGCCGCCAGGCGACCTGGCCGACGCGCTGCGCCGGCGCGGCGCCGCGGCGTCACCGCAGACCGGACCCGCACACGGCCTGCGCGCCTCGCTGCGCACCCTGCGGCACAGCGTCGGGCGGCTGCGCCCGCCCGTCGTCCACACCCACCTGGCGTACGCCGACATCGCCGCAGCCGTCGCGGTCCGCGACCGGGGCGTGCGGCTTGTCTCGACCGAGCACGGCATCGCCGGCGGCGACCTCGTCTACCACGGTCGGCTGCTGCGCCCCGCGGCCATGGCCCTCGTCCATCGCACGCGGCTGCGCAGGTTCGACGCGCTCGTCGCCGTCAGTCCGACGCGACCGCCGACGCGATGCGGCCAAGTGGGGCGCCCGCAACCTCCACGTCGTCCGCAACGGCGTGGACCCGGTCGCCCATCCACCGCCGCGGCCCGGGCTTCGGGTGCTGTCGCTCTCTCGGCTCGCGCCCGAGAAGCGCCTGGACCGCCTGCTGGCCGGCTTCGCGCTGCTGGCCGCCCGGCACCCCGAGTGCGCGGCTCACCCTGGCCGGCGCGGGCCCCGACCTGCGCCTTCTGCGGCGCGAGGTCGCCCGACTCGGTCTGGCCGGCCGCGTCGACCTGCCCGGGCACGTCGAGCGCGGAGCGAGCCCTGGCCGGCGTCGACGTCGTCGCCCAGCTGTCGGTCTGGGAGAACTGCCCGCTACACGCCTCCTGGACGCCGCGGCCGCGGCCTCGGCGTCGTGGCCTCGCCGGTCGGCGGCAACCCGGAGATCCTCCCGGCGTCCTGCCTGGTCGACCCCGACGACGCCGAGGCCGTCGCCGACGCGCTCGAGGCCCAAGGCCTCGAGCCCGCCCAGCGACCCGACCTGCGAGACTGGCCGACCGTCGAGGACATGACCGCCGGACTTGCCGCGGTCTACGAGCGGATCGGGGGGCGGCGGTGAAGCAGCCTCTTGCGTGGGACCTCGGCCTCGTCGACGAGGCGGAGGCCAAGGCGGACAAGGCCGACTCCGAGATCCGCATCTCCGACTTCGTCCTCTTCGCCCTCGTCCCCGTCGTCGGCGTCCGCGTGCCCGAGCTGGGCGTCCCGTTCAACGAGCTGGTGGCCCTGGCGATCCTGGCGCTGGCCTCGCTGCGCCGGCCGCCGCCGGGCGGGCGGCTCGCGGCGAGCGTCGTCATCGGCCTCGTGGCCATGGTCGGGCTGCTCGCGGTGTCGGGCCTTCTCAACGAGGTCCCGCTGACCCGTCGGGTGGGCCACCTCACCATCTACGGCGCCCTGGTGGCGGCCATCGCCACCGGCCGGGTCTCCCTGCGGTCGGCGGGGCTCGGGCCTGGGCGCGGGACTGCTGGGGGTCTCGGCCCTGGCGTACGCTCGGCGTCGGTGGTCGCCTCTACGGCGACCGACTGACGGGCTTCTTCCGCGATCCCAACGTGGCCGCACTGCTGCTGAGCAGCCTGGGCTGCCTCGCGGTCGGCGTCCGCCCGCCGCTGGTCGACGCGGGCCGTGCTCGGGGCGCTGCTGGTCGTGGCGTTGGTGCTCACCTACTCACGCAGCGGTCTGCTGGCTCTCGGGATGATCCTGGTCTGGGTCGTCGCGGGGCGGTTCCTCGGCGTCAAGGGTGGCGCACTCCTCGTCGCCGGCATGGTGTGGCTCGTCGCCAACATCCCGGACTCTCTGCGGCTCATCGGTCGCTTCCGCGACCGTGAGGGAAGCGACTTCCTCCGCTCCCGGATCATCGAGCTCGAGCACGAGCGGGTCGCCGGCGCGCCGTGGTACGGCAACGGGCCAGGGACGTCGTACGTCCGGGTCGGTGCCGACGACTTCTTCTTCCACAACAGCTACCTCGCGACGCGCAACGAGGGGGGCTGGCTGCTGCTGGCGATCGTGCTCGGACTGATCGCCTACAGCTTCGTCAAGCTCTCGGCGGGGTCGCGAGCCGGAGACTTCCAGTCGATCGCCTGCCAGGCGTCGCTGATCGCCCTCCTGACGATCTCCGTCACCCTGGGCGAGGTCTTCCTCGAGCTGCCGACGGCGATCGTCCTCGGGTTCGCCCTGCGCACGCGACATCTGTTCGAGCAGCGATCACCGACACCTGAGCGGTCCACGGAACGCGTGCCAGATGGCTGAGCCGATCGCCGTCGCGGTGACGAACGGCGACCTCGGTGGTGGTGAGGAGATGGCGCTGCGATGCGCCGCGGCAGCCCGCGCTCTCGGTCACGCCGTGACGGTCGTGGGGCCGGCCACGCCGTCCGAGCTGGTCGACGCGGCGGGCGACGCAGGCTTCGACGTGGTCCGCATCCGCGCCGCCGACCGGCTCGCCTACGTGCGCCGGCTGCGCGCCTGGGACCGCCGCGAGCGAGCCGGCCTGCTCTGGGCTCACGGTCTGCTGCCGGCCGTCGCGGCCGCCGGCCATCGCCGGCGCCTCGTGCACCTGCACCAGGACCCTCGGGGCACGGCGCAGCGGGCTGCCTACCGCGTGGCCCGGGTCGGCGCCGCCGCCGTCGTGGTGCCCTCGGCAGCCATGGCCGCGCGACTGCCGGGCGCCACCTCCGTGCCCAACTGGACCGACCCATCACCCGCCCTGGGCGGTGTCCGCGGTGGGCGCGACCGCCCGGAGCCCGCCGTGGTCGGGTTCCTCGGCCGGCTCTCGCAGGACAAGGGGCTCGACGTCCTCGCCCGGGCGGTCCTGCCGATGGTCCGCGCCGGCGTGGCGCGCCTGCTCGTGGCCGGTGACAGCCGGCACGTTCCCGCTGCGCAGACCGAAGCCGTCCGCTCCGCCCTGGCTGCGCTCGGTGACGGCGTCGAGGTCGTCGGGCATGTCGCGCGAGACGCCTTCTTCGACCAGGTCGACCTCGCCGTCTTCCCGAGCGTGTGGGCCGAGCCCTTCGGCCTGGTCGTCGCCGAGGCGATGGCCGCCCGGGTGCCGTTCGTCGTCAGCGACGCCGGCGCGCTCCCCGAGGTGGCCGGCCGTGCCCACCCCTGGGTGGCACGCTCGGGCGACCCCCACGACCTCACCTCCGTGCTCGAGGCTGCCCTGGCCGCCTCGCCGGACGACGTCGCGCTCGCCGTGGCGACCGCGCGGGACCGCTGGGAGTCCGAGTTCTCCCCGACCGCCGGGCTCGAACGAGTGCGCGTGCTGCTCGACCGGGTGGCGACGTGAGCCGGCCCCCCGTGGCGATCGCCCACGACTACCTCACCCAGCGCGGCGGAGCCGAGCGGGTGGCTCTCAGCCTCCTGCGGGCGTTCCCCGACGCAACCCTGCACACGCTCCTCTACGACCCGGACAGCACCTACCCCGAGTTCCGCTCGGCGCGGATCGTCACCTCTCCGCTCGACCGCGTACCGGCGTTCCGTCGCGACCCACGCCTGGCGCTGCCGCTGCTCGCACCGACCGCCAGCAGGTTCCGCGTCGACGCCGACGTGGTGGTGGCCTCGACGAGCGGGTGGGCGCACGGGTTCGCCTCCACCGGGAGGGTGCTCGCCTACTGCCACAATCCCGCCCGCTGGATCTACCAGACCGACGAGTACCTCGGCCGCCCCGCCCACCGGCACCCCGTCGGTCTCCCGCTCCTGGCGGCGCGGCCGCTGCTGCGAGCCTGGGACCAGCGGGCCGCGGCACGGGTCACCCGCTACCTCGCCAATGCCCGGGTGGTCGCCGACCGGATCGAGACGTCGTACGGCGTCGAGGCCGACGTGGTCCCGGCGCCGCACACGATGCACCCCGACGCCGAGCGGCACGAGATCCCCGAGCTGACGGGCCGCCACGGCATGCACCTGCTCGTGTCGCGGCTGCTCCCCTACAAGAACGTCCGCGCCGCGATCGAGGCCTACCGCGGCACGGACCACCTGCTGGTCGTGGTCGGCCGCGGGCCGGAGGAGCGCCGGCTGCGCGAGCTGCTGCCGGCGAACGTCGTGATGCTCTCCGGGCTCTCGGACGCCGAGCTGCGCTGGCTGTACGCCGCAGCCGACCTGCTCCTGGCCCCGAGCTACGAGGACTTCGGGCTCACACCTCTCGAAGCGGGCGCGTTCGGCACCCCGGTCGTCGCGCTGCGCGCAGGCGGCTACCTGGACACCGTCGTCGAGGGCCGCACCGGGGTGTTCTTCGACGCGCCGACCAGTGGGGGGATCAGGGCCGCGGTGCAGAGGGCGACCGGCCGCGACTGGGATCACGCCGCGATCCGGGCGCACGCGGGAACGTTCACCGAGGACCGGTTCGTGGAGCGGCTCCGGGCCGAGGTCGCCGCCCTGACCGCACGTCCGCGCCCGTAGTCTGACGCCCGACGACGACCCCCAGGAGGCCTGCCCATGCCCGCCCGCCGAGTCCTGCCCACCGAGGAGGCCGGCGACCTGCTCCGACTGGTCCGCGAGCTGGCCGCCGACGAGCTGCTGCCACGCGTAGCCGAGGCGGAGGCCGCCGGGGAGTTCCCCCGTGAGGTCTTCCGGCTCCTCGGCCGCGTCGGCGTCCTCGGACTGCCCTACCCTGAGGAGCACGGTGGGGGCGGCCAGCCGTACGAGGTCTACCTGCAGGTGCTCGAGGAGATCGCCACCGCCTGGGCCAGCGTCGGTGTGGGCGTCGAGCGTCCACGCGCTCTCCTGCTTCGGGCTGGCCACGGCCGGCACCGCCGAGCAGCAGCGCGACTGGCTGCCCGACATGCTGGGCGGCGAGCTGCTCGGCGCCTACTGCCTGTCCGAGGCGCACGCCGGCTCCGACGCCGCCGCCATGCGTTGCCGCGGCCCGACGCGACGGCGACGACTACGTCATCGACGGCGCGAAGGCCTGGACGACCCACGGGGGCGAGGCCGACTTCTACAAGGTGATGGCGCGCACCAGCGACGACCGCCAGGGCATCTCCTGCTTCCTGGTGCCCGCCGACACCCCCGGCCTCAGCGCCGACCCGCCCGAGCGCAAGATGGGGCTGACCGCGTCGACGACCGCCACGATGCGGTTCGACGGCGTCCGCGTCCCCGTCGAGCGTCGGCTCGGCGCGGAGGGCGACGGGCTCAAGATCGCGCTGGCCGGGCTCGACAGCGGCCGTCTCGGCATCGCCGCGGTCGCGACCGGTCTGGCCCAGGCGGCGCTCGACCACGCGCTCGCCTACGCCCGGGAACGGGAGACCTTCGGCAAGCCGATCGTCGAGCACCAGGGCCTCGCCTTCCTGCTGGCCGACATGGAGGCCGCCGTCGCCACGGCGCGGGCGACCACGCTCCACGCCGCCCGCCTGCGCGACCGCGGGCTGCCCTTCACCCGCGAGGCCTCCGTGGCCAAGCTCGTCGCCACCGATCACGCGATGAAGGTCACCACCGACGCCGTGCAGGTGCTCGGCGGCTACGGCTACACCCGCGACTTCCCGGTCGAGCGGTTCATGCGCGAGGCCAAGGTGATGCAGATCTTCGAGGGCACCAACCAGGTGCAGCGGATCGTCATCTCCCGCTCCCTGACCGGCTCGGACTCCGGACCGATCGAGGTGGTGGCGCAACCGTGAGCGCCGCGCTCGTCGTACCCCTGCTGCTGTGTGCCGTGGTCCTGGTGGTCAGCGGGATCGCGAAGCTGGCCGACCGCGAGGCCACGGTCGACATGTTCACCTCGCTCCGGATCCCGGTCGTGCCGGCCGGCCCGGGGGCCGCGGTGCTCCCGTGGGCCGAGGTCGCGCTCGCCGCAGGTCTGGTCCTCGCCCGCGGACCCCTTCTCGTCGTGGTGACCGTCCTGACGCTGGCGGTGTTCGCGGCGTACTGGGTCGTGATCGCGCGCGCGCTCACCTTCGACCCGCCCGTCTCGTGCGCCTGCTTCGGCAGGCTCGGAGGACACCACGTCGACCGCTCCACCCTCCTGCGCAACACCCTGCTGGTCGGTTTGGCGGGGGCGGGCGTCGCGGCAGCGGTTCGTGACGTGAACGTCCTGAGCGGGCTCGCAGGGTACGACGCGGCGGACTGGCTCTGGCTGGGCCTCGTCCTCGTCACCGGTCTCCTCGGCTGGCTCGTGAGCGGAGGAGCCAGGCCTGGTGCCAGGGCCGTGCCGGTCACCGGCGGCGACGAGTACTTCCGCGTTCCGGTCCCCTACGCGGTGGTCGAGACCGTCGACGGTCAGCGGCAGACGCTGCGTGAGCTCGCGACCAGCCAGGCAAGGCTGTTGGTGTTCCTGAGCCAGCGCTGCGGCGCCTGTGTCCGGGTCGCCGACCGGTTGCTCACCTGGCAGGAGCAGCTGGGCGGCGCGGTCGGCGTGCACGCCGTCTACTACGACGAGCTCGACCAGCTCGGCCCCGAGGCCCCGCCGGCAGGCCTCCTGCTCCGCCAGCCGGACCGGGGGGTCAGCCTCGTGCTCGACATGCCGTACACGCCCTCCGCGGTGCTCCTCGGGACCGACGGCCTGCTCGCCGGCGGACCGGTGATCGGAGAGAAGGAGATCGCCGCGATGGTGGACGACATCGTGGCCGAGCTGGCTCGCTGAGCCCGCCCGAGGGCAGGTCGCCTGTCACAAAAGTGAAGGTTTCTCATTGGCGTGACGCGTGCGCCCGGATTGGGTCTACACTCCCCCCAGGGTCTTTCCGGGGGGAGTGACCCACTCTGAGGGTCGGGGGGCCTTCGCACATGTCCAAGCTCTACGCGCCTGCACCCGCGTCCGCGCGGCGGCTGCGCCGCACGTGGTCGTCGCTCAGCGCCGTCACAGCGGTCGTCGACGCCGTCGTCATCGTGATCGTGGGGATCGTGGCCGGCATCGGCCGCAACGTCCTGCCCATGTTCCACAACGTCGGCGACCTGCCCGAGAACCTCGCGGCCTCGGGCGCGTTCATCGTGGCCGGCTGGCTCGCCATGCTGTTCGTGTTCGGCGCCTACGACAAGTCCTACTTCGGCGCCGGGGCCGACGAGTACCGTCGCGTGCTCACCGCCTCGTTGGCCGCTGCCGGGCTCGTGGGCATCGGGTGCTACCTCACCCAGTTCCCGCTCTCGCGTGGTTTCTACGTGCTGTTGTTCGTGCTCGGTGTGCCGCTGCTCATGCTCAGCCGCCACGCCGGTCGCCGCGTCGTCCAGCGGCTGCGCACGCGGGGCTCCCTCAGCCGCCGCATCCTCATCGCCGGCGGCCCGGCGCACGTCGAGGCCGTCGCCGACGTCCTCAAGCGCGAGGCATGGCTGGGCTACTCGATCGTCGGCTGCCTGACCGCCGACGAGCAGAGCGAGCCCGAGACCCGCACCGGCATCCCGGTGCTGGGCCGCACCCGCGACGCGGCGCGGTTGGTGACGATGCACGAGGTCGACACCCTGCTGATCGCCGAGGGCGCGTTCGAGGAGGGCACGACGCTGAAGCAGATGGCGTGGGAGCTGGAGAAGTTCGCCGACCTCGAGATCGCGGTCGCGCCCAGCCTCACCGACGTCGCGGCGGCTCGCGTGGAGGTGCGCCCGGTCGCCGGGCTCCCGCTTGTCTACATCGGCCACACGCGCGCCCAGGACTCCGCCCACTGGGCCAAGCGTGCCTTCGACATCATCGGCTCGTTCGCGCTGATCGTGGCCACTGCGCCGATCTGGCTGTGGGCGGCCCTGCGCATCAAGCTGAACGACAGCGGACCCGTGCTCTTCCGGCAGACCCGCGTCGGCCGTGACGGTCGCACCTTCGAGTGCTACAAGTTCCGCACGATGGTGGTGGGCGCCGAGAAGCTGATGAGCTCGCTGCAGAGCGACCCGACGACCACGTGCTGTTCAAGATGCAGTCCGACCCGCGGGTCACGAAGGTCGGCCGCACGCTTCGCCGCTTCTCCCTCGACGAGCTCCGCAGCTGGTCAACGTGCTCCGCGGCGACATGAGCCTGGTCGGCCCGCGTCCGCCGCTTCCCAGCGAGGTCGCCCGCTACGAGGCCGCCGCCAACCGCCGGCTGCACGTGCGCCCGGGGATGACCGGGCTGTGGCAGATCTCCGGTCGGTCCAACCTGTCGTGGGACGACACCGTGCGCCTCGACACCTACTACGTCGACAACTGGTCGATGATGCAGGACGTCGTGATCCTGGCCAAGACGGTCAACGCGGTTCTCGCGGCTCGTGGGGCCTACTGAGGGTCTCGTGCGGAGACCTCGTGTCCTGTCAGGCCACTAGGCTCGCGGCTCCCACTCTCCGCTCTCGTTGGTGACCAGGTCGAAACCGGTCTGGGCCACCAGGTCGTCGCCGATCCAGGCAATCCCCAGCGGCGCCTGCTCCGAGCCGAAGCAGTGCTCGCCGGTGATCCGACCGTTGGCCGCCTTGACCTGCACACCGGCCAGGCACTTGTCGCTGGTCGTCATGATCGCCTGCTGACCGTCGGCACGACCGGCGAGGGTCACCACGGGCTCCAGGCTGGCGACCGTCGTGAACTCACGCTCCACGCGGTCTGCCTCGTAGGCGATGGGTGCGGAGCAGCTGGCGTAGACCCGGTCGCCGACCGCCTGGACCGTCTCGACGCTGCAGTCGCTCGCGACCGTCACCGCCCCCCGGGGGGAGACGACCTTGTTGCCGGTTGAGCCGGGATCGAGATACCACGCGTCCGCCGGCAGGTCCGTCTGCTTCCAGGTGTCGCCGGCCAGGGAGCCGCTCCACGCGACGATGTCGTCGCAGGTCCCGGCCGTGCCGATGATCCACCAGCCGGCCTGGTCGCGACCGACGGCCAGGGCCTCCCCGAGTCCGTCGACGCTGACCTCCACGGGGCCGGAGCCCGGAGCGGCCACCCACGTCGTCGCCGCGGCGGCAGGGTCGTCCGCCGGGTCGTCGTCCGTGCCGGTGCACGACCCGTGCGTGGCCCTCAGCACCGCCCCGTCGGGAGATCCGGCCAGCAGCACGGGCCCCGCCAGCGGGTCGTCGCCCGTCGTCGAGGCACGCGAGCCGCCGTCGAAGGTGACGCCGGTGTCGGGCGGTGGGGTGCTGATCCAGTCGCGCAGGAAGGCGAAGCAGGCCACGTTGACGAGCACGAGCGCAGCCGCTGCCGCAGCCGGGTAGAGACGGCGCACGGAGTCAGCTCGCGGCTTCGGACGGCCCGGCCGCCGACGACGACGTCGTCGCACTCTCCGGCGCCGGACGCTTCCCCGTGCTCGCCGCGTGTCGGGTCGCCGCCTTGCGCTGTCCGGTCACGCTGAGGTCCTCGTCCTTGGCTCCGGAGACCCGGGAGCTGCGGCGGGGCCGGCGTCGAGGCGGCGCCGGGTCGCCGTACCCCTGCTGGACGTCGCCCCCGTAGCCGTAGCCGTAGACGACGGAGCCGAGCCCGCGACTGGGCGCCATGTTGAGCACGGCGCCGAGCAGCCGCCCGCCCACCTGCGCGAACACCTTGCGACACAGCTCGACCTGCTCGACGGCGGTCTTTCCCACCGCGACCACCAGCAGCGCCCCGTCGCAGGTGACGCTGAGCAGGCCTGCGTCGGTGACCGGCAGCAGCGGCGGCGCGTCGAGGATCACGAAGAACTCCTCGGCCAGCTCGTCGACCAGCGCGTGCATGCGCTGGGAGCCGAGCAGCTCGCTGGGGTTGGGCGGGATGCGCCCGGCCGTGATGACCTGGAGGTTGGGGGTGTTCGTCTCCTGCAGCACGTCGCGCACCAGCAGGTCGCCCACCAGCACCTGGGTGAGCCCGACGGTGGGATCCAGGTCGAAGGTGGTGGCGAGGCTCGGGCGCCGAAGATCGGCGTCGATGAGCACGGTGGGCTGACCGGCCGCCGCCATCATGCGCGCCAGGTTGGACGAGACCGTCGACTTGCCCTCGTGCGCGTTGGCGCTGGTCATGACGATGCTGCGCGGTGGGTTGTCGACGTCGACGAAGCGCAGGTTCGTGCGCAGCTGACGGAATGCCTCGGCGACGACCCCGAGATCCTGGTCGACCCCTCGGCTGTTCCGTGCCAGGGCGCCCGCGCTCGGGATGATGCCGATGACGGCGCTGACGCCCGCCTCCTCGACGTTCTTGACCGAGCGGATCTTGCGGTCGATGGACCGTCGGCCGAAGGCCAGGGCATAGCCCAGCAGGAGCCCGGCGCCGGCGCCCATCAGCAGGTTGACCTGGTAGTCCGGCGAGGTGGGCGCGCCGGGCAGCAGGGCCTCTTCACCGGCCACCAGGTTGACCAGGTTGGTCGGCTCCTGACCTTCGGGGAGCCCTTCGTTCTCGAGCTCGTGGGCGACCTCCCCGAGCGCCACCACGGCGGCGTTCGCCAGGGCCTGCGCCTCCTCCGGAGAGCTTCCCGACGCCGACACCTGGAGCTGGCTGCTGCCCTCCGGCACCGTGGCCGACAGCCGCGACGCGATGGCTGACGGGGAGTCGTCGATCCCCAGCATCGCAGCGGCCCGCTCGGCCACTCCGCGCTCCGAGATCATCGTGCGGTACTCGATGGCCTTCTGCTGCTCGAGGCTCAAGGTGGTGATCATCTCGCCCGCAGAGTTCGCGACGCCGACGCGGACGTATCCCTGGGAGGTGGCGGTGTAGGTGACGGGCTGACGCAGCGTGTAGCCGGTCATCACCAGGACCCCGAGCGTGACGCACGCCAGAATCAGCAGAAAATTCGCGCGCGTGAGCCGTACGAAGTCCAGGAAGGTCACTCGGGGGATTCTATCGGGAGGCTCCCCGCCTCATGACAGGATTGCGGCATGGCGTCCGGATCGGAGCTGAGTCCTGGACTCGCTGAGCTTCCGGCCGCCGCGCTCCCGCCCTCCGCGCGGGTCCACCTGGCCCATGCGGTGCTCCAGGGGATCGCCACGGAGACGGGGCTCCGGATGCTGCACATCAAGGGGCCGGCCCTGCTTCCGGGCCTCCGGGTCGCCCACCACGGAAGCACGGACGCCGACGTGCTGCTCCCGCCGGCGGAGTTCCCCCGGTTCGAGGACGCCCTGCAGTCGCGCGGGTGGGACCGCCGCTCGCACCTGGGCTCGGGCTCGGCCTTCGAGCACGCCACGATCTGGTGGCATCCCGACTGGGGGTACGCCGACGTCCACGCCCGCTGGCCGGGCGTCACGATCGGCGACGCGGAGGCCTTCGCGATCCTCGCCGAGGAGGCGTTCGACCTGGAGATCGCGCACGTCCCCTGTCTCGTGCCCGGGCGAACGGCGCAGATCGTGATCCTGCTGCTGCACGCTGCCCGGTCCGCGGGGAACAACGACGTCGAGCTCGCCTGGCAGAGCCAGAGCGCCGCGCAGCAGGACCTCGTCAGGCAGCTCGTCTCGCGGGTCGGCGCCGAGGTCGCGCTGGCGGCTGCCCTCGGTGAGCTGGAGGAGCACCGAGCGGACCCGAGCTACCAGCTCTGGAAGTACTACCGCGCAGGGCGGTCCCCGACTGATCGAGTGGCGCGCCCGCATGGCGGCCGCCACGACCTGGCGCGCGCGGCTCCGGGTCGCCCGGTCGGCTGTCGCCGTCAACGAGGACCACCTGGCGATGCAGCTGGGACACCCGCCCTCGGCGGCGGAGCTGCGGCGGGCGCGTGCGACCCGGATCACCACGCTGCTGCGCGAGCTGGCGGCGACCCTGCGTCCGGGTCGGGGGAAGAGTGACTAGCCCGGCCGAGGCCATTTTCTCCGTGTCTCCGTCCGTCGCCTGGCTGGACGCCGAGACCGTCGGCTTCGATCGTGACGAGGTGTACCTCGCGCGCGTGCCCGATGGTCGCCCCCTGGTGCTCAGCGGCACGGCAGCGGTGATCTGGAGCTATCTGGAGCCCGAGACGACCGCCGCCGGCATCGCCGCGCGGATCGCCGCCGACGCCGGCCTCTCCGCCGGGGAGATCGAGCCTGACGTCGCCGACTTCCTCGGGTGGCTCACCCGCCTGGGGCTGGTGTCGCGCACGGTCGCCCCGGACCCGCCCGCCGACGGCGCCTGACGCCCCTCCTAGGATCTCCGCCATCGCCGACCAGCCGCTCCCTGCCGCCTCCGCTGCCGCGGGCCCTCGCATGCTCGTCTCCGTCTTCGGCGTGCCCGTCGAGATCCTGGCCCCGGACCCGGCGACGCTCGCGAGGTGGCGCGGGCACTGGTCCAGGGCGCTGCTTCCGGACGACACGGTCCCCGCGGTCCGGCTCGATGCCCGGATGCCCACCAAGTGGGTCGACCCCGTCACCTCGGACTACACCCTCTCCTCCCAGGTCACGCTGCTCGCCCTCGAGCACGTCAAGGGGTCCCGGGTGAACCTGCATGCGGCCGGCCTGTCCGACGACCGCGGCCGGGTCCTCGCGCTGATGGCGGCGTCGGGCACCGGCAAGACCACGGCTGCACGGATCCTGGGCCGGCACCTGGGCTACGTCTCGGACGAGACGATCTCGGTCGGCGCGGAGCTCGAGGTCCTGCCGTACGCCAAGCCCCTGTCCGTGGTGCTCGACGCAGCCCGCCCCCACCACAAGGGCCAACACGGTCCGGACGAGCTCGGCCTGCTCGAGCCGCCCGACCTGCTCCGGCTCCGTCGCCTCGTGATCCTCGATCGGGTGGCCGCGTCGGAGCCGCACGGCGTCGAACCGATCGGGCTGGCGCAGGCGTTGGCCCTGATGATCCCGCAGATCTCCTTCGTGACATCGCTCGAGACTCCACTCCTCCAGCTGACGACCCTCCTACAGCGTGTGGGTGGTCCGCGGCGGCTGCGCTACACCGAGATCGCCGACCACGCCGACGAGCTCCGCGCGTTCCTGGCATCACCGCTCGAGGAGTCGGTGGAGGCGGCGTACGTCGTCCACCATCCTGGTGCGACACCGTCCGCCGCTCCCCCGGGCACCATCACGCGGACGCCCTGGCAGGACGCCGTCGAGCTCGACGACGAGGTCGTGGTGCTCGTCGGACCGACCAGCTTTCAGCTCGGCGGCATCGGCGCCACCGTGTGGCTGGCGCTGGCCTCCCCCAAGACGGAGGCGGAGCTCCTCGCGATCGCCGAGGAGATCCACGGGGCCCACGCCGACTCCACGAGGCTGCTCGGCGAGGCGCTCGGCTCGCTCGAGGAGCGCGGGATCATCGAGCGCTCGTCCGCCGAGGGTTCAACGCGCCGCTAGAGGTTGAACCGCTTGTGCCGCTTCAACCAGTCGCTCACGGCGTCGTTGCTTGTGGGTCGCGTAGTTGTCCAAGATCAGATGAACCTGGAGCCCTCTGGGGCACTTTCGCGATTCAATGGTCTTGAGGAACTTCAAGAACTCCTCGTGCCGGTGCCGAGGCAGGCATTGTCCGATGACCTTTCCCGTGAGCACGTCGAGGGCCGCGAACAACGTGGTGGTGCCGTTGCTCGCTGGTAGTCGTGGGTCATGGTCCCAGGCCCGGCCCGGCTTCATCGGCGGCGGCGCCTGGGTCCGGTCCAGCGCCTGGATCTGAGATTTCTCGTCCATGCACAGCACGATCGCCTTGTCCGGTGGGTTCAGGTACAGCCCGACCACGTCGATGAGCTTCTCCGTGAACCGCGGGTCGTTGCTGACCTTGAACGTGTCCACCCGGTGGGGCTGAAGTCCGAGCTCGGACCAGATCCGCTGCACCGTCGCGGGCGAGACCCCCACCTCGCCGGCCATCGTTCGGCACGACTAGTGCAAACTAGCTTGCTTGGGCCGGGCGATCACCACACCGAGGATCGCGCCTGCCGACGACGCGATCACGTCGACGGCCGAGCCGGAGCGGTCGAGCAACGCCACCTGCGCGAGCTCGACCATGACCGCCACCCAGACACAGCCGACCGCGACCCAGGCCGGGGGGCGACCGGTGAGACGAACGGCCAGCCACCCGAGCGGCACGAAGAGCAGGCCGGACAGCACGATCTCGTAGTGCTGGGGCCGCACCGCTGTCGGCATCGAGTCCTTCAGGGACGCGTAGACGTCGACGGCGGCCCTGCGCAGGAAGCGCTCGTCCTCGCCGAAGAGGATCCAGCCCAGCACCGCGAGGTAGACGGCCGCGACCAGCCACCCGAACCCACCCCGTCGCACTGCTTCACCCTAGGCGGTGCGTGCGGGTCAGCGACGCACTACCCACCGGGCGAGCAGCGTGCCGTCCTCCTCCAGGAGCCCGACCAGCTCGAGGGGTACGTCGATGGCGTCTCCGTGCGCGAGCCGCAGATGATCCCCCGCGACCAGACGCGGCACCGTCGTGGCGCACAGCTCGTCGACGACGCCGGCCGCGAGCAGGTCCCGCGCGAGGCTGGGCCCGCCCTCGCAGAGGAGGTGCGACAACCCGCGCGTAGCAAGGGCCGCCGGAAGGGCCGTCAGGTCCACGTCGTCCTCGCCCAGGGTGAGCACGTGGTCGGCGCCGAGCACGGCGCGGCTCTCGGCCAACCCGGGCGCCTGGGCAGGGCACACGCAGCACGACGGCGCCGGCTCCGGCCCCGGCGAGCAGCGGCGGCACGCGGCCCGACCGGCTCACGACGACGGTCGGTCGCGACCAGGGGTGGTAGCCCTCGGTCCGAGCCGTGCCGGCCCCGACGACGACGGCGTCCGCGAGGTCGCGCATCGTGTCGAACGCCCTCTTGTCGGCGGCGTTGTTGATGCCTCCGCTCTTGCCGTCGGCGCCCTGGACGGCGCCGTCGACGGTGGCGACGAAGTTGAGCCGGAGCCACGGAGTTCGCGGCGGTGCGTAGTGGTCGGCCAGGGCGTCGCGAGTCGGGTCCGAGGAGCACCCTCATCGCTCCCACCTCAGCACCCAGCAGCGCACGCCGTAGGGGTCGTCGTCGTAGTCGACGACCACCGGCTCGACGAACGCGCCGAAACGCTCGGCCGCCGCATGCGGGCCGCGCAGCTCGGCGAGCAGCTCACGGCCCAGATCCTGGTCGGGGGCGGTTCCCTGGCCGGTCAGCCAGGCGAGCACGTCGTCGTCGTAGGCGAAGGAGCGCTCGTCGAGATGGCCGGGCGCCTTCTCGCTGCGCCGAGCGCTGCCGTTGCCGACGACGAGGTACGACGCCTCGTCTCCCACCCGGTCGGGCGTCGCGTCCAGCAGCGACCGGGCGACGCGATCGCCCTGCGGATAGGCCAGCACGGACACGTCGGCCGTCAGCCAGCCGACCGCCTCGAGGCAGGCAGCGCGCAGCTCGGCGACGGGATCGGTCAGGCCGGCGTACTCCGGCAGGAGCGCGAGCACACCCGGCACCAGGACGACCCTGGTCATTGCAGCCCCCGGATCGCGCGGGCGGGCGGCCGACGTCCGGCGATCGTCCACACCATGTCGACGACCTGCCGGGTCTCGACGACCTCGTGCACGCGGTAGATCCGGGCGCCTGCCAGCGCGCAGACCGCCGTGGCCGCGAGCGTGCCCGTCAGCCGCTCCCCCACGGGCAGGTCGAGGCTCTCGCCGACGAAGTCCTTGTTGGACAGCGAGACCAGCACGGGCCACCCCGTGCCGACCAGCTCGTCGAGGCGGCGCGTGATCTCGAGGGAGTGGAAGGTGTTCTTGCCGAAGTCGTGGGCAGGGTCGATCACCACCGACTCCGGGTGGACCCCTGCGGCGACGGCGCGCTCGGCATAGGCGACACAGTCGGTGCGAGCGGCGTCGACGACGTCGTCGTACTCGATCCGGTAGGGGCGGGTGCGCACCTCGACGCCGCCGGTATGCGTGCAGATGATGCCCGCGGCGTGCTCGGCGGCGACGTCGACGAGCGCCGGGTCGGCGCCGCCCCAGGCGTCGTTGAGCACGTCGGCACCCTCGGCACAGACCGCCGCGGCCACCTCGGCGCGCCAGGTGTCGACCGAGATCACCAGGCCGGGATGGGCCGCGCGCACCCGGCCGACGAACGACGCGACCCGGCTGATCTCCTCGGCCGCGCCGATCTCCACGCCGGGCGCGGCCTTGATGCCGCCGATGTCGACGATCTCGGCGCCCTGGTCGACGACCTGGGCGACGCGGTCGAGGGCCTTGTCCTCCGCCCAGGTCGCGCCCTTGTCGTAGAAGGAGTCGGGCGTGCGGTTGACGATCGCCATCATCAAGGTCGCGTCGTCGGCGAACTCGTGGCGGCCGAGGCGGAGCGTCATCCGACCTGCACCGCCGGTGAGTCGCTCGTCGCCGCCCGAACCCTGCCCAGGCAGCCCCACCCCGGCGCGCGCGAGCGCGGCCGCCAGGATCTGCTCCGCCATCCCGCTGAGGTCGCGGAGCGACTGGTGCCGGTGCGCGCGGGTCCCGAGGTCGACCTGCGCGAGCGCGTCGGTGCCGTGGGCACGCACGGTGTCGACGAGGGCGGCCAGCTCGACGGCGTAGCCGGTCGGCACCGCAAGGGTCTCGAAGAGCGAACGACGGACCGCCCACTCCCCGGCCAGCGGCTGGTGCAGGGTCGCGAGCTCGGGGAAGAGCAGGCGGATCAGGGGCCTCGCCACCAGCTCGGTGACGCGCCCGCCCTCGAACGGCACGGTGCTGCCCTCGCTCACCATCGGGCGCTCGTAGAAGCCCTTGACCAGCAGCACCTCCGGGCCGCTGGAGGCAGCGAGCAGCGGTCCGAGCAGGCCGGGGACGAAGTGGGTGTCCCAGTCGAGCAGGTCGGCGTCCATGAAGACGATGACCTCGCCGCGCGTCACGAAGAGCGACTTCCACATCGCCTCACCCTTGCCGGGCCGGGTGCCCAGGTCGGGTCGGATCTCCGACGAGCGGTGCACGATCGCGCCCGCGTCGGTCGCGACGTCGTACGTCGTGTCGGTCGAGTCGCTGTCGATGACGACGATCTCGTCGAGCAGCTCGACGGTGTCGACGAGGGCTTCCCGGACCCGCGTGACGACGTCGCCCACGGTCGCCGCCTCGTTGCGGGCGGGGACGACGAGGCTGACCTGGGTCGAGCCCTTGGCTGCGAGCAGGTCGTCGAGCGACCAGTCGTCCCAGTGCTGGGTGCGCACGCCGGCCAGCACCTCAGACGTCGAACTGCGGCGCGCGGGCGAGCTCCGCGCGCGCGAGCGTCGTCAGGTGCACCTCGTCGGGGCCGTCGAAGAGCCGCATCGCCCGGTGCCAGCCCCAGAGCATCGCGAGCGGGACGTCGTTGGTGACGCCGAGACCGCCGTGCACCTGGATCGCCCGGTCGATGACCTCGAGAACGGCACGCGGCACCGCCACCTTGGCCTCGGCGACGAGGTGGCGCGCAGCCTTGTTGCCCTCGCTGTCGATGACGTACGCCGCGTGGTGGCACAGCGCCCGCGCCTGGTCGAGCGCGATCCGCGACTCCGCGATCCGCTCGCGCACGGCGCCCTGGTCGGCGAGCGGTCGCCCGAACGCCACGCGTTCCTTGACCCGGCTCACCGTCATCGCCAGGGCGCGCTCGCCGGCGCCCAGCGCGCGCATCACGTGGTGGATCCGACCCGGGCCGAGCCGTGCCTGCGCGGCAGCGAACCCGCCGCCCTCCTCGCCGAGCAGGTTGGTCACCGGCACGCGCACGTCGTCGAAGTCGGTGACGGTGTGGCCGTGCTGGTCCCACTGACCGAAGACCGGCACCGACCGTCCGACCGTCACCCCGGGGGTGTCGCGCGGCACGATCACCATCGACTGCTGACGGTGGGCCGCGGCGGTGGGGTCGGTCTTCCCCATCACGATGAAGACCGAGCAGCGCGGGTCGGCGGCGCCGGAGGTGAACCACTTGCGACCGTTGACGACGTAGTCGTCGCCGTCGCGCTCGATGCGCGTCTCGATGTTCGTGGCGTCCGAGGACGCCACGGCCGGCTCGGTCATGGCGAACCCGGACCGGATGGTGCCGTCGAGCAGGGGTCTCAGCCACCGCTCCTGCTGCTCCTTCGTGCCGACCAGGTGCAGCAGCTCCATGTTGCCGGTGTCGGGGGCGGCGCAGTTGGTCGCCTCCGGCGCCAGGTGCAGGCTCCAGCCGGTCAGCTCGGCGAGCGGGGCGTACTCCAGCTGGGTCAGCCCCGACTCCGACGGCAGGAAGAGGTTCCACAGCCCGAGCTCGCGGGCGGTCTTCTTCAGCTCCTCCACGACCGGCGGCAAGGCGTTGTCACCGGGTCCGACCGAGGCCCGGTAGGCGTCGTACGCCGCCTCGGCCGGGAGCACGCTCTCGGCCAGGAACTGCCGCATCAGCCCCTCGAGCTCGACGGCGCGTGACGAGGGCCGCGGGTACGCCGGATACATGTCCTCGACCCTACCGAGACGGCTAGCCGACGAGGGCCGGAGCCGAAGCGCCGATCGAGTTGTCCACGAGCTTGGCGGAGAGCACGCTGCGAAGCCGGCGGCGAGCAGCGCTACTCGTAGCCCAGGATCTCCTGGCGCTTGTCGGCCCAGGCGAGCGCGGAGGCGATGGCGTCCTCGACCGACAGCTCGGCCTCCCAGCGCAGCAGCCGGTGGGCCAGGTCGACGTTGGCGTAGGCGCCGACGGCGTCGCCGGGGCGCGGCGGCGCCTCGGCCGTCGGCACGCTGCTCCCGAAGACCGACTCGAACGCCGCGACCAGCTGGCGCACGGTCACGCCCTCGCCGCGGCCGACGTTCATGATCACGCTGCGGGCGTCCGCCTCGGCCAGCACGTCGTCGAAGCGCTCGACCGCGCGGACGTGGGCCCGGGCGAGGTCCCACACGTGCACGTAGTCACGCACGCCGGTGCCGTCGGGCGTGGGGTGCTCGGTGCCGGTGATCGTGAAGTGGTCCTTCTGGCCGCGGGCGGCCAGCACGAGCTGTCCGAGCACGTGCGAGGGCTCCTTGACGTAGATGCCCGACTGCAGGTCCGGGTCGGAGCCGATCGGGTTGAAGTAGCGCAGGATGATCGCCCGCAGGTCGGTGGCGGCGGCGATGTCGACCAGGACCTGCTCCATCATCCGCTTGGTGCGGGCGTACGGCGAGGGCGGGTCGAGCGGGTCCTCCTCGGTCACCTCGAAGCCCGCCAGCGAGTCCGGCGACGAGCCCGGCTTCGTCGCGTAGAGCGACGCCGACGAGGAGAACAGCACGCGGTTCTTGCCCAGCGCGGTCAGCTCGTCGAACAGCTCGAGCGACTTCGCGACGTTGTCCTTGTAGTACTCGTAGGGCTGCTCCACCGACTCCGGCACGACGATCCGCGCGGCCATGTGGATCGTCGCGTCGAGGTCGGGGTGCTCGGCGACGATCCGGCTGCAGCAGCGCCCGGTCGGCGATGTCGCCCTCGTAGAAGATGCGGTCGCGCACGAACGCCAGCGGCCCGGTGAGCAGCGAGTCGAGGATCACCGGCGTGTGGCCCGCCTCCTCGAGGGCCTTGGCGGTGGTCGAGCCGATGTAGCCGGCGCCGCCGGTGACGAGAACCTTCATGGCGGGCACCCAGTAGGCGGTCTACCGGTGAGCGCACTGGCAGACTGCGCCGCATGCCTTCTGCCCTCATCACCGGGATCACCGGCCAGGACGGCCTCTATCTCGCCGAGCTGCCTGCTCGCGAAGGGGTACGAGGTCTACGGGCTGATCCGCGGGCAGAACAACCCCAAGCTCGACCTGGTCCGCTCGCTGCTGCCCGACGTCGACCTGCACACCGGCGACCTCACCGACATGTCCAGCCTGATCCGCGCGCTGCGCGACAGCGACCCCGACGAGGTCTACAACCTCGGCGCGATCTCGTTCGTGGCGTACTCCTGGGAGAACGCCGCCCTGACCACCGACGTCACCGGCAAGGGCGTGCTGACGATGCTCGAGGCCCTGCGTCTGCACATGCGGCGACGAGCCCGGCCGGGTGCGCTTCTACCAGGCGTCGAGCTCGGAGATGTTCGGCAAGGTCCAGGAGCGCCGCAGCGCGAGACGACGCTGCTGTGGCCGCGCTCGCCGTACGGCGTCGCCAAGGTCTTCGGCCACTACATGACGATCAACTACCGCGAGTCCTACGGCATGCACGCGTCCTCCGGGCATCCTCTTCAACCACGAGTCGCCGCGGCGCGGCCCGGAGTTCGTGACGCGCAAGATCAGCCAGGCCGTCGCCCGGATCAGCTCGGGCTCCAGGACGACCTGACCCTGGGCAACCTCGACGCCCAGCGCGACTGGGGCTTCGCCGGCGACTACGTCGACGCGATGTGGCGGATGCTCCAGCAGGACGAGGCCGACGACTACGTCATCGCCACCGGCGAGACGCACTCGATCCGCGAGCTGCTCGACGTCGCGTTCGCGCCACGTCGGCATCGACGACTGGGCGCCGCTACGTCAAGCAGGACCCGCGCTTCATGCGGCCGGCCGAGGTCGACCTGCTCATCGGCGACGCGACGCAAGGCGCGCGAGCAGCTCGGCTGGAAGCCGACCGTGTCGCTTCGACGAGCTGGTCACGATGATGGTCGACGCCGACCTCGCCGAGCAGCAGGCCGGCTGGTGACCGTCCGGTGACCCGTCGCCTTCGTCACCGGGCATCGCCGGGCAGGACGGCACCTACCTCGCCGAGCGGCTGCTCGCCGACGGCGCCGAGGTGCACGGGCTCGTGCTCACGGCCGACGTCGCCGTCGCCGTACTCCCCGACGACGCCGTGCTCCACGAGGGCGACCTCGCCGACATCGACGCCACCCGCGGCGCTGCTGCTCGACCTGGCGCCCGACGAGGTCTACAACCTGGCCGCGCTCAGCTCGGTGGCCCAGTCCGTGGGAGGAGCCCGAGGCGGCCGCGCGCGATCAACGGCGCCGGCGCGCTCGGCGCTGCTCGAGCCGTCGCGTCGCCTGGCCGGAGCGCAGCGGCCGGGCGGTGCGGTTCGTCCAGGCGTCGAGCGCCGAGATCTTCGGCGAGCCGACCGCGCAGCCCGCAGGACGAGTCGACGCCGATCGCGCC
The DNA here is from genome assembly GCA_963767095.1 of uncultured Actinomycetota bacterium. Taxonomy (GTDB): domain Bacteria; phylum Actinomycetota; class Actinomycetes; order Propionibacteriales; family Nocardioidaceae; genus Nocardioides. The sequence goes on along the minus strand of CAVYCK010000028.1, from coordinate 24,588 downwards.
GGCTCAACCCGTACGGCGCCGCCAAGGCGTACGCCCACCGATGCGTCGGCGTACTACCGGCACGCGCGGCCTGCACGCCACCAGCCTGATCCTCTACAACCACGAGTCGCCGCGGCGGCCCGACCGCTTCGTCACGCGCAAGATCACCTCGACGCGTCGCCGCGATCGCGCGCGGGGACGCCGACGAGCCTCGTCGCTCGGCAACCTCGACGCCCGCCGCGACTGGGGCTGGGCGCCCGACTACGTCGACGCCATGGTCCGCGCCGCCCGCGCCGACGCTGCCGACGACTTCGTCGTCGCCACCGGCGAGAGCCACTCGGTGCGCGACTTCGTCGCCGCCGCCTTCGCGCGGGCCGGCATCGACGACTGGGAGCCGCTGGTCAGCACCGACCCGGCGTTCGTGCGCCCCGCCGACGCGACCGAGCTGGTCGGCGACGCGAGCAAGGCGCGCGGCCGGCTCGGCTGGGCGCCCACGGTCACCTTCGAGGAGATCGTCGGCCGGATGGTCGACGCCGACCTCGCCTGACGGGTCAGACCGGCGGGTTGGCCCGCCGTTCTTCCTCGACGAGGCCGCGGAGGTAGACGCCGTAGCCGCTCTTGAGCAGTGGCTCGGCGCGCTCGAGCAGCTCGTCGTCGGTGAGGAAGCCCATCCGCCAGGCGACCTCCTCCGGAGCGCCGATCTTGGTGCCCTGCCGGCCCTCGATGGTGCGCACGAAGTTGCTGGCGTCGTTGAGCGAGTCGAAGGTGCCGGTGTCGAGCCAGGCGGTGCCGCGCGGCAGCACCTCGACCTGCAGGCGCCCCTCGTCGAGGTAGCGCCGGTTGAGGTCGGTGATCTCGAGCTCGCCGCGGGCCGAGGGCTCGAGCTCCTTGGCGTAGCCGATGACGTCGTTGCCGTAGAAGTAGAGGCCCGGCACGGCGTAGGAGCTCTTGGGCGCTCCGGCTTCTCCTCCAGGCTGAGCGCCCGGCCGGACGCGTCGAACTCCACGACGCCGTACGCCGTCGGGTCGGACACGTGGTAGCCGAAGACCGCCGCGCCGTCGACGTCGGCGAACTTGAGCAGCTGGTGACCGAGCCCGGTGCCGTAGAAGATGTTGTCGCCGAGGACCAGCGAGACCTTCTCCGAGCCGATGTGCTCCTCGCCGATCAGGAACGCCTGCGCGAGCCCGTCGGGGCTCGGCTGCTGGGCGTAGGTGATCGACACGCCGAACTGCGCCCCGTCGCCCAGCAGCCGCTCGAAGGCCGAGGCCTCGTGCGGCGTGGTGATCACCAGGATGTCCCGGATGCCGGCCAGCATCAGCGTCGAGAGCGGGTAATAGATCATCGGCTTGTCGTAGACGGGCATCAGCTGCTTGCTGATGCCCTGCGTGATCGGGTGCAGTCGGGAGCCCGTACCCCCTGCCAGGATGATGCCGCGCATGCGCCTCACCCTAGATGGGCATTCTTCCAGGCTCGAATCGGCCATCTAGGGTGTCGGCATGGATCGCCTGCTCGTGACCGGGGGTGCCGGCTTCATCGGCTCCAACTTCGTCCACCACCTGATGGGTCACACCGACGCCCGGGTGACGGTGCTCGACAAGATGACGTACGCCGCCTCGCGTGAGTCGTTGGCCGGGCTGCCCGAGGAGCGCGTCGAGCTCGTCGTGGGCGACGTCGCCGACGCGGGACTCGTCGACAAGCTGGTCGCCGACCACGACGCCGTCGTCCACTACGCGGCCGAGTCCCACAACGACAACAGTCTCGACGACCCGTCGCCGTTCGTGCAGACCAACCTGATCGGCACGTTCTCGCTGCTGGAGGCCGTGCGCAAGCACGACGTGCGCTACCACCACATCTCGACCGACGAGGTCTACGGCGACCTCGAGCTCGACGACCCGAAGCGGTTCACCGAGGACACGCCGTACAACCCGTCATCGCCGTACTCCTCCACCAAGGCGGGCTCCGACCTCCTGGTGCGCGCCTGGGTGCGGTCCTTCGGCGTGCGGGCGACGATCTCGAACTGCTCGAACAACTACGGCCCCTGGCAGCACATCGAGAAGTTCATCCCGCGCCAGATCACCAATGTCATCGACGGCATCCGTCCGAAGCTCTACGGCTCGGGTGAGAACGTCCGGGACTGGATCCACGCCGACGACCACAGCTCCGCGGTGCTGACCATCCTGGAGAAGGGCCAGATCGGCGAGACCTACCTGATCGGCGCCGACGGCGAGAAGAACAACCTCGAGGTCGTGAGGCTGATCCTCACGCTCATGGGGCAGCCTGCGGACGCCTTCGACCACGTCACCGACCGCGCCGGCCACGACCTGCGCTACGCCATCGACTCGGGCCGGCTGCGCAACGAGCTCGGCTGGCTGCCGCAGTTCGCCGACTTCGAGTCCGGGCTGGCCGACACCATCGAGTGGTACCGCGACCACGAGGACTGGTGGCGCCCGCACAAGCAGCGCACCGAGGCGACGTACGCCGCGAAGGGGCAGTGACCGGTGCCCGAGGCGGCGACCGGCCTCTCGCTCGAGAGGACGTCGATCCCTGACCTGGTCGTGCTGCGGCTCGACCTGCGCGAAGACGCCCGCGGCTGGTTCAAGGAGAACTGGCAGCGGGAGAAGATGGTCGCCCTCGGCCTGCCCGACTTCGGCCCGGTGCAGAACAACGTCTCCTTCAACTCCTCGCGCGGCGTGACGCGCGGCATCCACACCGAGCCGTGGGACAAGTTCGTCACGCTGGCGACCGGCCGGGTGTTCGCGGCGTGGGTCGACATGCGCGAGGGCGACTCGTTCGGTTCGACGTTCAGCATCGAGATGGACCCGTCCCTCGCGGTCTTCGTGCCGCGCGGCGTGGGCAACAGCTACCAGACCCTCGAGGACGGCACGGCCTACACGTACCTCGTCAACGAGCACTGGCGTCCCGGCGTCGCCTACCCGGCGCTCGCGCTCGACGACCCGACCGTCGCGATCCCGTGGCCGATCCCGCTCTCCGAGACCGAGATCTCCGAGAAGGACCAGAGCAACCCCCGCCTCGACGCCGTGATCCCGATGGCGCCCAAGAAGACGTTGATCATCGGCGCCCTCGGGCAGCTGGGCCGGGCGTTGCAGAGGGACTTCCCCGGCGCCGATCTCGTCGACATCGTCGAGGGCGAGGGGGTCCGACCACTCGACGTCACCGACGTCGCCGCCGTTGCCGCGTGGCCGTGGCACGAGTACGCCGTGGTGCTCAACGCCGCCGCCTACACCGCCGTCGACGCTGCGGAGACTCCTGAGGGTCGGGTGATCGCGTGGGCCGCCAACGCCTCCGCTCCGGCCGTGCTCGCCCGCGTCGCCGCCGAGCACCACCTGACCCTCGTGCACTACTCCTCCGAGTACGTCTTCGACGGCACCGTCGCGCTCGACCCCGGGCACACGGAGGACGAGCCGCTCTCGCCGCTGGGCGTCTACGCCCAGTCGAAGGCCGCCGGCGACCTGGCCGTCGGCACGACGCCGCGGCACTACCTGCTGCGCACGTCGTGGGTGATCGGCGACGGGCACAACTTCGTGCGCACGATGGCGTCCCTGGCCGAGAAGGGCATCTCCCCCAGCGTCGTCGCCGACCAGGTCGGACGCCTCACCTTCGCCGGCGAGCTGTCGCGCGCCACCCGTCACCTCGTCGACTCCCACGCGGCGTACGGCACCTACAACGTCTCGAACGGCGGCCCCGCCACGTCGTGGGCCGACCTCGCCAAACAGGTCTTCGAGCTCTGCGGTCGCAACGCCGCCGACGTCACGCCGGTGACGACGAAGGAGTACGTCGGCGACAAGCCCGGCATCTCACCGCGCCCCCTGCACAGCACGATGTCGCTGGCCAAGATCCGGGCCACCGGCTTCGAGCCCGAAGACGCCCTGGTCGCCCTCCGCCGCTACCTCGGCGCCTAGCCCCGAAACCAGCAAGCAACCAGTCGAGACCCCACCGCCGGTGGTCGAGCAGCGAGCCGCACACGCGATCGGTACCGGTGGTCGAGCAGCGAGGTCTCGACTCGGCTCGACCACCAAGACGCGATCAGTCGAGACCACCACCAACGCGGTCGATCACCTCACCAGGGTTTCGAGACAGGACTTCGTCCTTCCTCAACCAGCGGTGGGTACCAGTGGTCGAGCAGCGAGGTCTCGAAACGGTGTCGAGCAGCGAGGTCTCGAACCGGTGGTCGAGCAGCGAGCGAAGCGAGCGATCAGTCGAGACCACCACCACACGCGGTCGATCGCCTCACCAGGGTTTCTAGACAGGACTTCGTCCTTCCTCAACCAGCGGTGGGTACCGGTGGTCGAGCAGCGAGGTCTCGAACCGGTGGCGAGCAAAACGAGCGATCAGTCGAGACCACCACCACGCGGTCGATCGCCTCACCGGGTTTCGAGACAGGACTTCGTCCTTCCTCAACCAGCGGTGGGTACCGGTGGTCGAGCAGCGAGGTCTCGACTCGGCTCGAGCCGACCAAGACGCGATCAGTCGAGACCACCACCACGCGGTCGATCACCTCACCGGGTTTCGAGACAGGACTTCGTCCTTCCTCAACCAGCGGTGGGTACCAGTGGTCGAGCAGCGAGGTCTCGAACCGGTGGTCGAGCAGCGAGGTCTCGACCGGCTCGACCACCAAGACGCGATCAGTCGAGACCACCACCAACGCGGTCGATCGCCTCACCGGGTTTCGAGACAGGACTTCGTCCTTCCTCAACCAGCGGTGGGTACCGGTGGTCGAGCAGCGAGGTCTCGACCTGGCTGGCTACGCGTCTGTGCTCGTGCCTCGCGCGGCCTCGGCCATCTCACGCCCGTAGTCGTCCTGGAGCCGGACGATGTCGTCCTCGCCCAGGTAGGGGCCACGCTGGACCTCGATGATCACGAGCTCGTCGTCGTGCTCGTTGCAGATGCGGTGGGCGTGCTGGACGCCGACGTCGACGGACTCCCCCGGGCGGACGACGACCGTCTCCCCCTCGATGACGCAGGTGGCGACGCCCCGGACGACGACCCAGTGCTCCGAGCGGTGCTCGTGGGTCTGGTAGGACAGCCGGGAGTGGGGGTTCACCACGATGCGCTTGACCTTGTAGCCGTCACCGACCTCGACGACGTGCCAGGAGCCCCACGGACGAGTCTCCGACAGACCGACGTCCGACAGACCTTCGGATGACAGGTCGGCAGCACCGTCCAGGTCGCGCTTCTCGTGTCCCACAGGGACTACGTTAACCCGCCTTCACCTGATCGGTGGTGGGTTCGCGCGAGCACAGCTCCTGCAGCGCGTACGCCGTCTCGGCCGATACGAGGCTCCGGGCGAGCCTCTCGATCTCGCGGTCGGTGATCCGCGGCACGGGGACGTGGCTGATCAGCGGGTGCTCCGGGCGTACGTGCTGAGGCTCGCCGTCGGCGAACAGCTCCTCGTGCAGCTTCTCGCCCTCGCGCAGGCCGGTGTACTCGATCGGCACCGGGCGACCGTGCAGCTCCACGAGCTGCCGCGCCACCTCGAGGATGCTCACCGGCTCACCCATGTCGAGCACCAGCGCCTCCCCACCCGCGCCGATGGCCCCCGCCTGGACGACGAGCTGGCAGGCCTCCTCGATGGTCATGAAGTAGCGCGTCACCTCGGGGTGGGTCACCGTGATCGGACCGCCTCGCGCGATCTGCCCGGCGAACGTCGTCGAGCACGGAGCCACGGCTGCCCAGCACGTTGCCGAAGCGCACCGAGGTGCTCATCATGTGCGGCGCCAGTGCGGCGTAGGTGGACGTCAGCCGCTCGGCGATGCGCTTGGAGTAGCCGAGCATGCTCGCGGGATTGGCGGCCTTGTCGGTGGAGATGTTGACGAAGCGCTCCACACCAGCGGCGAGCGCCGCGTCGAGGACGTTGCGGGTGCCGACGACGTTGGTCTTGACGGCCTCGACGGGGTACTGCTCGAGCATCGGCAGGTGCTTGAGCGCCGCCGCGTGGAAGACAACGTGGGGGCGCCGCTCGACGAAGATCCGCTCGAGGGCGGACAGGTCGCGGATGTCACAGAGCACCACGTCGTCGGAGTCCAGGAGCGCCCGCCCGCTCAGGGACAGCTGGACGGCGTGCAGGGCGGACTCGTCGCGGTCGAGCATCATCAGCTCGGCCGGACCGAAGCGGTTGATCTGGCGGCACAGCTCGGACCCGATCGAGCCGCCGGCGCCGGTGACGAGCACCCTGCGACCGGTCAGGTAGCCGGCGATCGAGTCCATGTCGGTGTCGAGCTGGTTGCGCCCGAGCAGGTCGGTGAGGTTCACGTCGCGGATGTCACGGACCCCGACATGCTCGGAGAGGAGCTGGGTCGGCGCGGGCAGGACCTTGAGGTCGACCCCGAGCCCATGGGCCGCGTGGCTGATCTCGCGGACCAGCTCCTTGCCCGCGCTCGGCATCGCGAGGATGACGGTGCGGACCCCGCTCGCCCGGACGAGAGCGGCCAGCTCGTCGGTCGCGCCGCGAACAGGCACGCCGCGAATGCGCAGGTGTCGCTTGCGCGGGTCGTCGTCCACCATCCCGATCGGCGACCAGCGGGCCGCCTTGTCGCGCAGCATCGAGCCGATCAGCTCACGAGCCGCCTCCCCGGCGCCGACCAGCAGCACCGGCTCGGCGGTCCCGCTGCCGGTCGACATCGCCAGGTGCCGCTCGGACAGCCGCCGCCAGATCGCGCGTCCCCACGAGGCACAGACGATGAAGACGACGAAGGCGATGATGGGCACGCTGCGCGGCACCGTGAGGGTGATCAGGTTCGTGACGAGCACGATCCCGCCGGACACGACGGCCGTCGAGCCCATCAGCAGCATCTCCTCGAAGCTCGCCGTCCGCGCCCTGCCCTCGTGCAGCCGCAGGGGCATGCCGATGGCGAGGTAGCAGGCAGCCAGGCACGCGCCGACCAGCAGTGACTCGTTCCAGGCGATGTCCGCCGCGGACTGGACGCGGAGCAGCTGAGCCGCGGCGGTCGCCGACATCCACACGATCGCGTCGAAGCACACCAGGACCGCAGTCCGATGTCGGCGCAACGCGAGAAATCGCATGGTGTGACCTATCCCCCGAACAAGACGGCTGACGCAGTCCGTCCCCCGAGGGAAGGCGTCCGTTGAGGACAAGTAGGAGGGCCGTCTGGACTCCTGTGGACGTTCGGTTGAGACCCGTCCGCTGGTCCGGCCACGTGCAACGCAGGTGTCGGAACGCGCCAATTCTCGGACCCCGCGACGGTCGCCGTCGAGGGACGTGAGCCCCCTCGTCAGCGGCGAGTCAGGTCGTTCAGCGCGGGCCGCACGTCGGCGAGGTAGACGAACGCGGCGATCGTGAACGCCAGGTGCAGGATGTTCAGCGGGGAGGTGATGAGCAGCAGCTGCGCGGCCAGCCCGAGCCCGAGGATCGCGCACCAGGCCGGCTTCGTGAGCTTTCCGCCGGCCGTGTAGGCCTCGCTGGAGAACAGCAGCGAGCTCACGAAGGCGAACGCCTTGACCGCGATGAGCACGACCAGGATCCCGATCGTGATCGCACCCTCGATCTCGAAGACGTCCACGCGGGCATCTTAGGCGATCGGGCCAGCGGACCAGGACGCACGAGACCCCCGGACCAGAGGATCCGGGGGTCTCGACGCGGGTGTCCCGAAGAGGGACCTTGGATCAGTCGCCGACCTTCGCGGCGGCGTCCGTCACAGCCTCGACGGTCGAGGAGGCGGTCTTCTTGGCCGCGGTCGTGGTGGCCTTGGCGCTGCTGCGCGGGGCGGAGCTGCGCTTCTTGGCGGTGGAGGTCGCCTTCTTGGCGGTGGACTTCGACGCCTTGGTGGCCTGGGTCTTCGTGGTCTTGGCCTTGGCGACGGTGGTCTCGGCGGACTTCACGGTGTCCTGCGTCGTCTTCTGGCGGCGGATCCGGCCCACGAGGCTCTCGCCGCGCTTGACCAGGTCGCCGTAGGTGCCCTCGAGCAGCGCGACGTTGTCGTCGACCAGGTTCTGCACCCGCGCGGGCACGGTGCGCACCTCGCCCTGGAGCGCGTCGACGCGCTCGGTCACGACGGAGACAGCGGTGTCGCGGAGCGCCTTGGGCTGGAGGTCGAGGGACTGCACGTTCTTCTGGACGTCGACGCTGTAGCTGCGGACGCGGCTCTGCACGTCGGCGACGTAGTCGCGCACGACCTCCACGGCCAGGTCGGTCACGCCGACTCCGGCGTAGAACGGGCGCTCGGCGGCGGCCTGGAGGGTCGCGACGCTCTTGGTGTCGATCTTGAGGGTGGGGATGCGGGTAGCCATGGAAGCTCCTCCGGTTGGGTGGGTGGTGCAGGTCAGGACTCGTCGTCCGAGGACTCCTAGTCCGGCGTTCGGCCGGCGTTCAGGGCGAGGAACGACGCGTAGACGTCCAGTAGTGACTGCCTCTGCCGCTCCGAGAGACCGGGGTCGGCCAGCACGGCCAGCTCCACGGAGCGCTCGGACCGGCCCTGCAGGTCCTCGGGGCTGAGGATCCCGGCGCGCAGGTAGAGCTGCTCGGCCGAGATGCGCAGCGCCTTGGCGATCTGCTGCAGGACGTCGGCCGACGGCTTGCGCAGACCACGTTCGATCTGGCTCAGGTACGGGTTCGAGACGCCGGCCTGGTCGGCGAGCTGCCGCAACGAGAGGCGGGCCGAGACCCGCTGCTCCTTGAGGTACTCACCGAGCGACCCGACGGTCAGCCCGACCTTGCTCTTGGCCATGCCCCCATCGTGCTTGCAAGAGCAAGCATTTAGCAAACTGAGCAAGCGTGAGGTCCCTCACTCCTCCCGTGAGGGTGCGGACAGCGCGCTCCACGTCCACCGGATCCCGGCCGCGGCAGCGGCTCCCAGGAAGACGCCGGTCGTGTTGGCGACCACGTCGGAGTACGTCGCACTGCGGGCCTCGAAGGCCAGCCCCTGCCACAGCTCAGCGCCCAGGGCCAGCGCGAAGCCGTAGGCCGTCCAGTCACGCCAGGTCAGCGACGGCCAGATCCCTCCGCCGATCAGCGGGAGTGGCACCAGGAGAACGACGTTGAGCAGCACCTCGACGCGTTCGGGGGTCGCCAGGTCGACCGGCACGCCCGCCGTCCACAGGGCCCGGAGCATCCCGGACACCCCGGTCTCGCCGGGCTGGGTCGACGGACCCAGCAACACCACGGCGAGGGCGACCAGGTAGGCGACGAACACCGCGAGGAGGAAGCCGCGCGCGCGGCCGGTCACCGGACCGCCGTTCACAGGCAGGGACGGATCTCGCCGACGATCTCGCCGCCGCCGTACAGGTCCACCAGGCCGGTACGCCGGACCGCCTCGCGGTCGACGCCGGGCTCGGTGTCGACGCCGCTGCGGGCCAGCGCGGCGGCCATCAGCACGGGACGGACCCGGGGGGCGCCGTCGTCGACCTTGAGCGCGAAGGCTCGGCCGTCGGCGAGCGCGACCGCGTAGCAGGACTCCGCACCGGCCTTGCCGATGGCGCCGGGGACCGCGCGCAGGAGGGACGGCCTCGTCGCGAGCTGTGCCGGAGACGTGCTCCGGGTGCGCGCGGATCGCCTCGGCGACGCGCCGCGCTGCCGGGTCGTCGCGGTCGTCGCCGTCGTGACCCAGCGCCAGCCGGCGAAACGCCCGGGCCAGCCCCACGAGCGAGGTCGAGAAGAGCGGGGCCCCACAGCCGTCGGTCGCCACCGTGGTCACCGGCTCACCGGTCAGCTCGGCGAACGTGTCGCGCAGGACGACCTGGAGCGGGTGGTCGGGCTGGGGGTACGTCGCGGTGTCCCAGCCGTTGACGACGCAGGTCGCCAGCATCGCCGCGTGCTTGCCCGAGCAGTTCATCTGCACCGGCGAGCGCCCCCCGCCGGCACGGATGACCACCTCCCGGGCTGCGTCGTCGAGCGGGTAGTCGGCGGGGGTCTGCAGCGCCGACTCGTCGAGTCCGGCGAGGGCCAGGATGCGCCGGGCGCCCTCGACGTGGAACGGCTCACCCGAGTGCGAGGCACACGCCAGGGCCAGGAGCTCGTCGGGCAGGTCCAGCCCCAGGCGCACCATCCCCAGCGCCTGGACCGGCTTGTTGCACGAGCGCGGCAGCATGGGCACGTCGACGGCGCCGACCGACCAGTCGACGGAGCCGTCGGCGGCGAGCGCCACCAGCGACCCGTAGTGGTGCCCCTCCACGAAGCCGGACCGCACGATCTCCGCCACCGGCACCGGACCCGTCATGCGGGCAGGCTATCCATTGCCCGGTGGCAGGTCGGCCGGGTGGCAGGATGAAGCGTGTGCCCCCGACGCCGCAGCATCACCCGAGCCCGACCGAGCTCGACGATCTCGAGCTGCTGGTCACCGGTGCTGCTGCCCCCACCACGCGCTTCAACGAGCCCGGCAGCCCACTGACCCTGTCCCTGCCTCCCGAGCTGGCCGACGCGGAGCTTGTCGAGCTCGTCGACCCCGAGGGCCTGCCACTGGCGCGCGTGCGTCCGGGCGACCCGGCCGGGTGGCCTGTCGAAGCGCTGACCCATGCCGAGTACGGGCCGTTCCGCAGCCGCTACCTCACCCCGGCGCAGGTCCGGGAGCGGTACGCCGGTCGCACCTTCGTCCCCGTCGTCGATGCGCTCACCGACACGCAGCTGGAGGATCTGCGCGGCCGCGGCCCCGTCGTCCTGCTCGCTCTCGCCGGCACCGGAACGCCCCAGCTCTCCCCGGTCGCCCTGGTCCGGGCGACGCTCGTGGCGGCCGCCTCGATCGAGGGCGCCGACGTCGTCGTCGTCCCGCTGGCCGCGCACGGCGACGCCGACGAGGACCACGCGCTCGGCGCCCAGGTGGTGTCGACGTACGCCGCCGGCGACCCGGTGCACGGTCTCGTGGACGGCGGCGACCTGCCCGAGGAGATCGCGGCGATCGTCGAGCACGACCAGCCGGCTCCGGAGGCCCAGGGGCTGGTGCTCTTCTTCACCGGACTGTCGGGCAGCGGCAAGTCGACGCTGGCCCGCGCGCTCATCGACCGCCTTCTCGAGCAGGGCGAGCGCAGCGTCACCAGCCTCGACGGCGACGTCGTGCGGCGGCACCTGTCGGCCGGGCTGACGTTCTCCCGGGCTGACCGCGAGACCAACATCCGCCGCATCGGCTGGGTGGCCGCCGAGATCGCCCGGCACGGCGGTGTGGCGGTCTGCAGTCCCATCGCGCCGTTCGACGAGACCCGGCAACAGGTGCGCGCGATGGTCGAGGCCGCCGGCGGCGCCTTCTTCCTGGTGCATGTCGCCACGCCGCTGGAGGAGTGCGAGCGGCGTGACCGCAAGGGCCTCTACGCGAAGGCCCGCCGCGGCGAGATCCCCGAGTTCACCGGCATCTCGTCCCCCTACGAGGAGCCGGACGACGCCGCCGTCCGCGTCGACACCACGGGCCGCACGATCGACGACGCCCTCGGCGACGTCCTCGCCGCGCTCCGCGAGTCCGGGTACCTCGACCTGACATCCCCGCTGGTCGAGGAGGTCGCGCAGCGAGACCACGACGCCGGACCCCTCCAGGTCCTCTTCGTCTGCACCGCCAACATCTGCCGGTCGCCCTACATGGAGCTGGCTACCCGACGGCTGCTCGGCGACGACGCGTCGGTCGTGGTCTCCAGCGCGGGCACGCAGGGCTTCGACGCGGCGCCGATGAGCAACGAGCTGATCGGGGGCTACGAGGCCGAGGCCGAGTCGTTCCGCAGCAGGAGAGCCACGCGCGAGATGGTGGAGGCGGCCGACGTGGTGATCACCGCCGGGTCGGCCCACCGGACCTATCTCCTCGAGGAGACGCCGGCGGCCTTCCGCAAGATCTTCACGCTCGGTCAGCTCGCGGCGGCCGTGCCGTCGTACGACGACGACCCGGCCGCTCCCCGCGGTCGGGCGCTGCTGCGCGAGCTCAGCCAGCGCCCTCGCGCGGCGGACACCAGTCTCGACATCGCCGACCCCTACCGCCGCGGGCCCGAGGCGAGCCGCGCCTGCGCGGAGCTCATCGACGAGCTGCTCGGTATCGTCGTGCCCGCACTCCGACAAAGCCAGGCGAGTCAGTAGACTCACCCGGCTCCGCCTGCCCCGAAAGCAGCTCATGGACGACGTCTTCACCACGACCTTCTTCGCGATCCTCGCGGCGGGCTTCTTCGTCGGCGCGGTCGTGGGTCTGACCGGCATGGGTGGCGGAGCGTTGATGACCCCGGCGCTGATCTTCCTGGGCGTCGGCGACGCTGCCACCGTCGTGACCGCCGACCTCACTGCGGCTGCGGTGTACAAGACCGGCGGCGCCATCGTGCACAAGCGCGAGGGCTCCCCCAACATGCAGCTCGCCAAGTGGCTCATCATCGGGTCCGTCCCGATGGCCCTCCTGGGTCCGCACCTGGTCAACTACCTGGCGGCGCCTGGCGAGCTCGACCGGGTGCTGAAGCTGTGCATCGGCTTCGCGCTGCTCTTCGCCGCGCTGACCTACGCCCTGCGCCTCTACATCAACCTGCGCCGCGTGCGGTCCGGCACCCACGTCGAGGACGACAACCCGGCGATCCGACCGATCCCGACCCTGCTCGTCGGCGCCATGGGCGGCCTGCTCGTCGGCATCACCAGCGTCGGCTCCGGCTCGGTCATCATGATCGCCCTGCTGATGCTCTACCCGGGCCTGTCGGCGGTGAAGCTGGTCGGCACCGACCTGGTGCAGGCCGTCCCGCTGGTGATGGCGGCCGCGATCTCCAACATCGCCCTGCACGGGCTCGACTGGTCGGTGACGATCCCGCTCATCCTCGGATCGGTGCCCGGCACGATCATCGGCTCGATGATCGCGCCGCGCGTGCCGCAGTCGGTGATCCGCCGTGGCATCGTCGTCGTGCTGACGATGTCGGGCGTCGCGCTGCTCGACAAGGCGGGCTGGGGCCCGCTCGGGGCGGGCGACGACGAGACCCACCCCATGCTGATCGGTGCCGTCGGGGTGACCATGCTCGTGCTGGTGCCACTGGTCTGGGGTCTGATCCGGCGGACGACGGGGTTGCCGATGTTCGGCTCGCCCACCATCGCCGAGCTCGAGGACCCGGCGTACCGCCCGGGCATCGTCGGGATGAAGCGCAGCGACAGCGGCTAGCCGGCTGCCTTGGCGGCCACGATCTCCCAGGTCGACGACTGGGTCAGCGGCAGGGGATCCATCTCGGCCACCCCGCGACGCGTCTTCCACGGCGAGGGTGCCTCGGTGACCCGGTAGCCCTGGGGGAACGTCACGGTGGCCCCGAGCTTGGGCGTGGTGACCATGCCCTGGGGATCCGCGTCGAGGCGGTAGACCAGGCTGCCGTCGTCGCGCACCTCGGCCGCGTCGGGCACCCGGTAGCGGACCTTCATCACCTGCGTCGACTGCGGCGCGAAGACCAGGTTCTGGTAGAGGAACGGCCGCCCCTGCGCGTCATCGATGAAGGGCTCGACGGTCGTGCCGTCCGGTCGCGTCACGGTGGCCTTGTCGACGCCCTTGGGGAGGAAGACCGCCAGCGCCGACTCCGACCAGCGCGTGAGGTAGCCGTGCTTGGGGTCAGGAAACACCTGCACCCACGGATCCGAGTTCTGATAGTTGGTGATGGTCAGCTCGACGTCGGCGCTGCCGTCCGGTCGCACGGAGACCTCGGAGGCGGTCGTGCGGTCCATCCAGTAGTCGGACTTCGCGATGTTGGTGTTCTGCGAGAAGACGCCGACGTAGTCCTGGTCGGTCTCCGACAGGTCACCGTCGACGCCGAGGTCGGTGATCACGGCCTGCGCGTCGGGGTCGCGGAAGTACGCCGCGAAGTGTCGCGACTTCGCTGACTCACCGAGCGCCTGGAACTTCTCGATGAACTGTCCACCCGCGAAGAGCTTCTCCCGGAAGATCGGGATCAGGCTCCTGTTGAGCGCCCGCCGTTTGAAGATGTCGTCGTAGACGTCGTAGCTGCCGACGAGGGTCTTGGTCAGGTTGGTCTCGTCCAGGGTGCCCACGTCGGCCACCTCCATGGAACCCGTGACCCCGACGAGCGAGGCGATGGCCGGAACGTCGATGGCGACGAACCCGTCGAACTCCTCCCTGGTCACCCGGGCCCACGCCCGCAGGATCTCCTCGCCCGAGACCGACCAGTAGGGCGACCACGTGGCGTTCTGGATGTAGGTCTTGCCGCGCGCGTGGAAGGGGTTCCCCTTGACCTTCTTCCAGTAGAGGCGGCGCTGGGCGTTCTCGGCGGCATCGAGGTTGCCGATGTCGCGGAAGGTGGCCCGCCCGTCGGCGATGCGGACCACCGCGAGAGCGGTGTTGGCGCCGCCGGAGTAGCGCAGCTCGGCCGGGTTCAGGATCGCGACGAGGTACTTCTGCTCCTCCTCCGCACCGAGCATGCGCGGGAGGACGTCCATCAGCGGCTCGGCGCGGCCGAGCATCTCCGTGACGGGCTCCAGCGCCGTCACGGCCTCGTCGCGGGCGGCGGCGGTGCGATCGCCGACGACGGGCGCGGTTCCGGAGACCTCGCTGAGCGCGGCGTCGACCGCACGCGCGTGGGCGGCGGCCTGGCGACCGGCGTCCAGCGCCGTGGCCAGGACGTCCATGTCCACGTTGGTGCCGTCGACCACGGAGGCGTCGTCGCCGAGCACCTGCGAGTAGACGTCGACGCCGATCTCGGCGATGGCGGTCGCGTCGTCGAGCGCCTCGACGAGGTGGCGTACGTCGCTGACCCCGCTGCCGGCGACCGGGACGTACTGCCACACGTCGCCCCCGATGCCGTGCGAGGCGTCCTTCGCGCGGTCGACATGGGCGCGGGCGCTGGCGACATAGTCGGTTGCGGCCTGGATGTCACCGGCGCGCAGGGCGTCGGCACCCCGCTGCAGGTCCGTCTTGGCGGCGTCGCCCTCGCTCTGCACGTTGCGGAACGGCAGCGCGAGGATCACCAGCCCGACCAGCAGCAGGAAGCCCAGCGTGACGGCGTAGGCGATCCGGCGCCGCCAGGGGTGCGCGCGGCGAGCCCGCTCAGCCACCGGTGGAGGCCACCGGCGCCGTGATGCCCAGCAGGTCGCGGCACTCGCCCGGGGTCATCGGGGTGCGCTGCGCGATCCGACCGAGCTCGACCACGCGCTCGACGAGCTGGCGGTTGCTCTCCACCGGCACGCCCCTGCTGATCGTCAGCACGTCCTCCATGCCGACCCGCAGGTGACCGCCCTTGGACAGGGCCGCCATCGCCACCGCCAGCGTGGATCGGCCGATGCCGGTGGCCGACCAGCTGGTCGTCGCGTCGGGAAGCGCGGCGACGGCGGCCACCAGGGAGTCGGCGGTGCCGTCCATCCCGCCCGGCACGCCCATCACCAGGTCGCAGTGCACCTTGCCGCCGGCGGGGAGGCCGTACCTGTCCAGGAGCCGCCGTAGCGCATGCACCTGGCCGAGGTCGAAGAGCTCGAACTCCGGGGCGACGCCACGATCCTGCGCGAGCTGGTAGAGCTCGCACACGAACGGCCACGGGTTGAGGAAGACGTCGTCGCCGAAGTTGGTGGTGCCCATCGTCAGGCTGCACGAGTCGGGCCCGGCGTCGAGCACCTTCAGGCGGTCCTCGAGCGGGTCGTGCACGGACCCGCCCGTGGAGAGCTGGACGACGAGCTCGGTGGCCTCGCGGATGGCGTCGACGGCGTCCTTGAGCCGCGACAGCTCCAGGGTCGGGCGGTGGTCGTCGTCGCGGATGTGCAGGTGGATCATCGCCGCACCAGCGGCCTGGCACTCGACAGCGGTCGCGACCTGCTCCTCCAGCGTCGTGGGGAGCTGCGGGCAGTCGGCCTTGGCCGTCTCGGCCCCGGTCGGGGCGACGGTGATCAGCAGGCGGTCGGCGGGCACGTCAGGCACGTGGCACATGGTGACATGGCGTCGGTGACATCGTGGCCTCATGCGCGCAGTCGTCCAGAGGGTCCACGGGGCACGGGTCGAGGTCGACGGCCGGGTGGTGGGACGCGTCGACGGTCCGGGGCTCCTGGTCTACCTCGGCGTCACCCATACCGACGGGCCGGACGAGGTGTCCTGGATGGCGCGCAAGATCTGGGACCTGCGCCTGCTGCGCAAGGAGAGATCGGCCTCCGACATCGGGGCGCCGGTGCTCGTCGTCAGCCAGTTCACGCTGTACGGCGACGCCCGCAAGGGTCGGCGGCCCACGTGGAACGCCGCCGCCCCCGGCGAGGTCTCCGAACCCGTCTACGAGGCCGTGTGCGCCGAGCTCCGCCGCCTCGGAGCGCAGGTCGAGCAGGGTGTCTTCGGCGCCGACATGCAGGTCGTGGCCACGAACGACGGGCCGGTCACGCTCGTGCTCGAGCGCCACTGACCAGCGGTCCGCCTGGGCTGTCCGTGCCTCCCTCTATGATCGAATGTATGTTCGACAAGCTGCTCGCCGCACGGCCCCACTCACGTCGCCGCGCCTCTGGGCGGCGAGTTCCGTAGGAGGAGATCCGTCGACGAGTCCCTGGTGTCGGAGCCGTCAAGCTGCACAAGCTTCTGTACTACGCACAAGGGCACCACCTCGGCCGACTCGGTGTTCCCTTGTTCCAGGAGACCATCTCGGCATGGGACATGGGACCGGTCGTCGGGACCTTGTGGCACGAGGAGAGCTCGGGCGCTCCGCCGCAGCAGGAGACGATCCTCGGCGAGGCCGAGCTCAACACCATCGGCTATGTGGTGGGCCGCTACGGCGGTCTGTCCGCAGACGACCTGGTTCGTCTCTCGCACTCGGAGCCGCCCTGGCGCGACGCCGATGCGTTGCGCTCCCCGGGCCGAAGCGTGCGCATCGACCCCGACCGGCTGCGGGAATACTTCGCTCGCGCAGGTGCCGGCGACGAGACCGACGTCCCACCTCTCGACCTCGTCCAGGTGAAGGAGCTGGTGGCCGGGGCAGCGGAGAGGCTCCGTAGGCCGGCGAAGCCGGACACGCGGGAGGCTCTCGAAGCCCGGCTCGCCGAACTCCGCGGGTGAGTTCGTACACCCTCGAGAACTTTCTCGAGGCCCTCGACCTCTGGATCGAGGTCGAGTCCCCGCCGTCGGAGCTCCAGACGGCCGTCACCGCCTGGATCTTCACACGCTTCGAGGATCCCTACTCGGGCGTGGCAAGCGAGGGTGGGTTCCCCAATCCCTGGTTCGGCCCGGTGCCAGGCACGGCACACGACGGAGGCAAGGTCGTCTCGCGGCGTTGAGACTGAATCGTGGATGGGCCGTCGGTCGGCGATGCGGCAAACCGTACTGAACTGGTTAGGATGGCCGTTGCTGTCCAGATGAGAGGCCCCCTTCCCGCATGAGCGCACCACCCACTCACGCCGACTACCAGCTGAGCCAGCTCGACCAGCTCGAGGCGGAGTCGATCCACATCTTCCGTGAGGTCGCGGCAGAGTTCGAGAAGCCGGTCCTGATGTTCTCGGGCGGCAAGGACTCCATCGTGATGATGCGGCTCGCCGAGAAGGCCTTCTACCCGGCGAAGATCCCGTTCCCGGTGCTGCAGGTCGACACCGGCTACGACTTCCCCGAGGTCCTCGAGACCCGTGACAACTGGGTCAACCGGCTGGGCGTGAAGCTGATCGTCGCCAGCGTCGAGGAGGCGCTGGCCAACGGCATCGTCGTCGACGACGGCAAGACCAGTCGCAACCGGCACCAGATCGGCACGCTGCTCAACGCCATCGAGGAGAACGGCTTCACCGCCGCCTTCGGGGGCGGGCGCCGCGACGAGGAGAAGGCCCGCGCCAAGGAGCGCGTCTACTCCCACCGCGACGAGTTCGGCCAGTGGGACCCGAAGATGCAGCGCCCCGAGCTGTGGAGCCTCTACAACGGGCGCATCCACGAGGGCGAGCACATGCGGATCTTCCCGATCTCCAACTGGACCGAGCTGGACATCTGGGACTACATCGGCCGCGAGGGCATCGAGATCCCCACCATCTACTTCTCCCACCGGCGCCGCGTGTTCGCGCGCGACGGCATGCTGCTGTCGGAGAGCGAGCACAACCCGACCCGCGGCAACGAGACCGTCGAGGAGCGCACCGTGCGCTTCCGCACCGTCGGCGACCTCACCCTGACCGGGTGCGTCGAGTCCGACGCCGACACGATCGAGAAGATCATCGCGGAGGTCGCGGTCGCCACGGTGACCGAGCGCGGCGCGACCCGCGGTGACGACCGGTTCTCCGAGGCAGCCATGGAGGACCGGAAGAAGGAAGGCTACTTCTGATGGACCTGCTCAGATTCGCGACCGCGGGCTCCGTCGACGACGGCAAGTCGACCCTCATCGGTCGGCTGCTGCTCGACTCCAAGTCGATCTTCTCCGACCAGCTCGAGGCCGTCGAGGCCACCAGCCACTCCCGCGGCTACGACTACACCGACCTCGCCCTGCTGACCGACGGGCTCCGCTCCGAGCGCGAGCAGGGCATCACCATCGACGTCGCCTACCGCTACTTCGCGACCCCGGCGCGCAAGTTCATCATCGCCGACACCCCGGGCCACATCCAGTACACCCGCAACATGGTCACCGGCGCCTCGACCGCCGACCTCGGCCTCGTGCTGGTCGACGCCCGCCAGGGGCTGACCGAGCAGTCGCGCCGGCACGCCGTGCTGCTGTCGCTGCTCCGGGTGCCCCACCTCGTGCTGGCGATCAACAAGATGGACCTCGTCGACTGGGACGAGGCGACGTACGAGCGGATCCACGACGAGTTCAGCTCGTTCGCGACCAAGCTCAACATCCCCGACCTCGAGGTCATCCCGATCTCGGCGCTCAAGGGCGACAACGTCGTCACGCGCTCGGAGAACACGCCGTGGTACCACGGCCCGACGCTCATGCACCACCTCGAGCACATCCACGTCGCGTCCGACCGCGACCTGGTCGACACCCGCTTCCCGGTGCAGTACGTCGTGCGCCCCAAGAGCGACGCCCACCACGACTACCGCGGCTACGCCGGCCAGGTCGCCGGCGGCGTGCTCAAGCCGGGTGACGAGGTGATCGTGCTCCCCTCGGGCATGACCTCCACGATCGAGGGCATCGACGCGTTCGACAAGGAGATCGACGAGGCGTTCCCGCCGATGTCGGTCACCGTGCGCCTCGCCGACGACGTCGACGTCTCGCGCGGCGACATGATCGCCCGGGTCAAGAACGCCCCCAACCCGAGCCAGGACATCGACGCGATGGTCTGCTGGATGACCAACGCGCCGCTCAAGCCGCGGCAGAAGCTGGCCATCAAGCACACCACCCGCACGGGCCGCGCGATGGTGAAGGACATCCAGTACCGCCTGGACATCAACACCCTGCACCGCGACCAGGAGACCAAGGAGCTCGGCCTCAACGAGATCGGCCGCATCCAGCTGCGCACCACCGTGCCGCTGCTGTGCGACCCCTACTCGAAGAACCGCACCACCGGCTCCTTCATCCTCATCGACGAGGCCACCGGCGTCACCGTCGGTGCGGGGATGATCAACAGCGCAAGCTGACGCGTGCCTGGGTCAGTGCCTCGACCGGGAGAAGCGCAGCAGCGACCTGACCATTCCCCACCGCGCCAACCCGGCCATGACCTGGACGCCCCGTGGCAGTCGGGCGTCCCACGGCCTGACGGCGACGAGCGACTCGCGGAACATCGGCAGGGACAGGGCTTCGCTCAGCTGCAGTTCTGACAGGTCCGGTGATGCGGAGCCTTCCGCGTTGGCGACCACCCGCGGCAACAGGTTGGCGATCGTGTAGACCTGCAGGTCCTCCATGCCCTCCTCGCCCAGCTCCCAAAGGCGCACCAGTCTCGCCTTGGCGGTGTAGGCGCGCTGCAGGTCCGGAACCAGGTGCGGAACCCATCGGCTCATCGTGAGACCGGCCGGAGAGGTGCGGTAGGAATAGAAGGGCATGTCGGTCCCGACCCACCGCCGCGCGTGGAGCAGCACCTCGAGGTTGAACGGCATGTCCTCACCGGTCCGCAGACCTTCGTCGAACCGGAGGCCGTTGGTCTCGAGCAACGAGCGTCGGAAGACGTGCCGCCAGGAGAACCACAACGCACGCGTCGCGTGGCCCTGCGCCAGGGCACTGACCATGTCGTCATGCTCGAGCACTACCCCGGCCGGGAACGGTGCCGGATGGGTCGTCAGGACGTTGCCGCCCTCGGCCACGCGGTGAAAGCCGCACGACACGACGTCGGCGTCGGCGTCCTGGGCGAGGCCGACCATCTCCTCGTACATGCGCGGGTCGACAAGGTCGTCGGCGTCGACGAATGCGACGTAGTCCGCCGTGCCGCGGGCCAGACCGACGTTACGTGAGGTCGCCAGGCCGACGTTGACGGCGTTCTCCAGCACGGTGACCCGCGGGTCGGTGGCTGCCACGTCGGCCACAACCTCGGCGCTGCCGTCGGTCGGCGCGTCGAGGACGACGAGGACCTCGATCGACGAGATCGTCTGCGCCAGCACGCTGAGCAGGCAGTCCCGCACCCACGGGCCGGCGTTGTAGACCGGCACGACCACCGAGACGAGCGGCCTCATCGCACGAGACCCTTCCCGCGGGCCAGGACCGACCGCGCGGCCGGTGTCCGGCCGAAGACAGCGAGCACCAGCGCGGTGACCACGACGACGGCAGCGATCGAGCCCACCGCCGCCGCCGCGACGCGCTGCCCGTCGAGGGGCTGGACGACGAGGGTCACCAGCGCGCCGGCAATCACGAGCAGCATCGCGAACCAGACCTGGCGCACGAAGTAGTCCCGGCTCGACGCCCCCAGATGCCGGGAGAAGAGCTTCCACGGCTCGTACCAGAAGTTGGTGGACAGCCGGGCGACGACGGTGGCGAGCAGAATGCCCTCGAGCCCGATGAGCGACCCCAGCGCGAGCGACCCGAGCAGGTTGACGGCGGCAGTCACGAGCATCACGTAGCGGGTCTCGCGGAACACCCCCGTCGCCGTCCGGTACGCCAGCACCGGCGACATCACTCCGTAGACGTAGAAGTTCAGCGCCACCGCGAGCGCCACCACGGGCTCGAGCACGAAGGCAGCACCCAGCCACACGGAGATCACGTCGTCGAGCGCGACCCAGAACGCGACGGCGACAGACCCGTAGATCCAGAAGGCGAGCAGGCCGATCTCTTCGAAGACGAGCCGTCGACGCGCCACGTCGGACGACGCGCTGAGGTTGCCGACGCTGGCGGACAGCGAGCCGAAGAACAGCTCCGTGAAGGTCAGGGCGGACCCCACCACGAGGAGATAGTTGGAGTAGTAGCCAAGGGTTGCTGTGCCGAGGAGCAGCGAGATCAGGATCGGGTCGGTGTTGTTGAGCAGCACCCCACCCAGCCGGTAGACCACCATCGCGCGCACGTGCGCGAGCACGCCGCGGCGCTGCTCGCCGGACAGTGACGGCCGCAGCCTGCGCAGGTACGGGTAAAGACGCTCGACCCGCCGGAAGACGAACGCGTTGGAGGCCAGCGTCAGCACGAGATGCAGCGCAAGGAAGACCAGCCAGCTGCCGGTCAGCACGAGCGCGACGATCTGTGACACGTGCCGAGCCGCGGTGAAGAGGAAGGCGTAGAAGGTCGTGAGGTACTGCCGCTGGTCCGCCACCAGCAGGACGGCACGATGGGCCATCAGGTACGTCAATGCGGTCGTGGCCAGCAACAGCAAGTAGCCGGCGTACAGCTCGGTGGACGGGATGTCGGCGTCCACGAGCCGGTCGAGGAACAGGGCGACGACCAGGCCGAGAACAGTGATGGTCAGCGCCACGTAACGGTAGAGGTCGCCGCACAGGCGAACGAGAGCCGCCACGGTCGTCTCGTCGCCGTCGGCGAGCGGCTTGTAGAGCGAGTACATGACGGCGGTGTTGAGGCCGAGGTCGGCGAGTCCCAGGACGGCCAGCAGACTCATCAGGAGCGTGTTGACCCCGAGCACCTCGACACCGAGATAGGTCACGAAGACGGTGCGTGAGATGAAGGCGAGCACCAGCAGCACCGCCTGGGTCGAGAGGCTGACACCCACATTGCGCATCGAGCGGGCCGTGCGGGACACCTCGCTCAAGGGGATGCTCCTGCAGAGCCGAGGAGGGGCCCGCACGCAGTGTCGAATCGCTCGCGGAACTCGGCGGCGAGCTCAGGAGCTGCGACGTCGGAGGACGTCGCCAGGAGCGAGTCCATCGCGTCAGCCAGCGCAGACTCGTCGGGGGAGCGGACCAGCCGCACCGAGGCGAGGCCGGTGAGCCAGTCGGCGTGGAACTGTCCGACCTTGCCGGTCCGGCTGTCCAGGGCGACGCAGGGCGTCCCTGTGACCAGGGCGAAGATCATGCCGTGGAGCCGGTCCGTCACGACGAGCCGCGCGGCGCGGAAGTCGGCCCACGCCCTGTCGAGCTCGGCATCGGCCTCGGCGCGGCCCCGGCGCGCGCCGCCCACGTGGGTGTCGCGCCGGCGCACCTCGTCGCGCGCGCCGGCCAAGCGCTCGACGAGCGAGCGGACCGCTCCGGAAGTGAGCATCTCGGCGTCGACACGCAGCGCGAGCAGGACGCCGACCCGGCCTGCCGCGGGCTGCGCGCGGTCGAGGGTGAGGACGACATCGGGGGCCAGGCCGCTCCGGGTGCCGGGAAAGGCCTCCTCGAAGAACGCGAGCGTGCGGCTGTCGCGGGCGAGCAGGACGACGTCCGGGTGGGAGGCGAGCACCCTGCGCGCCCGGGCGAGTGCCAGCCGTCCGTACGTCGTCGCGCTGAAGTCGGCCGACTGGGGGAACGAGATCACCGGGTTGCCCGGGAAGGACCTGACGACCAGCTCGCGCAGGTGCTGGATGTCGTCGTAGAGGTCGCCGGTGTTGCCGCCGCCGACGAGGGTGACGACGTCATCGGGCCGGACCTCCGCCCGCAGCCGCGGCAGCCACGAGGTCGTGCGGCTGATCGGGATCTCGACGACGGCGTGACCGGGCAGCCGGGCCGCCAGGAAGTCGAGCTGGGCCCGCGTGATCGCGAGGTCGCCCAGGTTGCCGTAGTCGGCGGCCAGGAACACGAAGGCACGGGGACGATCCTGAGGGAGCTGCAGCTGCCCGGCCTCACCATCGCCCCGCGCGGCAGCGGACAGGCGCGCCCGAACCCAGAGCCGGCGTGCCGTCGACGTCACGAGGCCGACCTCCGTGCCTGGGCCGAGACCAGCAGCGTGACGAGACCGGCCGCGCGGGCCCGGACCGTGAGCACGAGCGCCCGCTCGCCGAGCGACAGCCCGGCGGGATGCGCGAGACTCCCGGGCGAGTCGCGCGACTGCCACGCTCCGGACCACGGTGCGCACCCGCCGCCGACGCTCCGCCACCCCACGTCCCGGGACGACGACGGCGGCGCGGAGAGCGGCGTACAGCGCCTGGACGCGCAGCCGGTCGAGCAGCTCAGCCCGTCGGGCCGGCGCCACCTGCCAATGGGTCAGCAGCCGGTCGACCGCGTGGAGGGCGCGCAGGCGCAGGTCGAGGTAGTCGCCGCGCTCCTGGGTGCCCAGCGTGACCCGAGGCCGCTGCACGTAGTGGACGTGGGCCGACGACATCAGCACGACAGCCCGGCTCGTCGAGCAACACCCGCTCGTTGAAGACGATGTCCTCCACCAGCGCCAGCCCGACGGTGAACCTGATCCCGTGCGTCGTCAGGAGCTCACGACGGTAGAGCTTGTTCCAGGCGTAGCCGAGCAGCCCGACCAGCTCGAGGTCGACGTCCGGAGGCGTCGCGTCTCCTGTCCTGATGGTGTGGAGCGGCGGACGCCGGGTGGTCGACGAGACGAGCCGGCCCTCGGTGTCGAGCACGTCGACGTGGCACCCGGAGATCACGACGTCGGCCTCGTGCTGGCTCGCCATCGCAACCTCCATCGCCACCAGGTCCGGGTCGCACCAGTCGTCGCCGTCGACGAACCGCACGAACTCCCCGCGCGCGAGGTCGAGCCCGGCGTTGCGCGCGGCCGACAGCCCCGCGTTGGCCTGGTGGACGACGCGGACCCGGGCGTCGGCAGCGGCGTACTCGTCGCACCGCGCTCCCGATCCGTCGGTGGACCCGTCGTCGACGAGGACGATCTCGAGGTCAGCCTCGGCCTGGGCCAGGAGGGAGTCGACACAGGCGTCGAGGTAGGCCCGTACGTCGTGGACCGCGACCACGACCGTGACCAGCGCCGTCATCGCGACAACCCGTAGAGGTCGAGCAAGCGGTCCGCGGCGTCGTGGGCGTCGTAGCCCTGGGCCCGCAGGGCGTCGTGAATGGTCGCCGAACCGAGGTCGGGCCGAACAGTCCCGGCGAGGGAGTCGGCCCACTCCGCCGGAGAGCCCGGCTCGACGTAGCGGACCAGGGACAGGCCGAGGTCGGCCTCATCGGTCACCGCGGACGACACCACGCAGGGCAGGCCTGTGGCCTGGGCCTCGATCAGCACGACCGGGAGACCCTCGTAGTGCGACGGCATCGCGAACACGTCAATCGCGCGGAGCAGGTCGGCGACATCCGTGCGCACGCCCAGGAACGTGACCACGTCACCGAGGCCTGCCTCGGCAACCTGGGCCTCGAGCTCGTCGCGCAGGGACCCGTCGCCCACCAGCAGCAATCGCACCGGAACTCCCCGCCGCACGAGCTCAGCCGTGGCTTCGATCAGGAAGCGATGGTTCTTCACCGGCTCGAGCCGGGCCACGGACCCGACCACCTGGACGTCGTCGGGCACGCCGAGCGCGCCGCGAGT
>CAVYCK010000027.1:0-42720 GCA_963767095.1 uncultured Actinomycetota bacterium | reverse complement strand
CACGCGGGCCCCCGGCAGGCAACCCCGAGTCCGGCGGGCTCGATCCTGCGGATGTCCCCCCGAGGGCGCCGCCCACGCGATCCAGGTACGTCCGCGACTCGCTCCGGCTGCTTCGCCCTCCTAGCCCCCGACTCGCGCCCTCCTAGCCCCGTCCCAGTCCCAAGTCTGGATAGTCCCTCACGTATGGCACCTGTTTCTCCCCCATCTCGGTGCCAAACGTGAGGGACTATCTCGACGGGCAGGCGGGGGTAGCGTGGCTGGACATGGCCAGGGATCCCGTCGTCCTGCTCGCTCCGGGAGTCTGGCGAGTGCCCGCTGGTGGGCGACATCGTCAACGGGTTCCTGTTCCGTGACGGCGACGGCCAGGTCACGGTGCTCGACATGGGGCTCAAGCGCTCGGGCAAGAAGATCGTCGCCGCGCTCGGGGCGATCGGGTCGGGCCCGGGCGACGTGACCCGGCTGCTGCTCACGCACGCGCACGCCGACCACGCCGGCGGCACGGGGTACGTCGCCAGGGCGACCGGCCGCGGCGTCGGCGGTGCACGCCGACGACGCGGCGTTCGTGCGGGCCGGGAAGGTGGCGCCGGCGGGCTCCGTCGCTCGGCCGGCTGATGGCCACGGTTGTCGGGCAGCGGCGTCGTTCGCGCCGGTCGAGGTCACCGAGGAGCTGCACGACGGCCAGGTCGTCGACGTCGCCGGCGGGCTGCGCGTCGTGCACACGCCCGGCCACTCGCCGGGCCACGCGTCGTACCTCCACGAGAGCGTCCGGCGTGCCTGGTCACCGGCGACGCGATCTTCAACGTGCGCCGGCTGCGCTGGCCGGTCAAGGCGTTCTGCACCGACTTCCGGATGACGAAGCTGACCGCGCACCGCCTCGGCCGAGCTGGAGTACGACGTCGCGGCGTTCACCCACGGGCCCGAGCTGCGCGAGCGACCGCGCGAGGCGATCCGGGCGTTCTTGGCTCGTGGTCACTGACTTCCGCGGTGCTGTGGCCGGATAGGACCCGGCCGGCGACCCCCTAACCGACCACGGCACCGCACCAGTCGGTCACCACCAGCCCTGCCGGCGGGCCCAGCGGAGCAGCAGACCGCTCATCGTGAGCATCACCAGCGACGATGACCACGAGCGAGCGCCAGTGCGTGTCGTCGTTGACGATCACGTTCATGCCGTAGATCGAGGCCAGCGCGGTGACCGGGCAGGGTGACCGCGGCGATCACGGCGAGCCGCTCCATCGCGACGGTCATCTTGGTGTGCACCTTGGTCTGGTAGAGCTCGATCACCGCGACCAGGAACATCGTCTCGCCGTCGGCGAGCGAGCGGACCCGTGACGAACTGGTCGGCGAGGTCGGCCGCCTGGTCCGGGCGCGCCCTCGCGCGCGAACCGGCCCAGCCCGGCGATCCGCGCCCACACCTCGTGGCACTGCGCGGCCATCGTCCGCCCGGTCATCAGCTCGTGCCGGATCAGGAACATCCGCTCCAGCAGCTCCTCCGGCGAGCGCAGCCGCGACGTCATGACCTCCTTCTCCAGGCCGGGCAGCCGCTCGGCGATCTCGTGGATCAGCGCGCTCTGGCGGCGTGCGACGGCCGAGGTGACGGCGTACGCCAGCGTCCGCGGGCGTCGCTCGGGGTCAACCGCCCGGCGTCGAGCCGGGCCCGCACCGCGTCGGTCTCGACGAGCGCCACGGTGTTGTCGAGCTCGGGGTTGATCGGACCGTGCACCGTGACGAGGACGTGCTCGCCGATGACCAGGTCGAGCTCGAGCAGGTGGACGTGACCGTGGCTGCCGAGCAGCGGCGCGTGGACGGTCACGAAGACCTGCCCCGGGTAGGTGTGCACGACCGGCACGTAGTTGCGCCGCTGGCACGACTCCAGGAGGCGCGGGTGGCAGCCCAGCCGCACGAGCAGGGCTTCGGCGGCGTCGCTCCAGACGGGTACGTCGACCCAGCAGAACCCGTCGCTGCGGTCCAGCAGGGCGTCGAGCTCGTCCGGTCCGGCCGGGCGCGCTCCCGCGGCGTCGACGAAGCGGATCTCCACGGTGCCAGCGTGCTCCGATCCGGCGAGCGGGTCCAGCGGGTGGGTCCGCTGCCAGCGGGTCGTCCGCGGGTGAGGGTTGCGCACAATACCGAGGGGGGGTATAGTACCGACCATGGACGAACACCAGGGTCAGCACGGCTACCTCGCCGCGCACAAGAAGGACGACCAGATCACGCGGCTGCGCCGGATCGAGGGCCAGGTCCGCGGCCTGCAGCGGATGGTGGAGCCGACACTACTGCATCGACGTGCTGACCCAGGTCAGCGCGACCACGAAGGCGCTGGATTCGGTCGCGCTCGCCTGCTCGACGACCACCTTGGCCACTGCGTCGCCCACGCCACCTACCCCGACGCCGACGGGAAGGTGAACGAGGCCTCCGAGGCCATCGCCCGGCTGGTCCGGTCCTGACGGAGGACCAGATCCCGACAGGAATGAGACGATAAACACACACGCTGCGTCACCCGCAGGTCTCCGGCATGACCTGCGCCCACTGCGTCGCCTCGGTCCGCGAGGAGTCACGAGGCTCGCCGGGTGTCACCGCCGTCGCCGTCGACCTCGAGACCGGCGCGTCGTCGTCGACCAGCGAGCGCCGCTCGATGGCGACGCCGTCCAGGCCGCCGTCGACGAGGCCGGCTACCAGCTCGTCTGACGTCAGGGAGCTGAGCCCCCCGCCGGCTCGCGACCTTCGCCACCGGCCTGGTCGTCGTGCTCTCGCCGCCCTCGGCGTCGGCCCCGCGGTGGCCCGGTCGTCGACGCGCGCCGCCGACGACCATGCCTGGCACGCCGCCGACCCGACGGCGGGCCGAGCACGCCGAGGGCACGGAGCACCTGCCCGGCGGGCTGCAGGTCAGCGCAGGCGGCTACCCCTGGTCCTCGCGACAGCGCCCCGGCCGGGCGGCAGGTGCCGCTCGCCTTCCGGATGCTCGGCGCCGACGGCCAGCCGGTGACCGGCGTACGACGTCGAGCACGAGAAGCAGCTGCACCTGATCGTCGTGCGCCGGGACCTGACCGGCTTCCAGCACGTGCACCCCGTGCTCGACGTGCCGACGGCGCCTGGACGCGCCGACGCTCGACCTGCCGGCCCGGGCACTACCGGGTGTTCGCCGACTTCGTGCCCGGCGGCCGACGAGGCGCTGACGCTGGGCACCGACCTGTGCCGTGCCCGGCGACTACGCGCCGCTGCCGTCGCTGCCGAGCCGCGGACGGCCGACGGTCGACGGCTACACGGTCACCCTCGCCGGCGACCTGACGCCGGCGCGCGACGCCGAGCTGACGCTGACGCGTCGAGCCGCGACGGCCGGCCGGTCACCGACCTGCAGCCCTACCTCGGCGCCTACGGGCACCTGGTCGCGCTGCGCGACGGCGACCTGGCCTACCTGCACGTCCACCCCGAGCATGCCGGGCGACGGCGAACCCGCGGCCGGCCCGCACATCGGCTTCGTGGCCGAGGTGCCGAGCGCCGGGGCGCTACCGGCTCTACCTGGACTTCAAGCACGGCGGCTGCGTGCGCACGGCGCCGTTCACCGTCGAGGCCGGCGCACGATGACCGCGAGCCGCGACGAGTCGCAGCCACGCGTCGAGCTCGACATCGGCGGCATGACCTGCGCCTCCTGCGCGGCCCGGATCGAGCGGAAGCTCAACAAGCTCGACGGCGTCGTCGCCACGGTCAACTACGCCACCGAGAAGGCGCGGGTCACCTACCCCGAGAACGTCACGACCGACGACCTGGTCGCGCACCGTCGAGCAGACCGGCTACACCGCCGACGCTGCCCAGGCCGACCGCCCGGGCGCCGGCGCCGGGCGGCGGCCGACGCGGCTCCCGTGGACGACCCGGCCGGGCTCGACGCTGCGCTGCAGCGGCTGCTCGTCTCGGCCGCGCTCACGGTCCCCGTGATCGCGATGGCGATGGTGCCCGCGCTGCAGTTCGACGACTGGCAGTGGCTCTCGCTGACGCTCGCCGCGCCGGTGGTCGTCTGGGGCGGCGTGGCCGTTCCACCGGGCCGCCTGGCACCAACCTGCGGCACGGCGCCACCACGATGGACACCCTGGTCTCGCTCGGCACGCTCGCCGCGTTCGGCTGGTCGCTCTAGGCGCTGTTCCTCGGGCACCGCCGGCGACGCCGGGCATGACCCATCCCGTTCGAGCTGACCGATCGAGCGCACCGACGGCGCCGGCAACATCTACCTCGAGGCCGCCGCCGGCGTCACCACGTTCCTGCTCGCCGGTCGCTAGCTCGAGGCCCGCTCCAAGCGGCAGGCCGGCGCGGCGCTGCGCGCCCTGCTCGAGCTCGGCGCCAAGGACGTCGCCGTGCTGCGCGACGGCGCCGAGGTGCGCGTCCCGGTCGGCGCAGCTGGCGGTCGGCGACCGCTTCGTCGTCCGGCCCGGCGAGAAGATCGCCACCGACGGCGTCGTCGAGGACGGCACCTCGGCGGTCGACGCCTCCATGCTCACCGGCGAGTCCGTCCCGGTCGAGGTCGGCCCCGGCGACGCCGTCGCCGGCGCGACCGTCAACGCCGGCGGCCGCCTGGTCGTCCGCGCCACCCGGGTCGGCGCCGACACCCAGCTCGCCCAGATGGCCCGGCTCGTCGAGGACGCGCAGAACGGCAAGGCCGAGGTGCAGCGGCTCGCCGACCGGGTCTCGGCGGTCTTCGTGCCGGTCGTGATCGCGCTCGCCGTCGGCCACCCTGGGCTTCTGGCTCGGCACCGGCGCCGGCGCCGGCCGCCGCGTTCACCGCCGCCGTCGCCGTGCTCATCATCGCCTGCCCGTGCGCCCTGGGCTGGCCACGCCCGACCGCCCTGATGGTCGGCACCGGCCGGGGCGCCCAGCTCGGCATCCTGATCAAGGGCCCCGAGGTGCTCGAGTCGACCCGCCGGGTCGACACCGTCGTCCTCGACAAGACCGGCACCGTCACCACCGGCCGGATGACCCTGCGTCGACGTCGTCGCGGCCGCCGGCGACCGACGCCGACGACGCTGCTGCGGCTGGCCGGCGCGCTCGAGGACGCCTCCGAGCACCCGATCGCCCGGGCCGTCGCCGCCGGCGCCCGCGAGCGCGGTCGGCAGCCTGCCCGCCGTCGAGGACTTCGCCAACCTCGAGGGGCTCGGCGTCCAGGGCGTCGTCGACGGCCATGCCGTGCGTGGTCGGCCGACCGCAGCCTGCTGGCCGAGTGGTCGCAGCACCTGACGCCGGAGCTCGCCGCGGCCCGTCGACGCGCCCAGGCCGCAGCGGCGGCACCGCCGTCGCCGTCGGCTGGGACGGCGCCGGCCCGCGGCGTCCTCGTGGTCGCCGACGCGGTCAAGGCCGACCTCGGCCGAGGCGGTCGCCGCGGCTCCGCGCGCTCGGCCTGCGGCCCGATCCTGCTGACCGGCGACAACCGGGCGACGTCGCCGCAGCCGTCGCGGCGCGAGGTCGGCATCGACGAGGACGACGTCATCGCCGAGGTGCTGCCCGCCGGACAAGGTCGACGTCGTCAAGCGGCTGCAGGCCGAGGGCCGGGTCGTCGCGATGGTCGGCGACGGCGTCAACGACGCGGCCGCGCTCGCCCAGGCCGACCTCGGGCTGGCGATGGGCACCGGCACCGACGTCGCCATCGAGGCCAGCGACCTCACCCTGGTGCGCGGCGACCTGCGGGTCGCCGCCGACGCCATCCGGCTGTCGCGCGCGCACCCTCGCGCACGATCAAGGGCAACCTGTTCTGGGCCTTCGCCTACAACGTCGCCGCGCTGCCGCTGGCCGCCGCCGGCCTGCTCAACCCGATGATCGCCGGCGCCGCGATGGCGTTCTCGTCGGTGTTCGTGGTGACCAACAGCCTGCGCCTGCGCGGGTTCCACTGACGACGTGCTCGGTGGGGCGTCAGAGGGCCAGGTCGGCGTAGATGGCAGCGTGGTCGGACGCCTGGTCCACCTCGGCGACGAGGGTGTCGTAGACGTCCCACGGCTCGCGGGTGCGCGGGCCGCGGTAGACGCCCTTGCGGAAGACTCCCCCGCCCGTCGCCCGTGCGAACAGCGCTGGTGAGAGCAGGACGTAGTCGATCTTGTCGTCCTCGTTGCCGACTGCCGAAGGTGCCCCGGCGCGTGCTCCACTCGAAGTCGGGATGCTCGCTGATGTCGCGGAGGTCCGTGTCGCTCAGGAGCGGCGCCAGCGCGGCGCTGTCGGGGCTGTCGTTGAGGTCACCGACCACGGCGACGTACTCGTGCCCGGTCGCCAGCAGCGACGTGGCGATCTGCGCCACCCGGGACGCCTGGCGGCTCCGCTTCCGCGCACCCAGCGGGTCGCCCGGGGTGCTGTAGCCCTTGGACTTGAAGTGGTTCACGAGCACCACGAGCTCGTGGCTCCCCGGCGTCATCACGTGGAACTCCGCGCAGTCGCGTGAGAACACGATCCCGTCGGCGTCGGTGTCGTAGACGTGGGTGCGCAGATCCGTCACGCGGTATCCGCCCCGCGTGAGCAGGCCGACGTCGATGCCACGCAGGTCGTTGCCGTCGAACACGTGCACCTCGTCGTACGCCGTCCACCCGATCTCGGTCAGCAAGGTGGTCGAGAACATCTCCAGCACGGGGCGCGACTCGGCCTCGACGACGCCGAGCACGTCGGCGCCGACGTCGCGCACGACCATCGCGGTGTGCGTGCCGGCCAGCTCGGTCACCGACTCGGTGGTCAGCTCGACCCACCCGACCCAGTCGGCCCGCCCGGAGGCCACCACGCTGGTGGTGCCGTCGCGATGACGGGTCAGCAAGCTGCCGCGGAGCTTCTGCAGCACGGCGTACGTGCTGCTGTCCGAGCGCACCAGGCCGAGCACGGCGAGCTGCTCGAGGATCTCGGCCTTCGTGGCGGCGTCGTACACCTCGCGCTGGAAGAGCTCGTTGACGCGCGCCTGCGCGGCCAGCACGGGCGCGCCCGACGCCCAGTTGCGACTGTTCATCGCCTTGGGCCGGTCGAACATGTTCTCGACGTTGTACGCCGCCAGCCTGGTGCGACCGGGAGCGGAAACCGCTGTGCGGTCGTCGGTGGTGTCGGCAAGGATGCCGTTCATGCCGACCAGCATCTCGGATGCAGCGCGTATCGCGCACCTACCATGCTGAGCCCCGACAGCGGGGCCGGCCTCCTGCACCGCCTCACCTCCTACACACCCGAGCGCGAGTGGGACGTCCCGGTCGACGATCCACGCGTGCGCCACGACCTCGAGCCCAACGACCTGGCGACCGTGCCGCCCTGGTCAAGGACTACGCCGCCGACCTGCCGCGCCTCGAGCTGCCGCGAGACCTGCCGGCCCCCGAGGTCCCAGCGGCGGCGGTCCTCGCGGGCCATCCCGTCGCCCCCGGTGCCGCTCGACGCCGCCGGGTTGGGGCGGGTGCTCTTCCTCGGCGCCGGGGTCGTCCGCTTCATCCAGCGCGGCGAGCGACGCATCATCTTCCGCGCCTCCGGCTCGGCCGGCGCCCGCTTCCCGCTCGAGGTCTATGCCTGCACCCGCGGCGTCGAGGGCGTGCCCGACGGCGTGCACTGGTACGACGGCGAGCGGCACGCCCTGGTGCAGGTCGGCCCGCGCCGACCGGCGGCGAGACGACTCTGGTCGTGACCGGCGTCCCCTGGCGCACCGGCTGGCGCTACGCCGAGCGGGGCTGGCGGCACCTCTACTGGGACGCCGGCACGCTGCTCGTCCCAGCTCGAGGCGGCCGCCGCCAGCGCGGGGCTCGATCCGCGGCTGCGCACCCTCTTCCCCGACGCGCAGATCCGCGACCTGGTCGGCGCCGACGGCGTGCACGAGGTACCCATCGCGCTGCTGACGCTCGGCTCCGGCGCCCCCGCGATCGAGGCCTCCGGGGCCGCTGCGCCAGGCGACCTGCCTCCGGTCGAGTTCCCGCTCGACACCGAGGCGCAGGTCGCCGGCGAGCGCGACGAGCTCGGCGCGGCGTGGCCGGCCGGACCACCGGTCGCGGAGGCCCCCGAGTCGCCCACGATCGACGACGTCGTACGCCGCCGCGGCTCGCAGCGCCGGATGGTGCGCGGGGCCTCGGTGCCGCTCGACCTGCTGGACGTGGCCGATGGCGGTCGCCATGCGCGGCATCGACGTGCCGCACTGGGTCGTCGTGCACTCGGTCGACGGCGTCGAGCCGGGCGTCTATCGCTGGCCGGACCTGTCCGCTCCCCTGCGCACCGGCCCGACCTGCGCGACGAGCTGGAGCGGATCTGCCTGGGCCAGTCGCTCGGCGCCGAGGCGGCGTACGTCGTCATCTCCGCCGCCGACCCGGCCGACCCTCGACGACCGCACCTACCGCGACGCCCAGCTCGCCGCCGGGCTGGTCGAGGGGCGGCTGCACCTCGCGGCGTACGCCCGCGGCATCAGCGCCAGTGGCATGACCTTCCTCGACTCCGAGGTGCCCGCGCTGCTCGGGGAGGCCGCCGACCTGGTGACGCTGCTGTTCACCTGCGTCGGGGTGCCGGAGTACCGCAGCCGGCCCGGCGGGCGCCCCGGCGAGCCGGTGACCTTCAACCCCGTGATGCCGAGGATGGTGGACGACGAGTGACCCGACCGACGACCGAGCCGGCGACCCAGCCGACGCACCGCGAGCTCATCGACGCCCTCACGTGGCCGGTGACCACCGAGCGGCTCTCGATCCGCCCGGCGCAGGCGCGCGACGCGGAGGCGGTGTGGGGCTACCGGCGGCTCCCGGAGAGCTACCGGTGGATGACCACGATCCACGACGACCTGGCGACGTACGCCGAGCACTTCGACGACCCCGAGTGGCTCAGCAAGATGCTGGTCATCGAGCTCGACGGCCGGGTCATCGGCGACCTCTTCGTCGGGGTCGAGGACCCCTACGCCCAGACCGAGGTGAAGGAGCAGGCGGCGCGCTCCCAGGCCGAGATCGGCTGGGGGCTGCATCCCGACCAGCAGGGCCACGGCTACGCCGTCGAGGCCGTGCGGGCACTGCTCGGCATCTGCTTCGACGAGGCCCCGCGCGGGCTCGGTCTGCGCCGGGTGATCGCCCTCTGCTTCGCCGACAACGAGCCCTCGTGGCGGCTGATGGAGAAGGTGCGGATGCGCCGCGAGTCACACACGGTGAAGGAGTCGCTCCACCGCGAGCAGGGCTGGCTCGACGGGTATGCCTACGGCCTCCTCGCGGACGAGTGGCGTTCATCGAAGAGGAGTACGGTCCCCGGATGAACACTCGGAAGACTCGTCCGTTGATCGCGGCCACCGCCGCTCTTGCCTGCCTCGGCCTGATGGCCTCCGCCGTCACCTCGGCCGCCGCTCCTCCGCCCGACGCGAGCTCGACGAAGAGCAAGGTCACGGAGGTCCGCTTCTCGACCTTCAACGCCTCGCTCAACCGCGGCGCCGCCGGTCAGCTGCTCGCCGACCTCGCGTCGGGCACCAACCTGCAGGCGGCCAACGTCGCCGAGACGATCCAGCGGGCCGACCCCGATGTCGTGCTGGTCAACGAGTTCGACTTCGAGCCCGACGGCGCAGCCGCCGAGCTCTTCCGCGACAACTACCTGGAGAAGTCGTGGAACGGGTCGACCCCCGTCGACTACCCCTACTTCTTCGTCGCGCCCAGCAACACCGGCATCCCCACGGGCTTCGACCTCAACAACAACGGCGTCGTCGGCGAACCGGGCACGACGCCCGGCGGCGACGACTCGTTCGGGTTCGGGCTCTACCCCGGGCCAGTTCGGGATGGCGGTCTTCTCCAAGTACCCCATCCAGACCGACGGCGTCCGCACCTTCCAGAACTTCCTGTGGAAGGACATGCCCGGAGCCCTGCTGCCCAACGACCCCACGGTGCCCGGCGAGGCCGACTGGTACTCGCCCGAGGAGCTCGACATCTTCCGCCTCTCCAGCAAGTCGCACTGGGACGTGCCGATCAAGCTGCCCGGCCGCAAGCCGATCCACTTCCTGGTCTCCCACCCGACGCCGCCGACCTTCGACGGCGCCGAGGACCGCAACGGCACGCGCAACCACGACGAGATCCGCTTCTGGGCCGACTACGTCTCGGGCGGTCGCTCCGCGTCGTACATCTATGACGACAGCGGTGAGTACGGCGGCCTCGGGCGCGGCCAGGACTTCGTGATCGCCGGTGACCAGAACGCCGACCCGTTCGACGGCGACTCCGCCGACGACGCGATCCTGCAGTTCCTCGACCACCCGCGGATCAACGCGTCCTCGGCGCCCGAGAGCGACGGAGCCGTCGAGGCGTCGGCGCTGCAGGGCGGCGCGAACCTCGCGCACGTCGGGCCGGATGCGCAGGACACCGCCGACTTCAACGACAACCCCGCGCCGGGCAACCTGCGGGCCGACTACGTGCTGCCCAGCGCGACGCTGGACATCCTCGACTCGGCGGTCTTCTGGCCGCGTGCGGGCCGACCCGCTGTTCCGGCTGACCGGGGTGTTCCCGTTCCCCACCAGCGACCACCGGCTCGTCTGGGTGGACGTCGCGGTCGGTCGGTAGGCCTTGGTTTCGCAGGACGGCGCTAGCGCGCCTCCTCAACCAGCGGCAGGAGCCTTGCGCGCCTCCTCAACCAGCGGCATGAGGCGGCGCGAGGTGCCGCGCTCGAGCGTGCTGCTCAGCTCGCGGGCTCGCCGGCGATGTTGACCAGCCAGGGCGTGCCGAAGCGGTCGATGCACATGCCGAAGGCGTCGCCCCACATCTGCTTCTCCAGCGGGACCGTCACCGTGCCGCCGTCGCTGAGGGCGTTCCACCAGCCGGTGAGCTTGGCCTCGTCGTCGCCACTGAGGCTGACGCCGCCGAGGGTGCCGGGCGTGGCGGCCTCTCCCGGAGGCGGGTCGGAGGCCATCAGCGTGAAGCCGTCGGGGGTGGTGAGCTGGGAGTGCATGACACCGTCCTTGGTGTCGCTCTCGTCGCCCATGTCGCCGAAGGTCATCACGTTGAGGTCGCCCCCGAAGACGGACCGGTAGAACTCCATCGCCTCGCGGGTCGTGCGGTCGAAGTTGAGGTAGGGATTGAGGATCGTGGTCATGCCTCGACGCTAGACCCGACCGCCGACGGCGTACACCAGCAGGACGTTGTCGGAGCCCTCGAGCCGTCGCATTTCACGCAACGGCAACCTGTCGGCCACCGGCGCGGTGAACGCCGGCACGCCGGCACCGAGCACGCCGTTGCCGACCATCACGTGCAGCTCGTCGACGAGTCCGGCGGCGAGCAGGTCGTTCCAGACGGGGATGCTGCCGAACATCAAGACGTCGGCGCCGTCCTCGGCCTTGAGTCGGCGTACGGCGTCGTGGGCGTCGGCCCGGCGGACCAGCCCGACCTCGCCCCAACCGCCGAGCTGGTCGGGAGCGAGGGAGTCGGAGACGACCACCTTGCGCGCCGCGGTGTTGCGGCGCGAGATCTCCCGCTCGGTCTCGTCCTGGGCAGGGTCGTCGGCGACGGGCGGCCAGTAGGAGCGGAACCCCTCGAAGGTCGAGCGGCCGAGCAGCAACGTGTCGGCGGTCCGCAGCCGCTCGAGGTTGTACGCGCTGAACGAGGCGTCGAGCGGCAGCGCCATGACGTCACCGCCGGGCCCGGCGGCGTACCCGTCCAGGGACGTGAGGATGGTGACGACGAGCTTGCGCATGAGGCGTTCCTCCCGGTTGTGGGGCGCGGCGGTCGCGCCCTCACCCCTCACGAGACGCCGGCGCCCCCGGACTCATCGGTCCTCGCGGAGAATTCTGGGAAGAGGTGGTCGACCAGCGGTGCGAGGAAGCAGGTGAGGGCGGCGACGCGACCGTCTCGGACCGTGAGGACCGTGAGCCCGCCGGGGTGGTGGCCGGACGCGTCGGCCTGCCAGCACCACAGCGCGGGTTGGCCGTTCGCCTCGGTGATCCGCAGCCGCCACGGCGTCGCGAACATCCGCTCCACCAGGAACTCCCGGACGGCCGCCACCCCGTCGAACCACGCCGGCAGCGGCGGCATCGAGAGTCGTACGTCGTCGGTGAGCAGACCCACGAACGCGTCGACGTCGCGCGCCTCCCAGGCCGTGACCAGGTCCCGCACCAGGTGGCGCCCGGCCGCGTCGTCGGGGCTGCTGGTGCGGTCGGGGCGAGGGGAGCGAGTGGCCAGCGTCGCTCGCGATCGCTGCAGCGCGCTGTTCACCGCCGGCACGCTCAGGTCGAGCAGCTCGCCCACCTCGGCTGCGGAGAACCCGAGCACCTCGCGCAGGAGCAGCACGGCTCGCTGCGACGCGGGCAGGCGCTGCAGGGCCGCCACGAAGGCGATCTCGACGTCCTCGCGGACCTCGTACGCGCTCGCCGGATCCGACCGGGCGGGGTCGGCGACGTACGGCTCCACCCACACCGGCCCGTCCCGGGCGTCGCCGAGGTCGTGCGGGTCCGTGCAGGCCGGACCGACGTCGAGGGACAGCTGTCGCTTGGGCCGCTTCGCGCCGACGCGGTACGCCGCGTGCGTCGCGATCCGGTAGAGCCAGCCGCGCACCGACGACCGGCCCTCGAAGCCGCCGATGCCGCGCCAGGCCCCGACCAGCGCATCCTGGAGCGCGTCGTCGGCGTCGTGCGGCGAGGCCAGCAGGCGGTAGCAATGCGCGTGCAGCTCCGCGCGGTACGGCGCCACCAGCTCGGCGAACGCCGCGTCGTCACCGCCACGGGCTCGCTCGAGCAGCGCGGTCTCGTCCATCACCGCGATTGTGCCGTGCCGTCCGACGGTGGCGCCGATGAGTTCCCTGGCGCTCGCCGGTCAACAGGGGGACAATCACATCGGGCGCCGTCCTGCGCCCAACCCCGGTTCCGGTGCTCACGCCACCGGCGGAGCGGGGCAAAGGGGACCCGAGCGATCGGGAGCGTTCCTCGGGGCGTCGGAGTCGATTCCTCTTGATCCGGCGGTGTGGACCGAGCGTGGGTCGGGTCGCCCCGCCCGAGAGGAACACCGAGATGACGCAGAACCGATCCTTCAAGCGCCTGGTCCGACTCCGGATGGAGAAGACCGGCGAGAGCTATACGGCGGCGCGGGCGATCCTGCTGGCCGGCGCGGTCCCGATCGAGCCCGGCACCAAGCCGCCGCTCGCGACCTCCGACGAGCGCATCCGTGAGCGCACCGGGATGGGCTGGGAGCAGTGGTTCGACCTTCTCGACGGCTCGGTCTCCCCGGCTGCGACGCATCGCGAGATCGCGCGCTGGGTCGCCGACTACCTGGAGATCGAGCCGCTCGCCTGGAACGCGCAGGCGATCACGCACAGCTATGAGATCGCCCGGCGCGGCAAGCTGGCCGGCCAGCACGACGACGGCTTCACGGCCACCGCGTCCCGCACGGTCGGGGCGTCGCCGGAGGCCGTCTACGCCGCCTTCGACGCGTGGCTGTCGGACGCGCCGCTGACGGTGCGGTCGACGAGCCTGCCGCGGGTGGTCCGCTACGACTGGACCGCCGACGGCTCGCGGGTCTCGATCACGATGGACGCCAAGGACGGCGGCAACCGCTGCCTGGTCTCGGTGTCCCACGCCCGGCTCCCCGACGCGGCGGCGTACGACGAGCGCAAGGCCTGGTGGCGCGAGCGACTGGTGGCGCTCAAGGCCGAGCTCGAGGCCGGCGGGTCCCGTGGCTGACGTCTCGGTGGCGGCGGTCCTGGCCGCCTGGCCCCGTGGACCCGTCAGTCCTGCGCGTTCGCCGGCACCTGCACGACGGTGTACGGCGTCGTCGGGGTCGGCGGCGTCGAGAACCTGGCGTTGGGCAGGTAGAGCCGGCTGCCGAGGCGGGCCACCGTGGTCGGCACGTCGAAGTCGGGCGAGGTGATCGTCCGCTTCAACGTGCCGGCCGTGCCGTCGGCGTCGAGCTTGAGCACGGCGACCTGGTTCAGCTGGTTCCGGACGACGTACAGCTTGTTGCCCTTGAGGAGCATCCCGTCGCCGTTGGTCAGGCTCGTGCCGCCCAGGTCGACGACGGTGGCCACGCCGGTCTCGGGGTCGACGCGGTAGAGCGTGCCCCCGGCGGAGTTCACCACCAGCAGCGCCTGGTGGTTCGGCGTTCGGGAGATGCCGTTGGCGTTGAAGCCGGGCAGCTGCGCCCACTCACCCGTCAGGGGCAGGGTCTCGACCTCGCTGGCGTCGGGCAGCGCGCCGGCCTCGCCCAGCGGGACCTTGTAGAGCTGGGCGTTCTGCGAGTCGGTGAACCACGCCGCCTTGCGGTGCAGCAGCACGTCGTTGATGAAGGTGGGGGCCGTGGCCAGCTGGTAGCTCGTGAGGACGGCTCCCGTCTCGGTGTCGACGACGCGCGCGCTGCCGGACGGGCCGCCGGCCACGAACAGTCGACCGCGCCGGTCGACCTTGAGCCCGACCGACGCCGTACCCGGGCCCTGGCTGACGACCTCCCCCTCACCGGTCTTGAGGTCGAGCTCGTAGATGCTGCCGTCGGCGCGCGAGCCGAGCCAGGCCCGCTTTCCGGCCCCGATCGTGATGCCCTCGGGCTGCCAGCCGTCGGGGAGGTCCATGACCGTCGGGAACGGCCTGTCGGGTCTGACCGCGGCGTCTCCGGGCGCGGTGCCGACGAGGGATGCCGCGATGACGGCGGCCAGGGCGAGGGGCAGGTTCCGAGAGCGAGTGCGCATGTCCAACGGTACGTCGGATCCCGCCCTCGCGGATTTGTCCCGTTCCGACGAGGCGTCCGCCGGGCTCAGCGTGGTTCCACGCTCAGCCTGGTTCCACGCTCAGCCCAGGAGCGCCAGGTCGTCGTCGTCGAGCTCCAGGGTCGCGGCGGCGGCCGAGTCGGTGACGGACTCGGGGCGGCTGGCCCCGGGGATCGGCACGAGCGCCGGGGACAGGGAGAGCTCCCACGCGAGGCAGACCTGCTGCGGGCTGACGTCGTACCTCGCGGCGACGTCGGCGTACCGCTGCCACTGGTCGCCGAGGTCGCTCGCGTTGGACATCCCGCCGAGCGGGCTCCAGGCGAGGAAGGTGATGCCGAGCTCCTCGCACAGTGCGATCTCCGGCTCCGAGGAGCGGAACGCCGGCGAGAACT
Organism: uncultured Actinomycetota bacterium; assembly: GCA_963767095.1. Taxonomy (GTDB): domain Bacteria; phylum Actinomycetota; class Actinomycetes; order Propionibacteriales; family Nocardioidaceae; genus Nocardioides. The sequence goes on along the minus strand of CAVYCK010000027.1, from coordinate 27,727 downwards.
GGTTCTGCACCGCCGTGAACCCCTCGCCGATCACCTCGCGCGCCCGGCGGATCTGCCCGGGGTCGGCGTTGGAGATGCCGGCCTGCGCGATCAGGCCCTCGTCGAGCAGGGCCTTCAGCCCGCCGAGGGTCTCGTCGTACGGCGTGCCCGGGTCGGGGCGGTGGTGCTGGAAGAGGTCGATCCGCTCGACGCCGAGGCGCTCGAGGGAGGCGATGCAGGCGCGGCGGAGGTACGCCGCCGAGCCGTCCAGCCCCCAGTCGGTGCCGGACCTCGTGTGCCCGCCCTTGGTGGCCACCAGGATCTCGCCCTCGCCCGCGGCGTACTCCTTGAGCGCCTTGGCGATCAGCGCCTCGTTGGCGCCGAAGTCGTCCTCGCTGATCGAGTAGGCATCGGCGGTGTCGATGAGGGTCACCCCGAGCTCGAGCGCCCGGATGATCGTGGCGATCCCGCGCTGCTCGTCGTTGACCTCGCGCACCGACATCGGCATCGCGCCGAGCCCGATCGCGCTCACCGAACGGTCCCCGAGCCGACGTTGCGGCAGCTGCTGCGTCATGCCGTCCAACCTACGCAGCCACCCCTGGCCTGCCCCTTCTGGATAGTCCCTCACGTTTGGCACCGGATCTCGCCGGCAAACGGTGCCAAACGTGAGGGACTATCCGAAATGTCGAGCCGTCACGGCGCCAGCAGGCGCTGAAATCGTCGGCCAGCCTCTCCTCGGGTCCTCGCGTAGGGTCGAGCGCATGGCCACCGTGGAGCTCAGCGCGACCGACTTCGAGAGCACGATCCTCGGCAACGACATCGTCCTGGTCGATTGGTGGGCCGCGTGGTGCGGACCCTGTCGCCAGTTCGCGCCGGTCTTCGAGCGGGCCTCCGAGCAGCACACCGACGTCGTCTTCGCGAAGATCGACACCGAGGCAGAGCAGGGCCTGGCGGGCGCAGCCCAGATCACCTCGATCCCGACGCTGATGGCGTTCAAGGACGGTCGGCTCGTCTACCGCGAGGCGGGAGCTCTTCCGCCCGCTGTTCTCGAGCAGCTCATCGACGCGGTCAAGGAGCTCGACACGGCGGAGGCTGGAGAGCTCCGAGCCGGCCGAGCAGGGCTGATTTCTCAGGAGGCTCAGGCGGTGAGCTTCTCGCTCACCCGCACGCACGCGGTCGACCAGGTGGTCGAGCGCGTCGAGGTCGGCCTGCTCGAGATCGGTGGTCTCGCCGGTGACCTTGGCGGCGCCGTACGGATTGCCGTCGGCGAACTTCACCTGGTCGGTGTAGCCGGGCGCGACCACGATGCCGCCCCAGTGGTAGATCGTCGTGTACAGGGACACCAGGGTCGTCTCCTGGCCGCCGTGCTCGGTCTGGCTCGCGGTGAACCCGGCGTACACCTTGTCGGCGAGCGCACCCTCCTGCCACAGCGACGCGTGGTGTCGAGGAACGCCTGGAGCTGGCTGGCCACGCTGCCGTAGCGGGTCGGCGAGCCGAAGAGCACCGCGTCGGCCCAGGCCAGGTCGTCGAGCGTGGCGACCGGCTCGTCGCCGACCTCCCGGCGGTGCGCCACCCAGTCGTCGTTCTCCTTGATCGCGTCGTCCGGCGCCGTCTCCGCGACGTGGCGCAGCCGGACGTCGGCGCCGAGCTTCTCGGCGGTCTGCGCCGCCCGGCGCGCCATCGCGTCGACCGTGCCGGTGGAGGAGTAGTAGAGGACGGCGAGCTTGGTCATGTCGGCCCCGTACCCAGGGCCGGAGGTTTCGAGACGGGCCTGGCGGCCCTCCTCAACCACCGCGAGCCGTCGCCACACCGGTGGTTGAGGAAGGTCGCCGGGTCGGTTCGAGAGTGGAAGCAACCGAGAGGAGCCCCCCATGGGTGCCACCACGATGTTCGCCGCCGTCTCGGACGGCTTCATCGCCGACGAGAACGACGAGGTCGGACCGCTGTTCGACTGGTACTACAACGGCGACACGGACAGCACGTTCAGCGACGAAGAGCGGGTGTTCAGCACACACCGCAGACGCGGAGTTCCTGCAGCGATCGGTGACGTCGCCTGCATCGTGCAGGGCCGCCGGCTCTTCGACATCACCAACGGATGGGAGGGCCGGCCCGCGGCCGGTGACCACGTCTTCGTCGTCACCCACGAGGCGCCGGCCGACTGGGAGCACACCGACACCGCCCGTTCACGTTCGTCACCGAGGGCGTGGAGGCGGCGATCACCCAGGCCCGCGAGTACGCCGGCGACCGCGACATCTCCGTCACCCCCGGTGATGTCGGCGGCCAGGCCCTCCGGCTCGGGCTGATCGACCGGGTGGTGCTCAACCTCGTCCCGGTCGTCTTCGGCACCGGGCGTCCCTACTTCGGCACCGGCCCACTCGCCGAGCCGGCGATCTTCGACGACCCCAGCGAGATCGTGCAGGGCAAGCGGGTCACCCACCTGCTCTTCGACCGGACCCGCTGAGCCCGCTGGTTCCGGCTCCTCACCTCGCCGGGGCGAAGAGGCCGACGCACAGGTCGACCTCCGCCCCGGCGGAGTCGGCCAGTGCTTGGAGCTCCGCGCAGGCCTCGTCGACGGCCGCCTCTGCCGCCACGAACGAGTCGGGCGCCTCCACCGAGCCCAGGTCGTCCCCGTGCACGCCGGCCAGGGCACCGGCGTACGCACGGCTCTCCTCGGCAAGCGCGGCGGACGACGCGACCAGGTCGTCGTGGACGCCGCTCGCCTCCGGCGGCGGGTCGAGCGCCTCGAGGTCGGCCAGCCGCTCGTCGAGCCGGTCTGCCGACTCGCGGGTGACGCGCGCGAACAGGTCGCCGACGTCGCGGGGCGGCGTGGTGGCGATCGCGTCGTTCATGTCGTCGTCGATGGCGGTGTTCTCGGCGTCGAGGGCCGCGGTGAACGCGGCCACGTCGGCGTAGTAGGGCGAGGGATCCGCGCTCGTCGTCGGGTCGTCGGCTCGCTCCTGCTCGGGTGGCCCGTCCCCTGAGCAGGCCGACCCGAGCAGGACGATGGCCGAGAGCGCCGCGGGGAGCAGACCCGCGGCCGGGCGACAGCAGGCGGCCATCACGCCATCGTGCTGACCCGCCGAGCGGGCGGCCAGCACGGGGAGGTTCCGGTCAGGTCACGGTCCGGCTTCGGGCCGGGCGCTCCATGAACGTGGCGTCACCCGGGCCGAAGCCGTGGGCGGCGTACAGCTCGTGGGCGTCGGCGGTGTGCAACAGCCACCGGAAGTCCGCGCCCGGCCCCTCGTCGACCGCGGCGGCGACCAGGGCGTGCCCGAGGCCGTGGCCCCGATGCGCGTCGGCGACGTAGACGTCGGCCAGGTAGGCCAGCGCGACCCCGTCGGACAGTGCGCGGGCGAAGCCGACCAGCTCGCCGGTGCCCTCGACGTACGCCCCGACCACGCGCCAGGCTCCGTCCAGCTGTCGCTCGACGTCGGCACGCGAACGCCACCGTGCCCAGTACGCCTCGCTCGACAGGAACGCCCAGACCGCGTCGCGGTCCACACGGGCAGGATCGTCGGAGATCTCGTAGCCGCGCAGGTACGACATCGCGCCCTCCCCTCTGGCTCGGTCGGAGGATAGACCCCGATGAGTCGCCGCCACCCGAGAGGTCGACCTGCTCATGGACTACGCCGCCCACGCCCTGACGCTGCTGACCGAGAACAGGTACGTCGTGCTCGCGACCGCCGACGCCGACGGGAGCCCGTGGGCCACGCCGGTGTGGTTCGCCCACGACGGGCTCGACCGGCTGGTGTGGGTGAGCTGGCCGGGCAGTCGCGCACTCGCTCAACATCGCGGCGCGGCCGGACGTCGCACTGACGGTCTTCGACTCCGGGGTCACGCCGGGCGACGGCGCGGCGTTCTACGCGACGGCGCGGGCCACCGAGTGTCCCGACGACCAGGTCGATGCCGCCTTCGCGATCTTCGACGCGCGCTCGCGCGCCCAGGGCCTCGACCAGCGGTTCGGCTCGTGGGACCGGGGCCGGGTCACAGGTGAGGCGCGCCTCCGGCTGTACGTCGCCGACGTGGTCGACGCCTGGGTGCTCGACCAGGAGTCGCCGGTCGACGAGCGCGTCGCCGTCCCGCGGTAGGTGAGCTGGGGAGGTTTCGAGACGGCGCTGGCGCGCCTCCTCAACCACCGGAACGAGGCGCTGGCGCGCCTCCTCAACCACCGGAACGACGGCGCTGGCGCGCCTCCTCAACCACGTGCGGCGACTCAGATCCAGCCCTGCTCCTGGGCGCGGCGGTAGGCCTCGGCCCGCGATCCCGCTCGCATCTTGTGCGTGACTGTGACCAGGTAGTTCCGCACCGTTCCCGGCGAGAGGTAGAGCGTCTGGGCGACCTCGCGGATCGGCCGGTCCGCACCCGCGGCGGCCAGCACCTCGGCCTCGCGCGCGGTGAGCGGCGAGGCGGGCGGGCGTGGGTCGGTCACGTCGTCCAGTGTGCGTGGTCGGGGCCGCCGGTCCGTGTTGGTGCGCGCGTTCCGCGCGTCGCGGTCAGGCCTTGCTACCGAACACCTGTGCGGCGTACCAGGTGCCGTCGTCGCTGCGGCGACCCGCCACCGCGACCAGCCGGAAGTCGCGGTTGAGGATGTTGGCGCGGTGTCCCTCCGACAGCATCCAGCCCTGCCAGACCACGGCCCGACCGGTCGAGTACCCGTAGGCGACGTTCTCCCCCACCGTGGAGAGACCGCACTCGTCCATGATCGGACCGAGGTCCTGGTGGTACATCTCCTCCTGCGCCGCCATCGCCTTCGCCTGTCGGACGCGCGAAGCGCTTGAGGCAGTCGTTGACCGCAGCTCGCGCAGGTCGGCGGCGGCGCGCGCGTTGTTGGTCGCCCGCACGGCCTTCGTGCCGTAGCGCGACTCTGGGGTCGCGGCCTGGGCCGGTGTGGGCATCAGCAGGGCCGCGAGCACGGCCAGGACGGCGAGGACGGGCGGGGGGACGCATCGGGTCATCGTAGGCGCAGGGGGTTTAGGTCACCTGTGGATTGGGTACCTGAGTGGTACGCCGCCTCTCTCGGGGGGCGACGACCATTCCGGGTACGACCCCGCTCGGCGACGGGCGGGGTCTCGGCATGTCAGGGGAGTCGCCGGGTTCGAGACGACTTCGCGTCCCTCCTGTCAACCAGCGAAGAGCGACTTTGGGCTGATGGCGGAGTCCACACCTAGGTCGCGACGCACGCTGCTGCACTCTTCGCATCAGCGCCCAGCAGGAGTTGACTGGGGCCATGAGCACCTGCGGAGCTGTTGACCGACGCGTTCGAGCGGATCGCCCAGGGCGGGGCGCAGGTCGTCGACGGCCTGGACGACGCGGCCCTGACCAGCCGCCCGGGAGACGGTGCCAACACGATCGCCTGGCTGGTGTGGCACCTCACCCGGGTCCAGGACGACCACGTGGCCGAGGTCGCCGGGCTCGAGCAGGTGTGGACCGGCCAGGGCTTCGCCGACCGGTTCGGACTGCCGTTCGACGCCGCCGACACCGGCTACGGCCACAGCGCCGAGGACGTCGCAGCCGTCCGGGCGGGCGCGGCCGACCTGGCGGCGTACCTCAGCGCGACCCACGAGCAGACCACCGGCTTCCTCGCCGGGCTGTCCGACGCCGACCTCGACCGCATCGTCGACGAGCGCTGGGATCCTCCGGTCACGCTGGGCGCGCGACTGGTCAGCGTGCTCGGCGACGACTGGCAGCACCTCGGGCAGGCGGCGTACGCCCGGGGCCTGCTCACCTGATCCCCCTGCCCACCTGGTCCCCCTGCCCACCTGACCTCTCGGGGCAGCATCCGCACCCCCCGCGCGCGTGCGGATGCCGCCCCGACTGGGCCTACCGGTGCAGGGCCCCCTGGATCGCGCCGGCGGGGTAGGGCGTGTTGTGCACGTTGAAGTAGTACTTGCCCGGCTTGTCGAGGATCTTCTGGATCGTCTTCTTCGACACGCCGGTCGCGCACTTGGCGCCGCCGGTCACCGAGCCGACGAGGTCGACGACGATCTCGCCGTCGGACTTGCGGTGGATGTGCGCCGCTGACGGCTTGGCGATCTTGGTCCAGGTGACCGTCGCGCAGACCTTCTTCTTGGCCTTGTTGATCGTGAACATCGCGTGGCCGGAGCCGTTGCTGTCGCCGCTGGCCGTGAGGTTGGCCATCAGCGTCACCGGGGCACTCGCGTCGGCCGTCGCCCCCTGGGCGGGAGCGACGAGCGCGGTGGTCGCGCCTGCGGTGAGGAGCAGAGCGCTGGCCCCACCGATGAGACTGATGCTGGTACGTCGGGTCATGGGTTCGTACCTCCTTGCCCGTCCTACGGCCCAGCGTCCCGAATGGTTCACCGCGCGTCGTCACCCGTCGTCACCCGAGGTGGACGCGCGATGGCGAGCTCGACGCTCGATCCGGCCTCAGCACCGCGTGGGCGACCGTCACCGGGTTTCGAGACGGCGCTGGCGCGCCTCCTCAACCAGCGGCCCGGGCCGAGCGTCCGTGTTCCGCTGGTTCGAGGCGGACGATGGCGGTCGGGCCTCGGGGTCTCGACTCAGCGCGTACCGCGCCGGGCGAATCCCTGCGCGCGTCGGCCAGCGCTGCGCGACCTCGGCCGCCATCCGGCGGCCCTGGGCGGCGCCGGCCCGCGCGGCGCCGACGCGCATCGCGGGATCGAGGACGTTGCGCCCGATCGCCTCGAGCGACGCCTTGTCGGGGCTGATCCAGCCCGACCAACGGGCGCCCGTACGCCGCAGCTGCTCGGGCATCGAGTGCCGCTTGGTGATCGACTGCGGCAGCGGCACCAGCGCGAGCACGACGTCGCAGCCCGTGGCCAGGTCGGCGTTGGCCGGCGAGCGCATACCCCCGTCGACGTAGGCCCGGCCGCCGACCTCGATGGCCGGCCAGACCAGCGGGACCGCACAGCTGGCGGCCACGGCGTGCAGCAGGTCGACGTCGCCGTCGCGGTCGAAGACGTGGAACGACCCGTCCTCGGCGTCCACCGCGGTGATGCGCAGGTCGCGGTCGGGCCACTCCACCAGCGAGCCGTCGGGGCGGCGCAGCCGGGACTCGAAGACCGCGAGCCGCTCGGTCCCGGGACCGGGGTTGGCCTTCCGGGCCGCCCGGCCGACCCGCGCCCGCTTGGTGCGGCCGTCGCCCGGCAGCGCCATCAGGACGCCGATCGTCAGGGCGGTGCGGAGCCCGAAGACGGCGCCGATCTCCTCGTCGGGAGGTGAGGTCTGCTCGGCGTACAGGTCGTCGAGGTCCTCGCCGGTCACCAGCGCTCCGACGACCGACCCGGCCGACGTCCCGATCACGACGTCGGCGCTCGTCACGTCGACACCCCCGTCGCGCAGCCCCTTGAGGACGCCGATCTCCCACGCGATCCCGGTGACCCCACCACCGCCGAGCACGAGTCCGGTCCGCATCTCCATACGACCAAGCCTGCCACGGGCTGGCCACCCGGCTCGACGATGTGCGCCGCACCCCGGTCGGCCCCGACAATGGGGTCGTGACGCATCGACCGGTGGAGACCTGGCTGACCGACATGGACGGCGTGCTCGTCCACGAGGAGGTGCCGATCCCCGGAGCCGTCGAGTTCCTCGACGCGCTGAAGGAGTCGGGGCGCAAGTTCCTCGTGCTGACGAACAACTCGATCTTCACCCCGCGCGACCTGCGGGCCCGGCTGCTCGGCAGTGGACTCGACGTGCCGGAGGGGGCGATCTGGACCTCGGCCCTGGCGACCGCGCAGTTCCTCGCCGACCAGCGCCCCGAGGGCCGTGCGTACGTCGTCGGCGAGGCCGGGCTCACCACCGCCCTGCACGACATCGGCTACGTCATCACCGACCGCGACCCCGACTACGTCGTCCTCGGCGAGACCCGCACCTACTCCTTCGAAGCGATCACCCGGGCGATCCGGCTCATCGCCGACGGCGCGCGGTTCCTGGCGACCAACCCCGACGTGAGTGGTCCGAGCGTGCACGGCATGCTGCCGGCCACGGGTTCGGTCGCCGCGCTGATCAGCACCGCGACGGGCCGTTCGCCGTACTTCATCGGCAAGCCCAACCCGCTGATGATGCGCAGCGCGCTCAACCGCATCTCGGGCCACGCGAAGTCGACCGTGATGGTCGGCGACCGGATGGACACCGACATCATCAGCGGCCTCGAGGCCGGGCTTCGCACGGCGCTGGTCACCACCGGCTCGACGCTCCCCGAGGCGATCGAGACCTTCCCCTACCGACCGACCCGCGTCTTCGACTCGGTCGCCGACCTGGTGCCGATCGCCCGCGGCGAGCAGCCTTTCTAGGGGCATCCTCGGCGCGCTCTGTCGGGGTGGCCACATGGCCACTCCGACAGAGCGCGGCAGGGGTCACCCGCGGAAGGCGGCCTCGTCGGCGAGGGGAGCGCCGCCGAAGCTGAGCTCGTTGCCGTCGGGGTCGCGGAAGGTGACGTGCCGTACGCCGTTGTCGTAGGTCTCGCGCACGTCGGGCTCGAGGCCGCGCGCGACGATTGCGTCGACGCGCTCGTCGAAGTCCTCGCTGAAGACGGTGACCTGGGCGTGCCCGGCGTGGGCGGGGCGGTCCTCGATGTAGACGTACTGGTGCTCGCCCACCTCCCACACCGCCTCGACGTCGTTGGGGAAGAACGCCGGCGCGCCCGCCGAAGAACGTCTCGTACCACGCGAGTGACGCCCTGAAGTCCGACACCGAGATCCCCGCGAACAGGTCGATGGCCATGCGAGTCACGCTAGCCCGGGGAGCCGAAAACCGGTCGCCCCGCGGCCTACGCGGGTGCGACAGTCGGGGTGCCCGACCGATCCGCGATCGGCCACCCACCAGGAGAAGTGACATGCGAGCAGCCACCACGCCCCGGACCCTCATCCGTCCCACCGTGGAGCTGACCCTTGACCACCTCTCACCCGCTCAACCTCGGGATCGTCGCGCATGTTGACGCCGGCAAGACCAGCCTGACCGAGCGCCTCCTGTTCGAGGCGGGCGTCACCGACGCCATCGGCAGCGTCGACGCGGGGACGACCCGCACCGACTCGATGGATCTCGAGCGACGCCGCGGCATCACCATCCGCGCGGCGGTCACCTCGTTCCCGCTGTGTGGTCGCGGAGGCGACCTCGCCGTCAACCTCGTCGACACCCCGGGCCACCCCGACTTCATCGCGGAGGTCGAGCGCTCGCTCGGCGTGCTCGACGCGGCGGTGCTGGTGCTCTCCGCCGTCGAGGGCGTGCAGCCGCAGAGCGTCGTCATCTGGCGGGCACTGCAGCGCATCGGCGTCCCGACCGTCCTGTTCGTCAACAAGGTCGACCGGGCCGGCGCGGACGTCGAGCGGGTCGTCGAGCAGGTACGCCGCCGGCTGACCACCGCCGTCGTACCGCTCGCCCGCGCCCACGACCAGGGTCGTCGCGACGCCCGGGTCACCGGGCTCGCTTTCGGCGACGAGGAGGTCGTGGCCGCGGTGGCGGAGTCCGACGACGGTCTGCTCGCGCGATGGGTGGCCGGCGAGGCGATCCGGCCCCGCGACGTGGCGCGGGTGCTGCGACGCGGTGTGCGGACCGGCCCGCCTGACCCCCGTCCTCTGCGGCTCGGCCATCACCGGCGCCGGCACACCGCAGCTGCGCGACGTGCTCACCCAGGTGCTGCCGCGCCCGGTGGACCGCGGCGGGGTCGATACCGGTCCGGTGGCCGGCACCGTCTTCGCAGTCGATCGCGACGCACGCGGTCGGCGCGCCTGGGTGCGGCTGTGGTCCGGCGAGCTTCGCGTGCGCGACAAGGTGGCCGTCGGTGGGGCGCGGCCGGTGCGCGTCACCGAGGTCGGCGTCAGCACGCCCGGCGGCGTCACGGTCGGGCCCGTCGCCGCTGCCGGCCAGATCGCGGTGGTGCGCGGGCCGGCGGCGCGGATCGGCGACACCGTGTGCCAGCCGGGGGGACAGCCGCCGCGGCGGCGTACGCACGCCTTCCCGCCCGCGACGTTGGAGGCGCTCGTCGAGCCCGTCGACCCGACCCAGCGCACCGCCCTGTTCGCCGGGCTGACCGAGCTCGCCGACGAGGACCCGCTGATCGCGCTGCGCCTCGACGAGACCGACGGCGAGGCCGCCGTGAGCCTGCACGGCGAGGTGCAGAAGGAGGTGATCGGCGCCTTGCTGGAGGAGCGGTACGGCGTCCGGGCGCGCTTCTCCGACACCTCGGTGGTCTGCCTCGAACGGGTCGTCGGCACGGGCGCGGCCATCGACCGGGTCGGCGAGCGCGGCAACCCCTACCTCGCGACCGTCGGGCTGCGCGTCGAGGCGCGCCCGGTGGGTCACGGAGTGGAGTTCTCACCGGGCGTCGAGCGTGGCAACCTGCCACCCGCGTTCGTCGCCGCGACCGAGGAAGGAGTCCGGTCCGCGCTCGCCCAAGGACCCAACGGCTGGGTCGTCACCGACTGCAAGGTGACGATGACCGCGTCGACGTACTTCCCCCGGCAGAGCAGGCCGCACCAGAAGTTCGACAAGTCCATGTCGACGGTCGCCGCCGACTTCCGCTACCTCACGCCCGTCGTGCTCCACGCCGCGCTGGCCGAGGCCGGAACGCGGGTCTGCCGCCCGGTCGTCCGCTTCGATCTCGAGCTGCCCGACGACGTGTTCGGGCCGGTCGCGGCCCTGCTCGGCCGGCTCGGCGGAGCCACGCTCGAGACCAGCTCGACGGGCGGCTACACGCGCCTCATCGGTCACCTTCCGGCGGCCGCGGTTCCGGACCTGGCCGCTCGGTTGCCCGACCTCACCAGCGGCGAGGGGGTGCTGACCACCCGGCTCGACCACCACGCGCCGGTGACCGACGCGCGGCCGCCGACGCGGCGCCGCAGCGGCCCGGACCCGGCCGACCGGATCGCGTGGTTCCGCGACATGGTGCGGTGACGTGGTGCGGTGACGGGTCGTGAGCGGGGTCAGGCCCCCGCGGGACCGTAGGCCAGGTGCACGACGCCGTTGTCGTAGACGTGGCTCCCGCGCAGGGCGAGGCGGTGCTCCTCGCCGTCCTTGAAGAACCGCTCGCCCGCGCCCAGGGCGACGGGGTAGACGAACAGGTGCAGGTCGTCGACGAGCCCCTCGGCGAGGAGTGCCCGGACGAGCTGGCCGCTGCCGGACATGTAGATGACGCCCTCGCGCTCCTGCTTGAGGCGGCGGATGGCGTCGGGGTCGTAGGCGCCGAGCCGGGTGGTGTTGTTCCACTCCTCCGCCGGGGCGTTGGCGCCGACGACGAACTTCTCGGTCTGGTTGAAGTAGTCGGCGCCCGGGTCGTCCTCGACCGTCCGGTCACGCCAGGCCGGCGCGAACATCTCGTGGGTCTTGCGCCCGAGCAGGATCGTCGAGGATCCGCCGGTGATCTCGCCGAGGGTCTCGCCCATCTTCGGGTCGAAGCCGTAGTCGAAGGTCCAGGTCGGCGACTCGAAGACGCCGTCGAGGGAGATGAACTCGTGCACTGCGATGGTGGCCATGTCGATGGTCCTTCCGGAGGTCTGCGGTGGATGCTGCTGCCCACTCCACGAACGGGTGCTCGCGGACACGACAGCTGTCCCGGGGTTTCTCCTCAGTTTTTCTCGCGCAGCTTCTCGGTGGCGAGCCGGTACGCCGCTCGCGGCATCGCCTCGCCGTGCCGGTCCAGGAACTCCTCGAGCCCGCGGCGGTCGCGCCCGCCCGCGTGCTTGAGGAAGATCCCGACCGCATTGGTGACGACTGCCTCGTGGTCGGCATGCAGGGACGCCGCGATCGCGAACCCCTCCTCGAGGTCCCGGTCGCTGCCGGCTCGCACGAAGTACAACGGCGCCGTGATCGCCGTCCGTCGCCGCAGCGGATCATCCGCGGCGGCGAGGTGGTGGAGTGCGTCGTACGGCCCACCGCTCAGCTGAGCGCCCACGACGCGCGGCGCCGACCGGTCGACCATGTCCCACGTGGTGATCCGGTCGTGCCGGCGCAGGTAGACGTCGTACAGGGCCCTGCGCTCCTCGGCGTCGATCCGGCGGCGGGCCTTGAAGTCGAGGATGCAGAACGCCGCCATCCGGGGCTCGTACGCCGCCTCGTCGATCAGCCGCTCCACCTCGCCCAACGGCAGGGCCGTCGCCGCCCTGGCGGTGTCGAACAGGTCGCGCATCCGCATCCCGATCGCCGCCTCGCCCGGCGCGAGTCGCTTGCGGACCGCCGCCAGCTGCGACTCGTCACGCAGCGACACCAGCCGCGCAACCACCTCCGCGGCCGTCGCGAGTGCGTCCTCCATGCCCGGCGACGCTACTGCTCGGCCGCCCCGGTGGCCCACCTGCCGGTGGTTCAGGAGGCCCGCCAGGGCCGTCTCGAACCCCCGGCCCCGGAGCACGCCGTACGCCACCCTGCCGGTGCCTCCCGGAGGTTCGACGGACTCGTCCTCCTCAACCACCGGTCGCTCTGCCGGTGGTTGAGGAGGCCCGCCAGGGCCGTCTCAAACCCCCGGCCCCCGGAGATCGCGCCGTCAACCCGCCGGTGCACCTGCCGGTGGTTGAGGAGGCCCGCCAGGGCCGTCTCGAAACCCCCGGCCCTCCGGTGGTTGGAGGCCCGCCAGGGCCGTCCAACCCCGACCCCCGGGAGCACGCCGTACGCCACCCTGCCGGTGCCTCCGGAGGTTTCGACAGGACTTCGTCCTTCCTCAACCACCGGAGATCGCTCTCCGGTGGTTGAGGAGGCCCGCCAGGGCCGTCTCGAAACCCCGGCCCCCGAGCGCGCCGTACGCCACCCTGCCGGTGCCGTCCGGAGGTTTCGAGACAGGACTTCGTCCTTCCTCAACCACCGGAGATCGCCGTACGCCCCTCCGGTGGTTGAGGAGGCCCGCCAGGGCCGTCTCGAACCCCGGCCCCCGGTGGTTGAGGGGGCCCGCCAGGGCCGTCCTCGAAACCCCCGGCCCCCGGGAGCACGCCGTACGCCACTGCCGAGCATTTTCCGTCAGCCGGACTGTCACCGCCTACGGTGGCGGTCGTGTTGAGCCTCGAGATCGGCCCTGCCCGCGTGCGTGACCTGGAGCCCTGGCACGCCGAGGAGCTGGCGGCGTACTTCCGGCGTTCCGGCCCCGACCTCTACGACTGGCTGCCCTGGGAGCACCTCGAGGCCGCCGAGGCGGCGCGGACGTTCCTGACCAGCTTCGCCGAGGGGCGGGCTGCCGACAGCCGCCGCCTCTTCGGCATCTGGGTCGACGACCAGCTCGTGGGCGGCGCCTTGTTCCCGACGTTCAACGCCCGCGCCGGCACCGGTGAGCTCGGCGTCTTCCTCGCCGCGCCGGCCCGCGGGCAGGGGATCGTCACGCGCACCGTCGACGCCATGATCGCCTGGGCCTTCGACACGCGCGGGCTGCGCAGGCTCGAGTGGCGCTGCGCGCCGGGCAACGAGCCCAGCCGGGCGATCCCGCGACGGCTGGGCTTCACGCACGAGGGCACGCTGCGCCAGGTGTTCCGGGTGCACGAGCGCTACGACGACCTCGAGGTGTGGGCGCTGCTGCGCGACGACCTCCGCGACGACCTGCGCCGCTGAGCCTGGGCCACCCTCAGCCCGACAACCGGTCCACCCAGGGATGGTCGAGCGTCGCGGCCGCCAGGGCGTCGCGCAGCCAGCTGCGACGACGCCGGTCGAGGTGCGGCAAGGTCGCGTCGAAGTCGGCCTGGTCCTTCGGGCGCCGGCCGCGAGCCTTGAAGAGCAGCTGGATCTCGGGCTGCAGGTAGCGGACGCCGTCGCGCTCCCACAGCGCGTCGGCCAGCGGCATCCGGAGGAGCGGCTCGCGGCGGAAGACCCACTCGTCGGCGGAGCCCGCGCTGAGCAGCACGTCGTACTCCCACGGCTCGAGCGCGGACGGCCGCGTCCAGACCTGGTGACAGCCGGCGGGCAGCACGTCGTCGGCAGCCCCGTCAGGGTCGAGATCGGGCAGCAGCGGGGTGAGGCTGCCCGAGGCCGCCGCCCAGACGTCCAGACGGCCGGCGAGGTGGGCGCGCAGCAGCGGGAGCTCGTCGCGCAGCACCGACGGGTCGATGTCGCTGTGCGTCGCGGGCGACTCCCGTGAAGGCCTCGATCGCCCAACCGCCCGCCACCCACCAGGCGCCGGCGTACCCCTCGAAGAGGCGCGCCACGTCGGTCGGCGTACGCCGGGCCCACGGACCGTAGAGGGCCGCCTGGTCGGAGTCGGTCACGAGCCCGCCAGCCGGTGCGGGCCGGCGTGCACGTGCACGTGGAGGTGCTTGGAGTCCTGGTAGGCCCCGAGGTTGGTGAGCACCGCCGCCTCACCGTGCTCCTCCTCCACCCGGCGTGCGACCGTCTGCACGACGGCGAGCAACGCCCGGACGTCGGTCTCGTCGGCCGTGGTCAGGGTCGTCAGCGAGGCGAGGTGTCGCTTGGGTACGACGACCAGATGGACGGTCCAGAACGGCTTGGTGTGGTGGTAGGCCAGCACGAGGTCGTCGTCGTGGACGACGTCGAGCTCGCCCGAGCGCGGAATCGCGACGTCGCAGTAGAAGTCGTCGCCGGCGTAGCCGTCCCCCACGCGTGCCCCCACCCGTCGCATGCGCCCAGCCTGCCTCACGCGGGCGTGGGCTCGGCCAGGGACACGAGCAGCGCGGCGTACGTCGCCTCCACGTCATCCTCGATGCTCTGGACGACGACGGCACCCGGTCGCTGCTCGATCAGGCGCAGCAGCCCGGCGTGGTAGGTGCGCAGCGAGTCGCCGCCACCGTCCGCGTCGACGATCGCGCGGACCTGGTCGTGCCACGGGTCCGACTCCGCCCCGCCGCCGCGGCGGTGGAACCGCGCGACCGAGGCGTCCTCGCCGTCCATCACGAAGCGCTCGACGAACGCGGCGCCGGCGGCGGTCGCCGCGGCCTCGAATCGGGCGAGCTCCTCGGGGCGGACCAGCAGCTGCGGCAGCACGACGTCGTGGCCGCCGGTGAGGTACGCCGTGATCATCGCCAGCGCGGCGGGCCGGATCAGCGCGCCGGTCTCGCCGAAGCGGCTCTCCCAGCCGCCGACGAGGGTGCGCAGCAGGTCGATGTCGCAGACGAGCACGCCCGGGTGGTCGGCTGCGTACCGGCGGGCCAGCGTCGACTTGCCGATGCCGGGCGGGCCGTTGAGGTGGAGGAGCCGGGTCACCGTGGCGACGGTAGCGGTCGCGGGATCTAGCCTGACGCCGTGAAGGCCGTCGTCTACCGAGCCCTGGGTGAGCTGCCCGCCGTCGCCGACGTGCCGGAGCCGGCGTGCCCCGCCGACGGGGTGGTGGTCGCCGTGGCGGCCACGGGTGTGTGCCGCTCCGACTGGCACGCCTGGCGCGGCCACGATCCGGTGACGCTGCCGCACGTTCCCGGCCACGAGTACGCCGGCACGCTCGCAGCGGTCGGCCCTCAGGTGACCCGGTGGCGCGTGGGCGACCGGGTGACGGTGCCCTTCGTCCTCGGCTGCGGTGCCTGCGCGCACTGCCGCGCCGGCGACGCCCAGGTCTGCCCCGACCAGCTCCAGCCCGGCTTCACGCTGCCCGGATCGTTCGCGGACAGGGTGGCCGTGCCGCGTGCCGACGCCAACGTGGTGCTGCTTCCCGACGGTGTCTCCTTCGTGGCGGCGGCGTCGCTCGGCTGCCGGTTCGCCACCGCGTTCCGCGCCGCTGGTCACGCACGGCCAGGTGGGGCCGGACCAGTGGGTCGCCGTGCACGGCTGCCGGCGGGGTCGGGCTCTCGGCGGTGATGATCGCGAAGGCGCTCGGCGCCCGCGTCGTGGCGGTCGACGTCAGCCCCGGTGCGCTCGAGGTGGCGATGTCCCTCGGTGCCGATGAGGTCGTGGACGCGTCGTACGTCGCCGACGTGGTCGAGGCCGTCCGCGCGCGCACCGACGGCGGCGCCCACGTCGGGCTCGACGCCATCGGCGACCCTGCCGTGGCGGCGGCCTCGATCTCGTCGCTGCGGCCGCGTGGCCGGCACGTCCAAGTGGGGCTCCTCGTGGGCGAGGACGCGCCGACCTCGCTGCCGATGGATCTCGTCGTCGCCCGGGAGCTCAGCGTCCTCGGCTCGCACGGCATGCCCGCGGTGGACTACCCGGCGATGCTCGCGCTCGTGCAGTCGGGCGCGATCGATCCCGAGCGGCTGGTGACCCGCCGCATCGGGCTGGAGGAGGCCGGCGCCGCGCTGGCCGCCATGGACCACGGGTCGCCCGTCCGGCATCACGGTCGTCGAGCCGTAGCTGCGCGTGAGGTCGTGTGCTCACGTGGCTGCCAGGGCGACCACGTCAGCACACGACCCGCAGCCGGGCGCAGCCGGGACGCAGCCGGGCTCAGCCGATCCGGAGCGCGAGCAGGGCCTCACGGGCGGCGCCCTGCGAGCCGCCCTCGGCGACGTCGGCCAGCGCCGCGCGCCAGGCCGCGGCCAGCAGCCGGCCGACGGGAGCCGGCGCCGGAGCGGCGAGGCGGGTCAGCAGCTCGGCCAGGAGGTCGGTTCGCTCGCCGGCGGGAGGCTCGCCGAGGAGGCGGACGAACCGCTGGTCGACGGCGAAGTCGAAACCGACGGCAAGGGCGGCCGTCACTCGGCTCCGCCGCCGCCGCGGCCGCGCCCTCCATCCGGTCCAGGAGCCGACGCTCGACATCGGCACGGACGAAGGCGTAGAGACCGAGCTTGCTCTGGAAGTGGTGGTAGAGCGCCCCGGTCGTGACCTCGGCCGCCGCGGCCAGCTCGCCGACGGTCACCTCGTCGAAGGTCCGGGCCCCGAACTCCCGGACGGCGACGAGCGCGAGCCGCCCCTTCGGGGAGGTCGAGACCGGAATCCACTCGCGCACAGGTACATAATGCCGTTACGCTCTGCAGAAATCACACTACGACACGAGGAGTCGCCCGATGAAGCTCGAGTTCCTGTTCGCCCCCACCGCCGATCTCGAGGCGTCACTGAAGCTCTACCGCGACGGCCTGGGCTGCCAGGAGGTCTGGCGCGAGGGCGACGCGACGGTCGCCCTGACGCTCCCCGGCACCGACGTCCAGCTGATGCTCGACTCCAACGACCCGTCCGCGCCGGTCGGGCCGCTGTTCATCGTCGACAGCGTCGTGGCCTTCCATGCCGGCAAGCCCGAGGGCCTCGGCGTGCTGGAGGAGCCGAACGAGATCCCCGGCGGGTTCATGGCGACGTACCAGGACCCCGGCGGGATGGTCGTCTACGTGATGGACCAGTCGACGGACGCGTCGGCCGGCTAGCGGGCTGGCTATCCCAGCTGGATCAGCAGCACCCCGCCGATGATCAGCGCGATGCCCGCGGCCATCAGCGGGGTGAACGGCTCCTCGAAGAAGAGCGTACGACGCGACTGCAGTCAGCGCCACCCCGACGGCCGACCAGATGCCGTAGGCGACGCCGAGGCCCAGTCCTGCGTCGAGGGTCAGCGAGAGCAGCAGGAACGCGCCGAGGTAGCCGACGACAACGACGGCGTACCAGGCCCGACGGCCACCGGTGGCCGCCTTCAGCGACAGCGTCGCGCTGAGCTCCAGCGCGATCGCGGCGGCGAGGTAGACGTACGCCATCAGCCGGCCACACGCGCGCGGTGGGAGCCGAGCTCGACCAGGAGCACCCCGGCGATGACCAGCCCGAGGCCGAGCACCATCGGCCTGGTCAGGCCCTCGTCGAAGATCAGCCAGGACAGCAGGGCGGTGGCCGCGACGCCGAGCGCGCCCCAGATGCCGTAGGCGACACCGAGTCCCATGCCCGACCGGAGCACGGCCGCGAGCAGCACGAACGACGCGACGTACCCCACCGCCACGACGACGTAGAACGCCGGCCGGTCCAGCGCCGCCTTGAGCGACAGCGATCCGGTGACCTCGCACGCGATCGCGCCGAGGAGAAGCGCCCACTGCCTCACGCGGGCGTCGGGTCGCTCATCGCGCGGGCGCACGGTAGGAGCCGGCGAGCGCCTGCGCGACCGCCTCCGCGTCGGCGTGGGCCACGTCAGCCGGATACTCCGGCAGCAGGTCGTCCCACACGGGCAGCCACGAGCCGTACAGCTGGCCCTGCCCGAGTGGCCGCGCGAAGAACCAGATGTGCAGGTGCGCACCGCCGTCCCCGACGCGGTAGACGTGCGCCCGGGCGATGTTCGGCAGGGCCTCGATGTGCCGGCCGATGTGCGCGCTGAGCACGCCGAGCTCGGCGGCCCAGTCGTCGGGGAGGTCGTGGAGGTCGACGTGCTGGCGGGGAATCAGCATCAGCACGAGTGGTACGCCGACGCCGCCGATGCGCTGCAGCCGCCAGCGCTCGTCGCGCCACAGTCCCTCGTCTCGCCGGGCGCACGCGCCGCACGTCGCAGGGTCCTCGTCCTGACGGGGCTTCTCGGGCACGACCGGCGGGCGCAGGGGTACGACGCGCAGCCCGTCCTGGTCGAAGGGGGCCACGTCCCACATCGTCATCCGTGACAGCGGAAGCCGTTGCTCGTCGTCGGTGGCGGCCAGGGCGTGGGCGTAGAAGTCGTCGGGTGAGAGCGCCATGCCGCCAACCTAGGTCCACCACTTCGCCTCAGCCCTGCCAGCGCACCTCACCGTCGACGACCACGTCGGTCGGGGCGAGGCCGATCGGTCGCGCAACGCGTCGCGAGTGGCCGGCTCACCTCCGATGAAGGTGTGCAGGGCCACGTCGTCGAGCAGCGGTGCCAGCTCGTCCGCGTGCTCGGGGCCCAGGGGCTCCAGCTGCAGCCGTGCGCCGACGAGCGTCGGCGCGACCGGCCAGGCGTCGAAGCGTGCCATGGCCGCACGACAGGCGGCTGTCGGTCGCCCGACGTACGCTCGCAACGATCTCGGGAGGTGGTGCCGTGAGGCGGATGACGGCGGGGGCGATGTGCGCGGCCCTGGTGGTCGGCCTGGTGTCGGCCTGGTGATCGGCCTGGTCGGGCTCGTCGGGCTCGTCGGGCTCGTCGGGCTCGTCGGTGGGGGTGCAGGCGGCGCGGTGGGGGCGGCGGACACCTGCGCGGGTCTGGTGCCGACGATCGTCGGCACCGGGCGCGACGACGAGCTGGTGGGCACCGATGGCGCCGACGTGATCGCCGGGCTCGGCGGCAACGACGAGATCGACGGCCTGGGCGGCGACGACGCTCTCTGCGGCGGGCGAGGTGTCGACACCCTGGTCGGCGGCGAGGGCGACGACCAGCTGCTGGCCGGGCCGGGCGGGACTGTTCCCGTCTTCGAGAGCGGCCCCGATCCCCGGGGCGACCACCTCGTGCCCGGACCGGGCGACGACGTGCTCGACCTCGGCCCGTCGGCGGTCCGCAACGACGACTACTACGCCTACGACACGCTCGACCTCACCGCGTCCACGGCCGGCTTACGCGTGGACCTGACGGCCGGGACCGTGACCGGCGAGGGCACCGATCGGATCGTGCTGCCGCTCCCGGAGCCGGCGACGGGCTACGGGCTCGAGGTGGAGGGCTCGGCGTACGCCGACACGATGGTCGGCTCGGCCGGGCCCGACCTGCTCGTGGCCAACGGCGGGGACGACGTGCTCGCCGGCCTGGGCGGCGAGGACTTCCTGCTCGAGACCTGGGACGAGGGAAGCGACAGCTCCGCCGACCGGTTCGACGGCGGCCCGGGCGACGACTCGCTGTCGACAGGCGAGGGCCCGGATACGTTGCTGGGCGGCCCCGGCGCGGACACCCTGGACGACAAGGGCGGCATCGTCTTGATGGACGGCGGCCGCGGACGCGACCACCTCTGGGGCTATCTCACGCCCAACACCGGCGCGATCACCGGCGGAGCCGGTCGCGACGAGCTGGGGTTCAACGTCGCCTACCGAGGCGGCCGGCAGCGCCCGGAGGGCGGCACGCTCGACCTCGCCGCCGGCGCCCTCACCGTCCGCCTCGCCGACGCCCCCTCCTGGTCCGCCACCGTCACCGACGTGGCCGTGCTGCGGCTGCCCGACTACGGCCGCTGGCGCTTCATCGGGTCCGGCGCCGACGAGACCCTCCGTGGCGGCACAGCACGACTCGTCGCGCAGGGTGGCGGCGGGGACGACCGCCTGCTGGGCTCGACCAAGGACGACGTGCTCCTCGGCGGTCCCGGCCGCGACGAGGCCGACGGCCGAGCTGGCGACGACCGGTGCCGCGCCGAGCGGGAGCTGACCTGCGAGTCGCGCTGACCGAACCGCTTCGCCGCCCCAGCGCGTTAGGGGGGGTGATAGTGAGAGCGGGAGGGAGGGCCGATGAGCGTCGATGAGGGCTTCGCGGAGTTCGTCGAGGCGCGCTGGGGCTCGCTCTACCGGCTTGCCTACCTGCTCGCGGGGTCGCCGGCCGCAGCCGAGGACCTGTTGCAGACGACGCTGGAGAAGGCGTACGTGAACTGGTCGCGGATCGGGAAGATGGACTACGCCGAGGCCTACGTCCGCCGCATCCTCGCCAACACCCTGGTGTCCGGCCAGCGCAGGATGTGGACGCGCGAGCACGCCTCCGACCGGGTGCCCGACGTCGTCGGCGACTCCATGGAGCTGCCGGTGCTCGACCGCTCGCTGCTCTGGCCACTGATCTGTGCGCTCCCGCTCCGCCAGCGGGCGGTGATCGTGCTGCGCTACTACGAGGACCTCAGCGAGTCACAGATCGCCGACGCGCTCGGCTGCGCACCCGGGACGGTGAAGTCCCAGGCGTGGGCGGCCATCGGGTCGCTGAAGCGCGCTCTCGCCGCTGCGGGCGTGGCGGAGATGGAGGAGTCATGAATCTCGGTGACGAGCTCAGAAGCGTGCTCAACCAGGAGGCAGCCATGCAGACCACCCCTCGCCCCGACGTCGACGGCCTCATCAGCGGTGGGGTGGTCCGCCGACGCCGTCGCACGATGTTGCGCGCCGGCGGCGTCGCCCTCGCGGTCGTCGTCCTCGGCGGCGGCCTCTACGGCGCCCTCCAGATCGACCGCACGGACGCCGACAGCTCCGAGGTGGTGGGAGACCCCACGCCGTCGTCGGCCCCCACGACGCAGTCGCCGCCCGAGCTGCCGCCCGACGAGGGGATCGGCCCGCTCGAGCCCGGCACCTACCGATCGCTGGTGGGTCTGCTGACGACCGGTCTGCGCACGGGTCGACGCCGACATGACCCTCACGGGCCAGGGCTGGAACGGCGGCAACTTCGCGATCCTGGGCGACAACGACACCACCGGTGGCGTCGGCGCCTACATCCCGGACGCCCTGGCGGCGGGGTCCGGGTGCGGCGACGCGACGACCGCGACCGTGGGCCAGTCCCCGGAGGCGCTGGCGGACGGGCTCGCCGCACTCCCGCGCAGCACGCTCCTCCAACCGCCCACCGAGGGGCGGGCCCTGGGGTACGCCGTGTACCACCTGCGCCTCCAGATCCCCGACGACTGTGCGGAGGGGCAGGGCTACCGGATCGCCGAGACCCCGCGGGGCAGTCGCGGCGTCTCCTACAGCGACGTGCCGACGACCGTCACCGTCGACTTCCTGGTCGTCGACCTCGAGGGCACCGCAGTCGTGGTCGACCTCTGGCACCAGGACGGTGCGGCGGACAGCCTCATCGCCAAGCTGACCCGCGCCCGCGACTCGATCACCTTCGTCGTCGCCGAGTAGGCCGCGCCCGGACCAGACACACCCGGACCGGACACGCCGAAGGAGCTACGCGTACGGCAGCGCGTACGGCACGGCATCCGGCAGGGCGAACAACGCCGGTGTCGCTGCCTTGGCGGGTCGAACGGCGCGCTCGTCGCCGCACGAGCGACACACCTCCTCGGTCCACACGCCGTCGCGCGCAAGCTCGAGGGCGCGAACGCTCCAGTCGTGGTGGAGGCACTCGACGTTCGTCATGCGTCGGCCGCTCGGTGCTTGGCCGACGTGCCGTCGGCAACAGACCGGTCGACCCGCGACGCGCGGGCCGCCCAGGCGAAGTGCTCGATGAGCTGCTCCGCGACGGGCACGCTGGCCGTCGCCGCGGAGCTTGGCGTAGGTACGACGGTGGGGGGCATGTCACTGGGACGTCGGAGCCGGGCAATCATGACGCGTGCCGGCGGATCCGGTTGGCGGGCTACCCTCACGGGGATGAGCCGGATCTTCACGACCAGCGTCGCCTCGGTCTATCCCCACTACGTCACGAAGGTGGAGAAGAAGGGCCGCACGAAGGCCGAGCTCGACCAGGTGATCGAGTGGCTGACCGGCTTCGACCAGGCGGCCCTCGACGCGCACCTGGCGGAGGAGACGACCTTCGAGGACTTCTTCGCCGAGGCGCACCTCAACCCTCTGGCCTCCTCGATCACGGGCGTGGTGTGCGGGATCCGCGTGGAGAGCATCGACGACCCGTTGATGCAGAAGATCCGCTACCTCGACAAGCTGGTCGACGAGCTCGCCAGGGGCAAGGCGATGGACAAGGTGTTGAGAGCGTGACGCCCGGCAGGACGCTCGGACCTCATTCGGTCAACGGCAGGCGGGCGATGCCCCACTCGCGCTCCCAGTCCGGCATGTAGAGGATGTCCTGGCTGGTGTTGGACCCGAGCTCGAAGACCAGCTCGCAGCTCTCGCCGTCGGCCGGGCAGCGCACGAGATAGCTGTCGCCGCCCACCTCGGCGTCCACCAGCAGCGTCTCGTCGGTCTCCCACCACACGCCCCAGGTGCCACGGTCGGAGTAGGACTCCCACAGGGCCATGGCCGGGACACCGTCCGGCACGTCGAGCGCGACGACGTCGTCGGCGATGGCCGACGCGGCGGAGCCGGCCGCACGGATCCGGAGCCGGGTCGCACAGCAGTCGGCCGTCGGGTCACCCGGAACCGGCCCGGTGAAGACCTCCCGTGCGCCGTCGGGAGACACGTACGCCGCTTCGAAGCCCAGGTGCCGGTTCCACGAGAAGGCGTACTGGTCGCTCGGAGCCAGGGCGGGGTCGTAGGTCAGGTCGGTCTCCTCGAGCGTGTCGGCCCTGATGTCCCAGGCGGTGATCGGGGGATCGTTCGCCTGGTCGATCAGGTAGGCGATCCCGTCCTCGTCGATGCCGAGCATCTGCACCCGGCACATCCCACCCGGGTTCCCCTTGGTCCTGATGGTGCGGGTGGCCAGCTCGGAGCCCGTCTCGGTGTCCCAGGCGACGTGTCGGGTCACGCCGCCACCGGGACGCGTCGACCAGTGGGCGATCCTGCCGTCGTTGCTCAGGGTCACGTAGCTGCCGGCCGGCACGGGCATCGGCTCGAGCGCGCCGTCCCGGAGCAGCGACCACGCCGACGGAGACCTGTTGCGTCGGGTGTCGTCGTAGCCGACGACCATGAGCGTGCCGCCCGCCGTCTCGAGCTCGACGTCGGCGTAAGGAGCCTCGATCTCGGCCCCGTCGACGTGGAGCACGCCGTCGTGCCAGTAGGGAAGGACCGGTGGCGCCCCGGCGGGGAGGGACTCGATCCACTCGCCCAGGCCGGCGGTGGTGGTCGCCGCGGCGACGGGCAGCTCGACGTACGGCACGGACTCGCACTCGCCGGTGCCCTGGAAGCCGGCATCCACCGTCTCGCTCGGACGCGGGCCCACCGGTGGCAGCGGCGCGGTGCTCTCCCGACCGATCCCGATCATGGTCGTGGCCACGACCGCGGCCACCACGGCACCGGTGGCGACCAGGGCGACGGTTCGTCGCTGGTTGACCCGGGCCCGGTGACGCACCGCCTCGAGGTCCACCGCCGGCGGCGTGAGCCCGTCGGCGAGGCCATGGGCCGCGTTGCTCAGTCGTTCCTCCAAGGTCATGGCGTCGCCTCCTCCGCAGGTCTGGGCATCGGTGTCAGGGGGTCTCTCAGCAGCTCGGCCAGTCGGCGCGAGGCCGCGTGCGCGTGGCTCTTCACGGTGCCGGGCGCCATGGACAACGTCCGGGCGATCTCGGCCTCGCTCAGGTCCTCGTAGTACCGCAGCACCGTCACCGCCCGCTGGCGTGGTGGCAGCCTCAGCACGGCCTGCCACACCCGCTCGTGCTCGGCCATCTCCTCCATCCTGTCGCCCTGGTCGGGCTGGTCGCGCAGCACGAGCGGCGACTCGCGCGAGGAGCGCTTGCGCCACCACGAGCCCACCTGGCTGACGAGCACCTTGTGCGCGTAGCCCCCGGGGCGCTCCATCTCGACGACCCGGGGCCAGCGCTGGTACAGGCGGACCAAGGTGGTCTGGAGCACGTCCTCGGCGCGCTGGTAGTCACCGGTCATCAGGAAGGCGGTGCGGAACAACGACGCGCTCTGCGAGCGCACGAACTCGGCGAACCGGTCCTCGTCGACCTGCCTCATCACGACCCCTCAGCGGGAGCGGGCCAGGTGGCCCACCCCGCCCATCTCAACGTGTCAGGCGGGCCTCGGGATAGGTCGATGAGGCGCTCCGCACGTGGGTTCCAGGTACTAGGGACAGCTGATCCTCGGGTTCCAGTCCTCGAACATCCCGGCGGGGTTGTGGGCCCACAGCCAGGCGTGCATGAGGTAGAACGCCGGCCCCGGCGGGGGGACCAGGATGTGCATGTCCATCCCGAGCACCGAGGGCGCCGTGGTGACGCCGGGTGGGTTGGACCCCGCGCTCCGGACGACCCACTCGACCGCGACGAGCTTGAGCCCACCGCCCGGGTCCGACGCGTAGACGAGGACCTCCGGCTGGAGAGCGTCGACGCCGTTGTCGGCCATCAGCGCCGCGTTGAAGTAGTGGTAGCCCATCGCCCCTGCCGTGGGGTGCGCGACGCACTTGTCGACGATCAGCGCGCCGGAGCCGTTGACCCAGCCGAGCTCGTAGCCCTCCGCGATCGCCACGTCGACGTCGTGGAACCGGGCGGTGGCCCGGCGTACCTGGGCCAGCTCCTGCGCCATGCCCGCCCCGACCGCCCCGACCGACTCGACGGACGCGTGGTCGTGAGGAGTCTCCTTGACGCCACCGGAGGCCCCCGAGGGCATGGAGGGCATCAACGCGAACGCCGCCAGGACGGCCGCCCCCAGCCCGACACCGAGCAGGACCTTCGGGCCTGCCCGGCCTCCCTCGTTGGATCCTGCGTCCATCTCGCACCCCTCTCCGTCGGCGATCAGCGGCCCGCACCTCAAGGCCCCGTCCTGCCCGGTCGGGAATGGGCTCTCGGCACACCAACGCCTCGAGTCGGCGCCAAGGTTCAGTCGTGGACCGGGTTCAGTGGTGCACGGGTTCAGTGGTGCACGGGTTCAGTCCTGGACGGAGAGGAACCCTTCGAGGGCCTCGACCACGAACCTGTGGTCCTCCAGCTCCGGGAGGCCGGAGACGGCGACCGTGCCGACGCAACCGGTGCCGCGGACCAGGATCGGGAACGCCCCACCGTGGGCTGCGTAGACCGACAGGTCGAGCCGGGAGTCCCGGTCGAAGGAGCCGCCCTCGACCCGGAACTGCTCACCGACGCGGAGCGAGGATCGCCCGTAGCGGTCGACGACGGCGCACTTGCGCGCCAGCCAGCCGTCGTTGTCGGCGGACGCGCCCGGAAGCGCGGCGTGGAAGAGCAGCTGGCCGTTGCGCCGGATCGAGATGGCGACCGGCAGCGCATCGGCCAGGGCCGCGGCGCGCAGCGCCACGCCGAGGGCCCAGGCGGTGGCGTCGTCGAAGCGGTCGAACACGAGCCTGGACTCCTGCGCCTCCAGGTCCTCGAGCAACGGGCGCGTCGGGACCGGCTCCACGCGACCACCTCTCCTCCCAGGACGACGTACGGCCAGTCTGCCCCAGCGGATCAGACGCACGGGCCTCGCCCGAGCCGCCGGAGCCCCTCGAGGTCGCCCGGGCCGAAAGAGGTGCGGCCGGAGTTGTCAGCGTCCATGAGCTCGCCCGAGGAGTCGACGTGGTCGAGGCCGAAGACGTGCCCGAACTCGTGCAGCAGCACCGCCAGCGCCTCGCTGTGGTCGCCGCGCTCGGTCAGCAGTGCGTAGTAGTCGCGGGAGAGGGCGATGGTGCCGGACACGCGGTACGGCGTGCCGGTGGGGCTGACGATGATCCGGCTGCCCCCCAGCCCGGCGGTGTGCTCGGTCAGCTCGGCGATCGCGTTTCCGTCCTGCCAGGAGACGCTGATCGGATCGTCGGGAGTGACCGGGGCGGCGTCGAAGTTCCAGTTCGGAGCGTGTCCGCCGAAGACGCCGTTCACGACGATGTCGAGCCCGGTGGCGGCACGCATCGTGCCCACGGCCTCGCGCACCAGCTGCTCGGCGTCGGGAGGTCCGCCGGCCGGATACACCGCCACCTGGACGAGGCGGCACGAGCTGTAGGCGACGGGCTCGCCCTCGCGCGTGTCCATGAACGCGTACACCGGCTCCTGCTCGCCGGCGCTACCGGCGAGCCGGGGCACCAGCGCGACACCCACGACCAGGGCGAGCAGCGCGAGCGGCCACCGCCGCGACACGCGCTGCCGCGACGACGGCTCCGGCCCGGGTTCTGCGAGCCCCTGGCGCTGCCGTACGTCGCGAAGGATCCGCTCGTACTCGGTGTCGCTGATCCCCAGCTCGGCGGCGGTTGGCGGGGTGGGGCTCTCCTCCATGGCCGCCCGAGCGTAACTCGCCCTCGCGGATCCGTCAGGAATCTGCCACGGTCGGGGCCCGCTCAGCTCAGCGACGCACCCGGTAGCGCAGGTGCAGGACCCGGTCGCCCTGGATGACCACGTCCGGGTCCTCGAGCAGCTGGGGCGCGTCGACCGGGCCGAAGTACCTCTTGCCCGTGCCGAACACGACCGGGACGACGTCCATCGCCACCTCGTCCACGAGTCCGAGGGCGAGGGCCTGCCCTCCGACGTGGCCGGCGCAGACCGCGACGACGCGGTCGCCGGCGCGTCTCCTCGCCTCCTCGACGGCCTCGGCGACGTCGTCGAAGAAGGGCACGTCCGCCTCCGGATGCCACCCCTCGGGCTTCGGTCGGTGCGACACCACGACGAGGTGCTCCCCCGCCGGGGGCTCGGCCTCCCAGCCGTTGGTCAGGTCGAACAGGTGCCGCCCCTGGATCGTGGCGCCGATGCTCCCCCAGAACCCGCTGACGTAGGCGTGGGATCGACGGCTGACCCGGAACGACGCGTGCGTCTCCTCGAGCCCCTCGTCGACGAGGGGGAGGTCACCGTTGAAGTACCAGTCGAAGAGCGGCCCCACCTCGTCGTTCTCGTCGGCGATGAAGCCGTCCACGGACGTGACGGCGTGCAGGATCACGGTTGCCATGACGGACAGACCCGGCGACGTCGTCGGACTCATCGGCTGCGGATGGGGGGCGGGACGCGGCGTGACCTCCTCAATATTGAGGAAGGGAGGCACCTCATCAATACTGGGGACAGTCGACGGTGCACCCTTTGGGGTGAAGATGCCACGTGAGACGCGATCCGCACGAAGCGGGCTGAGGATCGCCGCGGCGGCCACGCCGTCGCCCTCCCGTCGGCACCGCTCCCCCCAACTCGGAGGCAGCGGCAATACCCGGGGAGGCTGACGGTGGGGATGAAGCGCATCGCAGCGACGCTGAGCAGCGTGGCGATCGTCGCGGGCGTGTGGGTCCCTGCCACGTCCGCATCGACGAGCGCGCCTACCGAGCCCGTGGGTCTGTGGTCGACCGACTTCACCGCTGGCCAGACCGCGTCCGACTGCGGCGAGCACCGGCTCGACAACCTCGGCTTCTGCGTCGCCAACGACGCACGCAACGGTCTCGAGGTCGGCGTGAAGTTCCAGTCCTCGACGGACCTGACGATCACCGGGATCCGGATCTACCGGGTGGACCAGGCCGAGCTGAGGGCCTCGCTGTGGGACTCGGCCGGCAACCTCCTGGCCCGCGTCAACTTCGCCGAGAACGGCGGCGTGGGCTGGCAGGACGCGGCCTTCACCGCTCCGGTCGCGATCG